>NZ_JAPCKL010000003.1:0-625299 GCF_025942345.1 Pseudoalteromonas sp. A3
CTGTATGTTTACGAAACGCTTTTACTTTCATGAGAACTGACTCCTAAATAGGTGTCTACTTTTATGGAGTCAGATCAGTAAGCTGTCAAAATTTTAAAGCGAGTAGATTTTTATTTACTCGCTTTTTATTTATAAATAAAGTTTAATATAAGCAAAGAAGGAAGAATAATCGCTTTAAACGGAATTAGACTCTAATGAATAAAATCGAAAACTTTGAAGATATCTTATATAGAGAATCAAAATTAGCATTCACTAAAATTATTCAAGACCACGGTTGCGAGCTTTATGTTATTGGGTTTTACTTCACAGGAAGCTACAGCCTGTTGCCAATGTTTAATACTTTGTCAGATTTAAAAAAAGTCTTTGCAGAAGAATACGACAACGAAGACGATGATTTTTTATTAGCTAAATGGAACGTTTCTGACTTCCCCTCTCTTGAAATGTACTCTGAATATTTTAATGATACAGAAGAAGCCTGTTATGAGTTTGATGATATAGACTATACAGCCTCTAGTGAGCAAATAAATGACCAATGGGAGCAATGGTTAAACGTTTTAGAAAGAGTTTTAATTCGTTTAGACAGTGACGGTTTATTTTCAAAAGGCATAAACCGAAATAAAATTACGCTCGCAATCCTTGCTTATGATGAGGAAGAAGCCATTCAATTTGAAAGAATTAAGCGAATAAACCCTCATGCCGCTTTAAAATATATTCAAAGCGATTTCGAAACTATGATTAATAACCGTAATGAGATGGAAAAATTAGTAATGGATGAATATGAACGTATTCAACAAATACAATAATGGTTATAAATAACACATATTATGCTCTAATAACACATGCCATTAGAGCATAAAACATCACAAATTTGAGCTAGTACAGCTAAACCTGCTCAAGTATTACTGCCAGATAGTTTAGAAGCATGCGAGTAAGTCGGTATTAAAAACTAGCCCTGTCAGGTTGTTATCGTTAACTAACTTTTTGAAATTGTCGGTGCAGTAAAGTGACAGACCTGATTGCATTTTCGATTTAAAAATAAGCTTATTGCTTATACCCTCATCATCAAAAACAAGTGACTTTAACCCATCTTCAAAGCCATCTAGATATGCTCTTTCTGTTAGGCTCAAATCCTCTTGAGCAAATATTAATGGATTGAACAAAGGCTCTGCAACTGGCTACATTCTAAAATACATAGCGAAAAATATAGATGGTGACGGTGTAGGCGAAGATAAGTTCGGTAACGATTCGCTACTGGTAGCGCAACGTATAGATGCGTGGGCATCATGTTGGTGTATTCGTCAATTTCAGCAAATTAGTGGTGCGAGTGTATCTGTATGGCGCGAACTTAGACGCTTGCGTTCGATGTTCAAAGGCGAAAGTAATTCGCTATTAGAAAAAGCGCGTTCTGCTGCTGATAATAGCGACTGGCATGCTTACACGCAGGCTATGGGCGGTTTAAATATTAAAAGCAAGGATAGACCTATAAAACTTCATTACGATGCTAACGTGAATGAAGAGACAGGCGAATGCTCACAAAGCTATTACGATGGTGAGTTAATACAAAAAGTAAAAGGTATTTGGTTTGCGGGTAAAACCTTTGTTACTCGCTTCTACCAATGGCGTTTAGAGAAATCATAACAATATTATTTTAAGTAGCTAAAGCCCTACTATGAGCTTTAGCTACCAAGTCATACTCAAAGCGTTGTTTTGATGCTTTTCAGAAGACCTAAAGCTATATAACGAGCTTTAGGTAGTTCAAAACCTCTACCAAACTTCAAAAACAACCTTTAGCTACCCACTTGCCAGAATGGCAAGAAAGCTCTTACTTGGAGTTCTGTAAATAACTGTACTGAACAGTATATTGCCTTCGTAAAGGTTCTAATATGAATAAAACAGTATAGTGGACTTCCCAGCTTTCACTAGACAATTTCTAACTCAGAAAAATACGCTTCCTCAAACTTAGCAGGTGAAACACCGCCTGTGTGTGAATGGCGTTTTTTGGGATTGTAGAACATTTCTATAAAATTGAATATCTCAGCTTTCGCATCTTCCCTTGTCGAATATATCTTACGCTTAACTATTCGCTTTTTAATCGTCGTAAAAAAGCTTTCAGCAACTGCATTATCGTGACAATTCCCAGCTCGACTCATTGAGGGTACAAGGTTATGTTCTTTCATAAAGGCTAAGTAATCAGCGCTACCATACTGGCTTCCTTGATCACTATGTACCATTACGTCAGCTTTGGGTTGGCGCTGATAAACTGCCATGAGCAATGCTTTAATTACTAAGTACTTGTCCATGTTTTTATCCATCGACCAGCCTACGATGCGCCTAGAGAATAAATCCATGACAGTTGCTACATACAAGAAGCCTTCATAGGTTCTCACATAAGTAATATCACTTACCCAAGTTTGATTCGGCGCAGGAGGATTAAACTGACGAGCTAGCAAGTTATCTGCAATGCGCGATGTTTTACCGCCTTTAATATGGCGACGTTTATACCCTATTTGCGCTTTGAGTTTATGTTGGCGCATGATCTTAGCTACGCGATTAACACTACATTGCTCACCAGCTTCACGTAAATCTGCGTGTATCCAAGGACTACCGTAAGTGCCACCACTGGCAACGTAAAACTCTCTAATAAGCTTAAGCAAACGATTATCTTCGATTGCTCTGTCACTCAATGGCTTCTTTAACCACGCATAAAAGCCACTGCGGTGTAGCTTAAATAGTTTACACATCGCAACAATAGAAAACTCATTTTGATGCTCACGAATAAAAGCGTACTTTACTCGGGGTTGCTGGCAAAGTACCTTGCGGCCTTTTTTAGAATGTCGCGTTCCTCCGTGACACGTTTTAGCTCGGCCTCAAGTTTGGCGATCCTTAGTTGTTCGTCTGATGATTTGGTTTGTTTGGGTTTCTCTGATAACTGGCTTCGCCAGTGATATAACGTTTTGGTACAAATATCTAATCGTTCTGATACTTCAGCAACTGAATAACCACGTTCAGTTATTTGTTTAACTGCTTCTATTTTAAATTCTTGGGTATACCGTTTGCCTTTGCTCATAAAACACCTCTAATTAGAAGTTACAATGTAACTCATTGGGTGTCTAGCAAACTATGGGAAGTCCAAAATGCGCTACACAGAAATAGAGATAAAAGAAAAGAAAGCTATAACCCTTTGATTTTATTGGTAGCCCCTACAGGAATCGAACCTGTAACTGCCCCTTAGGAGGGGGCCGTTATATCCATTTAACTAAGAGGCCGCATCGAGCTTACAGCTTACAGCTTACAGCTTACAGCTTACAGCTTACAGCTTACAGCTTACAGCTTACAGCTTACAGCTTACAGCTTACAGCTTACAGCTTACAGCTTACAAAAATTATAACGGCATCTTGTTTTTCATATCAAGCTATAATTAACTTAATTGCTTGATAAATATATATCTTCTTTGTTTAACACGTACAGCGGTATTAGTTTACGGCTGCTTGCTACAATATGTTTGCTGTGAACATTTATAACGCGGGTATTTACTGCTACGCCATTTGGGCGGTAAATTAACGTACCTGCTAATACATAGTTAGCCATGCTGCTTTCGCTTAGCTTTTCTATATCGCGAGATAACACGAAGTCGCCTCTGTTTGATACATCAATGTTGTCCATGGTTTTAAAATCTACCACGCCGTAGCCAAATTTTTGCAGCTGATGAATAAACGTCTCTGCTAATTGATTACCCAACTGATTACTTTTATTAAGCGATGCGTCTAAATCTACAATGGTGGTAACCGCTATGTTGATGCTGTTGTTATCGGGCGCTTCGGCTTCAAGCGTATCGACTAAATCCAGCGCCATTTGCTCTACATAGTTTGCCAGCGTTTTGTGGTGTTTAAGCGGTGTAAACTGCCTTGCTGTGTCGTACTCACTTTGCTGCTGCACAGATTGGTTGGCATACATAGGCGTTGGTTGGCTACTTTGCGTTACCACGGTGTAGGCTGAGCGTGTGTTTATGCTTTCGTTATGCTCATTATTTTGCGTTATTGAACAGCCAGTTAATGCTAACGTTGCCGTTAGCCCCGCTATAGCAGATAGTTTGTAAAACATGGTCAACCTCACTCGCTGGCTTGTTTAAGCATAATTCCGTCGGTGCGATAGCTACTGTTTAGCGCATCAACCACTGATTGAGGGATAAACCCTTGCGCACTGCCCACTACCGCTTTACTTTTAATGCCCACTATTCGTGCATTTACCAGTACGCCACCTTGGTGGCTCACAAGTGTTCCTGCTAATACGTAATTAAAGTTTTGATCTTGGTTTAGCTCTAGGTAGTCGCGGCTAAATACAAAGTCGCCTGCGGGGGTTACTCGCATATAATCGGTGGTTTTAAAATCGATAACCGGTACTCCAAAACTATGCAGCTCGTGCATAAAACTTTCGGCTATTTGGTTACCTAACAGGCTTCCATCGCTGTAGTCATCATCTAAAAATACAAAGCTAGAAACGGCAAGTGGCGTTTTGTCGTTTACGTATTGCAGGTTTTCGACCATGTCTTGCATTATACCGCGCACATAATGGTTTATATTTTTGCGTTTTGCAGGGGCACTTTTGGTGTAGTTACTTTGCTTGTTTAAATTAGACTGAAATAACGCTTCATTTGGTGCAGGTGCTTTTACCGCACGTTGCTCTGAAACAAGCTGGGCTGCATTATCTTGCTCAACTTTCTCCGGCTCTGAATGTAGCGAATTTAACATTTGCGAACAGCCAAAGCCTAATGGCAAACATAGGGTAATTAATAGGTTTCTCATGGTGTGCTCCTGATTAATATTCGCTGCGGTACAAAGAGCCGTCACGCTGCTGAATTTTTTCGTTTCCCCACATTACATTTATAGGGATCTCTGTGCTGCCTGCCGACAGTACTTGCTTGTTTTCAATATTAACGAGTCGTGCATTAACTATGTAAGCATGCTGTTGGCGCGTTACAGTGCCGGTGATGACTAAGTCAATATTTTGGCGATTGCGTAATTTACTTAAGTCGCGGCTTAATATGCTGTCTGCGTTTTGCGCTAATATAAGGTTATTGCCAAGGCGGTACTCAACGGTATGATAGCCAAGCTGGGTAAATTGCGTTAATAAGCTTTCTTGAATTTGTAAGCTCAAACCCGAGGCCTGCCCTGCTACTAGCTTAGTATCTAAAGCATCGGCATAAAAAAAGCTACTCACACCAATGCGCGCATTGGCATTTAAAGCGCCATTTACATGGTTAAGCTGCGAGGTTAGATTTGCTACATACTCGTTAACGGTATAGGGAGCCATTGCTGCTTTTGGCGCGTCAGTAGGCACACTCGGCTCTGGGGGCGGAACCAAATTGCAAGCAGTTAAATTTAACAATACTAAAGGCAGTAAAAGGCGCATAGTTGCCGTCCTCTTTAAAACATACCGAGGATAAAGCAATTATTATGCCTAATTAACCTAAACTCTGGATAATAAACCTATCTCTAGCCAGAGATAATAAATTTAAGTATCCAGATAGTTCAATATGCTAGTAAGGCTCTTAACCAGAGTTCAGGTTAATTAACTTTGAGGCGTTTTGACGTAGTAGGTTACAAAGCAGGTATTATTGTTTATTAATGACTTACATGCATCGTTTGCTGCTTCTTTTGTTTTAAACGCACCAAGCTTTAATCTATAAAAGGTGTGCTGGTCAATCAGTACTTGCTCGGTATTTACTTCAAGCTTATTTGACGCCGATTGAAATTGCTTTATAGCCGCTTCAAGTACCGCTTTATTTTTATATGCCCCCACTTGCACAGCAAACAGCGCATTTGTATTCACAACAGCTAAGTGGTTAGTTTGCTGTAGTTTTGGCTGCGCGTTAAGTTGTTTTAATTTATCTACTGTGCGCTGTAATTCACTTTCTAGCTTTAACAGTCTTTCTAGTTGAGGCTTGGTTTGTTGCCACTGCTGCGCTGACTCTTTTAGTGCGGCTAAATCATCTTTTTTAATGAGCACCGCCTGCTTTTGGGCCGTTGCGAGTGCATGAGCACTGTTTGCTAATGCAAAGCCTAAAACTAATGTGGCTAAAAAATCCTTGTTGTGCAGCATAAGTATGTTGTTAATTTGGGTAAGAGTGGGCGCTATTTTAACAGCCAATCAACGCTTAGCAAGTCACGCGTGCTAGGGCCTATTGCGCTTTTATACCAATTAGCTTAATTAAGTAATCTATTTTGAGGATAGTAAAACGTATTGATAGCTAGGCAAAAAATTCGCTATTTAGTTGCTCTAAACGAGATTTATTAACGCAGAACGCAACACGATTAGCCCCATAAAATGATTATTTATTATTGCGGGTTGGTATCGCTATTAAAGTTTAATTGGCTTATCGGTGTAGTTACTTACAATGCAGTCGAGCTTATACATTTTAAATACTTCACAGTCGGCTTTGGCATTTTTAAGGTTTTTATAGGAGCCAAGCTTTAAGCGATAAAAGGTTTTATCATTTATTTTTGCGGTTTCTACGTTGGTTAATATTTTATCTCTAAATAGTGGCGCTGCTTTGGTATTTAGTTCTTGCCAAGCTTTGGCTACATCCTGCTTAGAATCAACCGAGGCAACTTGTAATGCAAATACATGTTTAGGGGTATTAAGCTTTATAGTTTGCTTTTGGTTATTGTTAGCAGCTTTGTAAGTTTGCTGACGACGTGGCTTATTACTGGTTGTACGCGAAGGCGTGCGTGTGTAACGGCTACTGTAGGCAGGGCTTGCATTAGATTGTGCAATAGCTTTAGAGTTTATTATATCTATATGGTTAACCAGGTAAGTAATTTCTTTTTCAAGCTTTAAAATACGCTCTATACCGGCGCGTGCTTGCTGCCATTGCATTGCGGCATCTTTTAATTGCGCAAGCTCTAGTGCAGTTATCGATACGTAATCGGGCGTGGTGTTAGGTATTTCATTATCAACAGCAGGTTTAGCGGTAGGCGTAATAGAGCACGCCGTGCCAAACGTAAGCGTAAAAAGGCATACAAAAAAGTGTTTATAGTATTTTTTTAATTTAAGCATGTACCCGTTATCCTGAAAGCAGTGCCTCTGCACTTACATTTCAGTTAAACGTTCTCACAAGAAAGCGTTTAACTTATCTATTAAACAATGAGCAAATTTGCTCCTATACGTTAATTTACCTGCAAAGATAAAATTAACACGACCCTCCATGGGTGTGGCTTTTAATACAACTTTAATGCCAATTAACATAAACCTTTCAATATAAATTACGTTGTGTTTAAAAATAACGCAAGTCAAATTCAGAACATAATTAAGCGTAGCCCATCTTTATTACTCGCGTCGTTAAAATTGAGTAAAGCTATACTCATAGTGGCATTAATAATTTAGCAATAAAAAAGGCGCCTAAACAGGCGCCTTGGTGGGTAATTTAATAAAACCTAAATTAACGATTTAATAAATGTTTTTAAATCATCTGCAAACTCGTCGCGGCGCAGAGCAAACTCTATTGTTGCTTTTAAGTAGCCGATTTTACTACCGCAATCGTGGCTGCGCCCTTTCATTGCGTACGCGTCTACTTTTTCTTGCTGCATTAGCATGGCAATTGCATCTGTAAGTTGAATTTCGTTGCCAGCCCCTTGCGGCGTTTTAGCAAGCAGTGGCCAGATGTTTTCGCTTAATACATAACGCCCTACTACAGATAGGTTTGAAGGTGCTTCATCTACTGGCGGTTTTTCTACCATGTTTATAATTGGCGAGCTTTCACCTTGGTGAAGCTCTACGTCACCTAAATCAACAACACCAAATTTGTCTACTTCGTCCATTGGTACTGGCTCAACCATAATTTGGCTGTGCTTAGTTTCTTCAAAACGGGCGATCATCTCTGCTAGGTTGTCTTTTTTAAGGTCGCTCTCTACGTCATCAACAATTACATCTGGCAAAATAACCACAAAAGGTTCGTTGCCAATAATTGGCGCTGCACAGTTAATTGCGTGGCCTAAGCCTTTGGCTTCGCCTTGGCGTACGTGAATAATGGTCACATCTTTAGGGCAAATTGCCTGTACTTCGGCAAGTAATTGCCGCTTTACGCGTTTTTCAAGCGTGGCTTCTAGTTCAAAGCTGGTATCAAAATGGTTTTCGATAGAGTTTTTACTTGAGTGCGTTACAAGTACAATCTCTTTAACGCCTGCTGCTACCGCTTCATTTACTACATATTGAATAAGCGGGCGGTCTACCACAGGGAGCATCTCTTTAGGGATAGCTTTTGTGGCAGGTAACATACGCGTTCCAAGGCCTGCTACGGGGATCACTGCTTTCATCTTGTTCTCCTTAATCTTATTATACTGAAAACGGATATTGGATTGGTTCGTGGCATTGATAGCCTACTACTTCAAAATCGTCTCGTGTTACCCATGTTTCTATATCTTCTAGTGATTTTATGTTTGGGTTAATATTTAATTGCGGTGAGTCAAATGGCTCACGTGTTAACTGCACATAGCGCATTAACGGTAACTGGTTTTCGTAAATATGCGCGTTAGCAATTTTATGATACGCCTTACCTGCTTTATGGCCGGTAATTTGCGCAACCAATGCCAGTAATACAAAGCACTGAATTTGATTAAAATTAAGGCCCAGCGGCACATCGCAACTGCGCTGATACGATGTTAAATACAGCGTGTCGCCAAGCAGCGAAAACGTATGCGTGTGCATACATGGGCGCAAGCAACCAAGCTCAAACTCACCAGGATTATAAAAGGTAATTATTTCACCTCTGTCATCAATCCCGTTTTTTAAGTTATTTATTACTTTAGCAAGCTGATCGAGCGTTGAGCCATCTGGGCGCTGCCAATTACGCCCTTGCACGCCATAAACGCGGCCCATGTCGTCCTCGCCTTTGCGGTTAGGGTTATTTAGCCATGCGTTATTATCGTTTGCGTTTGCATCCCAAGTTTTACAGCCTATATCGCGAAATTGCGCTGCACTATCGTACCCTCGTAAGTAACCTAAAAGCTCTGCTATAGCGGCTTTGTAGTAACTTTTACGAGTGGTGATCATAGGAAATTTATTATTACCTACATCGTATTCTAAGTCGGCATTAATAACGGTTAAGCAGCGCGTGCCTGTGCGTTTGTTTTCTACCCATACACCTTCGTCAACAATACGCTGACATAATTTTAAATATTGTTTCATGATCTGTTCTTACTATGCCTTTGCTGCGGTTACAGGTTGCGGTTTTTTGTACGCCCAAATTAATAGCCCTAGGCCACCAATTATCATAGGTAACGAGAGTATTTGACCCATTGAGATAAAATCGGCAAATAGGCCAAGCTGCGCATCTGGTTGGCGGAAGTATTCAATACAAAATCTAAATACGCCGTATCCTAATAAAAACACACCGGCTACACTGCCTGCAGGGCGAGGCTTTTTAATAAACCATAATAAAATTAAAAACAGGACTAGCCCTTCAAAAAAGGCTTCGTATAACTGCGATGGGTGACGCGCAAGCGGCCCACCCGTTGGAAATACCATTGCCCATGGCACATCGCTTACACGGCCCCATAACTCGCCATTTATAAAGTTACCAATACGCCCTGCTAATAAGCCCACCGGAACCAGCGGCACCACAAAATCTCCCACTGCGAATAGTGATTTTTTGCGGGTTTTGGCAAATAGTATAATAGCGGTAATAACCCCTAATGTTCCGCCGTGGAACGACATACCGCCTTGGTCAATTCTAAATAAATATAATGGATTTTCTAAAAAGTAGCTAAACTGATAAAACAATACATAGCCAATTCTGCCGCCTAAAATAACCCCTAGCATGCCGTAAAAAAGCAAGTCGCTAACTTGCTCTTTAGTCCAGCCAGAGTTTGGTTTTTCGGCTTGACGATTAGCAAACCACATCGCAAATGCAAAACCAATTAAATACATTAAACCGTACCAACGTACGCTTAGCGGTCCAACAGAAAAAATTATTGGATCGATTTGAGGAAACTCAAGTGCCATAAATAAACCTTTAGCTAAAAACCATTTTAAGTGCGATGAGCACAAGCAACACCGCGAAAATTTTCTTTATTATATTAACAGGTAAATAATGAGTTGCTTTAGCCCCTAAGGGCGCCACAAACCACGATGTTATTACAATACCAAATAATGCAGGTAAGTATACAAACCCTGCGAACCCATGGGCTAAATCGGTTACCTGCCAGCCTGCGCTTATATAACCAATAGAGCCAAATAGTGCGATAACAATGCCGCTCGCTGATGCACAGCCTATCGCTTTTTTCATATCAACTGAAAAGTAATTAAGCATAGGGGCAATAAGTGCGCCGCCACCAATACCTATTAAACCAGAAAGCGCGCCCATAAGGGCAGAAATGCTCCCTAAAATAATCCCTTTTGGTAGCGGTTTTTCTTTAAGCGATTTACTACGTGATGCCAACACCATTCTGCCTGCAATAAATACAACACTTATTGCAAACACGCTGCGTAATGCTTGTTCGGGTATTAAACTTGCGGCAAAGCCACTTATTAACGCGCCTAAGCCTACACCCGACATAACCCACGGTGCAATTTGCCACGGCACATTATCATTTTTATGATGAGCCAAGACTGAAGAAGTAGAAGTGAATAAAATAGAGGCAAGCGATGTTGCAATAGAAATAACTAATACGTGATCAGGTGAAGTAATGTCAAACATCAGTAATAAACTACTTAAAACAGGCACAATAATTAAACCGCCGCCTATCCCTAATAGCCCTGCTAAAAAGCCAACTACACAGCCAAGTAGCGCACAACTGGCCACGAGTAAAGCTAAGTCATACATAGTGTTCTCAAATACCTTTTCGTGCGCCTATATTAAAGGATTATAAAGTTAATAGCATCTTTAAGCGCTGCATTATTTGGCGGTGTAGAATAGATCGCCTAATTGGTGTTCAATCATAAAATTGCGCGTTAAGCGCAGTACCTGTTTAGCGTTCGATTGCACTAAGCACTCTGCGAGTAATTGCTGCATATCGTTAATATTTAAGCGCCTTAAAATCCACTTTACTTTAGTTAACGACGACATGTTCATACTTAAATGCCTATAACCCATGGCAATGAGTAAAATAGCGCCCTCTGGCTCGCCGCCTAGCTCGCCACATAAACTAAAGGGTAAACAGTGTTTATTACATTCATTCGCTACTTTATTTAATACCCTTAACACGCCGGGGTGATATGGGTTAAATAACTGAGCCACCCGCGCATTTGCTCTATCGACAGCAAGTAAGTATTGCGTTAAATCGTTACTGCCTACTGAGCAAAAATCTACTTTTTTAGCCCACTCGTCGAGCATAAATATACTTGAGGGTACTTCAAGCATAATGCCCACTTCTGGGCGCTCCAAGTTTTGCTCTGGGTGTTTTTCTGCCAGTTCAAAATAAGCTTGTTCAAATAACGCGAGCGCTTCGTCTACCTCTTCTGTACCGCTGATCATAGGCAGCATTATTTTTAAATTACCTAAACCCATGTTTGCTTTTAACATAGCTTTGAGCTGATCTAAAAATAGCTCTGGGTGGTCAAGGCTTATGCGTATGCCGCGCCACCCTAAAAAGGGATTTTCTTCGGTAATATTAAAGTAATCTAAAACTTTATCGCCACCAATATCTAGGGTTCGCATAACCACTGGCGCTGGGTGGTAACTTTTTAGCACCTCCCTATACCAGTTTTCTTGCTCAGCTTGCGATGGAAATTGCCCCTTTTGCATAAACCATGCTTCGGTACGATAAAGCCCTACCCCATCGCAAATATGCGCACTGCTTTGCTCGGTATTAAGCTCAAGCCCTGCATTTAGCATTAAATTTATTTGCTCACCATCTAAGGTAACCGACTGCGCACTTTGCTCTGCTAAAAAGCGGTTATTGAGTAGTTTATCTTGGTGCTTTAACTGCGCGTATTCATCGAGTAACACTTGCGAAGGAGAAATATATAAACGCCCAGCAAAGGCATCTAAAATCATTGGTTTAGCATCAAATTGCAATAAGGGTAAATCTTCAATACCCCAAATAGCCGGTATTCCCATCGCTCGGGTTAATATAGAGGCATGGCTATTGGCTGAGCCATTCACACTCACTACACCGGCTAAATGCCCGTTGGGTACTTCAGCCAGCATGGCGGGCGTTAAGGTATTCGCAATTAATATGGTATTGGGTGGGTAATCTTTTACTGCGTGTTCTGTGTTTACTAGGTGGTGTAACACCCTTAAACCTATGTCTTTTACATCAACTGCGCGCTCTTTAATGTAGGGGTCTTGCATGGCATTAAACTGCGAAATAAGCCGCTCAATAACAATTTTTAAGGCGCTTTTTGCACACCAGCCCTCTTGTAACTGTACCTCAACATTGTGGCCTAAACTTTTCGCATCAAGTAATTGTTGGTATACATCAAATACCGCGAGTGCTTCACGCGGTATTGAGTCACTCAAGGTCATAGACAGGGTATTAAATTCTTTGCGGGTGGCAGCAACGGCTTGTGTAAACAAACGGCGTTGCTCGGCGCTATCGGGATCTTTTTTTAGCTCTATAGATTTAAAATCAAGCTTGGGCAGTACCACAAAGGCTTGGCCAATCCCAATACCTGGAGCACTCGACACCCCTTTGAGCACTGAGGTTTGGTGTGATGATTCGTCTTGGCGTAAAAGCTCTTTTATTTCAGCATGCGCAAGTTGCGAGGCTAGCTGTGCTGAAAGGGTAATTAAAAACGACTCTTCGTCTTGGCTAAAAACCCGCGCCATTTTTTGTTGTACAACAATAACGCCCAATACCTTTTTTTGATGCACCACAGGCACAGACAAAAAGGCATTGTAACCTTCTTCGTTTACTTCGGGGGAGAGCTTAAAACGCGGATGAGATTTTGCAAAAGCTATATTAATGGGCTCTTCACGCTGGGCCACTAAACCTACAAGCCCTTCGGTAAAACCAATTCTAAACTTACCTACGGCATCCGGGTTTAGGCCTTCGGTTGCCATAAGTACAAAGTTATCTTGGCTGTAGTCGGCAAAATAAATAGAGCAGCACTGGGTTTTCATGGCCTCTTTAACCATTTTCACAAAGCACACTAAGGCACTGTCTAAATTCGCTTGTTGCGAAACAGACTCAGCAATAGTTCTAAGTGTTGCCAGCATTACCTGCTCCTTATTTTATAATTATGCTACTACCTTTTGTGTCGCCACTGTTCTTTATGATGTTCTCTTTTATTAAAAGGCATTGCAAACGGTGCAAACTCTTTCATCACCCGTCTGTATACATCGCGTTTAAACGATACCACTTGCCTTACTGGGTACCAATAACTCACCCAGCGCCAATCATCAAACTCGGGATGATGTGTTTTAAGCAAGTTTACATCTTCATCTTTGCAACGCAGTTTTAATAAAAACCATTTTTGTTTTTGCCCAATACACACCGGACTAGAGTCGCGGCGAATTAATCGCTTGGGTAATTTATAGCGTAACCAATGTTTTGAGCTTGCAACTATTTCTACATCTTCTGGTCGCAAACCTACTTCTTCGTGTAATTCACGGTACATGGTTTGTTCGGGTGTTTCTCCGTCATCAACACCGCCTTGGGGAAATTGCCAAGAATGTTGACCGTAACGTCTAGCCCAAAAAACCTGCCCCTGATTATTGCAAATTACAATTCCGACATTGGCACGAAAACCTTCGGCATCAATCACCTTAGTGCCTCATTTGTAAGTCGATTTTTAATGATTGTTCCACATTAGCTGCAATTCGGCAAACACTATTATCCCCAAAGTCATCACGCCCTAATCGCACGTTTACTATTTACGCTGTGCATAACGACTTAACCTTAAATGAGCACTGAGTAATTACAAGGATAAAATAACCCTTAATTGACGCAACTTTTAGCAAAAAAAGCTAAGCTATGCCTTGATTATTATGTTTAGTGCTATTTACTCACAGCTTGTGTATAACTTTTGATAAACAAGGCTATTTTGCAAACAAGTCCACAATAGCAGATCTAAAAACTCGCTTTCTCCACAGATTCTGTGGATAAACATGTTTATATAGTTGTATTTATCCCATATAGAATTTGCTAACTTAATTAAAGCTGAATGAGTTAATTGAAAATATTAAAGCTAGTCAGTCACTTACAGTTAAACTGTAACTTTTTGGGGTGAGCAAAATTACGCCAAACACAGTGCGTATAAAAAACAACCAAAAGCAAAGATATCCACCTTACGGGGGTTTTGCTATCATGGCGCTGTTAATTATTCAAGGTAAATGAGTAGCATGCGACCAACAAAACCCCATTCAATTAATGACTTAATGCAACGCGTAAACGCTATTGCTGGTTTAACATTAGGGCAATTAGCCTCTCAATACAGCTTTAAAACCCCTGACGACCTATTACGCGAAAAAGGCTGGACCGGGCAACTTATTGAATACGTGTTAGGCGCTACTGCAGGCTCAAAACCCCTCCCCGACTTTGAAGATTTAGGCATTGAATTAAAAACACTGCCTATTTCGTATAAAGGTAAACCCTTAGAAACCACTTTTGTGTCGGTTACCCCCCTTATAAACGTAACCGGCATGACGTGGCATACAAGCGCTGTGCGTAAAAAACTCAATCATGTTTTATGGCTGCCTATATTGAGTGAGCGCGATATTGCGCCTTTTGATAGAACCATAGGCAGTGGTTTTTTATGGCAGCCTACGCCTGAGCAAGATGCGTTGCTACAACGTGATTGGGAAGAGCAAATGGAGTTAATAGCGCTTGGGCGAGTTGATGAAATATCAGGCCATTTAGGGGATTCTATACAAATTAGGCCAAAAGCCGCTAATAGCAAAGTGGTTACCGATGCTATTGGCCCAAATGGGCAAACAATAAAAACCTTACCGCGTGGTTTTTATTTAAAAACCAGTTTTACAGGGGCTATTTTAAAGCAGCAGTTTCAGCTCTGAGCTGTGCAGAAAATATTATGAGTTAAGCAAACCCTGTTTCGCACTACTTGCGCGAGTCAGCGAGCTTAACGCCTACAAGATATTTCACATTTTTTAATAAAATAATTTGTGGTTTAAATAAAGAGTTTTCACTTTTCTTGTACCCTCTTTTCGCACTGCGTGCGCGCGTTAGCAAGCTTAACGCCTACAAAGCATTCTCATCTCTTTGATAAATTATCAGGCATAAAAAATCCCCGCATTAGCGAGGATTTTATCATCTAAAATTAAAAATAAGATTCTATATAAAATAGAATTACTGACCTTTAACTTCTTTAAGACCGTTGTAAGGTGCTTTAGAACCTAGCGCTTCTTCAATGCGAAGAAGTTGGTTGTACTTAGCAACACGGTCAGAGCGGCTCAATGAACCTGTTTTAATTTGGCCTGCAGCAGTACCTACCGCTAAATCAGCAATAGTTGCATCTTCTGTTTCGCCAGAACGGTGCGAAATAACAACTGTAAAGCCTGCATCTTTAGCCATTTTGATTGCTGCTAACGTTTCAGTTAGTGAACCAATTTGGTTAAATTTAATTAGGATTGAGTTAGCAATACCGTTATCAATACCGCGTTTTAAAATCTTAGTGTTAGTTACGAATAAATCATCGCCTACTAATTGGATTTTATCGCCCATTAATTTAGTTTGGTGTGCAAAGCCATCCCAATCTGACTCATCTAAGCCATCTTCAATAGATACAATTGGGTATTGCTCAGTTAAATCTTTTAAGAAGTAGTTAAACTCTTCTGAAGTGAATTTTTTGCCTTCACCTTTCAGATCGTAAATGTTTGCTTCTTTGTCGTAAAACTCAGATGCAGCACAGTCCATAGCCAGTGTAATATCTTTACCTAGCTCGTAACCTGCGTTTGCTACAGCTGTTTTAATAGCAGCAAGTGCCGCTTCGTTTGATGCAAGGTTTGGTGCAAAACCACCTTCATCACCTACCGCTGTAGAGTGGCCGTCTGCTTTTAATACTTTAGCAAGGCTGTGGAATACTTCAGCGCCCATACGTAGGCCTTCGCGGAAGTTTTCAGCGCCAACAGGTTGGATCATAAATTCTTGAATATCTACAGAGTTATCTGCGTGCTCACCACCGTTGATGATGTTCATCATAGGTAACGGCATTGAGTAAACACCTGGTGTACCGTTTAAGTCTGCGATGTGCTCGTAAAGCTCAACTTTTTTAAATTGTGCAGCGGCTTTTGCAGTTGCTAGTGATACCGCTAAGATAGCATTTGCACCTAGTTTTTCTTTATTTTCGGTGCCATCTAAATCTAGCATTACTTTATCTACAGCACTTTGCTCTAATGCATTTTGGCCTTTTAGCGCATCCGCAATTTCGTTGTTAATAAAACCAACTGCGTTTAATACGCCTTTACCTAAGTAACGGGCTTTGTCACCATCACGTAGCTCTAGTGCTTCGCGAGTACCTGTTGATGCACCTGAAGGAGCGGCAGCGCGGCCCCAAGAACCATCAGCTAAATATACATCAGCTTCAACAGTAGGGTTACCACGCGAGTCCATAATTTCGCGACCAATTACTTTTACGATTTCTGACATCTTGATTCCTCTATATTCCCAAAATGGTGAGTTCAGCTAACTTTACTACGTTTTATATCTTTTAGTCAGCCCTTTAGACAAAAAAGCCGTGCAATATGCACGGCTTTTTTTAATTACGAAGACGTTTTTTGGTGAGTATGAGCAGCTGCTACAAACCCTTCAAATAACGGGTGACCATCACGTGGTGTTGACGTAAATTCCGGGTGGAATTGCGCGGCAATAAACCATGGGTGATCTTTGTTTTCGATGATCTCTACTAGTTTTTTATCTTCTGATAAACCGGTAAAGCTTAAGCCTGCTTGCTCTAATTGCTCTACAAAGTTGTTGTTTACTTCGTAGCGATGACGGTGACGTTCAATAATTTCTGTATTGCCGTACACTTCGTGCACCTTAGAACCCGGCGTTAAGTGACATTTTTGTGCGCCTAAACGCATGGTGCCACCTAAATCAGATTTTTCATCACGTATCTCAATGTTACCCTCAGCATCTAACCACTCTGTAATTAAGCCCACTACTGGCGCTTTTGAGTGAATATTAAACTCAGTTGAGTTAGCGTCGGTTAAACCTGCAACATTACGTGCGTATTCAATAAGTGCTACTTGCATACCTAAACAAATGCCTAGGTAAGGTACTTTGTTTTCACGGGCATACTTAGCTGCTAAAATTTTACCTTCAACACCACGGCCGCCAAAACCACCTGGTACTAAAATAGCGTCTAGATGAGAAAGCAGTTCTACCCCTTTGCTTTCTAAGTCTTGCGAGTCAACGTATTCAATATTAATGGTTAAACGGTTTTTAAGACCTGCATGCTTTAGTGCTTCGTTAACTGATTTGTATGCATCTGGTAGTTCAATGTACTTACCAACCATACCAATTGTTACTTCGCCAGTCGGGTTAGACTCTTGATAAAGTACTTGTTCCCATTCAACTAAATCAGCTTCTGGTGCGTCAAGGTGGAAACGACGACATACAAAGTTATCTAGCTCTTGTGATTTTAATAGTGCAGGAATTTTGTAAATGCTGTCTACGTCAGGAAGCGAAATAACCGCTTTTTCTTCAACGTTTGTGAACAATGCAATTTTTGCACGTTCGTTGTTAGGCAATTTACGGTCTGAGCGACAAATAAGAATATCTGGCTGAATACCTACAGAGCGTAACTCTTTAACCGAGTGCTGTGTTGGTTTAGTTTTTACTTCGCCTGCAGGGCCTAAGAATGGCACTAGCGTTAGGTGAATAAATAGCGCACGTTCGCGGCCAATTTCCGTACCTAACTGACGAATTGCTTCAATAAATGGTTGTGATTCAATATCACCTACTGTGCCACCAATTTCTACAATCGCAATATCATGACCTTCAGCACCGTCGTATACACGTTGCTTAATGTCATTTGTGATGTGTGGAATAACCTGAATGGTTGCACCTAAGTATTCACCACGGCGCTCACGACGTAGTACATCTTCGTACACTCGCCCTTGTGTGAAGTTGTTGCGGCTGGTCATTTTGGTGCGAATAAAACGCTCGTAGTGACCTAAATCAAGATCCGTTTCGGCGCCGTCTTCTGTAACGTATACTTCACCGTGTTGAATTGGGCTCATTGTGCCTGGGTCAACGTTTATGTAAGGATCCAGCTTTAAAATGGTAACATCTAAACCGCGGGCCTCTAAAATAGCTGCCAATGACGCTGCTGCAATACCTTTACCCAACGAAGAAACAACCCCGCCAGTAACGAAGATAAATTTTGTACTCATGCGAACCCTAGAATATCAGGAATTAAAAGGAATATAACACCCGAGAAAGAGACTCTGGGTATATCATCAAGACGGGGCGAAATTGTACCAAAACAGCGTTGAGCAATCCAGCTAAAAATAGCGTTTAGACGCACAAAAAATGTTCGTTGATTAACATTAGGTTGTACTGAGCTAATCTTATTTCGCTTTTTTAATGGCTTCCCATGCTTCTTCCATTTCCTCAAGCGTTGCGCGCTCTAAACTTTTACCTTTTGCAATTAAATAACCTTGCACTTTTTCAAAGCGCGCCGAGAACTTATCGTTGGCTTGTCTGAGTAGTTGCTCTGGGTCGCGTTTAACATGGCGAGCCACATTTACTGTGGCAAATAATAAGTCGCCTATTTCTTCTGCTGTATGATCGGATGAAGGGTCGTGCTCAAGCGCTTCTTTTACTTCAAGTACCTCTTCACTTACTTTATCAAGTGCCCCGTGGTAGCTTGGCCAATCAAAACCAAGTGCGGCAACACGCTGCTGAATTTTTTTAGCTTTAGTTAAGCTTGGCATATTGGTGGGTATATCTTGCCAAAGTGAGGCTTTGCTTGGCTGAACTTTTGCTGCACGCTCTTGTGCTTTAATTGCTTGCCATTGCTTTGCTAATTGCTCGTCGGTTAATGCTTGCTTGGTGTTAAAAACATGAGGGTGACGGCGGGTAAGTTTACTATTTAGCTCACTAACCACGTCGTTAAAATCAAACATGTCCTGCTCTTTGGCAAGTTGTGCGTAAAAAACGATTTGAAACAGTAAATCACCCAGCTCATTTTTAAGCTCGTTTAAATTACCCGACTCTATGCAGTCGGCCACTTCAAAGGCTTCTTCTAGCGTGTGCGGTACAATCGATTTAAAATTTTGCTTGCGATCCCACGGGCAACCGTCGGTAGGATCGCGAAGCAACGCCATAATATCGAGGAGTTGCTCAAGGGCGTTACTGTTTGCCATTTTATTGGTTTCGCTTGGCACTGTGAACACCTTCAATTTGATGCAGTTTAGACAAAACCCGGTTTGTGCCCGATAGGTCATGCACTTCTATTTGCATAGTAAATACCGCTAACTGATCGGCCCCAACAGTATTAACGTTCATGTTGATCACATTTACTTTTTCGTTAGCCAGTACAGAGCTAATATCGCGAATTAAACCTGAGCGATCGCTTGCTTCTATTTTTATACTTAGCGCATAAGAGCCGTTTATTTCATCTGACCAACTAACCGATATAACACGCTCTGGGTGTTGCTCTTTTAAGTTGTTAAATGAATCGCAATCTTCGCGGTGTACCCCAATGCCACGGCCTTGTGTAATATAGCCAATTATTTTATCGCCAGGTACTGGGCGACAACACTTAGCAACGTGGCTCATTAAGCTGCCCACACCATCCACCACAATGCCGTTTTTATCGCCAGTTACTTTACTTGGCGCTTTAAAACGAATAACGGGTTCTTCTTCAGTACGATCACTGACAAAGTTAAGCATTTGGTTTAAACGCACATCGCCGGCACCTATGGCAACCATTAAGTCATCTAGTTCTTTAAAATTAAAGCGCTTAATAGCTGGGTCTAAATCTTTGTAGGTTAAATCTAGCTTTTGCAGTTCGTTATCAAGAATCTCTTTACCGGCGCTTAAGTTTTTATCCCGGTCGAGCTGTTTAAACCAATGATGGATTTTAGCCCTTGCACGCGACGATTTAATATAACCAAGCGATGGATTTAACCAATCGCGGCTTGGATTAGGCTGCTTTTGCGTGAGAATTTCTACCTGATCGCCCGTTGATAGCTGATGTGTAAACGGCACTATTTTGCCAAATACTTTAGCCCCTATACAGCGGTGCCCTACATTTGAGTGAATGTAGTAAGCAAAATCAAGCGGTGTAGCGCCAACAGGTAAATCGATGATATCGCCACTTGGGGTAAATATATAAACGCGGTCTTCTACAACTTGGTTTTTAAGCTCTTCGGCTAAATCGCCCCCATCAACCACTTCTTCTTGCCATTGTAGTAATTTGCGCAACCAGCTAATTTTTTGCTCATAGCCTGAGCCACGCCCAGGTAAAGCGCCTTCTTTATACATCCAGTGCGCGGCTACGCCTAGCTCTGCATCTTGGTGCATTTCGCTGGTGCGTATTTGTATTTCAACGGTTTTCCCTTCAGGGCCAAATACCACGGTATGAATTGATTGATAGCCATTTTGTTTAGGTGTAGCAACGTAGTCGTCAAACTCTTTATTAAGGTGGCGCCAATTAGTGTGCACAATACCTAGCGCGCCGTAACAATCTTGCAGGCGCTCTACAACAATTCGCATTGCTCTAATATCAAACAGCTGATCAAATTCGTAGTTTTTTTGCTGCATTTTTTTATAAATGCTGTAAATGTGCTTAGGGCGGCCATACACTTGCGCCTCAATACCGGCTTCGCTTAAGCGAGCTTTTACTTGCGCAACCATATCTTCCATATAGGCTTCACGGGCAAGGCGTTTGTCATCAAGTTGTTTAGCAATGCTTTTATAGGTGTCGGGGTGTAAATACCTAAACGATAAATCTTCTAGTTCCCACTTAAGCTGGCCTATACCTAACCTGTTTGCTAACGGGGCAAAAATATCTGCGGTTTCTTTAGCGGCAATAACACGCTCTTCTTCATCGCCATTTTTTACATTGCGTAAATGGCACACTTGCTCAGCAAGTTTAATCACCACAGCGCGCACATCTTCAACCATGGTAAGTAACATTTTACGAATGTTATCTACCTGCATAGTGCCTTTACCTTGGTGCGATAAAGTACTAATAGCAGCCATTTGCGCAACCCCAGTTAAAAGCATGGCTACATTTTTGCCAAGTTGTGCTTCTACGGTTTCAAGGTCTACTAAGTCATTTAAGTAGTAATGCGTGAGATACGCGGTTGCGAGAGATTCTGCATCTAAATTTAGCTCGGCTAAAATCTCGACCATTTCTATGGCCGTGTTTTGCCGTGCTTGGTTGTCACATGTAACACACAATGCTTGCGCTTTGTTTAGTAGCGTTATTTTCTCTTGCGATAACGCTAACTGTTTTAGGCTAGTAGCAAAGTCACCTGTGTCGTCCTGCTGATGTGATTGACGTGTAGCGACCATAAAACGCTTTACCTCCGTTGAAATAACGCCATTGTTTCTATGTGTCCTGTATGTGGAAACATATTCATTAGCCCAATTTTAGTAACTTCAAAGCCTGCTTGCGAAATAATTGCACTGTCACGGGCTAAAGTAACAGGATCGCAAGAGACATATAAAATGGTTTTAAACTGCTTTAAAGGTAGTTGCTCTAAAACAGCCATAGCACCTGTGCGAGAAGGGTCTAATACTAATACGTCTAGCGCCTTATTAAACCATTGTGCTGTTTCAATTTTTTGCGTTAAATCAAAACAATGAAAGTGCGCATTAGTGATAGAGTTAGTTTGCGCATTTTGTGTCGCCATTGCAACCGCCGATGTAACCCCTTCTACTCCAATAACCGATTTAGCATGCTGGGCTAGCACTAATGAAAAGTTACCAATACCACAAAATAAATCCAATACTTGCTCGTTTCCTTGCAAGTTAAGCCAATTTACCGACTGAGCTAACATAGCTTGGTTAACTTCATCATTTACTTGAATAAAATTACCAAGGCCAAATTCAAACTTTAAATTAAACTTTTCTAAAAAATAATACGGCGTAGGCAAATGAGTCTGCTCTATAACATCGCTGTTGTCTTGCCAAGTAATTAACCATTGCTGTGCGTTTGCTGCTTCTTGTATATAGCTTTTGGCTTCATCTGGTATCGCTTTAGTATGGCGAATAACAATAAAGTTCCCAGCCTCGTTTTGGCATAACTGTAAATGACTTATACTGTGTAGCGCTTTATATTGATTAATAAGCGTTTCAAAAATACTAAATACGTTAGTAAATGCCTTACTAAGCACATCACATTGCTCAATACTAATCACATTTTTAGAGCTAGGCGCACGATACCCAACTCGCATTTTTTTAGCAGCTTTATCATACATTACGGCAATACGGGCACTGCGTCTGTAATGAGTGGGCTTACTTAAAAGAGGCGCTTGCCAATTTAAGTCGCTTAATTTGGCAAATTTTTGAAACAATTGCGTCACTGCATTTTGCTTTTCAGCCACTTGCTGATTTATTTCTAGGTGCTGCAACTGGCAACCACCACAGTGATTATAATGCTGACAAAAAGGCTGCGTGCGTGCATCGCTTGGATTAATAACCTTAACCAGCTTTGCACTACTGTATTTGGCTTTATCTTCTATTAGGGTTGCCGTTACTTTTTCATTCATTAAAGCGCCGCTTACAAAGCACACTTTATTATTGTGTTTGGCAACGCCCCGCCCTTGATGATCCATGGCCGTAATATTAAGTGTGAGTGTTTGCTGTTTAAGTGGTTTTTTCTTTGCTTTAAAAATTTGCGCCATGCGGCATTACCTTAAATTTTGTATTACGTATAAGCAAATCAGATGCTTTGAGAATAGCCGATGAACCGTATATACTCGATCCATACTAATAATGATAATAACGCTTCCATTATGACCAAATTAGGCTTACGTGATTCTGTTTTAACCTTAACCTTGATCCCCACAGTGATCATTGGTTTGTTACTTGGCGGCTATTTTACAATAAATCGTTACATTGAGCTTGATGAAATTTTATATCAACAAGGCAGCTCAATATCTGAACCCTTAGCAATTGCTTTAGAGCAGCCTTTACTTGAAAAAAATAAAAAGCTGCTCAACCGTCTGATTAGTTACACACACAATAAGCACTCCCCAACCATTAAATCGATTGCTATTTTTGATACCAGCAATCAGCTTATTATGACCAGCAACTATCATCGCTCGTTTGATGAACTAACTCAAAAAGAACAAATTGAAAATCTTCACACAACAAAAATTAATAAATCAGAAGAGTTAATCACGTTCTACACCCCAATTTTTAATCACTCTGCGCCGGTATCAAAATGGGATATTAATGATTTTCAAACCCCGCTTGGCACCGTTATTTTACAACTTAATAAAGACCAAGCGATTATAGGCCAGCAGCGAGCGGTTTTAATTAGCGGCATTGTTATTTTATTTTCAATAATATTGGCATCTATTTTAGCGCTTAAGCTTAGCCGTATGTTTATGAACCCGCTTAATAAGTTAGTACTTGCCACCGACAAACTAGTTGAGGGTAAAAGAGACACGGGTTTAAACGACACCATGATGGGCGAATTTGAACTTTTGCGTGAAGGGCTTAATACCATTGCCCACACTATGGTTATGCAAAAAGACGAAATGCAGAAAAATATTGATCAGGCCACGAGTGATTACCGCGAAACCCTAGAGCAATACGAAACCTCAAATATTCAGCTAACCATGGCCAAAAAAGAGGCGCAAGATGCTAACCGCGTTAAGTCCGACTTTTTAGCTAAAATGAGTCACGAGTTACGCACCCCACTTAATGGGGTTATTGGCTTTACGCGCCAATTGTATAAAACACCTTTAAATAAACATCAAAAAGACTACCTCGATACCATAGAGCTTTCTGCCAATAGTTTATTGACGATTATTAGCGATATTTTAGATTTTTCTAAACTTGAAGCGGGCGCAATGGAGCTTGAATCAATCCAGTTTCAACTGCGCGATAGCGTAAACGATGTTATGACATTATTAGCTCCCTCGGCGCATGAAAAACAACTTGAGCTATCTATTTATATCAACCCACAAGTGCCTGATGATTTAACCGGTGACCCCACTCGCCTTAAACAAGTACTCATTAACTTGTTAAGTAATGCCATTAAGTTTACTGAAAAAGGCTCTATAAAAGTTGATATAAGCTACCGCTTATTAGATGAAGACCGCGCCTCTATTTTAGTATCAGTAACCGATACCGGTGTGGGTATTCCAATGGATAAGCAAGATGCGTTATTTACTGCATTTGGCCAAGCAGATTCATCCATCACCCGAAAATTTGGCGGCACTGGTTTAGGTCTCATTATTACTAAACATATTGTAGAGGCTATGAATGGCCGAATAACGCTAAATTCAGCCCCGGGAAGCGGCACCTGTTTTACCTTTAATGGTGTGTTTAGGTTGCCTGATCATACCTTTAGTAACGACTTACCTTCTAAATCACTTATTGGTAAACGCATATTATACCTAGAGCCACACGAGCATACGCACCACTCAGTGCTTTCTGTATTAAACGAGTGGGAAGCGGTTGTAACCGCCTGTTTTAATGAAGCAGCGTTTTTAGACGCCATCAAACATAAAATGTTCAAGTACGATATTTGTATTATTGGTGATATGGCATCGGTAGATGATATGCAGCGACTTAAGAGCTATGTGAATATGGTTCGCGAGTCGTGCGATTATTTATACCTTATGCTCAATACGGTATCGCATAATATGCGCGAAGCGTTTATTGGTAGCGGTGCCGATGCGTGCTTAAGTAAGCCGCTTAATCACCGTAAATTATGTGAAGTACTGGCTGCGCCTTATCGCCTTGACCATCCAACCTTAAATATTGAGCCAAGCGATCAAACATTATTGCCATTAAAAGTACTGGTGGTAGATGACAACGATGCAAACTTAAAACTTATTTGCACCTTGTTAAAAGAGCAAGTTGAATTTATAGATACGGCCTACAATGGCTCACAAGCCTACAGTTTAAGTAAAAGCCATAAATACGATGTTATATTTATGGACATACAAATGCCGATTATGGATGGCATTACCGCGTGTAAACTTATTAAGGAGTCTTCTTTAAACGAAGACACACCTATTATTGCGGTAACCGCGCATGCACTGCACAGCGAAAAAGAGCAGCTATTAAAAGATGGCTTTAAAGGCTATTTAACTAAGCCTATTGATGAGGACATGCTGAGCCAAATTATTTGCGATCATAGTCCGCAATCGCCCGTAAGCCGCGACAAAATTAAAAGTGTAACGTCACAAAGCCCAGCTCCATTTGAAAGTAACTGCTTAGATTGGTCGCTTGCGCTACAACGTGCAGGGGGCAAAGGTGAGCTGGCGCTGGAAATGCTCAATATGCTATTACAAAGTGTGCCAGAGACACTCTCGCAGCTCAACGAAGCTATTGAGCAAAACGATTGCCAAACGGTATTAAGTGTTATCCACAAATTCCATGGCGCGTGCTGTTATACCGGTGTGCCTAAGCTTAAATCACTGGCAGAAACCATAGAAACCTCACTTAAAAGTGATTGCGTGCTAGATAACGTTGAGCCTGAACTATTTGAGCTTCAGGATGAGCTGGAAAACCTCATGGCAGATGCAAGTGCTACTGAGCATCAACGCTAAAAAACACGTAATAAAAAAGCGCAGTAAATGCGCTTTTAACAGGTTTTAATATCATTTTACTTAATTAAGTATTGCTATGAAATGATGCCACCATGGGGTTAAATTTATAACCTTGCCTCAATCATAAGACGTTTCATGTCGCGTACTGCTTTTTCAAGGCCATCAATAGCTGCGCGCGCAATAATAGCGTGGCCAATGTTAAGCTCATAAATTTCAGGCATTGCAGCAATAGGTTTTACGTTATGATAATGAAGGCCATGCCCTGCATTTACAATTAAGCCTAAGCTCGCCGCGTATTTTACACCCTCTCGTATGTGCTCAAGCTCTTTATGTAAATCTTCATCATTAGTGGCATCTGCATACGCGCCGGTATGAATTTCTACATACGGTGCACCACACGCTTTAGCTGCATCTAACTGTGCTTTATCGGCATCAATAAATAATGACACTTTAATACCCGCATCAGTCAGTGTTTTAGTGGCCGATTTAATTTTATCTACGTTACCAGCCACATCTAGGCCGCCTTCGGTCGTAAGCTCTTCACGTTTTTCAGGTACTAAACATACGTACTCAGGCTTTACTTCAAGGGCAATGTTAATCATTTCATCTGTAACCGCTGTTTCAAGATTCATACGCGTTTGAATCGTTTTAGCCATTACGTATACATCGCGGTCTTGAATATGGCGACGGTCTTCACGCAAGTGAATAGTAATACCATCTGCACCGGCGTGCTCTGCCACACTGGCCGCATGTGCTGGGTCTGGGTATGATGTACCACGCGCTTGGCGAAGCGTTGCAATATGATCAACGTTTACGCCTAAAAGAATGTCTTTCATTTTGTTACCTGTAAAATATGTTTATTGAGAGGCCATAAATAATTCACGGCTTTTTAATGGTTTATTACCCAGTAAAGGTTTTAGTAAATAACGGCTTAATTGTTTTGCCATATAGAGTACATCGCTTTGGCTAAAATCATGATTAGCAATCGCTTTGAGCTGCGCGCCTCTAAAACCTGAGCGCGTATCTTGTTGCATCAAAAAACCCAACTCAGGAAAGTAACTATACGTTTGCCTTTCATCAATTGGCTCACCACTGGCATCAAAGCTAAAGTCGACGCCATAACCCAACAACTCTAATAGTTGAAATTCGTATGAGCGCAGCACCGATTGTAAATCGACATCGCTATTTAAGTTCTCTAGGTGAGTTTTGTAGAGCTCAAACACTTGTTCAAGTGGCTCGTTTACCGGCACAATGCGGTTAGTCAGCTCATTTAAATAAAAGCCACAGTAAAGCTTATCCTTTGTTAAATATAAAGGATTACCATGTAGCTCAAATTTATTAATGTATTTTAAATCGTACTTGCCACTGTAATGAACAAGCAGTGCCTGAAAAGGCTGCAATTGTGCTTTGTGTTTAGTGGCCTGGCGACCACTCACTCTGGCTAGCATTCTAAGCTGGCCTACGCCTTCTACCAGCATATCGAGCATTACTTGGGAGTCGCTATAAGGACGCCGATGTAATAGGTACGCTGTGTAGAAGTCGCTATCCATATTATTTGGTTAAATGCAGGTTAATCTTCGCCATAGCCTAAACTTCTTAAGGCACGTTCATCATCTGCCCAACCCGATTTAACTTTAACCCAAAGCTCTAAAAACACTTTGTTATCGAGCATTTCTTCAAGGTCTTTACGGGCTTCACGGCCAATCACTTTAAGCTTTTCGCCTTTGTTACCTATTACCATGCGTTTTTGGGTTTCACGCTCAACAAGAATTAACCCGTTGATATGCCAAACACCGTTTTCTTGCCATTTAAACTGCTCAATTTCTACAGTAACAGAATACGGCAGCTCTTCGCCCATAAAGCGCATTAGCTTTTCACGAATAACTTCTGCCGCCATAAAACGCATTGAGCGGTCGGTTACATAGTCATCAGGAAAGTAAAATTCGCACGGTGGTAAGCGTTTAGTTACTTCGGCTTTAATTAAATCAACGTTTTTACCCTGTGTTGCCGATACCGGCATTATGCCCACAAAATCAAATTTGTCGCCAAGCATCTTCATATGCGGTAATACTAAATCGCGGTCTTTTACTTGGTCTATTTTATTAATAACAAGTAAAACAGGCTTACCACTTTGCGATACTTTATTAAGTACCATTTCGTCATCGGCATTCCAGTGAGTGCCCTCAACAACAAAAATAATAAGCTCGACATCACCAATTGAACTCGATGCAGCACGGTTCATCAAGCGGTTAATAGCGCGCTTTTCTTCAACGTGTAAGCCCGGCGTATCAATATAAACAGCTTGGTGTTGCCCTTCTGTATGAATACCCATAATACGGTGGCGAGTTGTTTGTGGCTTGCGCGAGGTAATACTTACTTTTTGCTCAATGATTTCATTAAGCAATGTTGATTTACCTACATTAGGGCGGCCAACAATGGCAACCATGCCACAAAACGTATCAATATCACCTTCATGAGGCTGTATTAAGGTATCAAGATTCATTTTTTAGTATCTTCAATGCTTTTTCGGCAGCTTTTTGTTCGGCTTTACGGCGCGAGCTACCAACAGAAATAATGCTATCCATACCTTCAACTATACATTCAACCGTGAACGTTTGATTGTGCGCTTGACCTTTGGTATCAACAACGGTGTAGCCCGGTAAAGATAACTTACGCGCTTGTAGATACTCTTGCAGCAGGGTCTTAGGATCTTTTTGATTAAGCCCTGGTGAAATAGCATCAAGTCGAGATTCGTACCACGCTAAAATCAGCTCGCCACAGCGGTCTATGTTTGAGTCTAAAAACACAGCCCCTATAATGGCTTCTACAGCATCAGCTAATGTTGATTCACGACGAAAACCACCGCTTTTTAACTCACCCGGCCCAAGGCGCAAGTAGTCACCTAAACCAAACTCTAGCCCAAATTCAGCAAGTGTTTGGCCACGCACAAGCGTAGAGCGCATACGGCTTAAATCGCCTTCACGCGCTTTTGGAAATTTGTCGTACAAAGCATTGGCAATAACAAAGCTCAAAATTGAATCGCCTAAAAACTCTAAGCGTTCGTTGTGTTGACCTTTATGACTGCGGTGCGTCATTGCCTGTTCAAGTAAACCTTGATCAGCAAATTCGTAGCCAATTCGTTTATATAATTCTGTTACATTTTTTTTCATTGTTACTGAATATTACCTAGGCGTTCAAAACGAACACCAGTTGGAACCCATCCTGGTAAAACATCATCTGGGCCATTCTCAAATTCAAAACTCATCCATATAAAGACAGCTTTACCCACCAAGTTTTCTTTTGGTACAAAGCCCCAAAAGCGACTATCTTGGCTGTTGTCGCGGTTATCACCCATCATAAAATAATGATCAGCTGGTACAGTCCATTCATCCGAAGGAGTCCCTGGTTGCTGATAGTAACGCCCTTTACGTTCAGGAGCGCGTGGGTTGATTAAAATGTCGTGCTTGAGTGTCGTTAAATCTTCATTTACTCGGGCAAGCGACATTTGGCCTTGTTTAAACTCATTATCGTTAATTAATTTAAAATCAATTTTATTAAACTCATTACAAAGTAGGTCACCCTGCTGGGTCTCGCCTTCTTTACAATTAGGTTGAATATATAAACGCTTATCACGATAAACAATTTTATCGCCCGGTAAACCAATAGCACGTTTTATATAATCTACTCGCTCATCTAACGGGTATTTAAAAACAACAATATCGCCGCGTTCAGGCTCGCCTACATCTACAAGCTGGCTACGCCATACTGGGTCTTTAATCCCGTACGAGTACTTTTGTACTAAAATAAAGTCGCCCACCAACAGGGTTGGCATCATTGAACCTGACGGTATTTGAAAAGGCTCAAAAATAAACGACCTAAAAATAGTAATAGCTGCAATCATCGGAAAAATCGATTTTGCAGTTTCTGTAATTGCCGGCTCAGGTGCAATTAACGCCGCTGTTTCTTCATCAAGCTGGCCACCGGCAGATGTTTGGGCAAGCGCCAAACGCTCTTGCCTTTTTGGCGCATACATTAGGTGGTCAATTAACCATATTAAACCTGAGCCTAACGTTAATAACACCAATAAAACTGAGAAATAACCAGCCATCTATAATCCTTTGTTTTTATTTACCAACTTTCAAAATAGCTAGAAACGCTTCTTGCGGTACTTCTACGTTACCCAATTGCTTCATTCGTTTTTTACCATCTTTTTGCTTTTGCAGTAGCTTTTTCTTACGGCTCACGTCACCACCGTAACACTTAGCGATTACATTTTTACGTAATTGCTTAACCGTGGTACGGGCAATAACATGTTGTCCTATTGCAGCTTGAATCGCAATATCAAACATTTGACGCGGAATAAGCTCTTTTAACGCATCAGCAAGTTGGCGGCCGCGTGATTGTGCACTGTCTCGGTGAACAATTATAGCGAGTGCATCAACACGTTCACCATTAATAAGTATATCAACACGTACCATGTCTGATGTTTGAAAGTGCTTAAAGTTGTAATCAAGCGATGCAAAACCACGACTGGTTGACTTTAATTTATCAAAAAAGTCCATAACCACTTCAGCCATAGGTAGCTCATAAGTTACAGCGACTTGTTTGCCGTGATAACTCATTTTAGTTTGCATACCACGCTTTTCTACACACAGAGTAATAACGCTACCTAAAAACTCTTGCGGTACAAGTATGTTTGCCTCTACCACTGGTTCGCGTATTTCAACAATATCATTTACCGCCGGTAAGTCAGACGGGTTATCAATTTGACTCGTACCTTCTTTGGTTACTACTTCGTAGATTACAGTAGGTGCCGTGGTAATTAAATCAATATCGTATTCACGCTCTAAACGCTCTTGAATAATTTCCATGTGTAGCATACCTAAAAAGCCACAGCGGAAACCAAAACCCAGTGCTGTTGAATTTTCAGGTTCAAAAAATAACGACGCATCATTTAAGCTTAGTTTATTAAGTGCATCGCGAAACGATTCATAATCATCAGAGGCAATTGGGAACATACCTGCATATACTTGCGGCTTAATTTTTTGAAAGCCTGGTAAACGCGCTGGTGCCGCATTTTTTTGATGCGTAATCGTATCGCCCACTGGGGCGCCGTGTATTTCTTTAATACCGGCAATAACAAACCCTACTTCGCCGGTACGTAAAATACCCGTGTTGGTTTGTTTAGGGGTAAAAATACCCACGTGATCAGCTGTATGTACTTGCTCGTTCGACATTATTTTTATTTTGTCGCCGGCACGTAGTTCACCGTGCTTAATACGCACTAGTGATACAACACCTTGGTATGGGTCAAACCACGAGTCAATAATAAGCGCCTGCAAAGGTTGATCTTTTTCACCTACCGGTGGTGGGATATCCTTTACAATCATTTCAAGTACTTCAGCAATACCAACACCTGTTTTTGCACTACATTGCACAGCGTCTAGGGCATCAATACCAATAATGTCTTCAATTTCTTCTGCTACACGAAGCGGATCGGCTTGCGGTAAATCTATTTTATTTAAAACAGGGATTACTTCTAAATCCATTTCAATGGCGGTATAACAGTTTGCCAGCGTTTGTGCTTCAACACCTTGTCCGGCATCAACAACTAAAAGCGCACCTTCACATGCCGCTAAAGAGCGAGAAACTTCATAAGTAAAGTCAACGTGCCCTGGTGTATCGATAAAGTTAAGTTGGTAGGTTTCGCCATCGTTAGCTGTGTAGTTAAGCGTTACACTTTGCGCTTTAATGGTAATACCGCGCTCACGCTCGATGTCCATTGAATCTAACACTTGCTTTTGCATTTCGCGGTCTGTTAAGCCACCACAAACCTGGATCAAACGATCTGAAAGGGTCGATTTACCATGGTCAATATGGGCGATGATCGAAAAATTACGGATATGCTTCATAAACTGGATTCTAAACTTCTATTTTAATAGGCTAAGTACGAACACCTGAGTGACTTGAAAATACTTATTGGGTATAAGTGCTATATAAGTGGCTAAATGCGCTTTAGATAATCAAATTTTTGATTGCCTTTTTACCCTGTATTTCCAAGTTACTCTGGTATAGAACGGCAATTTTACATTTAATTGCCCTTAATCACCATCTATTTGCGTTAAAGGAATGCTAATTGGATGAATTTTTATCACTTTTACATCATGCCTGAGTGTTTTTACTTTGCTTTTAGCTAAAAAGTAACCACCTACACCGCCCAAAGCGGCGAATAATATTTGCCATCCCTGCGCTAAAAGTAGTAATTCGGCACTAATAAATGCAAGCGTTAATCCTAAAAATAAAGGCAGCATGTATACAGCAAAAGCATGTTTGACTAGATGCGAATCATCTAATGAGAGCGTTACTTTTTGGCCCACTTCTACAGGAGTATCAAATTGATATGGAAAGGTTTTTTTATCGCTACCAAAGAGTTTGGCAAAGACTTGCGAGCCACAGCGACCATTACACCCTTCGCAGGCTTTTTTTTGCTGGGCTTCTAAGTGGGCAGTGGTGCCATCTAGGGCAACCACTGTAAGTGTTTGTTCAATCATAACAACCCTTACGAATTGTTTATAATGCGCGAGTCACTGACTCAGCAATTGCCTTTGCGGTTTGGCTTGGCACATTACCAACAACGGATACATCAAAGTTTCCGCCATTATGCACATAAATTGTCGTTGCGCCAGAAGTTAATGATCCGCTTAAGCGGCGACCTGGTAAGGGGCGCTGTACAAAAACTGAAATTTCAACAAACCCATCAGAATATAAATAATAGTCAGTAAGTTCGTTATTTAAATCAAGTTTATGGCGGTCTGACTTTAGTAATTTAAAGCCATTAGGTAACCAACCAATGCGCCAGTTTGTGGCATTGCTTTTTTCACCTTTCAGTGCGTTACCTGGTAATGGCGTTGGAAAATTACGATTGAGCACTTCTAAAATCATCGGTGCTGGTTGCTCTGTTACGCTAATATGGGTTAACTGTAGCTGCTCTAATGCTTCACCTTTGTGGTTAACATAAGCGGCTTTTAATAACAGTGATGACTCTGTATCAAGCCAAATCCAATAGTTATATTTATATTCATCTTTTGATTCTATTCTCACCAGTTGCGCCGCTCGCCCTGCAATACGGCCTTTACCACCTAGCACAAAATCATATTGGCTGCTTAGCGCTTCAATATCTTTAAATAATACTTCAGGTATTGGCCCAGCAATGGAGTCTGTATTTATAGAATATGGCTGCGATTGCGGTTCAAAGTAGGTTACTTGGTCGTTAATTCTCACCATTTCTAAGCCCGCGCCATTAAGTAAACTTAAATGCTCAAGCTCTGTTTCACCTTGCTTTGCATGAACCCAACGGTAAGGTTCCATGGCTTTACCCTTTACCACCACAAAAGAGGCGTCAAAATTACGGGTATGCACTGCGTTCGCCATGTTTAGTAATAAATCTTTGGCGGGATTTGTGTCGTTAGCAAAAACATTAAAGCTTAATACTAACGACAGAACAAAAGTGATTACTTTCATTTAATTAGTTTTTTTCCTCTTGCGCTTTGTCACTATTTTGCGCTGTTTGCAAAGAGTGTGCAACACGTGCTTGACGTTGATGCTCTAAAACTAACGCGCCAATGCGTTGTTGCTGTAATTCGCGTAAACCTTGCTCAGCGTTTTCAAGAGCAGGTTCTGAAGAATAACTCACCGGCGACGCCATACCTGTTAATGGGGTAGTTTGTAAAAGCGGAATTTCGCTTTCTTGCTCGCCCGCACCTTGCGGCAAGGTATTTACGCCAACAATGGCAAACATAGCTACGCTTGCAGCAATAGCAAGTTGTGCAACCGGCTTACGCCAATTAAACGCCACTACTTTGTTATCTTGCTGCGCTTCACTGTGCTCGGTATCTGGAGCTTTGTTTGCTGTCGATTGGGTGAAATCGGCATACACAGGCTCACTTTCAAGTGCTAAGGCGATGTTATCGCTTATATCGATGTGTATGTCGTTGTTATTTTTTTGAGCACGCATCGCATCACCAATTAGCGCATATCGACCAAACGTAGCAACATCCTGATCAGAAATTTTACCCTCTGCAAGGTGTTGTTCGCCGTCAAGTAATGCTGATAACGTTTCGCTATCCAACTTGTTAACGTGTGCTTTTGTCATACTAAGACTCGCCTATTAATGGGTTTAATTTATTATCTATTGCTTCTCGGGCTCTAAAAATACGCGAACGTACTGTCCCAACAGGGCAATCCATTACCACGGCTATTTCTTCATAGCTCATCCCTTCGATTTCTCTTAGGGTAATCGCGGTTTTAAGGTCTTCAGGCAAACTATCAATCGTATTAAAAATAACAGCGCGTACTTCGTCGCTTAACAGTAAGTTTTCAGGCGATGCGTTTGAACGCATCGAATCCGCACCGTCATAAAACTCGGCATCTTCAGCGTCTATATCGTTTGCTGGCGGTTTACGGCCCTGAGCTACTAAATAATTTTTAGCACAATTAACGGCAATACGGTATAACCACGTATAAAAGGCACTATCACCTCTAAAGTTTGGAAGTGCACGGTAGGCCTTAATAAATGCCTCTTGTGCTACATCTGCAATATCGCCTTGGTTAGACACATAACGTGAAATTAACCCTGCAATTTTGTTCTGATACTTCTTTACTAATAGGTTGAAGGCGTTTTTATCTCCTTGCTGGACCCTTTTTACAAGCGCTAAATCTAATTCCTGCTCGCTCATTCGAGCCGGTACTCCTCTGTTTGATTCTTGCTGGTTATTCATAGTGTCGCCATTGTTCACAAATACTCTGACCTCTTTATGAATAAAAAGTTCTGCTTAATATTATTTTTTTATAAAATAGTCGTAAATAACGGCGCTAAGCCATTAAAATCACTACGTAGTAATATGACAAATATGATACAACTACATTATTAAAAACAAATATTGCTCTAATTTGAGCATTGTAACCGCAAAGTACCTCTGACATGAACCAAAATAAACATCATATTGCTGATGTCGCTATTATCGGTAGCGGCGCGGCGGGCTTATCTCTTGCATTGTCTTTAGCTAACTATTGTAATGTTACTGTGATCAGTAAAGGTGCCCTCACCGAAGGCTCTACACTGTATGCACAAGGCGGGATTGCCGCAGTATTTGATAAAAAAAACGACAGCATAGAATCACATGTTGAAGATACCCTTGATGCCGGCGGTGGTTTATGTGACCGAGAAGCTGTGCATTATACTGCAAGTAATGCGCATCAGTGTTTACAATGGCTCATTGAGCAAGGCGTTCCTTTTGATATGGAGTTTGATAGCAAAGGAAAAGAGCGCTTTCATTTAACCCGCGAAGGCGGACACAGCCATCGCCGTATTTTACATGCAGCCGATGCCACTGGTAAGGCCGTACAAACCACCTTAATTAGCCAAGTTAAAGCGCATAAAAACATTACCTTGCTCGAGCAATACAATGCCATCGATTTGATTAGTGATAAAAGCTTAGGTAAGCCGGGTTCGCATATTCATGGCATGTACGTGTGGAATAAAAAAGCAAAAAAAGTAGAAACTATTTCAGCTAAATTTGTAGCGCTCGCAACAGGGGGGGCAAGCAAGGTGTATTTGTACACTTCAAACCCTGATGTATCTAGCGGTGACGGTATTGCCATGGCGTGGCGTGCAGGCTGTAGGGTAGCCAATATGGAATTTAACCAGTTTCACCCCACAAGCCTTTATCATCCAGAGCTACAAAACTTCTTAATTACCGAAGCTATGCGCGGTGAAGGAGCGTATTTAAAGCGCCCCGACGGCACTCGCTTTATGAAAGACTTTGACGATAGAGAAGAGCTGGCACCGCGCGACATAGTAGCCCGTGCTATCGACTTTGAAATGAAGCGTTTAGGTGCAAATTGTGTATACCTAGATATTAGCCACAAAGATAAAGACTTTATTATTGAGCACTTCCCTACTATTTACGCAAAGTGTTTAAGTGTAGGGCTTGATATAACCAAAGAAGCCATCCCGGTTGTTCCTGCCGCGCATTATACGTGTGGCGGTGTAATGAGCGACTTTAACGGTAAAACCGATTTAGATAACTTATACGCTGTAGGCGAAGTAGCCTACACGGGTTTGCACGGCGCTAACCGTATGGCGAGCAATTCATTATTAGAGTGCATTGTATTTGCTCACGCTGCCGCAAAAGATATTTTAAGTAAACTTGAGCATGCGCCAGCACCACTTGCGCTGCCAAGCTGGGATGAAAGCCGAGTCAGTAATTCTGATGAAGAAATTGTTATTACCCATAACTGGCACGAACTGCGGTTATTTATGTGGGATTATGTAGGCATTGTGCGCTCAACTAAACGCCTAGAACGAGCACTGCACCGTGTTGAGTTATTACAACAAGAAATACATGATTATTACGCAAACTTTAGAGTAAGTAATAACTTATTGGAGCTTCGTAATTTAGTGCAAGTAGCCGAGCTGATAATTAGAAGTGCAATGCAACGTAAAGAAAGCCGCGGCCTTCACTATACGATTGACTATCCTGAGCAAAATGAAAACCCAACACCCACTATTTTGATTCCACCTCGCCATTAATGGCAATCAATGCTGCGCGCTTTAAACGTGCGTAGCTTTGCCTATTTACGCCATTAGCTGAAATAATAAGCCATTGGCGTTTATTAAAACCTTTGATGTGTAACCATACACTGGTGTTTAATATTTTTGTTTTAGGGGTTATTTGCCCCTGAACTTTTAAACTTTCGTTTTCGAAGCGTATTTGCTTAGGCTCTAAAATAATAACGCCACTTTCAGGGTGAATAGTCACTATTTTTTGCCATACCCAGCAAAACGCAATTGTATTTACAGTTATACAAACAACTATGCTAAAAAAAGAGCTTAAATAAAGCCCTAATACCACACTTAATAAGCAGAAAAACAGCACCACAGGCCGCTGTTCTGCTTTGTTATTTACTACCGTAAACCTATACACGAACTCGGTCTAAAATTAGCGATACCATGGTATTAAGCTCAGCATCTTTACATTCTTCATGGCCCATAAACCATGCAAATAAATCAGGGTCTTCTTGGGTTAGCAAACGCTGAAATACAGCCTGTTGCTGTGCATTTAACGAATCATACGCCTGCTCTACAAATGGCATAAACAAAACATCTAACTCTAACATGCCGCGGCGACAAGCCCAGCGTATACGTGCTTTACTATGAATTTCAGTCATTTTAAACCTCATACTTAATTGTCCCGAGTTTAACAAATACCCGCCTAATTAGCAGCTATTAATCTGTGTTCAAATAATAAAAAACTGCCCGCCTTCGTTGCTGTACCCTAGGTTATAACTGCGTTATTATGTCTACTCATTTGTATTGCACAGAAGGTTTTTATGTCGAGCGTTTATGCATGTCCGTTATCTCACCAACTTATTAGCCTAACCGGTGCGGATAAATTGTCTTATCTTCACGGACAAATCACTCAAGATCTCAATAAACTATCTAACAGCAATTATTTATGGGCTGGTCACTGCAGTGCCAAAGGCAAGTTGTGGGGTGTGTTTAAATTATTTTCTCACCAAGATAGCTACTACTTAGCAGGTTCACAGCCTGAGGTAGAGAAGTCGCTCAGTGAGCTAAAAAAATACGCTGTGTTTGCCAAAGTAGATATTGATGTTTCTACGAACAGATTAATCGGGTTGATCAGTGACGATTTAACCCCAGTACTAGAAAAACTTGATATTCGTTTTTCTGATGACCAAACGGCCTGTGACTTCCCAAGTGGTAAAGCCCTTAAGTTAGCGCCAAATCGCGTTTTACTAATGGTTGATAGCCAATTTAGTATGCCAGATGATGTGTCTACATTAGATAACTGCGCACTATGGCAAGAAGCCGCTATAAAAGCGGGCGAGCCACAATTAAATAGTGACGCCATTGGCGAATACGTACCACAAATGGTAAACCTTCAAGCGATTAACGGCATTAGTTTTAAAAAAGGCTGTTACACCGGCCAAGAAACGGTTGCCCGTATGAAGTACCTAGGTAAAAACAAACGCGCTATGTATATTGTTACAGGTAAAAGCGATGGCCTACTTGAAGAGCCAGAGCTTGAAACCCAAGTGGGCGAAAACTGGCGTCGCGCTGGTAAACTAATTGCCCAAAGCTATAACGAAAATAGCCAAACCTTATTTGGCCTTGTTGTGCTGCCAAACGATACACCAAGTACACACGTGCTTCGTGCAAAGCACACCCCTCAGGTAGAGCTAAGCATTCTGCCTCTACCTTACTCTCTTGAAGATGAATAAATAGGAATGACTATGATCGTTGCACCAAACACAGTAGTAAAAATGCATTATTCAGTACTGGATAACGATGGCAATACCATTGATAACTCTTTTGATGGCGAGCCACTGGTTTTTATTATTGGCACAGGCTACTTAATCCCAGGGCTTGAAAATGCACTCCAAGGCAAGCAAGCCGGTGATACATTAAATGTAAAAGTAGAACCTGAAGAAGGCTACGGCGAACGTCACGATAACCTAATGCAAGCGGTGCCTAAGTCGATGTTTGATGGCATGGAGATTGAAGTGGGTATGCAATTTAGAGCGTCAACTGATGATGGTGATCAATCTGTGATGATTATCGAGATTCAAGATGAAGACGTTATAGTTGATGGCAACCACCCGCTTTCGGGTATTACCCTTAATTTTGATGTAGAAATTTTAGAGGTGCGCGAAGCAACCGAAGAAGAGCTTGCGCACGGCCACGTGCACGGTGAAGGCGGTTGTGGTCACGATCACTAATCATACCGCCGTTTATAAAAAAAGCGCCTAAGGCGCTTTTTTTATAACATATTGTTGTAGGTCGCGGTTTTTATTGCCGCCGGTTCCTCTAAAGGAGTTTCCCTGGGTGTTATTTTACCCTCAAGCGCACGTAATAAGCCTTGCTGATCGTTTGTTCCCACTCGGTACTTAGTACCGTCTTTTAAGGTTAACTGTAGCGCACTAAACCCGGATACAGAATACACCCACCCATCATGCGTAATACGAATACCAATACCATGGCGGTAAGAGTTTTGCACCGCTTTAGCCTCTACTATGTCCGCAAGTGCTAATCGTTGCCCCGCAACGCCAGGGCCAAAAGCCCAACTAATTGTTTGCTCATCAACTTTTACAGTTAAACCATGAAACAAAAAACCGACTAAAACCAATACACCGGCAAATACCATTAATGGCACATCGGCGCCCATTAAGTTCCAGGCTAAGGCAACAAAGCCGCCTATCCATGCTAAAACAAAAAATATAAACACCGCATATTGTTTATGCTGATACATAACGCTCTCTTTATTATTAAAAACTGTACACCAATGTGGCGCTTAATTCTGAGTCGTATTTAAGGTTATCGTCTTCAGGTTTTGAATTATAACGATACATGTAGGCAAACTTTAACGATACCGCACCTATGACTTGGCTAATCAAGGCGGTTTCTGACTTCAAACGCGAATTTAACCCCGACAAAGACTGCTCAATACTCACATCTTGATTAAAGCGCGTGCGCTTTGATACCAAACGCTCCCACTGCATTGCAATACGTACTAAATAACCAGTTTTGTTTTCATCTTCTTCGCTTACCTCTGATTCATCATCAGCGACAGAGCGATATAAACCTGGGCCAATATCAATATCTACTTTATTTTTTACACCTTGGTAAACTCTGGCTCCATAGCCTGTAGCCACCGTACTTTTGTAATCTAGGCCACTAAATTTATCTTCTTCGTAGTCACCGTAAATAAAAAATGAAGAGTTTTTAACGCCCACTTTGTAGTTACCTTGTGCAGAGACAAAAATACGGTCTGCCGTTACATCGGTTTGCCCTGTATCTTCGTTTTGATCTCGTTTATACAAGGTGTCTAATTTAAATTGGTTACGCCAATTTTCGAAGTCTTGGTATAAATTTCCTCTAAACTTAAAGCTGGTAGAGTTAGTATTACCCTTACTTAAAATCAAGCCAAATTCAGTATCGCCATAGAGCATTTCGCCTTTATGTAGCTCGTGAATTTCTTCATCAGAGAGTTGTCCATATTCATGAAAGTCTTCAAATGGATCAACAGCCCAACAGCGGCTGCTCATTATTAAAAACACGAATAGTAAATACTTATGCACGGTAAACTCTCTTGCACATACAAACAAAACTGCTTACTCAGCGTGCTCTGTTTCTTTCCACAAAATATGACAAAACGGCGCGTCTTTATCACGGCTAATTAAAATTTTTGCAAATAACACATCTTCGTTTTCAAACTCTAACCCCACTAGCACTTGCACAAATAACTCCGGCTCTATTTCAAGTGCTACAAAGTCTTGCCATTGCTCATCAGGCTCGCCCTCTTCAATAAACCCAAGCTCTTCTCGGTATTCGTTAAAGTCTACAACATCTTGTTCGCTAAGATTATTTGGCGCCAGCTCTAAAAAAATATCGTACGCTTGATGGGTAACTTCTTCTTCGCTATATAAACGTGGGCCTGACATGGGTAAAACCTCAATGCATTTTAAGTGCGCACATAATATCAAAACTCATCTGTGTTTTGAGAAAAAACAGCTAAAAATAATGACTTTTTTGTTACCAGCTCATGCGCAGTTAAGCTTAAATAAGATTCAAAGTGCTTTGACTAAAAAAGTTAAAAATAATTCAATTTATTTTTTATTATAAAACAAACCGTTACTTTACTTAGTAAGGCGTACATCATAAGCTCAAACACATAATAATAGGAGAGCGCAATGATAAAACTAGAAATACAACAAGGCATTGCTAACGTTATTTTAAGCCGCGCAGAAAAACAAAATGCACTTAGCTTTGAGATGTTCATGCAATTAAACAGCACTATTAAACGTATAAAAAAAGATAAAAGTGTTCGCGCCGTAGTGATAAAAGGTGATGGTGAGCATTTTTGCTCAGGGCTTGATGTGGCTGCAGTGATGGCCTCACCATTAAACATTGTTAGGCTGTTGCTAAAATGGCTACCTGGCAATCAAAACCTAGCGCAAAAAGTGGTACTGGGCTGGCAATCGTTAAGCGTACCTGTGATTGCGCAAATAAACGGAAATTGTTTAGGGGGTGGGCTACAAATAGCATTGGGCGCCGACTATAGAATTGTTGATACCCAAGCAAAACTGGCCATTATGGAAGCGCGTTGGGGGCTATGCCCCGATATGGGCGCTAATGTAGTGCTTGCTGGTTTATTAAAGCGCGACCAAGCGCTGTGGCTGGCAAGCCATGCCAATCCTATTAGTGCACACACGGCCTACGAGCTGGGGTTAGTCACAGAGCTTACAGACAATACCGAACAGGCCACGCAGCGCATGTTAAATATATTACGTGAACGCTCCCCCGATACACTGGCAGCGATAAAGCGCGTTACTCAGCAAAGCTACACAACAAACCAACGACAAATTTTAGCTAAAGAAACGTTTAGCCAAATTCGCTTGTTACTCAATCCTAATACTAAAAAAGCAATTGCCAAAGCAAAAGGGAAAACAGATATAAGCTATGCAAATTCAAAGCGCTGGTAAGACTAAATTAGCATTCAATAATAGTGCGTATTTGCTAACGTTAATTTCTTTCTATATTAATGAGCCATTATCATGAAGTACTTGCTTAGCAGTGCAATTATTTTACTGTGTTTAGGGTGTGCTAAATTAATAATGCACTTAATTGGTGGCAGCTTTCCTGCACCGCTCCTTGGCATGGTTATTTTACTGTGTTTATTACTGTTAGGTGTAGTGAAAGAGCACCATATTAAACCCTCGGCCTCCCCTATTTTAAATATTATGCCAATATTTTTTATACCCGCGGGGGTAGGATTTATCGAGCACATTGCACTTATTAAGCTGCATTGGCCCTATTTGGTTTTGGTTATTTTGCTAGTCCCTGCCAGTACGCTTTTACTGGTAAGCAGTGTTGTTGGCTATGTTAAAGGTAAAAATAACAATGACTGAGCTGCACCTTACGCTATGGTACTTAACAACTCCCGCTATTATTTTGCTGTTTTTACTATTAAGAGCGTTTAATAAACACTGGCAGCACAGCATAGTAAAGTCGCTCACCAACCCGGTGTTTTTAAGTATTGCGATTATTGCCTTAGTACTTGTTAATTTAAAATTACCTTATGCTGATTTTTCCACGCATAGCCAACTACTTAGTTGGCTATTAGAGCCTGCTATAGTGGCACTGGCCTTACCTTTGTATCAGCAGTTTATACATGTAAGAAAAAATCTACTGTTAATAGTAAGCACGTGTAGCTTAGGCATTATTAACGCCACTGTGGTGGCTTTTATTTTAAGTATTTTATTTGATGTACCCGCCAATTTAAGCGCCTCCGTAGCTGCATTAAGTGTAACTACGCCTATTTCGTTAATAGTTACTGAGTCCTTAGGGGGGATTAGCTCTCTTGCCGCAGCATTAGTTATATTTATTGGCTTACTAGGTGCACTCTTTGGGTTAATGCTCATTAAGTGGATAGGTGTTAATAACCACCAAGCTCAAGGAATAGCAATGGGAACTGCGTGCCATGCTATAGGCACCGCAGCAGCACTGGACGAGCACCCAAAAATAGGCGCGTTTTCCTCGGTTGCGATGGCTTTAAGCGCATTATTAACCGCCATAATAGTCCCCGTGCTATATCCTTTTTTAGTCAACACTTTGCTATAGTTAGCAAAAAATAATTACGCAATATAAAGAGCCCACTATGATCAGTTCTGAAATAGAACAATTTGAAAAATACTACACCATGCTCACTGAGTATTTAGTTACCTACAGCATGCAAATTGTGGGTGCCGTTTTTATTCTTATACTGGGTTTGTGGGTGGCTAAAAAACTCTCAAATTTAGTCGCTAAATTGATGGCTCGTCACAATGTCGATATCACGCTTACCAGCTTTGTCAGTAACGTGGTAAAAGTATTGCTTATTGTGATGGTTGTTGTGATAGCGCTTGGCAAAATAGGCATTAGTGTTACCCCCTTTGTAGCGGCTATAGGTGCTGCTTCTCTGGGTGCGGGTTTAGCCTTACAAGGAATGCTTTCAAACTATGGCGCAGGCCTTGCTATTATTGCCACGCGCCCTTTTGTGGTAGGCGATACCATTGAAGTAAAAGGGGTCAGCGGCCAAGTAAAAACAATTGAGCTGGGTTACACCATTTTAATTGATGAAGAAAAAGTAGAAATCACTATTCCTAACAAGCACATAGTGGGTGAAATTATTCACAACTCGTTTAGCTACTCGTTAGTTAAAGGAGAAATAGACATAGCCTATACTGCCTGCGCTGATACCGCTGTTAGCCTTATTGAAGAAGTATTAAAGGCTCATGATCAGGTGGCTCAAAACCCTATTTCTCAAGTAGGCATAGAGCGCTTTGCCGATAGCGGCGTAACCATTAGTTATCGCTATTGGGTGCCTACAACCAAAATAATAGAAACCAAGCTTGCTATAAACGCAGGCGTTTATAAAGCCATTAATAGCGCTGAGATAGAAATACCCTTTCCGCAGCGGGTGGTTACTATTAAAGAACACGACCTTTCTTAATAAAAAACAAAGCCGCTTAATGCGGCTTTGTTGTTTTTTAGCTTAAAGCAGTAATAAACTGCCTAACCCTAAAAAGGTCACAAACCCAACTATATCGGTAACCGTGGTTAATATTACCGAGCCAGAAAGCGCAGGGTCTATTTTCATTTTGTCTAAAATAGACGGTATAACAACCCCAGCTAACGACGCAGCAACTAAGTTAAGCAATATAGCAACGGTAATTGTAATGCTTAGCATTATGTCGCTAAACCAAACAAAGGTGAGCGCGCCAATCACTAATGCCCACACTAAGCCGTTCACCGCCCCTACCCGTAGCTCCTTTTTTAAAAGTGCATTGCGGTTAGAGTCGGTTACCTGGCCAAGCGCTAAACCGCGCACTATTACCGTTAAAGTTTGACTCCCGGCGATTCCGCCCATAGAGGCCACCACAGGCATAAGTACCGCCAGTGCCACAACCTGCTCTATTGTTGCGCCAAATAAGCCAATAAACCACGATGCTAAAAACGCAGTAGCTAAATTTATACCCAGCCAAATTCCCCGGTTTTTAGCACTTTTTCTTACACTGGCAAACAGGTCTTCGTCTTCGCGTAAACCACCAGCTTTGGCCGCAGCTTCGTCGGCAATTTCTTGGCGTAGTTCGTATGCCGAGCTAATGGTTAAACGCCCGACTAATTTATTATCGGTATTAACCACCGGCATGGCCATTTTTTCACTGTGAATAACCACTTCTGCCGCTTCGTATAAATCATCATCAGCATGCAATGATGAAAAATCATAGTTTGCCAGCGCCAATAGGTTATCGCCTTCATCGGCTTTTATTAAATCATTTACTGCAAGTTCACCTATTAGGCTGCCTTGGCGGCTAACTAAATACACAACTTCGCTGTATTGCGGCAAACCTTTGTGCAGTAATTTTTTAACGCCTGCAATTGTTGCTTTTTCAGTTATTTTTAGAAAGTCGAAACCAACCCAGTGACCTAATTGCTCAGGCGGATACTGCTGAGCAAGATCGTATTGTTTCGTTTGTGCTTCATCGAGTTGCTTTTTAGCATAATCAACAAAGCGCTCAGGAATAACCTCTTCAAGCTCAAGTAATTCTTCAACATTCACTTCATCTAATAGCGCGTATGCCTCGCTATCATCTAAGGTTTGTAGTAACCATAAGCAGCTGTCATCGCTCAGGGTGACGAATATTTCATGCTGCGTGTCTTTATCTAATAGCTGCCAAATTTCTAGACGCTGTTCTTTTGGGATGGCTTCAAAAAGTAGCGATAGGTGCTCAGTAGATAAATTAAGCTGTGCATCGGCTAAAAGCTGGCTTTTTTGCGTGTGTGTTTCGCATTGTAATAAATCGTTTATTAGCTGCGGTAGTTGGTCGACTGGATACTCAATCATCTTGAAACCTTAAATTTAAAAATGCACATTGCTTATAGTTTACTTGAACAATAAAAAATTGCAGAAAAAACCTAAACTTATTAAGACGCTTTAAGCTTTGATGGTTGAAACTGCGCTCATTATTTTTGCGCATTGTAGGGGTAAAAACACCAGCGATACTACTGTTTATTTTAAAAATTAAAAAAGAAATTTTTGGCCTTATTTTTAGCCAAAAAAAAGCCCATAACGCTAAGCTGTTATGGGCAAAGTCACACAATGAAAAAGGGGGATTAAAATCTATCGGTTAAGTTACGTATTAGGTCAGAGTCTACAAACTGCGTGACCATTGCAGCACCCCATGCATATGCACGTTGTATTGGGTAGCCTTTAAATATCCAGCGTTTACGAACATGGTTAAAACGCTGTAAATACTGCTGCTTAGCACGCGGCAAAGGTGTACTACTTAGCTTATCCCACGCTTTATATACGCCCGACATGTCAGAGCCGCGCATAAAACGTTGCAACCAACGCGCAAAGCGCGAAAAGCTAATGGTTGACTGAAAATCAATGATATAAGGCCTGCCATCGCTACCACATAATATATTGCCCATATTACGTAAATCTAAATGCACAATGCCTAGGCGGTGCATTTTTGCAACTTGGCGTTCAAGCTCAATAAAAAATTCAACAGGCAACGTCTCACCCTGGTGTATTAAGCTTCTAAGCGGCGTGCCTTCTATGTAGTCATACGCCACCGCTATCGGCGATAAACGGCTAAACCGATTAGCAACTGCATCAAGCTGTGCTAAGCGGCTCAACCCTTTAAATTCTTGATTTACAGAAAGCTTGGCAAAGGTTTTACGAATAAACCACGGGCTTTGGCTAAAGTCTTTTACTATTAAGTCAAACGTATCATCTTTGTACCTGTATACAATTGCGTTCGCAAAACGCCCTTTATGAACAACACTTAAATACTGTTGCATAAATACATGTTCAGGAAACTGCTGCTGTAATTGTGATAACAACTTATTTTCAATCATAACAAACCTAACAAGATGATAACTTTAATTGCCTAGGCAACTATATTAGCAAAGTTGGATTTGCCGCACAATTAGATCTAGTACTTAGCAGGCTAAGTTTTTATTGAAACAGTATCGCTAAAATGTTGATAATCTTTTTTAGAGATTTAAGAAGGTGTATCTAGGTTGTTTATTGCTCGGTTTAGTAAGTCCATAACGCTGTGTTTTTCATTTTCAGAAAAACCGCTAAGTGCTTTTTCGTACACTTGATTTACTAAGGGCATTATTTGCGGATAAAGCGCTTTGCCTTTATCACTTAAACTTAAAAGTGTAGAGCGTTTATCAAACTCACATTGTGTTTTTTCAATTAAGTCTTTTTCTTCTAAACGCTTTAACAAACGGCTCATCGCGCCTTTATCATACACCATATGATCGCTCAGCCCAGCTAATGTGTTTACTGAGCCACGCGCTAATAGCACCACCACAATATATTGCGCAGAGGTTAAGTCCATACAATCGAGTTGGGCATCAATGTGTATAGCAATTTTTGAACGTAAAAACGATATCAACCGGCCTAGGTCTTGCTCTGCTACGAGCGTTTCGGGGTCGGCGTTTTGTACTGAAGGCATACTTTGTTGCATATAAGGGTTACTCTGTTTATTCAAAATGCGTGTAATAGACTACACATAATTAATAAAATTCCCTAGGGTTAGCGTACTTTCAAAAATAAAAATTTGTTCTACCTAGGGTCTGGAATGTTTGGCGTTAATACTGCGTTATCGCCTATGCCTGTGCAGCAACCTTAAAATATAAGCACAGCTTTACCAAATAAAAGTACCTTGCTAAAAATTCAACCTCAAAAAGCAAACAGCCTCTAAACCATTTTGTATTTAAAATAAAAAGCCGCAACATAAGTTGCGGCTAGTAGTGGTTTATGCAATGACGTTTTAAACCTTAAACTGCCCTATTAACTGTCCTAAGTTTTCACCGCGCCCTGCTAAATGCTGGCTAACCTCAGAGGTGGCCTTACTTGCTTGGGTTAGTTCATTAACAATTTCTTGAATGGCAAACACATTACGGTTTATCTCTTCTGTCACTGAGCTTTGCTCTGTGGCAGCGGTTGCAATTTGCGTACTCATGTCGTTAATCGTGGTAACCGACGTAGTAACAGCACCTAAACTTTGCGATATATCGCGCGATGACTCAACTGAGCGATTACAACTTGCTTGGCTCGCCTGCATGGCATTTACCGCGGCGCCCACTAAGTTATGTAATTCACTTAGCATTTCACTAATTTCATGGGTACTAAGTTGTGTACGACTCGCTAAGCTCCTTACTTCATCAGCCACCACGGCAAAACCCCGGCCTTGCTCGCCGGCACGTGCGGCTTCTATGGCGGCGTTAAGTGCAAGTAAATTAGTTTGCTCGGCAATGCCACCTATTACACTAAGTACACTGTCTATTTTTTTAGATTGCTCACTTAAAGAATTTACCTGATCAGCAGCTAGGTTAATTTCGCCCATAAGGTCAGAAACTTCACTTAGTGATATATCTACGCACTCTTGCGCTTTTGCCACTTCTAGCGTTGCCGTATGAGTAGACTCAGCAACTTGCGTGGTATTTTTAGCCACTTCGTGAGAAGTAGCCGACATTTCGGTAATCGCTGTGGCAACTAAATCTGTTTCGTGGTTATGATTAAGCAGTTTATTTTCAAACAGTTTTGTTTGCGAATTAATATCGCTTGAGGCGTTTTTTACATCATTAGTAACATCAGCCACATTACTTATAATGCTTTGCAGCTTGCTAACAAACACATTAAACGATTCGCCCAACTGCCCTATTTCATCGTGCGTATGTATAGCTAGGCGTTTTGTTAAGTCGCCTTCACCTTTAGCAATATCATCTAAGCTTTGGCCCATTATTTGGATAGGTTTAACCATAGCGTTAGACGCTAAAAGTGCGCCCACTACGCTAACCACAACCCAAAATAAGGCAATTAATAACAAGGTGGTTATTTTTTCGCGAGTATGCGATTGCATAGTTTGTTTATAATTTGCAAGCTCTGTTTGTATATCATCCATATAGGCACCCGTACCAATCATCCAATCGGTACCTGGTATCATTACGGCATAGCCTATTTTCTCTACTAACCCGTTGGTATTTGGCTTTTGAAAATGGTAATTAAATGCCCCGCCACCTTTACGTGCTTGCTCTAATAATCCAACAATTATTTTTTTACCATTTGGGTCTGTCATCCCTATTTTATTTTGCCCTTCAATAGCACTTCCTAACAAGGCATGGAACACACTAACGCCGCGTGTGTCGTAAATAAAAAAGTAACCGTCGTCACCAAAAGTAAGCTCCCTAAGGACATTTTTAACACTTTGTGTTGATCCGTTATCTAACTGATGGCGTACCAACTTGCTTGCTATTTCCACTTCAGTGGCAAGTAGCGTGTGTTTGTCTTTAATGAGTTTAGATTTAATTGTTTCAAAATTTTGTTGCTGGTTTTGCGATTCTAAATAGTACGAGCTGGCCATTAAGCTAATTAATAACAAGCTCAACGGTAAAATAGCCAGTAATAAAAGTTTATTTCTCAAGCTTAAGTTACTCATTAAATCTCCACAAATAGGGTATACACGTTATCACTGTCTGCTTTGCAGTAATTAACGCAATAAAGTAAGCATTTAATAGGTCACTATTTATATCAATTTATAAATAGCGCAGGAGGTTGCTAAGGTGGCCGCATTATAATTAGATTACAGCGCTTTAGATATACATTATCACTCGACATTAGTCGCAATTTTTTATCGAAAACACTGTGCAGTAAGGCGTTTTTATTACCTTTTACTTAGTTAACACTCAAGCAATTCCACCACTATTCATCTCACATCAAGGTAGCCAGGCATTTTTATTTAACATATAATCATCACAATTCTAATAATAAATACTTACACAAAAAGCGGGACAATGTTCAACGTTAACTTAGGCTGTGGTTTTTAAAAAATAATAATGAAGTACTTCTTATATCTAACGTTGTTGATTTGTTTAAACGTGTGCGCTCAACCTGCTAACAAGAGCATTGCCTTTTATTACTCATCCCCCATGCCGCTGGCTGAAATGACCTTTTATTCACGGGTTGTTGTGCAGCCGCAAAGCATCACTCAACACGAACTTAATTGGCTTAAAGATCGCAACATTAGCGTATTCGCTTATTTAAGTGTGGGAGAATCGTTTACTGAAAATGAATCCTCAGTAGCAAAAAATCCACACTGGAATAGCCATATTGCTGATTTAACCGCTGAGCATTGGCAACAACACCTGCAAAAACAAGCACGTGAATTACAACAACGAGGCTTTAACGGTTTATTTTTAGATACGCTCGACAGCTACCAATTATTAAAACCCGATTACGATAAAGCGGCTCAACAAGTGGGGCTTGTGAATATAATTAAAGGTTTGTCGAGTACATTTAATAAACATTTAATTTTAAACAGAGGGTTTGAGCTACTGCCACAGCTTAACGATTACGCCTCTGATTTAGTTGCAGAGGGGCTATTTAGCCACTTTAATCCAGTAGATAACAGCTACAAACTTACCACTGAGAACGATCAAGCTTGGTTAAATGAAAAGCTTCATAAAGCACAATCACTGGGCTTTAACGTACAGGTAATTGATTACGCTAAACCACAGCAGCGCCTTGCGATGGCTAAGCAGATTATTGCCCAAGGTTATGCTCCTTGGGTTACTGATGGGCACCTTCAAACTTGGGGGACATCAAATATACAGCCAGTGCCTAGGCGCATACTTATTCCATACAACAGTAATGTAAAGCCACTTATATACACCACGGTTCATTTAAAGCTTGCCACAATGATTGAGTATTTAGGCTACATACCTGATTACATAGACATGGCTAACACGCCTTTACCTAAAGTAGATGCCAGCCTCCATGCTGGCATTATCTCTTGGACAACGAGCGATCAATTTTATAATGCACAGGTTATTGAGTGGCTCGAAAGTAACTTAGGCGTGGTACCGCAACTGGTACTTGGCGAGCTCCCTCCTTCTAATAAGTTACTTAAAAGCTTAGGAGTAGAGCCTACTAATTTGCCTTCAAATGGGCCTTATAAACTCGCGGCTATGGCATCTTGGCTCAAAGGTGAGTCAACCACTGCGCCCGCTATTGTAAAGCCCTATTTATTAACACTTGCAGAGAATGCGCAATCATTAATATCAATACACGCTGAAGATGGCACCACCCTAACCCAAGGAAGTAAAACTAAGTACGGCGCACTTATCGCGGCACCTTGGCTTATAGATACACTGCCTATGGAGGGCAGTAACTGGGTTGTAGACCCCAAAGCCGTGTTAACTAAGGCAATGGGGCTTGTGCCTATACTAGCCCCAGATACAACTACATTAAGCGGTCGGCGTATGCTAACCCTTCATATTGATGGCGACGGCTTTACGAGCATTGCGCACTTTGCAGGTAAACCTTACGCAGCAGAAGTTGTGCGCGATGAAGTTATAAAAAAATACAAGCTACCACTTACCTCCTCAATTATCCAAGCAGATATTGAGCCTAACGGATTGCATGGCGCTGACAGCCCAAAGCTTGAAAAAATAGCCAAAGAAATTTTTGCGCTTCCTTATGTCGAAGTCGCGTCACACACTTACAGCCACCCCTATTTCTGGACAGCCTTATCAGGTAGAAAAGAAATAAATAAAGACGACACCGACTACGGGTTTCATTTAGATGTACCCGGTTATGACGCCATCGATTTAAATAAAGAAATAACAGGCTCAATAAATTACATTAATGAGCGACTCGCACCAAAAAATAAAAAAACCGTGATGATGCTATGGTCAGGTGATGCAACCCCAGGCCCAAAAGCCCTCGAACTTGCGCGCGATGCCGGTTTAATTAACGTTAATGGAGGAAATACCGACGTCAATGCCGACAATCCAAGCTTGTCGCATATATCACCTATTGGCCGCCCTGAGCGAGATTTGCTGTATCAAATATACGCGCCCATTTTAAACGAAAATGTTTACACCAATTTATGGCACGGCCCTTACTATGGTTTTAAGCGATTAGTAGAAACATTTGAAATAACCGAAAAACCATACAGGTTAAAGCCTTACACAATTTACTTTCACTTTTACTCTGGCGAAGTGCCAGCAGGGCTTGATGCGCTGCATTACAATATTGATTACGTATTAGCCAGAGAAAATACCCCGGTGCATTTAAGTCAATATGCACGCATTGCCAAAGATTTTTATTTTTCTGCGCTTGCTAAAAATACGCGTGGCGAATGGCTATTTAGTTCTAAATATATAAAAACGCTGCGCTTGCCTACTATTTTTGATGTGCCCAATATGACTAACAGCCAGGGTATTTTAGGGGTAACCGCGCAAGGAAACTATATTCACGTGGGCGATGAAATAGCGACTATTAACTTTGATCATACAACGCCAGATAACCAACCTTATTTGCTCTCTGCTAATGTCGCGTTTAGTAATTGGCAGGTAAACGGCCCTGTCAGCTTTAAAGCGTGGATTGAGGCTAAAATTGAGCTTAAAAATGCTCGCAATTGTCAATTCATTTCGCATATGGGAAAGCGCTTTAGCGGAAAAACCTTTGCCAATACAACGCAGTTTACATTACCTGCTGGCGAATTTTATGGCTATTTAAACTGCGCAACAAGGGCTCAATAATGAATAACAAAAAGCGCCCTCACTTAGTATCAGTTAAAACCATTTTAATTATATTAGCGGTTAGTTGCTTTTCACTTTACGCGCTGTTTCCGCACACCTTATTTTTTGAAGACGACTCGCTATCGCAAGATTATACCTTTGAAAAAACCTACTTAAATGCCGCATTAAGTAGCGACCCTAATAATGAAAAACTACGCGCCAAAAAAATAGCCATTCACCTGGGCTTAAATGAGTATTCGCAAGCGACTAACGAGCTTGAAAAACTCCCTAAGAGCGATACAAAAACTGAATTAGAAATAAAACTTTTATACGCATTGTGGGTTGATAGTGGCGCAAATAAAGATGACCGTTTTGAAGAACTAACACTTAAACTTGCGGCATTTAAACACTGGGATAACCAGTTATTAAATATAGCTAAAGCCACGGGGCTCAATGTAAACGTAGCGCAATATTATGAGCAACACGCACAGCCATTATTAGCCGTTGATTTTTGGTTAGGCGCAGGTGAGCCTGGCAAAGCGCTCGCTATTTATAAAACCCACATTAATGCCGATGTAGCCCAAAAAGCCATTGAAACCGCACTGGGTGCTAACAATCCAAAACAAGCTTACACATGGTGGAAAAAATACGGTGATACCGCTAATACCGAGCGTACATTATATTTTGCAAGCTTAGCGGGTGATAATAAAGAAGCCTTAAAAGCAGTAGAAAAATTATTAAAAACTCAGCCTAATAACAGCGAATATTTAACCAAAGCCATGCATTTAAACTTAGCCAATGGCAATGCAAACGCAGCTGAACAATTAATCGCAAAGTTATTACTTAAAACACCCAATGATAAAGCGCTGAGGCTTTTAAATTGGAAAATTATGCGCTGGCAAAATAAGCCTAAACAGGCGCTTAAAGAATTTAAATGGTTAATGGCCCATAAAGCCGTTGATGTAGCTATGCTGACCGACAGCATTAATGATGCGAATGCCTTGTACTTATATCAAGATGCCAACGACATTTACGAATATAAAGCGCAAAACCGACAGCTTAAAGACAACGGATTTGCAAATTGGATGCAAACCAACGAATTTATTGGTAACGCAAAACAAGAGCTTAATCATATTGAGCGCTATGAGCAAATAAACGGAAAAACACCTCTTTCACAATATTGGAAAGCCAAGGTGTTACATGATACCGGTAATTTAGCTGGGCTGAGAGCCTTGTGGCCTCACTACGCAGGGCCGAAAAACGAAGAAGACTTACTTTGGCTTGCAAGAGCGCATTGGTTAAACGATGACTTTACAACCGCTTTGGCCATTTTAAAACAAAAAGCACGTAGTAACGATGATGAGTTTTGGGGCGCCCGCGTTGATATGGCTTTGCGTGTAAATGATAAAAAAGAAGAGCTGTACGCTTTAGAGCAATTAAAAAACATTAGCCCACTGAGTGTAGGTGATATGCTGCATTATCAGCAGCTAAAATTTGCCGACAACCCACAAGGGTTATTAAATTACCTATGGCAACAAACCGCACTCACTGATAGACAGTTAATCCAAATTACCTTATTAAGCACGCAAATTGGCGATGAAGAACACGTTACTCGTGCTCATCAGGCTCTTGAAAAACAACGTTATAATAAAGCGCTTTACCCTGCATGGTTAATATTATCAAACTGGTACCAAAATCAAAGTGACTTAAATTACGCATACACAACACTTAACCGCGCAGCAAAACTAAGTGAATACAATCCCGATGTGGTACTAGCGCAAGGCTGGCTTGCATTGCAAATGCACGACACCATTATGATTAAGCGTATTTTAGCTAACTACTCAAGCAATGAACCCAGCCGAGAGTGGGCACAATTACTGGCGAGTTTATCTATTCATCAAAAAGCTTTTAATAGTGCTTATTTTTATCTGCGCCAATTAGCCATTAGTAACCCTCGAGATTTAACCACTTTAGTAAATTTAGCCGATGTTATGAACCAGTTAGGCTACTACGCTAATGCCAGCGAACTTAAACATTACTTATTAAACCATTTACCAAAAGACAAATACGCATACCGAGGTTTAATGATCCAATGGGCCGGCGCAATGGCCGTGCCCCACTTACGCCAATTTAGCAGCTTAGATGACATAGCGCCTGAGGCTATAAACAACGCAACCGCCAACTGGTGGTTAGCCAGACGAGCAGCACAAAAACTTGAGCCATGGCAAAAGCTACAATTGGCTATGAGCAACGGCGAGTTTAATAAAGTAAAGGCTCTGGTAAATACGCAAACGTTAGGCAAAATAGATGAGTTAAGCGCCTTACTCTATTTAAGGCAGCCTTATGCAACTATGCAGCGTTGGTATGAGGAGTTAACACAAGAGCCAACACAAGCCGAAACGTCTTTATTACGTAACGCCCGCACCAGCTACTTTAGAGCATTAGAGATTAACCTATCCCCCGAGGCCGGTTTAAACACTAGCCAGTACGATGTAAATGTTTATTTTCCGTATGCTAAAGGGCAATGGAAACTTAGCATTAGCAATCAACAAAACTTAAATAACAACGGGTTACTGTTTGCCGTAGAAGATAAAATGACATGGGGTCGTTGGTACTTTGATGCAAAAGTAGACTCTCATCAGGGCAATTTAATGAGCCGCCAAGGCTTGAGCCTAGATGCGCGTTACCAGTGGGACTCGCGCACGCAGGTAGGTGTAAAACTTGAGCACAACGTTGAAAACCGCCAATCAGAAACCTTACTTAGCTTTGCCAAATTAAATAAAACCACGGCTTATATAAATTACGCTATTGATGGGCGTCAAAACGTGCAGTTCTCGGCAGCCGCCATGGCATTTAAGCGGCGCAGTGATAGCTCAACGCTTGTCAGCGGGCAAGAATATAACGCCCGCTATCAATACACTATTTTAAAAGACCGCCCTATTTGGAGTACTTATTTTAGTGCTCAATGGCAAGACTTTGAACGCACATTAGCCCCTTTAGGCATAGATCAAAGAGCCCGACCGCTGCTTATTGATATACAACCTTTTAGGCGCTTTGCTCTGGGCACTTCGCTTTCGTCAAACTCAAACTTAGCCCCCCCTTATTTAGGCGAAAGCCCGTCGTGGTTATTCGACATCAGTACGGGTTATCAAACGTTAAACGACACCCTCGACATTTCAGTATCTAGTGGTGCGGGCTGGTCAGTGCTAGGGGATGATTTATTTAAATTACAGCTGGGTTATCAAAGTAGTAATAAAGTGGGTAACTCAGATACACAATTACAATTAGGCTATTACGTACATTTTTAATGTTAGGAGAGAATATGTTTCGTTTAATCATACCGTGTTTGGTATTAGTGCTCAGTGCATGTACCACCAGCCGTGTGGCTGATGATGTAGAGCTAGGTCCATCAACTACCGTGGCTTTAATGCCTTTGGTAAATCATGCGCAAACCCCCTTAGCCGGTGAACGTGCAGAAGATATACTTGCAAGTATTTGGCAGCAAAATAAGCTTCCTACGTTATTACGTGCACCGCGCAGTAACACTAAAGACCTTCCGCCACTTGACGATCAATACCGTCTTGATAACGCCATGCAGTGGTTAAGCACACAGCAAACAGATTATGTGTTATCAGGTAGCATAGAAGAATGGCGTTATAAAGCGGGTCTAGACGGCGAGCCGGTAGTCGCACTTACACTTAGCTTAACGGCTAAAGGTCAAACAACCCCACTTTGGACAGGCACTATCGCAAAAAGTGGTTGGGGCCGCGACAGTATTGCAGCGACAGCACAAGATGTCATCGCCGATTTAATTTCGTACATTGAGGTTAGTGAGTGAAAACACATTTTTTTCGACCAAGAGAGGTCCCTGAGCTACAAATTTGGGCTGAGGTAATTATATTTACCGCGCTTGCAATTGTGCTGCCGGTTATATTTAACGCCGAAGATCCCTTTTGGACGGAAAATGGGTTTTCGTGGCCCGTACTTGGGCCGCTGTTAGTGGCTTTGCGCTATGGTTTTTCAAAAGGCTTTATAAGCATATTATGTTTATTAGCCGGGCAATTGCTGTTAAGCAAAAGCGAAGTATTAGCGCAACCTAACGAATTTAATATTAACGCCATGATTGGTTATTTAATTGTAATTATGATTGCTGGCGAATTCAGAGATGTATGGGAGCGCACTAATCAACAGCAAAGTATTGAGCTTGAGTATGTAACTAACCGATTAGAAACCTTTACCCGCCAATACCATTTAATAAACTCATCCCACGACCGGATTGAGCAAATGTTAGCAGGTCATACTCTTAGCCTGCGCGAATCGCTCCAAGCAGTACGGGCCGTTATAGGGCAACTAACACAAAGACGCTTAGACAGTGCGGCAAACAGCATTTTAAACTTATTTGTTGAATATGGCTCACTTGAAAAAGCAGCGCTTTATAAAGTAGAAAACAACACCATAATAGAGCAGCCATTAGCAAGCATAGGTGCTATGGGCGAGCTAAATATGGAAGACCCCCTTATTAAAGCCATGTTTGAAGAGCGCGAGCTGGTTTCTGTTAAAGAGGTTAAAAATAAATTTAGCCAATACCATATTGCTATCCCACTGGTTGATATTAATAACACTATTTACGGGGTAATTTTAGTACAAAGCATTCAATTTTTTGCCCTTAAAAATACCACACTTACTTTGCTAGCTGTTATGGCCGGTAACATTGGCGATTTGCTGCGTCATGAAATTACCAACCCGGTAATGACCCCACAAGAAACCCCTTATTTTGTAAGGCAACTACGCAGGGCCAACAAAGAAGCTAAACGCTATAATATTCCCTCGCAGCTGCTTAAACTCAAAGCAATGCAAACAAGTGAAGAGTCGCGCCAATTATTAGAGTATTTAAGTGAAGCTCGCAGAGGTCTAGATATTTATCTTTACGATAGTCAAAACCACACACTTTTACTGCTTATGCCAATGGCAAGTGAACTGGACAAAAGTGGCTTTATATCGCGTATTAATACTTGGTGTATCGAGCACTTTGGTAAAACCGTTGAGCAACTACAAATTAAAATAGAAGAACAAATGGCATTGCCTATAAGCAGCGAACACATCGCTAAGTTAGTTGCATCCCATGATTAAAATTATCGTTGCCACTTTTATTGGCTGTTTATGTGAATACTTTGCTTTTGCGCATATTTTAGATGCGCCTAACTGGCTGTTAATTGTTTTATTACATGGCATTGCTAGCCTGTGCTTTACCTTTGTAAGCCATGCTTTTATTCCTAACAAATACAAAACCACCTTAAAAAGTGGCTCAGCGCTGTTATTTTTACTGCTATTTACCTTGCCTGTATTTGGTATTTTAGGGGTGGTATTTGCCATTACTTTTGCCCTTAGTAAACCGCTTAAAAACAACGATATTGATATTGTAGAGCACAAGGTTCCTGCCCTGCCCTTTGAAGCAAGAAGTGTCTCAGCAACGCCTATTTACTCTATGGGCGGACTAAAAGCTATTTTAAAACACGCCAGTGAGCCAAATAAACGCCTAAGTGCAGTAATGGCTGCACGGCACATGAGCGATGCCCAAGCTATTCCTATACTCAAACTGGCTTTAAAAGACTTAGAAGATGATATTCGCTTACTTGCCTATTCAACTCTTGATAGCAAAGAAACTAAACTGAACGAAAAAATAAGCCAATGCCAGCACGCTATAGCCAATACCACGCAACAACCTAAATTGAGCAATCTGCAACGCCAACAAGCCGAGCTTTATTGGGAGCTTAGTTACTTAGGCTTAGCACAAGGCGCACTAAAAAAGTACGTACTAGAAAAAGCAGAAGCACTAACCTTAACAAGTATAAAGTTTAACCCGCAGCCAGCAAGCTATGTGTTTTTAGGGCGAATTCAACTTGCGCTCGGTAAATTAAATGAGGCGCAGCAAAGCTTAAATTTAGCCACGCAATTAGGCATGGCCAGACGCCACGTATTACCTTATAAAGCCGAAGTCGCCTTTGGATTACACAATTACACAGACTGTCAGCGCTATCTTGAAGAGCTAGCACTACAGCCTAAAGGCTCTGAGTTACGCCATTTACAGGAGTATTGGCATGAGTGAAAAAAAAGCCGATATTTTACTCTTACTTGAAGGCACTTACCCCTATGTACGGGGCGGCGTATCAAGCTGGGTACACCAAATTATAGAAGGCCTGCCTCACTATAACTTTGAATTAGTGTTTGTTGGTGGCGCACCCGAACACTACGGCGACATTCAGTACACGCTACCAAGTAATGTAACTAAGCTGCATGTGCATTATTTAGTTACGCAACACAGTAGAAAAATAAAAGCGAAACATGGCGTTAAATATAAAAAAGAACTGTTTGATTTTTGGCAGCAATTGCAAGGGTATTTCCGTGACTGTAAAGACCCAATACCGACGGAGTTGGTAAAGTTTGCCTTTGAAAATCTAGCTAGAAAAGACGGTATCAACGAAGCCGATTTTTTATACAGCGAGTCGTCGTGGCAGGTGCTGGCAAACTATTATTTAACTTATTGCGATGAATCGTCATTTATCGACTTTTTTTGGTCGTACAGAAATTTGTATAAGCCACTGTTTCAAATAGCCGAAATAGCCCGTTCACTCCCCGATGTTAAACTTATTCATTCGATTTCGACAGGCTATGCTGGCATATTGGGCGCAGGTGCAAGCGTTATACACAACACGCCATTTTTGCTTACCGAGCACGGTATTTACACTAAAGAGCGTAAAATAGATTTAATACAGGCAAGTTGGATAAAAGAGTCTGAACAAAGCCTAGGTAAAAACCTAAATACTGAAATGGGCTTTATTCGCCGAATGTGGATCAGCTTTTTTGAGCAAATTGGCCGTACTACTTATCATCAAGCCGACAAAATCATCTCGCTTTATGAAGGGAATAGACAAAGGCAAATTAAAGATGGTGCCAGCGAAAGTAAAGCCTCGGTAGTGCCTAATGGTATAAAAACAAAACGCTTTGCTGATGCGCTTGACGCGAGACCTAAACCGGTCCCTATGGTGGTTGGGTTAATTGGCCGTGTAGTGCCAATTAAAGATATTAAAACCTTTATTCGTGCCATTAAAGAGGTCCAAGCCGAACTGCCAGACATCGAAGGCTGGATCATAGGCCCTTTTGAGGAAGACCCACAGTATTATAAAGAGTGCCAGCTACTAGTAAGCAGCCTAGATTTAGACAAAAACATTACGTTTACCGGCATGAAAAGCATCGTCGAAATACTCCCAAAGCTAGGTATTGTTGCGTTGACTTCAATTTCTGAAGCTCAACCATTAGTGCTGCTTGAAGCAATGGCAGCAGGCGTACCTGTACTTGCAAGTGACGTGGGCTCGTGCCGAGAAATAATAGAAGGGGCAAGCGAGGAAGATAGGGCCCTTGGTAAAGCTGGCGAAGTAGTTTCTATTGCCTCACCCAGCGAGACCGCACAGCAAATAATCACCCTATTGGAAAATGAGAAAACATGGTATCAGTACCAACAAAACGGCCTCAACCGTGTTAAAACATACTACGACGAGAGCCATATGTTTGCCCGCTACGATAAACTTTACAAGGATACAATCGCATGGCCGGAATAGGTTTTGAGATACGTAAAATTCTCAAAAAAAACACCCTACTCTCTGTTTTTGAAGCATACGGTTATGCGGGATTAATAGGCTCAGGCCCTTGGCTGCTTTCTATCATTGCGCTCATGCTAATTGGTATTTTAAGCCTAGGTGTCGTGCTGCCAAAAGTATTAATTATTCAGTTTTTAACGCTTATTACGTATATGATGGCAGCGTCCCTTATATTAACCGGCGGTCTGCAGCTATTATTAACGCGTTTTGTTGCCGATCTGTTTTTTCAAAAAAAGGACGAGCAGGTACTGCCTAATTTACTTGGCGCGCAGCTTGTTACCACCCTTGCCGCATTACTGATTGGCTTAGCTGTATGGCCAATACTACCGCTATCTGTTGTGACTAAAATAATAATATTAGGGGCGTTTGTAAGCTTATGTAACCAATGGCTTGGCGCTATATTTTTGTCGGGAATGAAGGAGTACCGGCTTATTTTAGTAACCATGTTAAGCGGTTACAGCTTTATGGTGTTACTGGCATTTTTACTGCGCGACTGGCAAATAGACGGGTTGTTTTTTGCTTTTTTTGCCGGTGAAGCGCTGCTCTTTTTTAGCTTTTTGTTTATGATTATTCGTCGCTACCCTGGCGGTAAACTCATTAGTTTTGATTTTTTAAACAACAAAAAAGTGTATTACAGCCTATTTTTTTGTGGGCTTTTTTACAACATAGGCGTGTGGGCCGATAAAATTATTTTTTGGTACTCCCCCGCTACCTCTATTCAAATTATAGGCACATTAAGAGCAAGCCCTATTTACGACTTGCCTATATTTTTAGCCTATTTAACCATTATTCCTGGAATGGCGGTATTTTTAGTCAGAATGGAAACCGACTTTGTAGAACAATACGACCGTTTTTATACCGCCATTAGAGGTGGCTCATCGCTTGAAGAAATTTTTTACCTAAAAGATAAAATGGTGCAAACAGCGCAAGGCGGCCTTTACGATATATTTAAAATCCAAGGTATAACCGTTGCGTGCTTATTACTGTGGGGTGAGCAAATACTGACCTTTATAGGCATAGACCCTAACTATAAAACACTGCTGTTTATTGATGTGGTGGGTGTAGGTGTACAGGTTATATTTTTGTCTATCTTAAATATTTTATTTTACTTAGATAAGCGTGCCACCGTATTATTTTTATCTGGTCTGTTTTTGTTTATCAATATCGTATTTACGATTGCCTCAATTGCATTAGGGCCACAGTTTTATGGTTACGGTTTTGCGCTCTCGACCATAATTACATCTGTAATTGGTCTTTATTGGCTATCAAAACAATTTGAAGAGCTTGAGTACGAAACTTTTATGCTGCAGTAGAACCGCCGTACCATTAATGGTAACTTACAAAAGTAAAGCTAACTTTAATTAAAAAGGACTTATCTTTAATGAAAAAAGGAATTACCACGCGCTTTAATATCTTTGCAACCATAGCTTTGTGGGCTATTAGCTTGTTGTATACGTTAATGACGTTTGATGTAGGGAATACATATCAAAGGAATAGCCTTATTGATATTTATATACAAACATTCACAGTAAAAATGGTGCTACTGCTAGCAATGTGGATTATAAGCGCCTGTATTTTGTCGGCACTATTTAAAGAAGTTTGGAACCGTTTAATTTCAGACATCTTCAACCTTCGCTTAATTGGTTTGAACGAGTCTTATACCTTATGTGTTTTAATAACATGGCTGTTATTGAGTTAAATCTTTGCACTTAAATTTTGAGTAAAAGGTAAAAGGTAAAAGGTAAAAGGTAAAAGGTAAAAGGTAATCAATATTTAACAATGACCTGCTTAGTATTGGCAAAAAAATTGCCAATACTTTTTATGCTAACGTGATTACTAACCATGAAACATATATTACTTACTCACCCAGCGCGCTTTAAAACCACGCGTATCAACATGTATAAATGCACCGCGATGTGATTTTGGCCCGTAAACACCTAAACCGCCAAGTAAGCCTTTAAATGACTCTCGCTTAGCGAGCGACTCCACTATACCAGCCATAGCTTGTGCATCGCCAATAGAGTGCTTGCCGTCGTTGTTTATATCATCCATACGGTAGTCGCCATCGTTATCTATAAATATATCGGCAGCGTCGCCAAACACATGGCGGCTAAGCTTTACGTTACCAATGGCTTTGTTGTAATAAGGGGTGCGGTAACCGCTCATTACCACCATATTTTTAACCGGTATGTTTTCTAAAATCAGCTCTTTGCGTATTTTTTCAAGTTTAAGTAACAACTTGTTTTGTAAGAATAAGTATTTAGGGTGCTTACTTCGTTGCTTACTCACAAATTCTTTAAGAGAAAAATGCGGTGATATTTTTATATTTTCGTTCTCTGGGGTCACCTTTACAAAACCATCGGGCACTATGTAATGCTTACTATCTTTAATTTGTGAGGGCGTTGGGTAATGGCCAATGTGGTAATATTTAAGCTTTCCACCTTGTACTTCATCTGCAGGTACTTTAACAAACACATTAATTGTCATACGTTGCTTTTTGTCGGGGGATTCAATAATTACCCGTGTTAAGCCAGGCTTTTTAGGCGCCTGCCACTGCCAGCGGTTTGTATCAGTTAAGGTGGCGTTGCTATGGTTATTAAGTAATGAATAGGGTCGTTTTGATTGTGCGTAAAGCACTTCAAACTCAACTGCCTCATTAGGCATCACAAATACAGAAAACACCGAATACGGCATTACTATGTCGTTAATTTTTAGGCTAAACTCTGCATCTTCAAAATTTGCTTTATTTTGAATATCAACGCTTGGGTGTGCTTTTTTCACGGGCTCGGCGGCATAACTACCTACGCTTACGCAAAGCGCTAATATGCAGCCTAAAATACGTGGTATAAACGGCATAAATCCTCTCATAGTCTATTTTATCAATGCAGCAATGACTGACTGATCTTCGTTTTTAAGTAATGCTTTTGCGTCATGTTGATAAATATCGTCTCTAAAATTAACGAGCATGTCTTCATCAACCCACGCCGTCCAATACACCAAATGAATAGGTAAGGGCTCATTTAAATAAAAAGTTTGAGTGGTATCGGTATCTCTGGCTTTATCCACTTGCTTAAGAGTGCGCTCTTCACCTTGGTGCTTAATTATTTCACGCGCCAATGAAAATGGCTCTTCAACCCTTATACAGCCATGTGATAGCGCACGCTGCGCTTGGTTAAAACGCTGCTTTGCTGGAGTATCGTGAACATAAATGGCTTCAGGATTTGGAAACAGATATTTCACTTCGCCAAGTGGGTTTTTATCCCCTGCACGCTTAACTAAAAAGTGATCAAACTGATAGGGCTTAATAGACTGCCAATCAATATTACTGGGGTTAACTGTTTTAGAATCTAGGTAGCTGTTTTTTCTAATTTCGATATTATTTTTAGCAAGGTACTGAGGATCTTTTGCCACCTTTGGTGCTATTTCTTTGGTTGCAATAGAGGTTGGTATACGCCACTCAGGGTTTACTACAAATTTTTCGATTTCGTCACTAAAGGCAGGTGTTTCCCAGCTCGGCTTACCCACAATAACGTTATTTTGTAGTTTTACTTCGCCTGCTTTTACATAGCGCAATGTGTACTCAGGTATGTTTACGTACACATACTGCGAATCACTTGAGCCTGCGAAGTTAGTTATGCGGTAAAAATTAAGCTTTAATTTAGCCAATTTTTTCTTAGCGGGTACATTAAGCTTAGCTAAGGTGCGCTTTCCTACTCGCCCATCAACCTTTAAACCGTGGCGACGCTGAAACTGTTGCACAGCCTGCTCAATGGTTTTATCAAATGTGCACATTGCGGTGTCACATACATTGCTGGTTAAGTCACGCTCTTGATACAAACGCAGCGCCAACTGACTCACCGCTTTACTAGTGCTGCCAAGTTCAAGCAACTCATTAGTGTATAAAGGGGTAAACCCGCCACTGTTAACTATTTCTGTGTACCAGTTAATTGCTTTTTCGGTGCGCGCGATTAACTGTGCTGCATTTTGATCAAAATAATAATCGCCATTTTGCAATTGTTGTTGCGAGTTGTAAGTGGTTAATGAAGAGTTGGCAAGTGCCACACTTTCAAGATCTGCACTGCCTAGCGCTTGCCCTGTTAGCATGGCGCTAACGCAGCCTGCAAGCGTAGCGTGTAACGTAATGTGCTTTACCTTTGTAGACAATGCCTTTGAAAATAACCCCTTCACTTTGTACCTCCTCGCTAAATATCATTGATAAATGCTTTTGTACTTACTGCTTAACAGTAATTTGAAGGTGCAATGCAGGTGCCAAAATAAAATAAAAATACAACACACTGAAATTTAATAACTTTTTAAAATTTTACATGGTAATTAAAAAACACTTCAACTACGCAATTATGTAATTTGGTTGCTGTAGTGTGTAAAGTTGCTATAGCAATTAGTCTTTTAAAAAGGCCAAAAAGCCACGCTCATAACGACTCAAGTATTTTGTTTTTCGCGGTAAAGAAAGCGACTCTCGCCACGCTGTTTGGGTTTGTTCATCCTCTTTACACAAGGCAATTAAATCCGGGTGAACATACGATTTACGGGCAATAGCGGGCGTATTACCTAGCTGCTCAGACACGCTCTCGAGCATACTTTTTAAACTAAGTGCGCCTTTTGCTTTTACAAGTTGCTTAAAGGCAATAACACTGGCTCGCCAGGTTCTAAAGTGCTTAGCGCTAAAGTCCTCACCCATTATTTGTTGAATATAATGGTTAATTTCACTAGAGGTTACGTTTGTGCGCTCTCCATCGCTTATATATTGAAACAAATGCTGACCGGGTAAATCTTGTAGGTCTTTAATTACATGGCTAAGCACTCTGTCGGTTATGTTTACCTCGCGCTCTTTGCCCGATTTAGCCCGATACCGTAGCTGTATATTTTTACCCGTAAGCTTAGCATGGCGATTGCGCAGGGTTGTGGCGCCAAAACTTTTGTTTTGCTTTACATTTCGCTCGTTACCTACCCGCAATGCACCTAAGTCCATAAGCCTAACTACCGCAGCTAATGTGCGCTCTACGCTGAGCTCATTCCCTTGTAAATCGTTTTCTAAACGGGCACGCAGTAATGGCAGCTTATTGCCAAACACCCCACAGGCTTGGTATTTTTTCGCCTCTTGTTGAGCTCTAAAATCTTCATGGTAACGGTATTGCTTACGGCCTTTACTATCTATCCCGGTTACTAAAATATGGCCATTTTCTTCAGGGCAAAACCAAGCATTTTTGTAGGCGGGCGGAAACGCTAACGCATTTAAACGATCAATCACTTTTTGATCGGTGATTTGCTTTCCTATTGGGTCAAAGTACAGCCACGTTTTGTTTTTACGCTTACGGGTTATACCGGGTAAATTATCATCGACGTAGATTAGTTTCATTTATGCTCCTAGCAACTTAAACCATCATCAATAAAGGTATCACTGTAAAATAACCTTAAACTGAACAACGTTATTGATATATAATCAAAAATTGAACAATAATATAAAAATCCGTTTAGTTTAATTACCTGCTTAAGTATATAAACTGCACCTTTTGGTACCGTTTAGCTATGCTCATTTTGGCCAAAATATACACGGATAATAATACCAACTCGCTTAATTAATTAGTCTATTTGAGCCCGGAAAAACATAGCTAACACTAGGTTTGCCCTCGCAAATGATTAAGTATTATTGCAAAACTGGTAACCCCCTTAAATAATGTGCTGTTTACAAGGAGCATACAATGGCATTTGATTATGGTTCTATTGATCTTGGGTTAAAAAACCCCTTTAAGTTGGAAGGTAAAGTAACCGCGCTAAGAGGTATTATTGAGTCGGTAGCAGGCGTAAGTTTACTTGTTATAGCTGCAAGCTCGGTGAAAGAAAGTACCACCGCAGGCTGGATTTTAATGTTATTTGGCATGTTTATTTTAGCGCTTGGTATTCGCTCTTTATCGTCAGGTATTTATGCCACCTTAAAATACTTTGTAGGCAGAAACCACCCTACATCGCTTGCGTATAATTTTAGTAAGTCTGAGAGCTCTACCGCGCAAGAAGAAAAAAAAGAAGTAGCCTATAACGCCCAATCACTCGAAGAAATGCTGGTTGGTCGTAAAAACAGTACCTTTAAAGAGCCTAACGGGTTTTTATCTCGTTTGTTACACAGCTTAATTCCCAAACTGTTATTTTTACCTTACCCAATTCGAAATGTTGCGCAGCGATTATTTGGCTCATGGGTGAGCACGCTTGTTGCTTTAGTTGCTTATGGGCTAGTTGCGTTTGTTTCGCTGTCGGGCTTTACTGGGGAAGCCGGCGAATTAGCCTTTCCGGTTTACAGTGCTATTTTAATGTTTTATGTGCTTTTTTCTTGGCGCTCAAGTAGCAAACCTATCTCTCGCAATGCTGAAAGAAACATTGAAGCACTGGGAGGCGGTACATTAGCTAAAATTATTTCGTTGTCGTTTATTTTGCCGATTGTTATTGGCCTTTCTATGTCGTGGCTAATGCAAGAGCAACATATCAGCAAACAAGAAATAGACGCGTGGCTGGCACAACTGCCAAACTTGCATGCTGGCATCTACCTCATTGCCATTATTATATTAGCAACGTTAAGCTGCGCATTAGTATTTACAATGATCAAAGCACGCTTAAACGCAGTGACCCCTACCGCCGAAGTGTCAGAATTACGTGAAAACTGGCAAGAGTCTGTTCACCCTGATGAAGTATTTATAAACCTTGATAATCTTGTCATGGCAAATAGACGCTACAAAGAAGTGCCTAATAGAGTTTACCGCGAGCTAGACCCAAAACTGCAAGAGCAAATAGAAGGTAAAGGCGGTTTTAAAGGCGAAATGATTCAAGAGGTTCAGCCTAAACTACATGCTATGGAGCTAGGTAAAAACTTTACCCTAGCCAGATTAATTGCGCTAATCAGTGCTAATTTACTTTATATTGTGGCATTAGTATTAACGGTGTTGTTAGCCTATTCATTAATAGATATTTATTACTACATAGATAGCGCTAATATTAATAATTTACAGCAAGCGTTTAATAACCAAAATGTTATACAGTTTAGTAGCTTACTAATGAGCAGTGTTCATATTTTAATAATAGCAGGGATTATTAAAGCCTTTGCTCGTTTACTGGCTAACTGTGCTCATTTATTTTTTGCTGAAATGCAGTTTGAATCATTACTTGTGTACTTTAAATGTGAAGGTACATTTACCGAATCTAAAATTTCAACGGGTACAGGTATTCACGACAGCACTCGCTCAGAAAACACCTTAGTGCGCAGCAGTATCACGCCATGGGTCATTGTCTCTCGTGTTATTACGAGCACGTTTGCTGCCACCGGTATGAAAAACCTTGAACATCCTCGCCATATAATGGAAATGCACAAAGATGAAGGTCAATTACAAGCCATTAAAAATGATGTAATTGCCTTTCTAAAAGACCGCGAATCAATTGCTTCAATTACCAGTGAGCGCGATTTAGGTAATGCATCGCAAATACATCAATTAAACCAACAAACCCGTGCAATACCTACTCAGCAAGCAATAACAAAAGAGGATGAAGAGGCCGCAGGTTACCTAAGGCAAGAAGAGAACTTAACACCAGAGCCTAAAGCTTAATAATCGCTTTGCTATATTTGTAAAAGCTAAACTGCGCCGCGGTTTGTAATCTAGGCAACTAGGTTACAAACCGTGCGCGCATTAAATACTTACCACTAAACCTTTTTTAAATACCAGCTTGTTAAAATTTATGGTGTTTATCTGCCTTATTATTAACGTATTTTTAATTGTCCTTCACTTTATTGAATCATTTATACCTATTTGACCGATTAATTCTAAATTTACGCATAAACCCCTTGCTTTATGCGTTAAAAACCAAATAATGAAGCAATTATAAACTGGGTAAGAATGAGGAAAATGAGCTATATACTAACCACCCAATGTGCCGACGATGTAGGCCTAATTGCCAAAATTACAGGGCTTTGCCACGCGCACAATTTAAATATTACACGTAATAACGAATTTGTAGATAAAGACGCCAAGCGCTTTTTTATGCGCACTGAACTAACCGGCGAGCCACAAAGTGACTTTTTATCGAAATTACGCGCTTTATTACCTGAGGGTGCACAACTTGCTCTACATGATGATACAAAAACTAAAGTGGTACTGCTTGCAACAAAAGAAGCACATTGCTTAGGATCTGTATTACTTAAACAGTTTGAGCAAGCGTTAAATATTGAAGTATTAGCTGTGATTGCCAACTACCCAGATTTAGAGCCGTTAGCAAAAGGCTTTGATGTGCCTTTTCATGTTGTTTCGCACGTAGGCCTAAGTCGCGCCGAGCATGATGAAAAAGTAGGTGATTTAATTGCCTCTTATAACCCTGACATTATTGGCTTAGCAAAATACATGCGCATACTAAGCCCTGAGTTTGTGGGTCGCTTTGAGAACAAAATTATTAATATTCACCACTCGTTTTTACCGGCCTTTATTGGCGCTAAACCGTATCATCAAGCATTTGAGCGCGGCGTAAAAATTATTGGTGCTACGGCTCACTTTGTAAATAATGAGCTAGATGAAGGCCCTATTATTTTACAAGACGTCACCAGCGTAACACACGCTAATACCGCTGAAATGATGGCTAAAATGGGTAAAGACGTAGAAAAAACCGTGTTTAGTAAAGCCTTACAACTAGCTTCTGAACACAAACTATTTATTAACGGTAATAAAACCGTGGTATTTAGCTAATACCATTTCGCATAATTAAGTGATCTATTTTGAGAATGGATAAACGTGTTGATAGCAAGGCAAAAAATTCGCTATTTAGTTGCTCTAAATGAGAATTTTTTAACGCAGATAGCGACACGTTTAGCCCCTGAAAATGATTAAGTATTATTGCGGATTGGTATAAGACCCCTTTTTACATACTATAAAGCCAGCAACAGGGTTTCCCCTTTTGCTGGCTTTTTTATGCCTAACAGCTTAATTAGAGTCAGATATTAGCTGTAGCTGTGTTTTATCCGACACCATAATTAATTCTAAATTGGCATCCACCATTAAGGTGTGTAATAAATAGGTGACTCAGGCCCTACTGGCAAGCCTAAAGCAAACACCCATACGTAAAATAAAATGACCCAACCGATAAAAAACACAATACTGTATGGCAGCATAGTGGCCACTAACGTTCCTATACCCATGTCTTTTTTATATTTAACTGCCACCGCTAAAATTAAGCCAAAATAGCTCATCATTGGGGTGATTAAGTTAGTCACAGAGTCACCAATACGATACGCCGCTTGGATGGTTTCTGGCGCGTAACCAATAAGCATAAGCATAGGCACAAAAATAGGGGCTGTAATCGCCCACTGCGCCGATGACGAGCCTAAACTCAAGTTAACCATTGCACACATTAATATAAACAATACAAATACTTCTGGGCCGGTAAGGTTTAACGCTTGTAATAGTGCTGCACCATTAATTGCCAAAATAGTGCCTAAATTAGTCCATTTAAAAAAGGCCACAAACTGGGCAGCAAAAAATACTAATACTATATATAAACCCATTGAACTCATGCTTTTGCTCATTGCGTTAATAATGTCTTTATCGTTTTTCATGCTGCCAACAACACGCCCGTAAACAAACCCTGGCACACTAAAAGTTACAAATATAATTGCGACTATTCCTTTTAAAAAAGGTGAGCCTGCCACTTGGCCTGTTTCTGGGTGGCGTAAAATGCCATCGGCAGGAATAATCGTCCAAGCAAATAACGACAGCACCACTAATAGAGCAACACCCGCCCATTTTAGACCGGTTTTTTCTAACGTGGTAAGTGTATCAATATTGTTTTGTGACAAGTCGATACTGGCTTCATCGGGGTTATATTTACCTAAACGCGGCTCTACTATTTTTTCGGTTACGAGTGTACCCAGTGCGGCAATAAGTAATACTGATATCATCATGAAATACCAGTTAGCCTCGGCGCCAACCTCGTACGTTGGGTCAATCATTTGTGCTGCAGGCGTAGTTATACCTGCTAATAATGGGTCTATTGTGCCAAGTAATAAATTAGCGCTATAGCCGCCAGAAACACCGGCAAATGCAGCCGCCAAGCCAGCTAAAGGGTGGCGCCCCAAACTATGAAATATCATGGCTGCAAGCGGAATTAACACCACATAGCCAAGCTCAGAAGCTGTGTTAGACATTATGGCAGCAAACACCACCATAAAGGTAACTAAACGCTTTGACGCGCCCATAACCATGCCACGCATAGCAGCAGAGAGTAGCCCTGAATGCTCTGCAACACTGACCCCAAGTAGTGCCACTAATACAGTGCCTAAAGGCGCAAAACCGGTAAAGTTAGTAACCAGGCCAGCCATAATACGCTGTAGCCCCTCAGCACTGAGTAAGCTAACAACTTCAATTACTCCATCAGGCGCACGCCCTGCTGCCCCAATCGGTCGAGGGTCAATTGCGCTTAGCCCAAACCAATCAGCAATACCACTAATTAGCACAATTGAAACCGCAAATATCGCAAATAAAGTAATGGGATGAGGAAGCATATTTCCTAAAAACTCAACGGTTGCTAAAAAGCGATTAAATAAGCCGTTATTGTCTTTAGCTTGATTATTAGGTGAATGTGTGGAGTCTGTCATACTTGGCTCTATAAATTACAAAATTGCGCTAACCTAGCATTGTTTGCAAAAGAGATCATGTATAAAAGGTAAATAACGTGTAGGTTTTAAGTTTAAAAAGCGCTGCTTGAGTGTATTGGCTTTTGTGGATTGAAGTTTATTCAGTCTTGCCATATCACCCAGAGCAGCGCATATCTGGTATTTGTAAGCGCTTATCACCTATTAACAGGCAATAAGCTCATTAGCTAGGCACGGCTTTGCCTAACGATAAACAGATTTTAGCGCTTTTAATATTTTAAGCTTGCTCTATTGGTTCTAGTTGTAGTTTAGCGGCAATAAGAACGGCTTGGGTACGGTTATAAACGCCAAGTTTTCTAAAAATTGCGGTAATGTGTGCTTTGACTGTTGCCTCAGAAATATGTAGTTCGTACGCTATTTGTTTGTTTAGTAACCCTTCATGAAGGTATTGCAATACACGATATTGCTGCGGCGTTAACGATGCAACCTGCACGGCAATTTCTCTGTCTTCCCCTTCTATTTCGGCTACTTTATTCTTTAACTCTTTTGGAAGCCACGTATCGCCTTCTAGTATTTGGTTTATAGCATTAGCAATATCATCTGAAGATGATGACTTAGGAATAAAGCCCATTGCGCCATAACCCATTACCTTAGACACTATGTTGATGTCTTCACTTCCTGAGACAACCGCTATGGGTAAGCTTGGGTAGTCTTCGCGAATGCGGATCAGGCCATATAAATCACCATTACCTGGCATGTGTAAATCTAGCAGTAATATATCAAGATCTTCTTGTTCGCTAAGTACTTGCAGTGTGCTGTCAAAATCTGATGATTCAAATACCTCTAAATCGTCAAACTTAGCACTTAATGCTCCTTTTAGTGCCTCGCGAAATAACGGATGATCATCCGCTATTAAAAACTGACTCATGGTTCGCTCCTAATAAATTCGGCTGCCAATAAGGTATAAAGTACTTACTGACAGCCGATATACTACGTTTAGAATCAACTTGTAATCAAGTTTTTAACGCGCATTTAACGATTTAATCGGTTTTCTATGAGCTCATCTACCACGGTTGGGTCTGCAAGTGTTGATGTATCCCCTAGCTGTTGATGTTCATTTGCGGCTATTTTACGTAAAATTCGACGCATAATCTTACCTGAACGCGTTTTTGGTAGGCCTGGCGACCATTGAATCATATCAGGGGAAGCTATTGGGCTTAGCTCTTTACGTACCCAATTACGGACTTGAGTTGTCAGCTCATCACTTACAGTAACGCCTTCATTTGGCGTAATGTAAACATAAATACCTTGGCCTTTAATATCATGCGGATAACCTACTACGGCGGCCTCTGCTACAGCTTCGTGAGCAACCAGCGCGCTTTCTATTTCAGCGGTGCCTAAGCGATGCCCTGATACATTAAGCACGTCATCAACACGCCCTGTGATCCAGTAATAGCCATCTTCATCACGACGACAGCCGTCACCTGTAAAGTAAACACCGGGGTAAGCACTAAAATAGGTTTGTTCAAAACGTTCGTGGTCGCCATAAACAGTACGCGCTTGTGAAGGCCAGCTATCTAATATCACTAAATTACCGTCAACGGCACCTTCTAGTGTATTACCCTCTGCATCAAATAGAGCCGGCGCAATACCAAAAAACGGATGCGTTGCTGAACCTGGCTTAGTTTGGGTGGCACCAGGCAGTGGGGTGATCATAATGCCGCCCGTTTCGGTTTGCCACCACGTATCTACGATTGGGCAATTAGCATTACCAATATTTTCGTAATACCACGTCCATGCTTCAGGGTTGATGGGTTCACCCACCGAGCCTAAAATGCGTAAACTTTGACGATTAGATGATGCGGTTGGCTCATCGCCTTTAGCCATTAACGCTCGAATAGCGGTTGGTGCAGTGTATAAAATGGTTACGCCGTGCTTATCAATCACCTCCCCCATGCGCCCTGCGGTTGGGTAGGTCGGCACGCCTTCAAATACCACTTGCGTACAGCCATTAACCAGTGGGCCATAAGCAATATAGCTGTGGCCGGTGATCCAACCTACATCGGCGCTACACCAATATACGTCGTCTTCTTGTAAATCAAATACGTATTCGTGGGTCATTGATGAGTAAACTAAGTAACCCCCTGTAGTATGCACAACCCCTTTTGGTTGGCCGGTAGAGCCCGAAGTATATAAAATAAAGAGTGGATCTTCTGCATTCATTGGCTCCGGTTCGCACTGCGCCGGTTGGTCGGCAACAAGCTCATGCCACCAAATATCGTGCTCGTTCCAATCAACTTCGCCACCGGTTAGCTGATGTACAATAACGTGTTCAATGCTTGTCACCGACTCTTGTGCTACGGCTTCATCAACATTCGCTTTTAAAGGAACACAATTACCAGCTCGGCGGCCTTCATCGGATGTGATCACCACTTTAGCGCCTGAATCTTTAATTCGATCTGCAATGGCAGAGGGAGAAAAACCACCAAATACAACCGAGTGAATAGCACCAATACGTGCACAGGCCTGCATGGCGTAAATGGCTTGCGGCGTCATCGGCATATAAATAGCAACTCGGTCACCTTTTTGTACGCCCAGTTTTTTTAAACCATTAGCAAAGCGCGCCACTTCATCATGTAATTGTTGGTAGGTAATATTTTCACTTTGGTTTGGGTTGTCTCCTTCCCAAATAAGCGCAACTTTATCGGCTTTGGTTTTTAAATGGCGGTCAATACAGTTATAAGAGGCATTTAAAACGCCATCTTCGTACCATTTTATATCGATATGGCCTTTATCAAATGAGGTGTTTTTTACTTTAGTATACGGAGTAAACCAATCTAAGCGCTGGCCATGTTCACGCCAAAACCCTTGTGCGTCATCAATCGACTGTTTGTAGAGTGTATTATATTTTTCGTTATCAACTAACGTCGTTTTTTCAATATGTGCAGGAACAGGATAGATACTTTGTGACATCTCAGTCTCCATTTTAATAACTTGCCATGATTAAAGGATTACTCAGCAGTACTTTATTAAGTATTAGACCTTAGTTGTACAACCCTTCTAATTAACATTTTGTGGTTTATAATCTCGCCGCTCATGACTTTTTTACATAGAAATACAGTATGTTAAATATAAGTAAGTGGCCATTGAATTACTCTTAAACCTTTGTCTTATAGACCAATAGGTAATTGAGTAAATTTTGCACATATTTAAAAGTGGTTTTCGGACATTAAAAAATAATGATGCAGCCATGCAAGTTAAACACTTATTTAACGAACTCATAGCGTGATGCAAGATAAATAAATTTTTATTCGTAAGTAATACCTGTAGCAAGTAATACATTTGAACGTTTAAAAAGCAACAAACAACAAGTAGCCTTTAAAGGACACCACAATGAAATTTACCCCATTAAAAACTCTTGCAGCGAGTGCTGTATTATGTGCTTTAACAAGCACAGCTTATGCGGCAACTGCAGCTAAAGTAGGTAACACCGAATTTACTTACGGCGGATACATTAAGCTAGATACAATGTGGAGTGATTACTCTGCAGGCGCTCCTGATGGCTCAAATGTAGGGCGTGATTTTTACGTACCAAGCACACTGCCAGTAGGCGATGACGATGATTCGGATGCCGTATTTGATATGCATGCACGTGAGTCACGTTTTAACTTTGGTACGTCAACGTTAATGGATAACGGTAAAACAGTTAAAACTAAAATTGAGTTAGACTTTTTAGCATCGGCCCCTGGCGGTAACGAGCGCGTATCAAACTCTTATGCACCACGTATTCGCCATGCATTTGTAACTTACGATGGCTGGTTATTTGGTCAAACATGGTCAAACTTTCAAAACGTGGGTGCACTTGCAGAAACACTTGATTTTGTAGGCCCTGCTGAAGGCACTGTTTTTGTTCGCCAAACGCAAATTAAGTACACAACCGGTGCTTGGTCGTTCTCACTAGAAAACCCAGAAAGCACAATTACCACACAAGGTGGCGCTCGTGTAGAAACAGATGATGCGTCACTTCCTGATTTTACTGCGCGCTACACACACAATGCCGATTGGGGTAACTTTGTAGTTGCAGCTCTTGCTCGCCAACTTACTTATAAAGTAGGCGATGTTGACGCTGATGAAACCTCGTTTGGTATTAGCGCTTCAGGCCGTGTAAATTTTGGCGAAGATTACCTTAAATTTATGCTTACTCAAGGTAAAGGCCTTGGTCGTTACGTGGGCTTAAATGTTGCCCATGGTGCAGTGCTTAATGGCGATGAGCTTGATGCAATAGACTCAACATCTGGTTTTGTTGCTTATCAACATAAATGGACAAGCCAGTGGCGCTCAACCTTTTTATATTCTTTCTTTAGTGCTGACAACAACACCGATCTATTAACAATATCAGGCGACCCTGTTGAATCAAGCCAAAGCTTTAGTGCAAACATTTTATACTCACCGGTTAAGCGTTTAACATTTGGTGCAGAGTTTAAACATGCCGAGCGCGAAACAGAAAGTGGTATTGACGGTGATTTAGAGCGCTTACAATTTTCTGTAAAATACAATTTTTAATTAAACATAGTGATCACAATAAAGCGGCTTAGGCCGCTTTTTTTAGCTATACAACTTGAACTCTGTTTAAAAGGTTTAATAGTACTGTGGTAGTAATGGTATTTAAGGGTGCTTTTTTGTCTGAGATTTTCAGTAAATTAAACACGGTTAGCACTTAAACAAGCTTAAATAGCAGCATTTGGAAGAGCTCAGATAAAAGTTTGTACAGAAATAGCACCCTCTTTGCGATTAAGGAGTATTACCTTAGCGCTAAACTAAGCGGCTATTTAGTTGCTAAAATCCACTAAATTCCCACAATTTCGGATAACTACTAATTATTTTGCACAAACAACAAACATGTTATTGAAAATCACTCTCATTTAGATTATGTTATGCACTTCTTTTTTGAACCTATTGGAAAAACACATGTCGTCCCAACAAATTTTGCGTTTATCTAAGCTAAGCCTTATTACTTCACTTGTTTTATCTGGTCATGCATTTGCACAAGAAACTACAACAAATACAGATGACTCATTAGAAAAAATAGCAGTATATGGCCAGCATCATAAAAACTACATCACAGAAGATGCGCAATCTGCTACAAAATTAGGCCTAACAATCAAAGAAACCCCACAAAGTATTTCTGTTGTTTCTCGCGCTTTAATGGATGATTTTTCACTAGATGATATTAACTCAGTGCTAGAGAGCACCCCCGGTGTAACTGTAGAACAAATAGAAACTGACCGTACTTATTTTAAAGCCCGTGGCTTTGAAATAACAAACTTTCAGGTTGATGGTTTAGGTATCCCTCAAAGCTCAGGCTCTATTCAGGGCACTTTAGATACGTCTATTTACGACCGTGTAGAAATTGTACGTGGTGCAAACGGCCTTATGACTGGCGCAGGTAACCCATCTGCAACCGTAAATATGGTATTAAAAAAACCAACTTACATAACTCAAGCGCATGCATCTGCATCGTATGGTTCATGGAACAACAAGCGTTTAGAAGTAGATGTTTCAACGCCAATTAACGACGACCACGCTGTGCGCGCCGTATTTACCAAGCAAAAAGCGGAGTCATACCTAGATCGTTACGAAACAGATAAAACAATTGCTTATCTTGCTTACGAAGGCAAGCTAACCGACGACACGACATTAAGCATCAACTATGTTAACCAACAAAAAGATGCCGATAGCCCACTTTGGGGCGCACTCCCTCTTTATTACACCGATGGCACAGCAACAAACTACGACGCCTCTACAAGTACGGCATCTGATTGGTCTTACTGGGATAACAGCGCAAAGCAAGTATATGTAACACTTGAGCAAAACCTATCGGCTACGTGGGTTGCAACAGCGCGTTACGCACACATAGAAAACGAGCAAGACTCGGAACTATTTTACGTATATGGCACACCAGATAGCGAAACTGGCCTTGGTTTAACCGGTTACGCAAGCCGTTACGACTACGAAGATAAGCACGATTTATTTGATTTATACGCCAGCGGTAAATTTGATTTATTTGGCCAAGAGCACGACCTGTCATTTGGTGTTAGCCAAGCAAAAATGGATTACAACGAACAGTCGCTTTACGATTACACCACGGGCAACGGCTTCCCAGCAATGCCTTCGCTTGATACATGGGATGGCGTAGTACCTGAAGCAACCCTTGCTGATGGCTTAAATGGCAGTGACATAGAAAACAAACAGCAATCAGCTTATATGTCTACTCGCATTAAATTAAGCGCTCCGCTAAGTGTGTTAGCAGGTGTACGTTACACTGATTGGGAAACATCCGGCACTGCTTATGGTGTAGAACAAACACGTAACGACAGCGAAGTTATCCCGTATGTGGGGGCTGTGTATGACTTTAATGAATCGCTTTCAGCCTACGCAAGTTACACAGAGACCTTTGTGCCACAAAAAGAGCTTGATATTAATGCTGAGCAATTGGCGCCAATTACAGGTAAAAGTAGCGAAATTGGTTTAAAAGCACAGCTTTTAGACGACCAAGTATTTGTAACCTTTGCTTACTTTGATGCAAAACAAGAAAACCTAGCTGTTGCATTACCTGATTCATTACCAAGCGATACTCGTTATTATGGTGCTGATGGTATCACCAGCGACGGTTTTGAAATTGAATTAAGTGGTAAAGTGACCGAGGATTTAAGTGCAAGCATCAGCTTTAGTAATTTAAGTATTGATGGTGATGATTTAGTTGAAGATTACACGCCAGAGAACCAGCTAAAACTGGCTGCAACTTACCAAGTACCATTTGTTGAAGGCTTAACTTTTGGTGCAAATTATCGTTGGCAAGACTCGGTTAGCCGCGTACAAGTTGAAGATGCAACCGGCGCTGCACTTGTAACCACGAACCAAGATGCTTACGGTATTCTTGATTTAATGGCTAACTACAAAATTACAGAAAACGTTGGGGTTACTTTTAACGTTAATAACACCACAGATGAAAAATACCTACACAGCTTATACTGGGCTCAAGGTTATTACGGTGCGCCACGTAACTACGCGCTATCTGTAAACTGGCAGCTATAAGTCGCTTTTTAAAGTACGGCTTTTAAATTTAAACGGCACTTTTTAGTGCCGTTTTTGCTTTAAGCCCCCTTAAGTTAAAGCGCTTATCCCCCTCCTTGCGCTATCTATTTTATGCAAAGTCCTAGCAATACCATGCTTTTATTACGCGCCTCAATTAAAAAGCGTACTTGTTAGCCAGCCTCGCTGTAAATATGGCTAAGTGCTATTTAAACTGCATCTATTAAAACCTGTAAGGTTATCGTTTTAACGTGCTTTAAACACAAAAAGGCGCTAACCATTGCTGGTTAGCGCCTTTTAAAGCTCGGGTCAAATCAAGCTTAGAGAACGTTTACACTTAAAGGTCAGGCTCAGCGCCTAATACGTCTTCGCCATCTTCTGGCTCAACCGTTGCTTTTAATAGCAACATATCACGTAACTTACCTTCAATTTCATCTGCAATTTCTACGTTTTCTTTCAAAAACTTAATAGAGTTTGATTTACCTTGGCCTACTTTATTGCCGTTGTAGCTGTACCAAGCACCTGCTTTTTCAACAATTTTGTGCTTAACACCTAAATCTATTAACTCACCTTGTTTAGAAATACCTTCACCATACATAATGATGAACTCAGCTTGTTTAAACGGTGGTGCAACTTTGTTTTTAACTACTTTAACGCGGGTTTCGTTACCGACTACCTCATCGCCTTCTTTAACAGAGCCGATACGACGAATATCAATACGCACTGATGCGTAAAACTTAAGTGCATTACCACCAGTTGTTGTTTCAGGGTTACCAAACATTACACCAATTTTCATACGAATTTGGTTAATGAAAATACATAGCGTATTTGAGCGTTTAATATTACCTGTAAGCTTACGTAGTGCTTGCGACATTAAACGTGCTTGTAAGCCCATGTGCGAGTCGCCCATGTCGCCTTCAATTTCAGCTTTTGGTGTAAGCGCTGCAACAGAATCGACAATAACAACATCTACAGCACTTGAACGTACTAACATGTCACAAATTTCTAGTGCTTGCTCACCGGTATCTGGCTGAGACACTAACAGCTCATCAATGTTAACACCTAACTTTTGTGCGTATACCGGATCAAGAGCATGCTCAGCATCAACAAAGGCACATGTTTTGCCTTCTTTTTGAGCCTGCGCGATAACTTGCAAAGTAAGCGTTGTTTTACCTGAAGACTCAGGGCCATACACTTCAACAATACGCCCCATAGGCAAACCGCCTATGCCTAAAGCAATATCAATCCCAAGTGAGCCTGTAGATACAGCATCAATATTTAGGGCTTTGTTATCGCCCAGTTTCATAATTGATCCTTTACCAAATTGACGCTCAATTTGTGATAGAGCAGCGTCCAGCGCTTTTTGTTTATTATCGTTCATTCTGTTCTCCAAATCCGGCTAATGCGAACAAGTATACTGTATGAAATCACAGTATCAAGTGAAATTTATAATTTTATCTTCTCGATAGTTTTTTTCAATGCAAATTCAATAGCTTGCATTCTAACTTGCGCTCTATCGCCGTTAAATATTTGTTTAAACGTAAATTGTTCATTGGCAATTTGTATGCAAAACCACACAAAGCCAACTGGTTTATCGGACGTAGCGCCACCTGGCCCAGCAATGCCCGAAATTGCCACGGCAACATCAGCTTTGGCAACGCTTGCGGCACCAAAAGCCATCTCTTTTACTGTTTGCTCACTCACCGCACCAAATTGCTCTAGCGTAGTATTGGCCACATTAAGCAGTTCATGCTTAGCTTCATTACTATAAGTAACAAATGCGCGGCCCAAATAACCTGAGCTACCTGGCGTATCTGTAAGCGCATAACTCACTCCGCCACCAGTACATGATTCAGCGGTAGTGATCCATAAGCGTTTATCCGTTAAAATAACGCCCAATTGCGCAGCAAGTGTTTTAATCTCTTGATGTAATTCCATATTCAGCCTTTGGGTAAATACATGTCGTTTGATCTTTATGCACCGCACACTATAAAACAACAAACCCCTATGATGCAGCAGTATCTAAAAATAAAATCAGAGCATCGCGATATTTTATTGTTTTATCGTATGGGGGATTTTTATGAACTCTTTTTTGACGACGCTAAACGCGCGGCCCAACTACTCGATATTTCGCAAACGCATCGCGGTAAAGCCGGCGGCGATCCTATCCCTATGGCGGGTGTCCCTTATCATGCAGTAGAAAACTATTTAGCTCGTTTAGTGCAAATGGGCGAATCGGTTGCTATATGTGAGCAAGTTGGCGATCCTGCAACCAGTAAAGGGCCAGTAGAGCGCAAAGTCGTACGCATCGTTACACCGGGTACTATTTCAGATGAAGCGCTATTGCAAGAACGCCAAGATAACTTACTCACTAGCGTATGGCAAAATAAAAAAGGGCTATACGGTATTGCCTACCTTGATATAAATTCAGGGCGTTTCAACGTAGTTGAAGTTAACACCGACGAAGCATTTACTTCAACCCTACAGCGCTTAGCACCCGCTGAGCTTTTATACTGTGAAAGCTTTGAAAACACACACTTAATTGAGCATATAAAAGGGGCACGGCGACGCCCTGAGTGGGAGTTTGACCTAGACACCGCGCAACACTTACTGTGCGAGCAGTTTGGCACCAAAGATTTAGTTGGTTTTGGTGTAGATAAAGCGCACGCTGCTTTGGTCGCTGCGGGTTGTTTAATGCAATACGTAAAAGATACACAACGTATTGCGCTACCCCACATTCGCGCTATTACGCTTGAGCATAACGAGCACGCAGTTATATTAGATGCGGCCACGCGCAAAAATTTAGAACTAACCGTTAATTTATCGGGCGGCTTTGAAAACACCTTAGCGCAGGTACTTGATAAAACCGCCACGGCCATGGGGTCGCGTTTACTTAAACGCCGCATTCATACACCTGTGCGTAATAAAAATGAGCTTAACTCACGTTTAAATGCCATTAGCGCTATTTTAGATGTGCAGTTATATGGCGAGTTACACGATTCATTAAAAGAAATTGGTGACATAGAACGCGTAATAGCACGACTTGCTTTATGCACCGCACGCCCGCGCGATTTGACCCGACTGCGCAGTGCCCTACAAGCACTCGCACCACTGCATGCTTTATTAAACGATGCTAATGATGAGCGTATCGCTAGCATTGTTCGCCATTCTCCAGAGCTGCCTGAACTACAAGCTTTACTTGAGCGTGCTGTTATTGATAACCCACCGGTACTAATTCGCGATGGGGGCGTTATTGCACCAGGCTACAACAGCGAACTCGATGAATGGCGAAACTTGAGTAAAGGCGCTACCGATATACTTGAGCAACTAGAGCTTAGAGAGCGCGAGCGCACCGGGATCAGCACATTAAAAATTGGCTATAACAAGGTGCATGGCTTTTTTATCGAGGTAAGTCGTGCAAATTCACACTTAGTACCTGCTGATTATATTCGCCGCCAAACGCTTAAAAATAATGAACGCTACATAATACCTGAACTAAAAGAGCACGAAGATAAAGTGCTTGGCAGCCAATCAAAAGCTCTTGCGCTTGAAAAACAATTATATGAAGAGCTATTTGAGTTTATAGCCCCGCATATTGAACAGCTTCAAATGATGGCTGGCGCATTAGCTGATTTAGATGTATTGAATAATTTAGCAGAGCGAGCACAAACGCTTAACTATGCTAAACCACAGCTATGCGATGATGACAATATAAGCATTAAACAAGGTCGTCACCCCGTGGTAGAGCAAGTAATGAAAGAACCTTTTATTGCCAACCCTGTGGAGCTAAATAGCCAGCGTAAAATGTTGATTATTACCGGTCCAAACATGGGTGGTAAATCAACCTATATGCGCCAAACAGCACTTATCGTATTGATGGCGCATATTGGCTGTTATGTCCCTGCTGATAGTGCAAAAATTGGTAATATTGACCGTATATTTACTCGCATTGGTGCAAGCGACGATTTAGCCTCTGGTCGCTCTACTTTCATGGTAGAAATGACAGAAACCGCCACAATATTAAATAATGCAACTGCGCAATCTTTGGTATTAATGGATGAAATTGGCAGAGGCACCAGTACCTACGATGGTTTGTCACTTGCTTATGCAACGGCTGATCATCTGGCACAAAAAATATCTGCTAAAACATTATTTGCTACGCACTACTTTGAATTAACGGAACTTGCTGAGCAAAAAACTGGGCTGGTGAATGTGCACTTAGATGCCATAGAGCACAACGACACCATTGCATTTATGCATACTGTGCTTGATGGTGCAGCAAGTAAAAGCTTTGGCTTACAGGTCGCAGCGCTTGCCGGCGTGCCTAAAGCCGTGATAGCCCAAGCAAAACAAAAGCTTAAACTGCTCGAAAACCACCAAAGTGTAACAGCGCCTAATGCTGAGCAGCAGGCGTTTTCATTTGCTAATGAGTTACCTGCGCCTGAGCCTTCAGAGGTTGAGGAGCAGCTCAGTGCCATTGACCCTGATAACCTATCGCCGCGTCAAGCACACGAACTTCTTTATAAATTAAAAGCACTACTTTAAATATAGGTAACTTGAGCGGTGGTTAAGAGGCTGATAACACTGTAAATAGTATTTCTTGGGGGTCGTAAGATATAAAAAAAGCTGAAGGTTTTATCCTTCAGCTTTTAAACACATAGACAGTATAAAAGGGAGTTACGAGAACTGGTCAAACAAACTTTCTGTGCTTAACCCTTCTTGTTGTAAAATATCTTTTAAACGACGTAATGCTTCTACCTGAATTTGTCTTACGCGCTCTCGGGTTAAACCAATTTCACGGCCAACATCTTCAAGTGTTGATGGCTCATAGCCAAGTAAACCAAAGCGACGCGCTAATACTTCACGTTGTTTAGGGTTTAACTCACCTAACCAATCAACAATATGTTTGTTAATATCGTTGTTTTGAACTTCGCCCTCAGGGCCTGCGCTTTTTTCATCGGCAATAATGTCTAACAGTGCGCTGTCGTTCTCACCGCCAATAGGCATATCAACTGAGGCAATTTTTTCGTTTAAGCGTAGCATTTTAGTTACGTCTTCTACGGGTCTACCTAGGCTTTCAGCAATTTCTTCAGCAGTTGGCTCATGGTCTAGCTTTTGTGTCAGCTCGCGTGCTGTACGCAAGTAAACATTTAATTCTTTAACTACATGTATTGGCAGGCGAATTGTGCGCGTTTGATTCATAATGGCGCGTTCAATTGTTTGGCGTATCCACCACGTTGCATAAGTCGAAAATCTAAAACCGCGCTCTGGGTCAAACTTTTCAACAGCGCGAATTAAACCTAGGTTACCTTCTTCAATTAAATCTAGAAGTGCTAATCCTCGGTTGTTATAACGGCGGGCAATTTTTACAACTAAACGTAGGTTACTTTCAATCATACGCTTGCGAGATGCTTCACATCCACGTAGCGATTTGCGGGCAAAAAAGACTTCTTCTTCAGCGCTAAGTAGGGGAGAAAAACCAATTTCTCCTAAATAAAGTTGGGTTGCATCAAGGTTTTTAGTTACTTCCTCTTTTGCAAATATCTCTTCTTCGTTATCAACCTCTTCAAGTAATGCTGCAGTTTCTTCTACTGCGGTGTCATCAAATTTTTCGTCGGTGGTGTTTTTGTCAAGTTTTGCTGCGTTAGCCATAAGCCTTCTCCCGAGCAATTATCAATACCTAAAAATTAGGGAAGGTATTTAGCAGGATTGACAGCTTGCCCACGGTAGCGAATTTCAAAACGAAGCGCAGTGACCGAAGATTCTGACTTGCCCATTTCTGCTATTTTTTGTCCTGCCTTAACTTTCTGCTTTTCTCTAACAAGTAGTTTCGAGTTATGTGCATAAGCACTTAGGTAATCATCATTATGTTTCAAAATGATTAAATTACCGTACCCTCGAAGCGCATTACCCGCATACACCACCGTTCCTTGTGCTGCGGCTAAAACTGAAGCCCCTGTACGGTTAGTAATCTGTAAACCCTTGTAACCGTTTTCCTTATTAGAAAAGCGTTTAGTCACTTTGCCCTTTGCAGGCCAAAACCACTTTACTTTACTGCTCGACGAAGGTTTAGCATTACTAACTATTTCATTGGCTTGTTTTTGAACATACTCTCGTTGTTTCGGCTGATCAAGATTTTTCTTTAATTTTTTGTTAGTTTTTTGTTTTATTTTAGTGGGTGTTATTTTTTGTTTAACGGGTGAATTGCTAGCAAGCGCATGGCCACTGGAGGCTACAAGCGAAATAACTTGCCCAGGATAAATAACATAAGGTGATGGAATTGAATTGTTTTTTGCAAGTATTTTAAAATCTTTGCCTGCACTAAAGGCAATGGAATATAATGTATCACCCTTTTGTACTGTGTATTTATTGCCATTAATGTTAATGCCTTTTTGAAAGTCATTAACATTAGTGTTGAGGCTGCTAACAGGAGCAGGAATATGGCGAGATGAACACCCCGGAAGCAAAACAGCAATAAATACAACTACATATAATACGTACTGACTATTCAAGGTGTTTTGCTCCGAAATTTAAAAAGTACTACTTTTGCTAATTAGCGTAATAAAAAGTAAGCAACCGCTATTAATATAACTAAACCCCAGCCAAGTACTTCAACATATTGACGTAATTTTTGCTCCATTTTAACCCCGCCCCACTTCATTAAAGCAGAAACTAAAAAGAAACGCGCACCACGGCCAACGGCAGACGCTATTAAAAATGGTAAAAATGCCATTTGTAATACCCCTGCACCAATAGTAAATACCTTATAAGGGATAGGTGAAAAGCCCGCTAAAAATACCACCCACACGCCATACTCTTTAAACCATGTAAGCGCTGTTTCAAACTTTTCTTGCCAGTGCATCTGCTCAATAAAGGGCTGTACAACAGGCTCAAATAACCAGTAACCTAAAAAGTAACCTACAATCCCCCCAAGTACTGAAGCAACTGTTGCAAAGCTTGCAAAGCGCCACGCTTTACTTGGCTGAGCAAGCGACATAGGGGCAAGCATTACATCCGGTGGTACCGGAAAAAAAACGGACTCAGCAAAGCTCATGGCTGCTAAATAGCGCTCAGCAAAGCGGTGTTTTGCCCACACTAGGGCCATATCGTATAACTTAGTAAACAATTTCAACGTGAATTCCTATTCAATATCACCAGGGACGAGAGGGACAAACCGAACTGGTGCAATAACATGCTCTGTGAAGCTATCGCCTTGGCGAATAACCATGGTTAATTTTTGTTCTTGCTCTCCAATGGGAGCAAGGAGTACACCGCCATCAGCTAGTTGTGCAAGTAAGTCTTGAGGCACTTTTGATGCGGCCGCGGTAACTATAATACCATTAAACGGGGCCTGCGATTGCCAGCCTTGCCAGCCATCTGCGTGTTTCATGGTTACATTGTATAAATCAAGTTGATGTAAACGGCGTTTAGCCTGCCATTGCAGTGCTTTTATACGCTCGACCGAATACACCTTATTAAAACACTTGGCTAACACTGCGGTTTGATAACCAGAGCCTGTGCCTATTTCTAACACTTTGTCGCGTACGCCAGCCAAATGAAGCAGCTCGGTCATACGCGCCACAATATAAGGCTGCGAAATAGTTTGCCCTTGCCCTATTGGCAACGCCGTGTTTTCGTACGCCTTGTGTTTTAGTACATCATCAATAAAGGCATGACGTGGTATATCTGCAATGGCTTTTAATACCTGTTTGTCTTCTACCCCTTCTTGCTCTAATAGCTTAGAAAGCGCAATAGCACTGCGCGAGTAATTAGCCAGCACGGTTTATCTCCATTTCAGCTAACCACTCCCCAACCGCTTCAATACTTTCTTTTGCTGTCATATCAACGCTTAACGGTGTAACTGAAGCATAGCCATTATTAACAGCGTAAAAATCAGTGCCCTCTCCGGCATCGCTTTCAATACCAAGCGAGCCATACCAAAAAATATCACGCCCCCATGGGTCCGTTTGTTTGGTCATGGTTTCGGCTTTATGTCGAGCACCTAAACGCGTAACTTGCACCCCTTTTAGCTCAGTTAGAGGAATATCGGGTACATTTACGTTGATAATTTGATCTTTAGGTAGTGGGTGCGATGCCAGCCCTTTAATTATGTTAACGGTCACAGCTGCTGCGGTTTCAAAGTGCTCACCATGGTGCGAGCAAAGCGACACGGCAATAGCAGGCAAGCCTAAATGGCGCCCTTCGGTCGCCGCAGCCACAGTGCCTGAATACAATGTATCATCGCCCAAATTAGCGCCGTGGTTAATACCTGCTACGACTAAATCAGGCGTTTCATCTACTAACTGATTAACCCCTAAATGAACACAATCAGTAGGCGTGCCATTAACCGATATAAAGCCGTTTTCAAGCGTGGTAGAGCGCAGTGGGTTTATTAACGTTAACGAGTTACTGGCACCACTACAGTTACGATCAGGGGCTACAAGGGTTACATCGGCAATTTGCGTAAGAGCCTGGTATAAAACAGCAATCCCTTTAGCGCTTACACCGTCGTCGTTACTTAGCAGTATCTTCATTTTGACTGTCCTTTTCTTTTCGCTCATTAGGGCTTGCATCGGTGTAATCCACCAGCTCACGTAAAAGTGCGGTAGCAAAACACCCTTTAGGCAATCCAAAGCTTAATTTTAAAGTCGTTTCGTCTAGTGTTTCTATGGTTAAATCTTGCGGAATGAGGCGCAGCATACGGCGCTCATTTTTAAGGCCTAATTCGCCTAAGCCCTCACACCATGCTTGGTATGGTTTTAGCCATAATTTTTCTTGATCAGTTAAGCCCTTTTCGCTTTTACCAACCATAGGAGCCGACATCATAATATCGCCAGAGGCTAAACGCGCTATGTTTTCATCGCTTATTGCATCTTCAAAAAATGCGTTACTACCGCTTAGCATAAATACTTCACGGTGCATGGTTTTAGCTAACCCATGCTCTTTAACACGTAAGCTCACTATTTGATTAAATACATGTGAACGGGCAGCGGAGATAATAATACCGCGTAGTTTTTTATCGCGAATGCGCTCGCCGGCAAACATTTTTTCGGCCATAACTAAATTATGCCCGTCGCGGCCAAAGCGCTGCTCGCCAAAGTAGTTAGGCACACCCGCACGTACGGCATTAATGCGGCATAAAATATCAAGCGGCTGGGTTACATTACGAAGCGTAATAGTGAATCGGTTTCCTTTGTGGCAACCGGTGCGTAATTTACGTTCGTGGCGCTGTTGCGAAACTACAAAAATGCCGTCGCTATTGAGTTCACTAAAATCAATGTGCTTTTTAATGGGTACTTTTACGCTAAACCATTGGCTACACACGCCGTGGCGGTCTTTCATGCCGGCATAGCTTACTTCGCGCGGTGACACTCCAGCCTTTTGTGCAATTAACTTGGCCACGTACTGCGTGTTTTCACCTTTTTTAACGACCTGTAAGCATACATGCTCACCACTGCCGGTAAATTCTATGCCGAGGTCTTCATCAACCATAAAATCTTCAGCAACGGTTTTAAAGTCTGCTTTTGAAAGCGGTGCACCGTATAGGTAATTTAAATCGCTCATGCGCTTGCTGTACTCTCAGGCGCTTTGCTCATAATAACCACCGCATGGCTAGAAATACCTTCTTTACGCCCTTCAAAGCCGAGCTTTTCGGTGGTGGTCGCTTTAACATTGATTTGTGAAAGCTCGCAATTTAAATCGCTGGCTAAATTAGTGCGCATAGCTTGGATGTGTGGCAACATTTTAGGAGCCTGCGCCACAATAGTGACATCGCCATTGCCCACTACATAACCTTGCTCTTTGGCAAGGTCTACAACATGGCGAAGTAAAATACGGCTATCTATATTTTCATACTCGCTCGCCGTATCCGGAAAATGCTTACCAATATCGCCCATTGCCAAAGCGCCTAAAATAGCATCGCATAATGCATGAATAGCAACATCGCCATCTGAGTGTGCTAAAAAGCCCTGCGGGTAATCTATTTTTTCGCCGCAAATTGTTATTGGGCCTTCGCCACCAAATTTGTGTACGTCAAAACCATGGCCAATTCGAATCATAATGCTTGCTCGTTTTGTTGTTTGTTTAATAAAAACCCCGCTAGGTCTAAATCCTCCGGCGTGGTTATTTTAATATTGTCGCTGCGCCCTGTAATTAGCTTAACGGGTTTATTTGCCCACTCAATGGCACTGGCTTCATCGGTAATAGTTACGCCCTCACAAAGCGCACGTTGCAACGCATTTTTAAGCTCGTCATATTTAAAAAACTGCGGTGTAAGCGCTTGCCATAAATCATCACGAGGCACGGTTTGCTCGCTATGCGTGTTACCGCGCTTTATGGTGTCTTTTACTTTGCTTGCTAAAATACCGCCTTCGTCGTCGGCTATACAATGCGCTATTAAGGTTTCAATATCGTTAATAGTAACTAAGGGGCGGGCTGCGTCGTGCACCAGCACCCATTCAGGAGGGTTATTTTCTAAAAATAATAGGCTATTAAGCACTGAGTCTGCTCGCTCTTGCCCGCCGCTGGCGCGTAAAATTCGCGAGTCTATGTGCGCAAGCGAGTCAAAATAAGGGTCGGTTTGACTAACGGCTACAACTATTTGGCTTAAGCTTTGTAATTGCGAAAGCTTACAGAGCGTGTGCTCTAAAATAGTTTTTCCTGCCAATTTAATATACTGCTTAGGTGCACTGTGCTGCATTCTGCTGCCTACACCGGCAGCGGGTACAATGGCAGCTATTGAATTATTATTTTTCATGTTGTTTGCCCGGTAAAACACGTATAAATGTTTCATCAGGTTTAATCATTCCTAATTCGTTACGAGCGCGCTCTTCTATGCCTTCTTGACCAAGCTTTAAATCTTCTATGTCGGCGGTAAGTACTTTATTGCGCTTAATTAATTTTTCATTAGTTTGTTGATGAGAAGCCACGGCTGCTTTTAAACGCGTATAGTCTTGCACCCCGTTATGACCAAACCAAAGTCGGTATTGTATAAACAGTGCTAAGCACAACAGGCCAAGCTGAAAAAACCGCATTTAACACTCCCTATTCGTTTTTAAATAAAATTAGGCTCGTGGGCGTTTTATATTACGCCAATTAATATTACCCGCTAATAGCATTTCTCTAAGTGAAAGCAATCTAGGTGCGCAGCGTTTTGAAAATTGCCACTGATGCCCGCAACACGCCGCTGTTAAACTCATTTTACTGGGTTTTACCAACTGCGTATTTGCTTGCTCTAGGCCCTTGCCAAAAAAATCAAACCAGCCTAGTTCATTACAGTGCAGTTTATTGTCGCTTACTTGATCTATGCTGTCTATTCTTAGCCTCACTTGGTCATGGCTATTTATTAACACCGGCACTATTAGCCCCACTTGGGCATATTTTTTATAAAAAAGTTCATTTGCCTGAGCGTTAACCTCTGGCGGTGTTGGCTTTTGTTTTTCAAGCCAAGAGCCATTTTGTGAGTCGAGCGTAAACGGCGAACTCCCATTGGCAACCAAAGTGGCCGCCCGTTCTATATAATACGGTAAGCTTTTTAATTGGCGGCGTAGTTTATCGGCATTAGGCTCAGCAACTAAGCGCTGTACCTCTCGCTGATAAAACGCATTGCACAATTGTGCATACAGCACTTTTTGCGCATCACTTTGCCATATTTCTTGCTGCTGAGCTGCAAGTGGCTGACTCTTCGCTACCAATAGTTATACTCAAAAAACAATTAGGTAGCTGTTTTATAGCACAATAGCGGCTATTTTTTAAGCGTACTAGGCAATTTAAGCGCTTGGCTTTTCACCTAATTTAGCAATGCCGCTTTCTAAAAATTGCACCACGGTATTACGCTTTTTACCAATTAATAAACTGCCATCAGCTAAAAACATAAAGTTTTGCCAATTACGTTTAAATACATCAAAGGTGGTTTCTATAACGTTATCGCGTGCCATACAAAAATAAACAGTGGTATTAGCCTGCCAATCTAAATGATCCAAAATAGCTTGCGGTAAGCTTTCGTCGCCATTTTCCCACGCATCTTCCCAATTTACTTCATCGCTAAAGCTTTCTTCTTTACCGCACCAATCGGTTTTATCAAAAAAATCGGGGTGGTCGAACTCGCGGCTCACCATAGTGCTCCAAAGCACCGCAGCACGTTCGCTGGTCATTGGCTTAATACGCGCAGCGTCTTCTTCAGATACAGGGAGGTCTTTATGACGAAAAACCCAGGCTTTTTTGTGATCATCGAGCGAAATATAATTCATAGTGTTGGTGTATTCTTTGGCATAATAAAAAGCAAACGCAATTATACAAGAGATCAAAACATGACTACAGCAATAAAACCGCTTTCCCTCAAACCAGGCATATATCAACACTACAAAGGCCCACAATACAAAGTATTTTACGTAGCAACACACAGTGAAACCGACGAGCAACTAGTTATATACCAAGCCCTGTATGGCGACTACGGCATGTGGGCACGCCCACTAAGTATGTTTTTAGAAACCGTTGAAAAAGATGGACGCACTATTCCACGCTTTGCCTACCTTGGAGCTGCAGATTAACTATGGCATTATAATCACATACAACACTGATCAGACCAGGCAAGGGGAACCCGTGCAATTTAATTCTACCGACAACTACATCGCTAGCAGCTCGCTTAAACAGGCTGTAAATGCCGCTATTATGCTTGAAAAACCCTTATTAATTAAAGGTGAGCCAGGTACAGGTAAAACCATGCTTGCGGAAGAGCTTGCTAAAAGCTTAGATACCGAGCTTATTCAGTGGCACATTAAATCAACCACCAAAGCACAACAGGGCTTGTACGAATACGACGCGGTATCGCGCCTACGCGACAGCCAATTAGGCGATGAGCGCGTACATAACATTGGCAACTACATTGTTAAAGGTAAACTGTGGCAAGCGTTTAACTACGCTGAACTTAACGGCAAACGGCCAGTGCTTTTAATCGACGAAATAGACAAAGCCGACATCGAGTTCCCGAACGACTTACTACTAGAGCTTGATAAAATGGAGTTTCATGTTTACGAAACTAACGAGCGCATTGTAGCGAAAGAACGCCCTATTGTGATCATCACGTCAAACAACGAAAAAGAACTACCAGATGCCTTTTTACGCCGCTGCTTTTTTCACTATATTGATTTTCCAAGCAGCGAAGAAATGCAGCAAATCGTTGATGTGCACTACCCTAACGTTAAACAAGATTTAGTTCGCCAAGCACTCGAAGTATTTTTTAACTTACGTGAAGCCAACGGTCTTAAAAAGAAACCTTCCACCAGCGAATTACTGGATTGGTTAAAGCTTTTAATGGCCGAAGATATAGACGCTAAAACGCTGCACGATAAAGCCCAAAAAGGCGGCTTAATGCCGATGTTTGGCGCACTGCTTAAAAACGAGCAAGACATAAGCCTCATCGAAAAACTTGCGTTTATGAGTCGTCGCTAACATGTTAGTACAGTTTTTTTTCACGCTGCGCAAATACCGCTTACCGGTAAGCCTGCGCGAGCTACTCGATTTAATAAACGCCTTAAAAAAAGGCGTTATATTTGCCGATGTAGATGGCTTTTACCATTTAGCGCGCACCATAATGGTAAAAGACGAAACCCATTTTGACAGGTTCGACAAAGCGTTCAGCGACTACTTTAGCGGTATTGCCGACCTTGATTTGCTTGAAAGTTTAAAGCAACAGCACAACTTACCTAAAGACTGGTTGCGCAAAGAGTTTGAAAAACACCTAAGCGATGAAGAAAAAGCCCAGCTAAAAGCCATGGGTGGGCTCGACGAGCTAATGAAAACCCTAAAAGAGCGTTTACAAGAACAGCAAAAACGCCACGCAGGCGGCAATAAATGGGTAGGCACCGGCGGTACATCACCTTTTGGTGCATACGGCTATAACCCAGAAGGCGTGCGTATAGGGCAAGAGGGTAACCGTAATCGCCAAGCGGTAAAAGTGTGGGATAAACGCGAATACCGCAATTTAGACTCTGATCGCGAAATAGGCTCACGTACTATTAAACTCGCCCTTAAAAAATTACGTAAATTTGCCCGCACTGGCGCAAGTGACACCCTTGATTTAAACGAGACCATTCGCGCTACTGCCAAACAAGGCGGCATGCTGGATGTAAAAATGGCGCCCGAGCGCCACAATGCCGTTAAAGTATTAATGCTGTTTGATATTGGCGGCTCAATGGATGACTACATTCATACTTGCGAAGAGCTATTTAGCGCAGCCTACAGCGAGTTTAAACATTTAGAGTTTTACTACTTTCATAACTGTTTGTACGAACACGTGTGGCAAGATAACGCACGCCGCCATTCAAACATCATCGATACCATGACGCTGATTAATAAATTTACCAGCGACTACAAAGTAATTTTTGTGGGCGATGCTACTATGGGCCCATACGAAATAGCGTACCCCGGTGGCTCAGTAGAGCACTACAATGAAGAGCCCGGCAGTGCATGGTTGCAACGTATAACAAACCACTTTGATAAAGTCGCCTGGCTCAACCCACAACCGGTTGAACACTGGCCGTACTATCAATCAATTGATTTTATAAAGCAGCTGATGGATAACAGAATGTACCCGCTGAGTTTAGATGGAATAAGTAACGCGATAAAAGAGCTGAGTTAAAAAAATAAGCCTCCAAATATGGAGGCTTATTTGTAGATTAATAGGAGTAATATTTTCCTTTAACCAAGTCTTTATATATTAGCTCATAAGATTGAGCTTTTGATGACAAATTAACTCTAGGAATACTATAACTTGAAGGATTAACGTTACTTGAAAAACGATAATCCGGCTCAAATGTATTCACTTCATTAATGTCTACATTTCCAGACTCGCTCACGACTAAATCAAATACGTACCACATATCATCAACTCCATCACTTGGTGGAGTAAATATATAACGCCTATCGTTAACGATGAGCTCAACTTTAGCTGTATCAGTATCTATATCAGGAGTTTGAGAATAATTATGTACTTTATAAGTATAAGTGCCAGGTAAAGCAAATTCTGGAATTGAAATGACCTCAGGACCATAGCTTGTCACATCGTCGACATCCAAAAACATAACGACATCGTTTACAACAATTTCTCTATTTATATAATAAATGTGAAACTGCCCACCATCACTATTTGATGGGCCCCATAAATGAGAGTCCAAATCTGAAGGAGTTAAACCCCAATTTAACTTTATTCTTGTAAGCGCTTCATTTAAAACGATGCACTCGCCTAAGTTTAAATCTACATCTGTTGTTTCTATAGAAGAAGTTCGACTTTGAGCACCAACTGTAGATGAAATTAAAACAGTACTATTCATTTTAGTAGGTATCGAAAACATACCATTTTCGTCTGTTACTGCCGAAGACGAGCCTATATAGTCACGCCCCTCTGAGTTTACCTGCGCTCCTGCAATACGGTTTTGCTCTTCATCTTCAATACAGCCATTTATAAATACTGTATCGTAGATTCTATCTGCATTCCACGTTGTAAAATGAGACACCATACCCGTATAGAAGTTACCTTGAGAGTTTGATATTAATTCAGCTTCACCTTCTTCAGCCCAAAACCCAGTATTCTCATTAAAGTAATATAATGGGATTGTCGGCTCAAGTTGCCCTACAGCTGGGATATTAATTTTAGCTTGTGCATTTTCTATTAAATTAAGATCCAATCCATCAGTATCTTTAAACGTAACTGTAATTGCACCAAATGATTCTATTGGTTTGATCTCTCCGTTTTCACTTTTAGTAATCATATCGCCTGGCATAAGATTAATATCTATCGCTGGATTTATGATAGTTAACTCGGCATTCACAATCCCTGTGACCAATGTACCATCTGGTCTTACCAAACTATTAGCTGGTAATTCAACTAAAACAGTATCCTCTACCGAAAGCTGCGTCTCTACTGTTGGGTCAAATGACAGTTCTGCATGAACAGGTTGCAGTAATATATTGTTGGCTAAGTTTATTTGGTTTTCGTTTAAACCAATACCCATCTCAGCAAAGCCTTCAGCATCACTGATAACAGACATACGGGATGTCATATCTATATCTTGTACAGAAAATGAAACGATACCATCTTGATTAGATACTGCCTCGTCAACGATTTCATCTCCATTTGTTAAATAAGCTGTCGCATTTTCAATCACATCTTCAGTGTAATAGTTTTTAATCACCGCTGAAATATTTAAAAAGTATTGCTCGTCAAGTGTAAACGATGTTGTCGAAGGGACAGAACCATCTTCTCCACCATCGCTTACACTAACTGTCACTACGTAGGAAGACGTTTCAGAAGCGCTAGCTGCATATGTCAATAAGCCTGTTTGATCAATATTCATACCTTCAGGCGCTGAGGTTAGAGTAAAGTTTAGATCACCGTACTCAGCATTATCATCAGGGTCGGTTACATTAATTTGAAAAGTAAAATTATCTCCGCTTTTAACCACCTGATTTGCTACTTCAGTTAGTACCGGTGAATCATTTACAGGGGTAACTTCAATCTCAAAAGACTGCAATACGCTATCATTTACACCATCATTTACTGCTGCAACTACATTTCCTGAGCTTACTACTCCTTCAGTGGGTACCCACTGAATAGAACCATCACTAGAAATAGTCATACCCTCAGGGGCAGAATTCAATGAATAAGTTAAATTACTGTCATCATCTTGTACTACTAAGTCATAGGTATATTGTGTATCTTCTGTTGCCGTAATAACAGCCTGAGAGGTGATAACTGGTACGCTATTTACACCTACAACCGCCGTTTCACTGTCAGAATCTGATGAGCCACATGCAGTTAATACACTTATAAGAGGTAGAACAAGGAGAGGTTTAAGTTTAAATTGATTTTCCATTATATTTCCCTATATTTATCAACGGTTAGAATAATAAGTATAAAGCACTAAAAACACAACAAAAATATAACATTTGTAACTAGGTATCTAATCTTTATAATTTTTAAATCTAACACTAACCATGGATTCATGTTTAATTTAGACTAATAAATAGAAAGATTAAAATCAGCTATTAGAAAGATAAGAATTTAAATTTTTACTATTTTCATAACTGTTTATACGAGCACGTATGGCAAGACAATGCGCGGCGCCACTCAAATTCACCGACACCATGACGCTGATTAATAAATTTACCAGCGACTACAAAGTAATTTTTGTGGACGATGCTACTATGGGCCCATACGAAATAGCCTACCCCGGCGGCTCGGTAGAGCACTACAATGAAGAGCCCGGCAGTGCATGGTTACAACGAATTACCAATCACTTCGATAAAGTAGCCTGGCTCAACCCACAACCGGTTGAACACTGGCCGTACTATCAATCAATTGATTTTATAAAGCAGCTGATGGACAACAGAATGTACCCGCTGAGTTTAGATGGAATAAGTAACGCGATAAAAGAGCTGAGTTAGAAATTAATTTACCTCAGCTCAGCGCTAGCGGCGGGGCTTCAGGCGTGAACCTATAGCGTTGTTGGGTGACGCCTTTGGCTTAACCAACCTACCTTTGACGTAGGTCGGATAAGTGGCGAAGCCACGCCATCCGACAAAAATGATGAATTAACTAGAAACAACCCGACTTACAGAGTTAATGGAAAATATAAAAAATTCAGCAATATTTATTATTACTTGTTAATAAACTTACACATTCCAAACCCTAAACTATCGCCATCGCGTTTTACATAACCATATTGTGTATAAAATCTTTCTTTACCGTGAGCACTTAATAAAGCGATTGTAGCGCCATTAGGGCTGGTGCTGCTTAGGTAGTTTTCAATGTGGGTCATTACTAAATGACCAATGCCTTGTTTTTGATAGCTTGGCGCAACAATTATATCTTGAATATAAAAATACATTGCGCCATCACCAACCACTCTGCCAGTGCCTATCAACTTACCCGTGTCGTATACAGTGACCCAAAACAATGAGTTTTCGATGCTTGCTTTTAATGTTTTATCGTCAGGGTTTTGCCACTTTACTTGTGTACGTAAATTAGCAAATTCATCCTGTGCTGGAGCTTTCAGTTCAACGTTATAAACCATAATATCCCCTACTCACTTTAAAGCACTTTACTCATAAACAAGCTATACGGATCTTGCTCATAATTCCCAAATGGTTCGCATTTTTTAAAACCAAACTGAGTGTAAAGCTTTTGCGCGGGTAAAAACGCCTTTGCAGTGCCTGTTTCTAAACTTAACTTTTTATACCCTAGCAGTGTTGCTTGCTCAATAATATGCGTGAGTAACTTAGCGGCTATGCCTTGGCGTAAATAGTTGCTTGAGGTGCGCATTGATTTAATTTCGCCATGCGTTGTATTTAGTGCTTTTAAAGCACCAACACCCGCTAAATTATTATCAATCCATAAGCTATAAAAAGTTATATCAGGCTTTGTGAGTTTAGTTACATCCAGCGCATGTACGCTTTCAACAGGTGAGTGTTTTAGCATATCGTTATGATGCGCTTGTAGTAACTTTATAATGTGTGGGTTTGAAAGCGCGTCTGTTCTAATATCCATTTACACCCCATTTAATCCTTGAATTTAATGCTTAGGGCTTTAATTAAAGCCCTAAAGCAAATAGCTATATTTAGGCTGCTAGCTTCCACACCACAAACGCAACAGCAAAACCAACCAAGTACACTAAGCCTAACCATGTTAAGCTGCGCAATAGTACGCTGTGTTTAATGGCCGGCTCTGAGCGCACTAAACTAAAGTTAAGCCATGCAAAAACGGGGGTGGTGACAAAAGCAAGTGTCATGGCAAAGGTAAGCATGGGGCCAAGGGCCGATTTAAAAAATAAAATCACTGCCATACCGGCAAATGCCTGCAGTACTAACCAAATATTTAAACTGTATTTAGATTGCTTAAAGCCAAGTAGTTTATGTGACTCGTTAAGTGTACGGGCGTAGCCATCAAGCACGGTGAGTGTAGTGCCAAACATACATAAAAAAGCAATGGCTGATACAAGCGGCCTTGCCCACTCGCCAATAGTCAGTGCATACATATCAATAAGCTGTTTAGCAAAGGCAACACCGCCAAGCTCAATACTGCTGCTTTGCCCGTATTGCACCAGCACACCTAAGCTAAAAAATACCAATGCTAAACAGGCTGTTAGCCAATAGCCTACGTTAAAATCGAATAAGCCTTGGCTTTTAGTAACCGTTTGCTGAGTTTGTTTTTCTTTAAGCCAAAGCGAACTAAGCGCTGATATTTCTATGGGTGCTGGCATCCAGCCCATTAACGCGACCATAAAACTCAGCATAGCCAGCTCGTACGGAGACGGGCCAACATAATCAGCTGGTGCCATTGGGCCGTTACTAAACGCGATAAGCAGCGCAATAACAGTAGCAAGCGTTAATAGCCCCATAATGCCTTTAGCAACGCTGTCGAGCGCTTTAAAGTGCCCAAGTAATAAAATAGCTAAACTCACACCGAGTAATATCCAACACAGTAGCGTGACTTCTATCACTATTGGCAGTGCATAATGCAGCAAGCTTGCAGTCAGTAATAACACCCCTGCGGTATTAACTATGGCGGCCAGTATATTTAAGCCAATAAAACTATAAAAATAGACAGGCCCTTTATTTTTATAGCCTTCTACCAAACTGTTTTTGGTTGCTAAGGTGTATTCCATACCAAAGCGAAAAAATGGGTACTTTAATACGTTAACAACGAGAATTAGCCAAAACAGTTGCCAGCCAAATAGCGCGCCAGCTTGAGTAGATGCAACTAAGTGAGAGCCGCCAATTGCTGCGGTTGCCATTAAGATACCAGGGCCTAGTGCGCCCAATCGAGATTTCCAAGAGGTGTGTGTTTGCTGCATTAATTTCTCAAATTATGTGTGTCATTCGCTCTGGTTATTAATTTTCATAATTAATAACACCGAAGGCTGCATAACTTACCTAAATTAAAGGCAATAAAAAAGAGCCGTAAGGCTCTTTTTTATAGTACTTTGGGACTAAATCTTATTTTAGTTCCATCTCTTGGATGATTTCGTGCGCTATTTCTGGCGTTGTGCTTACAGGCTTTTCGTGTAAATTTGCTTTTATTTGCCCTTTTCGATGTTTTAGTGCTGCATCGAGTTTTTTAGCTGCGCTTGCAATCGCCGGGTACATAACTTCGTTTTCCCCTTTTACCGATATACGCGCACCTTCGTAATTTGTGCTAATTTCTGCTTGGATTTTGTGATGCTCTTTAGACAATATAATGTCGAGTGCGATAAGTGATGGAAAGTGGCTCTCGATTTTTGAAAACTTTTCGTTGATATGCTCTCTAATAGAGTTAGTAACGTCTACATGGTGACCAGAAAGATTAATTTTCATAGGGTATCCTTTTATTTGTTACCTCATAAATAGTATTGGGGGCTATTTAGATTAACACAAGGAAAAAGCACTGATTTTTGAAATTAATTTGTTACTTAAACTGATTTAAATTATAAGTTGTGCAAGGTTTATGCAAAGCCCATAAAATATGGGCTTTCAGACGTCTAGCCTTTAGCGTTTAGTCTGTGTACGAACAGCAATAGTCAGCAAAATCACTCACTTTTACTTTAAAGCTCACATTGGCATCAACGTTAAATGATTCGCCCGCGATAAATGTTTTCCACTGCGTTTCGCCCGGTAATAAAATGTCCCATTGGCCGCCTAACAGCTCCATGAGTTCTTTTTTGCTTGTATCAAATACAAATTCGCCTGGTTGCATAAAACCTAGCGTTTTGGTTGTGCCATCGTTAAATACCACGGTACGGCTTGATACTTTACCGTCAAAATACACGTTCGCTTTTTTAATTACGCTTACATTTTCAAACTGAGACATCCTCACTCCTGTTGTATTATTTTATTTAATCGGCCACCACCTTGCCTGATAGGTCATAGCCTTGCAAGAAAAGCGCTGTGAAAATTACTCATCTGAAATTAAAGCTCAAAAGGCTTTAAGCTAAAAAAGTACTACGTATTACAAGCAGTGTGATTCAAGTATCTTAAGGCTACTACGCCACTTTATAACTCAGTTAGCAAACAAAAAAGCCCGCCCTGTTTTAGACAGGGCGGGCTTTTAAATATTAAAGTTAACGGTTAAAACAACGCGTTTGCTTTATTTACAATGTTCTCTACTGTAAAGCCAAAGTACTCAAACAGCTCACCAGCAGGTGCCGACTCACCAAAGGTAGTCATACCTACTACTGCACCGTTTAGGCCAACGTACTTGTACCAGTAATCAGCAATACCAGCTTCTACTGCTACGCGGCGTGTAACGGCTGCCGGTAGTACGCTTTCTTTGTACTGTGCGCTTTGCTCTTCAAATACATCAGTACATGGCATAGATACAACACGTACCTTTTTACCTTGGCTGCGTAGCTCTGTTGCAGAGTCTTGTGCTAGCTGCACCTCAGAACCTGTAGCAATAATAATTAGCTCTGGCTCGCCGTCACAGCTAAGGATGTAACCACCCTTTTTAACATCTGCTAATTGCTGAGCGTCACGCGCTTGTTGCTCAAGGCCTTGGCGAGTAAAGATAAGTGATGTAGGACCGTCTTTACGCTCAATAGCTTGTTGCCATGCAATTGCCGACTCAACTTGGTCACACGGGCGCCAGTTGTATAAGTTTGGCGTTAAACGCATGCTAGCAATTTGCTCTACCGGTTGGTGAGTTGGACCGTCTTCACCTAGGCCGATTGAATCGTGCGTGTATACAAAAATGCTTGGTTGCTTCATTAGCGCAGCCATACGTACCGCATTTTTTGCGTATTCAACAAACATTAAGAACGTTGCACCGTAAGGAATAAAGCCTTTATGAAGGGCAATACCATTCATAATTGCCGACATACCAAACTCACGTACACCGTAGTAAACGTAGTTACCGCTTGCATCGTCTGCAGTTAGCCCTTTAGAGCCATCCCAAATTGTTAAGTTTGATCCAGCTAAATCGGCTGAGCCACCCATGAATTCTGGTAATAACGGACCAAATGCATTTAATGCATTTTGTGACGCTTTACGAGATGCAGGGTTTGCAGGGTTTGCTTGTAGTTGCTCTATGTACGCTTGAGATTTTTCAGCCCAATCGCCTGGAAGTTCGTTATTAATACGGCGCTTATATTCAGCTGCAAGCTCTGGGAATGCCTTTGCGTATGCTGCAAATTTTTCGTCCCAGCTAGATTCAAGCTGTTGACCTTTTTCTTTGCTATCCCACTGTGCGTAAATATCATCAGGGATTTCAAATGCACCGCCAGACCAGCCTAAAAATTCGCGAGACGCTGTAATTTCGTCATCACCTAATGGCGCGCCGTGACAATCGTGGCTACCAGATTTATTAGGTGAACCGTAACCAATCACTGTTTTACAACAAATTAGTGATGGTTTGTCGGTAACACTTTGAGCCTCTGCTATTGCAGCACTAACAGCATCGCTGTCGTGGCCATCAACGTCACTTATTACATGCCAGCCGTACGCTTTAAAGCGTGCTGGTGTATCGTCGCTAAACCAACCTTCAACTTCACCATCGATTGAAATACCGTTGTCATCCCAAAAAGCCACTAACTTGCCAAGGCCTAATGTGCCAGCAAGTGAACATGCTTCATGAGAAATACCTTCCATTAAACAACCATCACCCATAAATGCATACGTGTAGTGATCAACAATGTCGTGGCCTTCACGGTTAAATTGTGCAGCAAGCGCTTTTTCAGCAATCGCCATACCTACCGCGTTTGTGATCCCCTGACCTAGTGGACCCGTAGTAGTTTCAATTCCCGGTGCATAACCGTACTCAGGGTGGCCTGGCGTTTTAGAATGCATTTGACGGAAGTTTTTAATTTCATCAAGTGGTAAGTCGTAACCAGTTAGGTGCAATAGAGAATAGATAAGCATTGAACCGTGGCCATTTGAAAGAATAAATCTGTCACGGTCAGCCCACTCTGGATTAGTTGGATTATGCTTTAGATAATCGCGCCATAATACTTCTGCGATATCGGCCATGCCCATAGGGGCTCCAGGGTGGCCAGATTTGGCCTTTTGTACTGCGTCCATTGACAAGACGCGAATAGCATTTGCAAGTTCTTTGCGAGATGGCATGAATTCTCCTACCTTTATGTGTATTTGCGCGGGTACTTATGTGTTCGTTAATACCCTTAAGTAACTTAAGAGCTGTTATAGCAACCATTCTTACTTAATGTGGGTGCAGTGTGCAATTAAAAACCCCATAAAAATGGGCTATTATGAATATTTTTTAAGACCAAAAAGTTATTACTCATTTTATTTAGACGTCTAGGCGTAAAAACACTATGCAAGGTGTTTTGTTTTAGATAAAATACGCCCCTTAATTTTTTAGCGCTAATACCGACGTTTGTGAAGCGCAATATTTGTGAGCAGAAATACAATGGCAAAACATTTATTTACTTCTGAATCTGTTTCTGAAGGTCATCCGGATAAAATCGCCGATCAAATCTCTGATGCGGTACTTGATGCTATCCTAGAGCAAGACTCTCATGCCCGTGTTGCGTGCGAAACTTACGTAAAAACCGGTATGGTTATGGTTGGTGGTGAAATTACCACTAGCGCATGGGTTGATATTGAAGAAATTACACGTAAAACAGTACGTGAAATTGGCTACACGCATTCAGACATGGGTTTCGATGCAGACTCGTGTGCAATTTTAAACACAATTGGTAAGCAGTCTCCTGATATTAACCAAGGTGTTGACCGTACTAGCCCAGAAGAACAAGGTGCTGGCGACCAAGGCTTAATGTTTGGTTATGCATGTAACGAAACAGAAGTACTGATGCCTGCGCCAATTACTTACTCACACCGTTTAGTACAGCGCCAAGCGCAAGTACGTAAAAGCGGCGAGCTTAACTGGTTACGCCCAGATGCAAAATCTCAAGTAACTTTTGCATACGAAAACGGCAAGCCAGTAGGTATTGATGCAGTTGTGCTTTCTACTCAGCACGCTGAAGAAATTTCGCAAAATGACTTAGTAGAAGCCGTGATGGAAACCATCATTAAGCCGGTACTTCCTGCAGAGCTTATTACTAGCGCGACTAAATTTTTCATTAACCCAACGGGTCGCTTTGTAATTGGCGGACCTATGGGCGACTGTGGTTTAACAGGTCGTAAAATCATCGTAGATACATACGGTGGTATGGCACGTCACGGTGGTGGTGCTTTCTCAGGTAAAGATCCATCAAAAGTTGACCGCTCAGCTGCATACGCTGCACGTTACGTTGCTAAAAACGTAGTTGCGGCTGGCCTTGCTGATAAATGTGAATTACAAGTATCTTACGCAATTGGTGTAGCCGAGCCTACCTCTATCAGCGTTGAAACCTTTGGTACAAGCAAGCTTGAAGAAGGTCGTTTAATTGAGCTTATTCGTGAGCACTTTGACCTACGCCCTTACGGCTTAATTCAAATGCTTGATTTAGAGCGCCCAATTTACCAACCAACAGCGGCATACGGTCACTTTGGTCGTGACGAATTCCCATGGGAACGTACAGATAAAGCAGACGCACTTCGCGCAGCTGCTGGCCTATAAGCCAAAATGCATTAAATAATAAACGGCCCTTTTAAGGGCCGTTTTTATATCTAAAGCAAAGGCTAATTATGCGCTTTATATCAATTGCATTAATTTAGTTGTTTATCGTAGCACCCAAAAAATAGTGCAATAACAAAGGAATTTACGGCGTACAGTTATTTTATATAAATAATTTTAACGCAGTCAGTGCGCTCTTTAATACGCTAAACTAATCGTGTTTTGAATTAAATTGGTATTAGCTAGCCCTCGAATTTCGTACGGTTTTAGGTATATACTCTTTGCATAATAAAAGCTTAAGGGATAAGTAAATGGCCAATAATTTTCGCGTTATGTTTGTAGGGCTCGCCGAGGGCACTGAGGCTAAAACGGCCTGCGTTAATTTAGCAAGTAAACTAAAAACGTCTGAAGATAAAGTAACTCAGTTTTTTAATGGCAAAGCACTCTTTGCACCTAGCAATAAAGACAAAGCCTTAAAGCAGGCCAAATTACTGGCAAGCCTAGGCATTAAAAGTAAGTTACAAGCCACAGGTGAGCTACCCACTCAAAGCCCTAGCGCAGCTAGTCAGCGTGATGAACGGATTTTTGATGCCCTTGATTACATAACGAGCAGCCTGATCCGCCTAGAAGAAAAACTAGAAGAGCTAGAACAAAGGCTTCCAACCAATGAGCTAAAAAGCCCTACAGACGAAAGCGATGAGTGGCAAGAAGATGATCTAATGCTTGACGAGCAGCTCGATGAACCTGTTAAAACGCGTAGCAATACTTTGCTATATTCACTGATTGCCACCGCCGTTTTACTACTTATTGTGCTTGCTGTTTACTTAGCTTTTCCTGATTTAGTGTCTATTTAATCAAAGGTGCGTAATTACAATGAGCAATAAACGTACACACATACGCCAATCTATTCGCCAATTACGCAATAATCTATCAAAAAAGCAGCAAGAAAAAGCCGCTGCACAGCTAAAGTTGAATTTTACTCAACAGCTAAACAGCGATAAAACAGCCTCAAAAAAACATATAGCCATTTACTTTAGCAACGATGGAGAATTAGATACATCATTGTTAATTAATGAGTTATGGCAACGAGACCATACCCTTTACTTACCCGTTATACACCCATTTAATGGGGCTACTTTGCTGTTTCAACGCTATGAAAAAAACTCACCCATGAGGGCAAATCGCTATGGTATCTTGGAGCCTAAGCTGAACTGCTCTCAAATATGCCCATTAACTGATTTAGATTACTTACTGATGCCACTTGTAGCATTTGATAATCAAGGTAACAGATTAGGAATGGGGGGTGGATTTTACGATAAAACACTGGCGCAATTACACGCTTACAATTGGCAAAAACCGCAACTTATAGGCTTAGCACACAGCTGCCAAAAAGTAGATGCACTGCCAATTGAATCGTGGGATGTTCCACTTAAAACCATTATTACTCCCGATAAAATTTATCACTGGTAATAAACACCCACTACACATTTGAAATATGAGCATAACAATGACGCAAGACGAATTAAAAAAAGCAGCTGCGTGGGCTGCACTCGAGTTTGTAAAAGAAAACACCATTGTTGGTGTGGGGACAGGCTCTACCGTAAATCATTTTATTGATGCCCTAGGCACAGTAAAAGACACCATGACGGGTGCGGTATCTAGCTCTGAGGCTTCAACAGCGCGTTTACACGCGTTAGGTATTGAAGTGTTTGAGCTAAACGATGTAGATGCTCTTGATGTATACGTAGACGGCGCAGATGAGATTAATGCCCAAAACGAAATGATCAAAGGCGGCGGCGCAGCACTTACCCGCGAAAAAATAGTCGCAGCCGTTGCAAAACAATTTGTTTGTATTGTTGATGACACAAAATTAGTAGATACATTGGGCGATTTTCCGCTTCCGGTAGAAGTTATACCCATGGCACGCAGCTACGTAGCGCGTGAATTATTAAAACTTGGTGGCGACCCTGTGTACCGCCAAGGCGTAGTAACCGATAACGGTAACGTTATTTTAGATGTACACAATTTAAGTATTAGTAATGCCAAACAACTTGAAACACAAATTAATTCAATTGTTGGCGTAGTTACCAACGGCCTATTTGCGATGCGCGGCGCTGATAAAGTGATTATCGGCACTAAAAATGGGCCACAAATTAAATAGGATGAGGTTATGAGTAAGGTATCGTTAGCAAAAGACAAAATTAAAATTCTCTTGCTTGAAGGTGTTCACCAAAGCGCAGTAGAAACGCTTAAACGTAATGGTTACAGCAACATCGACTACGTAAAAACATCGCTACCTGAGGACGAACTTAAAGAGCGTATTAAAGATGTACACTTTGTAGGGCTTCGTTCTCGTACTCATATTAACCAAGCAGTTTTAGACTCAGCTGAAAAGCTAGTAGCCATTGGTTGTTTTTGTATTGGTACTAACCAAGTTGACTTAAACTCAGCTCGCGAGCGCGGTATTGCGGTATTTAATGCACCGTTTTCAAACACTCGTTCAGTGGCTGAACTTGTACTTGGCGAAATACTATTACTATTACGTGGTATTCCAGAGCGTAATGCAGCAGCGCACCGTGGCGGCTGGTTAAAAACAGCAACCGGCTCGTTTGAAGCGCGTGGTAAAACGCTCGGGATTATTGGTTACGGCCACATAGGTACACAGCTTGGTATTATGGCTGAAAACATAGGTATGAACGTAGAGTATTACGACATTGAAGATAAGCTCTCTTTAGGTAATGCAACACAAATTCATAACCTAACACAGCTTTTACAGCGCGCTGATATTATTAGTTTACACGTACCAGAAACACCGCAAACTAAAAACCTAATTGGCACAGCAGAACTTGCCGTAATGAAGCAAGGATCAATACTAATTAACGCTTCACGCGGTACTGTAGTGGATATTGATGCACTTGCCGAAGCACTTAGCGAGAAAAAGCTAAGCGGCGCAGCTATTGATGTATTCCCTGTTGAGCCAAAATCTAACGAAGAAGAATTTGTATCGCCACTGCGTGAATTCGACAACGTTATTTTAACGCCGCACATTGGTGGTTCAACCCAAGAAGCGCAAGAAAACATTGGTATTGAAGTCGCTGGTAAATTAGCTAAATACTCAGATAATGGTTCAACTATTACAGCGGTTAACTTCCCTGAGGTTTCGCTACCAGAGCTTGCTAACCGTAGCCGCTTATTGCACGTACACCACAACCGCCCTGGCGTACTTACGCAAATTAACCAAGCGTTTGCCCAGCACGGTATTAACATTGCCGCTCAATACTTACAAACTGATGAATCAATTGGTTATGTAGTTATTGACGTAGATACCGATCAGTCAGAAGTTGCACTTAAAGAGCTAAGCGCAGTAGAAGGTACAATTAGAGCGCGTATTCTTCACTAAGCTATCAGCTAAAATAATAAAAGCCGTACTTGATTAATCAAGTACGGCTTTTTTGTATTAAACTGGCTACTAAGAGCTGTTCGCAATTACTCGCCTTTAACTTCTAAATTAACAAATTTAACTAGCTCTTCTGGCTGGCCAGCTAGCATCATTATTTGCTGGTTTACTTCCATCATGGTTTTACCTTCAGGCAATTTTGCCGATATGCTTAATGAGTTTAAACCTTTGGCAAAATCAGTCAGCGCCTGTGCAATTTCTTCAGTTACGGGAGCTTGCTGTAACTGTTGCTGTAGCGTCATTTGCATTTGCTCAAGCGTCATACCTTGTTTTTCAAGCTCGCTCACAAATAGCTCTTTTAATTTCCCTTGGTTGTTAAGTACTAAATTAATATTTCGTGGCTCAAGCTTACTCATAGCTTGCATAACTAAGGTCTGCTGTTGTAACTCTTGCTCGTACGTAAGCGGCGTGTCACCTGCTTCTTGCTGTGCTTTGCTTATCGCAAGGGATGCGTCCATTAATGCTTTAGAATTGGCAAGGCCTACATCCATATTAAAACTAGCAATATCTTTTGCATCTAGTTTTAAAACTACGTCACTGTCGCCAGATTGTTCATCGTAATCGAGCGATGAGCTTAAGTCGTAACTTGCAGAGGCAAGCATTTCGTTTGTATCAGCAGGTAGTTTTGCTACAAAGTCTTTATCGAACTGAAAGCTTTTTACTGTAAACGATGTATGTGGCGATATTTTATCGGTTTCATAACCGGTTACTTCAATACTTTGAATATGCGCTACGTTATCACCTTCAGGGCTAATTACTTCCATGTTAGTAATTTCAACACTTTGAGAAATAACACTTGCCGATAAACCCGCGTATTTAAATGTTGCACCGGTTTGATCGCTCACTAAAGCAAGCTGCTTGTCTACTTCGGTACGTACTTCTTGAGTTGCTACATAGTTTGCGTAGCTAACACCGCCTACGCCAGCTGCAACAATGGCTATGGCTATTACGAGTTTTTTCATGCTATTTCCTTATTCTGATCTGTATATAAATTGTGTTTGCTCAAGAGTAACATTGCACAGCAGCCGCTGTAAGCGTTAATTAATTAAACTCAGTAACTCGTGCACGGTTTTTACTGGCGTAATTTTAGCCCCTAGTCCTTCCATCGATTTATGGTAATTACGAAACGGAATAAATATTTCAGTAAACCCATGCTGAGCCGCTTCTTTAACCCGTGGTACACCGCTGTCGATTGGGCGCACATCGCCGTTTAAACTAAGCTCACCCATAATGCAGGTTGTACGCGGTACAACAAACTCGTTTAAGCTGCTTAAAAGCGCGGTTACTAACGCTAAATCAATACAGGTTTCGGTTTCATCGATTCGTAAGCCGCCCACAATATTAAAAAACGTATCGTGAAATATTTTAGTTTTGGTGTGTTTGCGTAAAATACCAGTGAGCATTTTTATTCGGTTCATGTTTAAACCCACGCACACACGCTGCGGAAATTCGGCTTCGGTTTCGGTGGTTAAACATTGAATTTCGAGCAATAAATTACGGTTACCTTTTCGGATACACGTAATAGTAGAGCCTGGTGATTCAGTACTTGATCCCGATAAAAAAATCTCGCTGGGGTTATCAACACTTAGCATGCCGCGTTCGCACATTTTAAAAATGCCTACGGTATCAATATCACCAAAACGGTTTTTATTAGCTCTAAGCGTACGTACTTGTCCATCATTCGTGTCAATATGCAATAAGGCATCCACTATATGCACTAATGTTTGCGGCCCTGCAATTTCGTTGTTTTTATTAACATGGGCAATAATAAACATAGTGACATCGTTTTGCTTACAATACTGAGTAAGCGCTTGCGCGGCACTTTTTACTTGCGAAGGCGAACCAGGGCTGCCATTTGCAGTGTCGGTTACAACAGCTTGAATAGAGTCGATAACAGCAAACTTAATTTTATTTTTATCAAGCTCTTCAATAATGGTTTCTACGCTAGTTTCAGAAAGTAAATAAAGCTCATCGGCGTTATAGTTAAGCTTTAAGCGGTTTACACGGTTTTTAAACTGCGACAACGACTCCTCAGCAGTGCAGTAAAGTGATGGCATACGCTGCGACATTCTGGCTACTAAATCAGATAACAGCGTTGTTTTACCTGCCCCTGGGTCGCCCGATATAATATTAACCGAGCCCGTGGTTACACCGCCGCTTAGTACACGGTCAAGCTCGCCTATTTCTGTTAGCTGCTTTTCGGCCTCGGTGGTGGCTACATCATCAATTTTTTTAGAGCCACCACCAATACCACCTGCATAACCACCAACGGTTGCTCGCGCAGCGGCTTTTTTACTTTGCCCTGCAGAGGGTTTAAATTCTGCCAACGTGTTCCACGCACCACAGCGACACTGACCTTGCCAACGTTGGTAGTTCATACCACACTCTGTACAAACAAATTCTACTTTTGCCGCCTTAGCCATTTATAACCTTACCTACTATTCTTTAATTTAAAATGCATACATTTAGTTGTTTATTTTATCATGGGGAGAACGACATAGCAGCGCTACATTGCTAAAGCCAATCAAGGATCTATATTAGAAACAAACACATGTAATTTTCTCTTTTACTTTAAGTTAGGGCATACTTATTGCTTTTAAATACTTTAAAGTAACTTGCCAACAAATTGGCATTTAACACATAATAACAAGAGTTAAACTGTACTTACACGAAAAATCGTACCTATATTAATAACATAGCACGATGTTACGTTTATTGAATTTTTCAAATAAATGGACTTTACAGTATACCTACTTTTCAATTAGACGGTGACGATTTATAAATGGCTGAAGACATACTGCTCAAACACGAAGACCTCGTAAATGAGCTAAAAACCTATTTAGGTAACGCAAAGTTCGACCTAATTTTCAAATCTAAAACGGCAGATTTAACAAAGCCTGAGCAGTTTTTAATGAAAATGGAAATGTCGCGCCTATCTCAGCCAGTTGCCCGTTTTGTTGACCTGCGAGGCTTAGTAACAGGCCAAGTTCGCCCGTATGAGCACAATGGTAAACAACACTTTATGGATGACACCGCCATAGAAGTATTTGAGGCAGCCTTAAAACAACACGGCGGCTATACTTTAGCGGTATACGAAGCGGTAATGAATACCGAAAACAACCATCGCGTACTACAAAAACAGGCACAAGAGCAAAGTGATACACAAGTTGAAAACGACACTCTGACTACCAGCGTAATAAAATTTGCCTCTTATGAAAGCCGCTCTGAGGAGCGAATGAACTACTCGATTAAAGTTAAAATTGAGTACAACGATAAGAAAAACATTGCCGCGAGTACCTCAGATATCTCTTTGAGTGGGTGTAAAATTAAGCTTCCTACCCGCCAAATTATAAAAAAAGGGCAGCTAATTGCCATGCGGCTAGTAGGGCTTGAGCAAGATTTTGAGCTAGGCCTTAAAAATGGCATTCAATATGAAGTAGTTGCAGTTGAAAACATATCTCGTGAATATAACCACATTCGTTTAAAGCGTACTTTTATAGAAAAAAATGAAGCATTCGATAATTTTTTAGATAGCTTTATAAACGGTAATAAACGCCGCTATAAAGTGAACTTAGATAACACCCTAGATGCTGTTGTTTCAAAGGGTTATGAGCAATATTATATTCCGCGCGTTACCTCTTTATACGTATTTTTAAGTAAAAAAGGCGAAAAAATTGTTCCTAGTTTAAGCCTAACCACTGAAAATAATATTTTTATTCAGCGCTATTTTACTGATGAACGAAAAGTGCCCTGCTTATATAGCATTTTAAATAATCAACGTATTAGCCAAATGCTTACCCAAGTAAACGCAGTAAAAGAAGATTACTTATATACGTTTACTCATGTTTCTGCAGGAAAAATTTATTACTACTCAGCCACGCGTACAGAGCTTAATAACAACCCTAAATTAAGAAACCTGTTTTTAGGGTTTGGTAGCCAAAAAGACAGCTGGCAATGCTTTAAGTTACAAGTTATGCCAAGCCACCCTGATGATTCGTTTATTCCATTATCGTTGCCTAATTCGGCGGGTAAAAACATAGAAAAGCTTAATAAGCCACCTTCTCCAAGAGTGGCTGGCCTTATAAAAGATGTAAAATATATTGCGGTTTTAACCGCCATTGGCAACAGTGAAGAACAAGCGCATTATAAGAAGCAGCCCTACGATAAGGCGTTAGTTAACCAGCTTAAACATTTTGGCCACGCTAAGCATAATAAGCCTCCTTATTTAGATATTGTGCCACTAGAGTATGTAAACTTACGCTCTCACAAACGATACTTATATAAAACACCTGCCGAGCTTTCGTTTGAGGATAAGCAGTATCAGGCTCATACTCGGGATTTTTCGGTTATGGGTTTGCAATTAGAGTCAGCCTCGCCGGTTAGCTTTAAAAAAGGCGATATTGTTTTACTGTCTTTCCCCGATTTACAAAAAATAACTAAAAAGCATAATTTAAGTGAGCTTAAATACGAAGTGATGGCAATTAGTAAGTCGTTAACGACCATTAATTTAAAAGCCAACAGAGTTGCTGACTTACCACATGCAGGGGTTAACTTTTTTACCCAATTAATTCAAAGTAATAAAGATAAATTAAAAGTGTCTGAAGAAGCCCCTAAAATAGAAGGCCTTTCTACCGCACTGAGAAATATGGTGACCAAAAGTGTGTGCCAATTCCCGCTTTATTTACATAAAGAAGCAAACCACTTTATTCCAGGAGCCATAGGTTTTGGTTTATATGCCAGCCCAATTCACGTGATTTTACAAAATTTTGGCTTATTAAATAATAAAACTGACCTAAGCCATATTTTAACGCAGCAACAAATTATTGATGTGATCACTCCAAGCATTAAAGATCGTAGCCGACAAGACCCGCCTTTGCCGTTTACACTCGCAATTAATTTTGACCCTAAACAAGATAACATTGAAAAAGCTGTGACGAGCCAATGCGTACTAGGCGAAAACTATTCAAGCTTTAGTGAGCAAATTAGCGCAGGCGTTAAATCTGAGCTGGTATTTGTTATGCGCTTGTACTTATCGCGAACGGGTCGCCCGGATACAGACTACCTATCAAACGAACTTAAATATGTAAGCCAATATGCAATGCACAAAGCAAAAGACATAGAAGAAGCGCTGTGGGCAGTATCTGGGGTGGGTGATATTGTAGATATAACCGACGAAGCGCTTAGCCATTTAGAGTTAGATCAAAAGCAGGTCGCTCAAATGGGCCGCAGAAAGCTGTTATGGTTAAACCGCTTGCGCTAAGCGGCTTAATACCAATCGACTTAAAAGTTTATAGCGTGCTAAATAAAGCGTTAGCGGCGTTATAAACTTCTCAAATAGAACAACTACATGTCGAATTAATGCCTTGTTATCACGCTATTTATCTGTCGCTATAAATATCTAATAACTTAACCCGATTGGTATAACTTATTTTGTGGATATTCTCAGGTTACTTATTTAAGGGAATAGCCAACATATACAGCAATTGCAGTAACGAGCCCTGACATATAGCCGCTTGCGCTTGCTCCACCACTTTTGGTTTACCATGTACGGCAACGCCTAATCCTGCTTTTTCCATCATGAGCAAATCGTTTGCGCCATCGCCAATGGCTACCGTTTGCGTATTTGCTAAGCCCAGCTTTTGCTGCAGTGTTTCTAAAACAACCGCTTTTTGCTGCGCATCAACAATGGCACCAGAGACTTTTCCTGTGAGTTTATTGTTTGCAAATTCAAGCACATTAGCATGTACTTCATCTAAATTAATCAGCTGCTGCACACGCTCGGCAAAGGGCACAAACCCGCCTGATGCTATAGCAAGATACCAATTATGCTGCTTTAATATTTGGCATAACGCTTTAATACCTGGCATTAATGGTAAGGTGTTTTTTAAATCTTCAATTAAGCTTTGCTCTATGCCGGCTAACTTTGCTACACGCTGATTTAAACTTTCGCTAAAATCTAGTTTGCCCGCCATTGCAAGCGCGGTCACAGAAGCCACATCGTCATATACATCTGCTAAACGTGCAATTTCATCAATACACTCTATGGTGATGGCGGTAGAGTCCATATCCATAACCAGCAGCCCTGGCTCATATAGGTTGGGTGGCGTTGTAACTTGCACTAGCTGAAAATCAAGCGTGTTTGCAAACTCTCTTAGCGCAAGCGGGTTAATTTTTTGCTCCGCCTCTGGGCTATAAAAACACAGAGCTGGGGCTAACCCTAAGTCGGGCTGATATTGACATACAGCGGTTACTTTAAGCGCGTGCGTTTTTAGAAAGTCGATAATGCTCGTTACATGCTTTAGTTCGAAATCGCCCGCAAACGCAATACTAAATAACCCAACGGTTTTATCTGGTATTGTTTGAGCAGGAGTAAAACTCCCTTCTTTGTAATCAAACCATGTGTTTAGCGTTAAAGAATGTAATGCTTGCTCAGCAGCTGGCTGTGCCATGTTCATTTGCGACATGGGTTCTCCGTGTTTGTTATTTATTTTTCTAATTTGGCGTATCAATTAGGGTATTCATAACGCTAAATTCGCCATCGGGGTAGATTTAAGGTTATAGTTAGCGTAGTTGTAACATCAAATCAAAATGCTGTCAGTAGCATATACGGTGACTATGAAAAATAACCATATAAAAAGCCCTTTGTCTGCATCACAAAGAAAGCGAATCGTTCGCTTGTTATTGGCTGCGGGCTGTTTTGTATTACTGAGTTTTGTAGGTGTTAACAGTAGCTTTGAAAGCCACCAACTACTTTATAATAGTGCCGATAATACTGCCAAAAGCTTAACCTCATTTATGGCACTTAATGCTAAAGAGCCATTGCTTGCTAAAAATAAGCCACAGCTTAGAGCTTTGTGTAATGATATAAGCAAAGACGAGTTTGTACTTTCAGCCACAATTTACGATCAGCAAGGCGTACTTATAGCCAGCAGCGATCACTGGCAATCGCACCACATATTTGGCCAATTGCCAGAGTCTACCCCAGGGATTAGTAAACTAAAAACCCCATTTGTTGAGCCTGTTGTAAGCGACATAGATAAGCCTTTAGGCTTTGTATCTATTACTTATTTAACCCGCGCGGCAATATCTGACAGCCACAATCATTTTCATGATTTAGGCAGGCAAGTTTTATTAATGCTAGTAATAGCCTGTATTTTTACATGGCAGCTAGGGCGAGGCCTAAAACGTTGGCAGGTAAATCGCTATATGCAAAAAACCTCAGAGCAAGAATCGTAAAGCTGCTGAGCAAGTTCGGCTTTATTACTATTTGGCTTTAAGCTGCATAAAACTTCAAATACAGTAGGAATATGCGCAGGGGTGTTAATTTCTCCCTGATGGCCACTTAATGGCATTGAGGGTGCGTCCGTCTCAAGCACTAAATGCTGCGGTTCTATTTGAGCAATTACATCACGGGTTTTAGCTGCTCGTTCATAAGTAATAACGCCACCTACACCTAATTTAAAGCCCTGTTTAATATAATACTGTGCTTGTTGCATGGAGCCTGAGTATGCATGTATCACCCCGCCATATTTTGGCTTGCAGCGCTTAAACGCATGCGCAATTAAATCATGGCTTTGCCTGTGATGCACAATAAGCGGCAGCTTGAGCTCGTTAGCAAGGGTAATATGTTGCTCAAATAGGCTGGTTTGTTTTTCAAGGTCATCAATACTTCTATCAAGCCCGCACTCCCCTATTGCCACCAGCTGTTTTTTATTGGTTTTTGCAAAATCGAATAACTGCGCTAAGTGAGCATCTTTATGCTCATTTAAAAAGTAAGGGTGAAGCCCTGCGGCAATATGTACTTGTGGGTATTTAGCTTTAAATTCAATTAGCTGCTGAGATTGCGCCAAGCTAATACCTGGCACAACAAAGCGCTCAACACCTTTAGCCATACACTCTTTTATGAGTGCTTCGCGGTTTGCGTCAAACTCAGTAAAATCGAGGTGGCAGTGGGAGTCTATAAACTTCACAGCGTAAACCGGTTAAGGGTTTAAACGCGTTATTTGCCAGCTATTATCGGTTTGGCGCTGATAGATAAAGCGGTCGTGTAAACGATGTGCGCCACCTTGCCAAAACTCAATTTTAGAAGGGATTACGCAGTAACCGCCCCAAAAGTCAGGAAGTGGAATTTCACCATTAGCAAATTTACTCTTCATATTAGCAAAGGTTTCCATAAGCACTTTGCGCGATGAGACCGGCCTGCTTTGCGCTGAGGCCCATGCTGCTAATTGGCTTTCTTTAGGGCGCGATAAAAAATATTTAGCGACTGCAGCCGTCGGTAATGGTTTTGCCTCGCCGTATACAATCACTTGGCGCTCCATATGATGCCACGGAAAATGCAGCGATATTTTGTTATTGCCTTTTAGCTCTTGCGCTTTACGTGAGCCGGTATTAGTAAAAAATACAAACCCGTTATCATCTAAATGTTTTAGCAATACAATACGCTGTGAAGGTTGCCCGGTTTCATCAACCGTTGCCACAACCATGGCCGTTGGGTCTGGGATATTACTGCCCACAGCATGCTCAAGCCACGTTTCAAATTGTTTGAATGGATCATCTTGCAAGTTATCTTCGCTTAGCGCGTCTTGCAGGTATTCACGGCGGATGTCTTCGAGTTTCATAAACAAATCCTTCTCTGTTTATTAAAGCGTATGTGGGTAAGTAAGGTCAGGCAATTAATAGTAATCAGTAATAAGAACAATTTTATATTTTGGGTTAGTGCTTGGTTAATGTTGGGTTTCGTTTCACTCAACCCAACCTACGGTGCTGACAAGGCGAAGTGCTTTTTTATGCCAAGGAGCATACGGTTTGTATGTGACTTAGGCTAAAAAAGCACGACAACGCAGTCAAAGCGAACTACACGCAGCAGAAGGTTCACCTATGTAGTTTAGCCTAAGACAAGGCATCCACCTCCTACTTATCCCTATGAGCATACGATTTGTATGTGATTAGGGTAAGTTGGGGTGGATAACGCAGTATTAGGTTAAAATACGACGGTGATTACATTTGCTCCATGACTTCAATGCCTAACAAATCCAATCCTGTTTTTAGTGTATCTGCCACTAAATTACATAACACTAAACGGCTGTCACGTACGTTTGGCTCTACGCCTTCTTTTAGTACTGGGCAGGCTTCATAGAATGTCATGTATAGGCTAGCTAGCTCGTATAAGTAGCTACATAGTACGTGCGGAGTAGCCTCAGAGATCATTAAATCAAGGACTTCTTCAAGCTGTAGCAGTTTAAGTGCGAGTGCTTTTTCTTGCGGCTCGGCTATGGCTACATCTGCATTTAGCGTAGCGGCGTCGACACCTGATTTACGGAAAATACTGCGCACACGGGTATAAGCATATTGTAAGTAAGGTGCTGTTGCGCCTTCAAAGCTTAACATGGTGTCCCAGTTGAATATGTAATCACTGGTACGATGCTTAGAAAGATCAGCGTATTTAACAGCGCCAATACCTACTTTACGCGCAATTTCGCTGCGATCATGATCTGATAAATCAGACTCACGCTCAGCAAGTTTTGTTGCTGCACGACTAATCGACTCTTCAAGTAAATCAGCAAGTTTTACTGTACCACCTGTACGGGTTTTAAATGGTTTACCATCGGCGCCCATCATGGTGCCAAACGGGCAAAACTCGTAGCTTGTTTCATCGCGTAAAAGGCCTGCTTTACGTGCGGTAAGCTCCACCTGATTAAAGTGAAGGCTTTGGCGTGCATCAACAAATATTAAAATACGCTCAGCACCTAAGGTGTTTGAGCGGTAGTTACACGCGGCTAAATCGGTGGTTGCATATAAAAAGCCGCCGCCAGATTTTTGCACGATAAACGCCGATGGCTCACCATCTTTATTGGCAAGTTCATCTAAAAACACAACTTGTGCGCCTTGCGACTCTACCGCTATGTTTTTATCTTTTAATAGGCTAATAATATCGTTAAGCTCACTGTTGTAAGCACTTTCAGCCATAATATCGTCTTGGGTAAGCGTTACGTTTAGACGTTTGTAAACTTCTTCAGAGTGCTTAACAGAGGTCGCTATAAATAGCTTCCATAGCTTTTCACAGTGCGCGTCGCCGCCTTGTAGTTTAACTACATAGTCACGGGCTTTATCGGCAAAGCCTTCTTCATCGTCAAAACGCTTTTTAGCATCGCGGTAAAACGTTTCTAAATCAGCAAGCGCTACCGACTCTAAGTCTACGCCTTGGCTAATTTGATCTTCTAAATGCGCAATTAGCATACCAAATTGTGTGCCCCAATCGCCCATGTGGTTTTGACGAATGACTTTGTCGCCTCTAAATTCAAGCGCACGTACAATGGCATCGCCAATAATGGTTGAACGCAAATGGCCTACGTGCATTTCTTTTGCAAGGTTAGGTGATGAGTAATCTACCACGACAGTTTGCGGGTTTGCGTGCTCGTTTACAGCCAGTTTTGCATCGTTGTTTGCTGCTTTTACACTATTGGCTAAAAACTCAGGCTTTAAATGAATATTAATAAAACCTGGACCGGCAATTTCTGTTTTTTCAGCGATGTCGGTTACATCTAGGTTATCAATAATTTTTTGCGCAAGCTCACGTGGGTTGCTTTTCATTTTTTTAGCGGCGCCCATTGCACCATTAATTTGGTAATCACCAAACTGTGGGCGTGTGCTTTGTGTAACAGCTGGGTTTGTGTCTTCTGGTAGGCCTGCTGCGGTCATGGCGGCAATGGCTTTTTCTACTAAAATAGTACGAATGTTCATTATATTATTTACCTTTGTAAGCCCGCCATAGCAGGCTTTCAGTTAACTTTAGTCAGTCGATTCTAGTTTTCGCGCGTATGGTTAAAGGTTACCTCTGGGTAACGCTCTACCGATAAATTAAGGTTTACACGGCTCGGTGCTATGTAAGTTAAGTTATCGCCACCATCGAGTGCTAAGTTGCTTTCGCACTTACGTTTAAACTCTTCAAACTTTTTAACATCGTCGCTGCTTACCCAACGTGCCGTATTTACATTTACGCCTTCGTAAATTGCATCTACGTTGTACTCAGCTTTTAAGCGCGCTACAACCACATCAAACTGTAGTACACCCACCGCGCCTACAATTAAATCGTTGTTAGTAAGCGGTCTAAATACCTGTACAGCACCTTCTTCAGAAAGTTGTACTAAGCCTTTTAATAATTGCTTTTGTTTGAGCGGATCGCGCAAACGAATACGACGAAACAGCTCAGGCGCAAAGTTAGGAATACCGCTAAATTTAAGCTTTTCGCCTTGCGTAAAGGTATCACCAATTTGAATGGTACCGTGGTTATGCAAACCAATAATATCGCCCGCATATGCATCTGCTGCGCGCTCACGATCGCCCGCCATAAAGGTTACCGCATCAGAAATACTAATTTGCTTACCAAGGCGTACGTGGTTCATTTTCATGCCTTGGCTGTATTTGCCCGACACAATACGCATAAAGGCAATGCGGTCACGGTGTTTAGGGTCCATGTTGGCCTGAATTTTAAACACAAAACCGGTAAAGTTTTCTTCTGTTGCGATTACTTGGCGGTCATCTGTTTCGCGCGGTAATGGTGTTGGTGCCCATTGCGTTAAACCATCAAGTACATGGTCTACACCAAAGTTACCAAGGGCTGTACCAAAGTACACCGGCGAAAGCTCACCCGCTAAAAACAATTCAAGATCAAACTCATTTGAGGCACCAATTACCAGCTCTAGCTCTTCACGTAATTGCTCAGCGAGTTCTTCACCAATGGCGGTATCAAGCTCTGGGTTATCTAGGCCTTTTACAGTGCGAACTTCTTGAATAGTATGACCTTGGCCTGTTTTGTATAAAACCGCTTCGTCGTTATGAATGTGATAAACACCTTTAAACTCTTTACCACAACCAATTGGCCAAGTAATAGGCGCACAGGCAATATTTAGCTCTGTTTCTACTTCATCAAGTAGTTCCATTGGGTCACGAATATCACGGTCACACTTATTCATAAAGGTAACAATAGGCGTGGTACGTAGGCGCGTAACTTCCATTAGCTTACGGGTACGTTCTTCTACACCTTTTGCGGCATCAATAACCATTAAACACGAATCTACTGCGGTCAATGTACGGTAAGTATCTTCTGAGAAGTCTTCGTGTCCAGGGGTATCAAGTAAATTAACCAGCGCATTGTTATACGGAAACTGCATTACAGAGGTAGTAACCGATATACCACGCTCTTTTTCCATTTCCATCCAGTCAGACTTTGCATGCTGATTAGAGCCACGGCCTTTTACAGTACCGGCTTTTTGAATCGCTTGTCCGAACAAAAGTACTTTTTCGGTGATGGTGGTTTTACCAGCATCCGGGTGCGATATGATTGCAAAAGTCCTTCGCTTGCTAATTTCGTTGATAATATTCTGGTCTGCCATTAATAAGTTCTTTTAGTTTGATGCCAAGTTACATGCATAACATTGAGTGTATGCAAGGCAACCCGTTAAGTTGATCGTTATTAACTGGGCTTTGAGCAATTTAGTGTGAATAAATTGACAACAATTAACGCCATATAGCTAATTTTTTAATAGTGGCAATTGTAACAGGAGTCGGTATAAAAGTGTGCTATCTAACTCAAAAATATCTTGGCTTTGTATGCAAAAGGAAGGAGTAACTAATTTTAAGGGCCAGCAACATGGTTACTGGCCCTGTAATTAACGCAATGTGCTACTGCGTTATTGAAATACTGGGTACCACCGACATACCTACTCGTAGCTGCTTAAGCGCCGGCTGGTTTGCATCTAAGCTAATTTTAACCGGTAAACGCTGCACAATTTTGGTGAAGTTTCCCGTGGCGTTATGAGCACCAATGGCTGAGTAGCTCACGCCACTGGCAGGGCTTAGGCTATCAACATGGCCGCGTAAAATTTGCCCTGGTAGTGCATCTACTTTTATTTCAACTTCTTGGCCTACTTTTACATTAGCTAGTTGAGTTTCACGGTAGTTTGCACTAACAAACACTTTATCAAGGGGTACAACAACCAATAGCGGGCTGCCTGGGTTTACATACGCCCCTACACGCACCGATTTTTGGCCAACTATGCCATCAATAGGCGCAGTAATTTGGGTATACGATAACTTAAGCTCGGCATCTACTACACGAGCTTTAGCTTGTACAAGCACGGCTTTGGCTTTTTCAATATCGGCACGTAAAATTTCAATCTGCTGCTTTGCTGCTGCAAGGCCTGCTTGGTTTTTATGCAAGTTTGCTTTTTGAATAGCCAGCTTTGCTTGTGCTTCTTCTCGTGCTTGCACAGTGCCTGAGCCATCGGTTGCTAAGTTGGTATAACGCTTTAAATTTAACTGCGCTAATTTAAGTGATGCAGTATCGGCCTCTACCGCAGCTTGCGCTTGTTGTACCAGCGAATCTTGATAAGTTAGCTTAGCTTGCAAGCTAGCTACACTTGCTTTAGCACTATTAGCTTGGGCTTTAGCAGAATCTAGGGCCACTACAAAATCGCGATTATCTATGGTGGCAATTAAATCGCCTTTTTGTACTCGCTGGTTATCTTTAATGAGTACTTGATCTACCGTGCCAGATACCTGAGGCGCCACAAAGGTAAAGTCGGCTTGCACGTAGGCATCGTCAGTTGTTTGAGTTGCACTTTGCGACTCCGGTTTATTAAGATAAATAATACTGCCTGCAACAACGGCAAGTATAGTTGCTACAACGGTTAATTTAACTACTTTTGGTAAGGCCATAATATATTACTCAACAATTAAAATTTAAGATTTACTAAGATTCGGGGCTGGTACAAAGTTCATACATAGCGCCAGCGGAATTAATACAAGTGCTAACACACCTAGCACCAAGTAGGCATCACCTACCGACATCACTAACGATTGCTGGGCAATAACGCCACCTAATTGCTCATTAGGTATGGTGTTTGCCAATGAGTTACCGACCAGAGAGGCGCGATCTAATAGCATTTCGTTATGAAAATGACTGCGCACCGTCAATAGCTGCCCCACAACAGCCCCGCCAATAAGCGAGCCAAACACACGTAATGTGTTTATGGTTCCCGAAAAAAACGGCCCTTCGCTTGGGTCTAGTACACTGGTCATTAAAAATAAAATAGAGACCACTGCCATGGGCTGGCCAAATGCTTGCAACAGCTGCGCTGTGATAAATTGATCGCGATGCCATAAAGGCGTAATTTGTGCGCCGCTAAAACAGGCCAGCGCAATTAAAAATAATCCAATTGACATCACAATGCGGGCGTCTACCCATTTTTTGTATAAAAGCAGTGCCACTACCGAGCCAAGTACAAGTTGTGGTAGCGCAATTAATAACCCTACTGGCGCTAGCTGTAGTGCTCTATAGCTATGCAAATTGGCTAAATGGGTTGAGGGCAACATTGAGCCCGACATCAACACCACTAACAACATGGTAAGTAGTACAGAGCCAATACCTAAATTGCGACGGCCTAATAACTGCGGTCTCATAAATGGCGCTTTGTGATGCCACTCGGTTAATACGTAACAGCCAAATAAAATTAGCCCACCAAAAAAACACACACTAATAAGCGATGAATTAAACCAATCTAAACGCACACCTTGATCAAGCGCGATGGCAATTAACGTCAAAGACGATACGCCGCATACTAGGCCTAACCAGTTTCCTTCTTTAAAGCGCGCATATTTAACGCCCTCTTTTGGGAGCCCCCACGCAGTTAGTGAGCCTGCAATAATACAAAGCGGAATAACTTGCCAGTAAATCCAGCGCCAGTCCGATAACACATCAGCCCACTGCCCGCTTAGCCAAATAGCTAAATTTGGAGCGAATGTAGCGGTCATGGCGTAAAGCGCTAAACCGTGTAAACGTATGTTAGGGGGTAAAAATTTAAGTGCAGCCATCATTAATATAGGTATGAGTGCGCCACTACTTATCCCTTGCACAAAACGCAGTGCAATTAATAAGTTTAAATCATTAATAAAAGGCAAAATAGCCGCAATAACACCACATATAGTCACCATAGAAATATGAAAGCGTCTAACCGATAACGTAATGGCGAACCAAGAAGCAAAAGGCATAGCGATTAGCTCCCCAACGGTATAGGCGCTTGAAAGCCAAGAGGCATCGTCTAAACTAGCCCCTATTACGCCCCTCACATCTGCTAATCCAAGTGCCCCTACTCGGTTATTTAAACCCGCCATCATAGCGGCAATAAAAATGCCTAATAACCCAGCCAGTGCTTGTTTTGATGGCCCTGCGGGCTTAGCAACAGGTGCTGCATTTTGTACAGGCACATTAATCGTGACTGCATTCATTACTCGCCCTCCGCCTTGGCTGACATTGGCGCAAGCGCACTTTCAGGTAGCGCGTCTGGGTTCCAGCCACCGCCGAGAGATTTATACAAATTTACAACCGCAATCGAGGCATTGGTTGCACTGTTATTTAACTTAGTTTGGCTTGCTAATAAATTACGTTGCGCCGTTAAAACACTAAGGTAGTCGGCTGCACCTTGCTGGTAGGCTCTTTCAACGGTTTGTAAAGCCTGCTTATTAAAGTCGTGGGCAATTTCAACTTTGTGATGGTGATTTTGCTGCGCAGCCCATCCATCTACTGCGTTATCAACTTCGTGCCACGCTTTTAGTACAGTTTGACGATACGTTAATGCCGCGTTTTTCTCGCGCTCTTTAGTAAGCTTAAGCTGTGACTTTAAGCGCCCACCCTGAAAAATAGGCAAATAAACATTTGGCCCAACTGAAAAAACACGTGAATCCCAGGTTGATAAATCACTTTGCGCATACCCTTCAACTCCTAATGAGCCCGTTAAAGTAATGCGTGGGTAAAAATTCGCTTCGGCCGCGCCAATAGCGGCAACAGCGCTGTGTAAGTTTGCTTGCGCTTGTAAAATATCTGGGCGGCGTTTCACAAACTCTGATGGAATAGCCGAAGGGATTTCGCTTGGCATAACAGGCGCAGCAATACGCTCGGCTAACAAAGTATTTAAGGCACGTGGTTTTTCACCTACTAGCAACGCAAGCGCGTTCATTAACACATTACGGCGCTGCGTTTGCTCTGGTAGCGCAGCATTAATTGTTGCCAGCTCTGCTTTTGCACTAATTGTTTCAAAACGTGTACTTACACCGTTTTTTTCGCGGCTTTGTGCAAGCTTTAACACACGCTCTGCAATGGTTTTGTTTTCGTGTGTTATGTTGAGCTGCGTTTGCGCACTGCGCAGTAAAAAATACGTTTTAGCCACCTCGCCAGCTAAGCTAACACGCGCGGCTTCACGCGCATACAAAGAGGCCTGCAGCATAGCGACGGCCCCTTCTTCAACACGTTTATTACGGCCCCATAAATCAAGTTCCCAGCTGGCATCAAAACCAAGCTGCCAAAAGTTATCAGGGTCTGAGGGCGCACCGAGTGCAACAAACTTACCATTTTCGCTCAGCCCTTCGCGCTTGTAGTCAAACCCAGCAGATACACTGGGTAAGCGGTCTGCCGATGCAATACCCAATGCCGCGCGGCTTTGGGCAATTCGGCTTGATGCTAGCTGTAAGTCAAGATTACCTAGCTGTGCTTTGCGCTCTAGCTCCGTTAAAATAGGATCGTTTAAAATTGTCCACCAATTCCACGCCAATTCAGCATTACCGCTTTGTAGCTGAGTAAATTCGGGAGTTGGCTTTATAGCATCGTTGTTTATATTTGTATTAGGCTCTTCAAAGTTAGGACCCACTACACAACCCGACAAAGCCGCAGCTAATGTAAGCGCAATAGCTGAATGCCGCGAATAATTAAAAAGTCTTTTATTAAGACACTGATTAGCCATTTTTAAATCCTAAATTAATAACGCAATTATTTATGTACTGTACCGCTCGGTTCGAGTGATAAGCAAAAAAAAGCTAAGCACGCTAATTGCTGCCTAGTCACACCTTAAATACATTTAAACAGGGTAATACCGATAGTTAACAGCTGCTAAAAACACCCTTAACTTAAAGCTCAAATTGAACTGTACCGCTCGGTTTGATATGCTAGGCGTAATTTAACATTATGTCAAGGTGAAATGTAATGACAAAAACGCTTACTGATGCCCAAAACACTCTGCCTCCAAGTGAATTAGAGCTTGGCGCAAAAGCACGAACGGTATTACACGCTGCACGTAAAATATTTTTAATTCATGGTTTTAACGGTGCAACCACCGACATGATCCAACGTGAGGCAGGCGTATCAAAATCGACGGTTTACGCTCACTTTGCAAATAAAGAAATTTTATTTTTAGCGGTCATTAAAAGTGAATGCGAAATATTTACAGCATCAATCGATAATATAACGTTTAAGCCAGGCAACTTAACAGAAAACTTACGCCGCCTTGGGCATGCTTATTTACAAATCGCTCTATCAGAGTCGGCCATGGCTTTATACCGAATTGTTGTTGCTGAAGCCCCCCGCTTACCCGCCCTAGGTCATATGTTTTATAACTCTGGCCCGCGGGTGGTAAAAGACAAGGTCTCTAATTATTTAAAAGCGGCAGTGGAATCTAAAGAGCTTGATTTTGAAGAATTAAACATTGAAGAAGCCACTAACCTATTTGTTGCCTTAATGCGCAGTGAGCTACATTTAATGTACTTAACTCACCCCGATCAGCCAGTGCTTAAAAAAGATATAGACCGCTGGGTAGAAGTAGCAATAAACTTTTTAGTGCGCTCTTACGGTACGGCTCACACTCAAAAGAACTAATCTTTAAATGTGTAATACTTTAAATAAATAGCATTTTAAAGCCACGCATTAATTTTAATCGTGGCTAAATTACCCTTAATGCCAATGCCCTAACAACGCATATTTTAATGCATTGTGCTAACCACTAATAAATATAAAAATAGCGCTACGGGTTTACCCCTTGCGCTCAATTTATGACAGGCATTGATACTGCACTGTTAGCTATATAATTAAAAAACCAAGCAGCGCAGCCGCTAACTTATTTAAAACAAAGCTAAATATAGCGCCTTAAAATATAATCTCGCTTTCGGTGCTCACTAGCCGTATTTAAACCAATTATATACACACTTTTTTTACGCTAAATTAACCCAAATCAGCTTACGCTTCTTGTGTAATAAAGTCGTAACGCATATCATTGCTAGATTGCACGGAGGATAAGTAGTTTGGTCATGAAAACCAGTAAGTTAAGTATTCGATTATTATGGTATATAACCCCGCTTGTTATACTACCCTTGTTGTTTTTAGGTGGTTTTACATTAACTAACGTAACCAACTCAACACAAAAGCAGGCTGATCTTATAATGAGTCGCTTTGTTGAGCAGCAACAGCAAAAGGTTTTCAACTACATAGACTCGTTTCATTCAACTGCAAAACTACTGTCTACCTCGCCTGTTTTAAACGATTTTTTATCAAACGACATTCATGCTGATGGCAGCTATACCCGCCGCTTAGGGGCGCTAATGGATGTTTTTGCCAGTTATAGCGAAGCCTACCCAGATATAATTAGTATTAACTTAGTCTCGGCCAGTGGTAAAAGTGACGCGTATTATTCTAATAATTTAACAACCGCACCGCAGTCATACCCATTTTTTAAACAAGTACTGCAAAGTAATTTACGCCAACAACAATTTATGGTGCAAAACAACGACGGCACCACCAACTTATTTTTTGTACAGCGCGTACAAAGTGTTGATTACTATTTAAAACGCCCACAACAACTTGGCTTTATAGTATTACAAGTTGAACCCTCTATATTAAACACCAGTATTTTAGAAGCGCCTTATAACAACACCCTTAATTTACTGCTAACCAACGACGGGCAAATTTTATTTAGCTCAGACTACAGCTTACGCGGGCAATATATTACCGAGCACGAGCTTGAGCAGGTTCACGATTTAGCCGATGTAGGCACCCTTTCGACGATTGAGCTTTCGAGCATAGATAAAATAGAAAGAATGATATTTGCTGTACAAATGAGCGGCGGTTATTACTTTGTATCAACCATTCCAAAAGGCGTGCTTTATCAATCGGGTAAGGCAATTAGCTTAATCACAGGCTTAATTGTGATAATTTCGGTGATCACCCTGCCTATCCTTATTTTTGTGGTTGTGCGCAATTTACTGCTAAACCCAATTGAGCTTTTAGGGGCCGCCAGCCACCGTGTAGGTGATGGTGATTTATCGGTAAATTTACCTGCTCATACAAATGATGAAGTCGGCGTGTTGTTTAACGATTTTAATCACATGATTAACCAAATTAGACACTACCAAGAGCAGCTAGAAGAATATAAGCACCACCTAGAAGACAAAGTAGAAAGCCGTACTAAAGCGCTCGAAGCGATGAACAGCCAGCTTGAACTTGCCATAGCTCAAGCAGAGCAAGCTAACCAGCTTAAAAGCCGTTTTTTAGCAAATATGAGTCACGAGATTCGCACCCCACTTACGGCCATTATGGGCTTTACCGAGCAGCTATTAATTAACGATAAAGTGGTTAACGACAAACAGCATTTAAATACCATTTTACGAAACTCTAAACACTTATTAGAGCTAATAAACAACATACTCGATTTATCTAAAATAGAAGCAGAAAAGCTCGCTGTAGAGCAAGCACCCCTTAATGTAGTGCAGCTGGTTCACGATATAGAATCAATTATTGAACCGCTAGCGCACGAAAAACAACTGGCGTTTAGCATTCATTACGAGCTGCCATTACCGCGCACTATTTATAGTGATATGACGCGTTTAAAACAAATTTTGATAAACATAGCCAGCAATGCCGTAAAGTTTACCGAGCAAGGCAAAGTATCAATTTGTGTGCATTATTTGCAAAGTAAGCAGCAGCTTGAATTTGTGGTTAAAGACACCGGTATTGGTATGTCTGAGCACCAAATAGAGCGTATATTTAAACCTTTTGAACAAGCTGATGCCACCACCACGCGCCGCTTTGGAGGCACAGGATTAGGTTTATGTATTTCTAAAAACTTAGCGCAATTATTGGGTGGCGATGTTACTTTAAAAAGCGAAATTGGCATAGGCAGTCGCTTTGCTATTACCGTTGATTGCCATATTAACGAGCCTAAACAGTCACTTGAGCTTTTAACTGAGCAAGCACAGCTTATTCCAGAAAAAGACCCTTTCTTGTCGTTTGCCACTTCTAGTTTTGATGCCAACATATTAGTTGCCGAAGATAACCCCGATAACCAGCTACTTATAAAACTGCTTTTACAAACCTGGGGCCTAGAGCCAGATATGGCTAACAATGGTGCACAAGCAGTAGAAATGGCGTTAGTAAACGACTACCAGCTAATTATTATGGATATGCAAATGCCTGTAATGGGCGGCCTTGAGGCAACTAAAATGCTACGTCATGCAGCCTACGATGGGCCCATTATCGCGCTTACTGCCAATGTAATGAACCATGATATAGACACATACATTGAGGCAGGTTGCGATAAAGCGCTGGCAAAACCCATTGATAAAGACGCGCTTGAAAACGTGCTAGTTAGTTACTTAAATCTTGAAAAAGATAATCAGAACAAGTGGGATAGTTTACTAAAAAGTGAAAAGTTTCAACAAATTAACGATAACTATGTGGCTAACCTGCCAAGTTACTTACAAAAGGTAAACAGCTTAAAAGCCAGTAACGATGCAGAAGCACTTCGAAGCGTAGCTCATAGCTTAAAAGGCAGTGCTGGTTGTTTTAATTTTGACGATATTTACCACAGTGCAGCGCTACTAGAAGAAAACCTGCTTAGTAATGACCAAGCGCAGCGCCCCACATTAATTGTAAATTTAATTAATGCTATTGAGCAAACCATAGCTAAAAGTAAAGAAACCGCCTAAAAGCGCGTATTTTACTTTAAACGTTTATTTAGCGCTTAATTTAACCCTTTAACTAAACCCTAAGTTAAGCGCCATACCCATTAGTATGGCGTCTTCATAGCCATTTTTAGAGGGCTCATCGCTTGGGTAATAGTTTTTACGTACCGACATTTGCGTAAAGCCAGCATGTTCGTAAAGCGTTATTGCACGCGCGTTTGATTCGCGTACTTCTAAAAAAAGATTTTCAGCATTTTGCTGCTCGCCATATTCAATAAACTGGCTAAGTAACTGCCTTGCAATGCCTTTACCTTGCTCACTGGGCGTTACACATATATCCATAAGGGTAAAATCAGGCCCTGCCTTTTCACCTATATAAAAACCTACTAGGGTGTTTTCATCAAACGCCGCTAAATTAAAGTAACGGCCGCCCATGCAAGAGCTCATTGTTTTAAGAGACCAAGGGTGAGAGTGGCAGGCAGTTTCAATAGCCATTAATTGTGCTATTGCGCTTTCGTTTACAGGTTTAAAGTTTATCAAGGTGTGTGCTCATTAAAGCCCATAAAGCGCGCTTATCAGAAGCACTGAGCTGTGAGGTTGGTAGTGTAAGTTTATCGTCGGTTAACTGTATGTCTGGCCCTTTTAAAACATGATTAATTGTTAAAGAAGGTGCACTTAAACGTATATCACTTAATAACTGTTTGCTCAGCGCTAAAGGCTCAGCTGGAGTGCTTTGTGAAACGGCTGAAGTAGTCTCAGTATTTTTAGGACGATAATGCTGATTTAGTTCAAGGTTTTCTATACCAAAAATAGCTGCGTAACGTGGATGCATAACAACTCAGTAGATTAAACACTAGAACAATATATGAAGTAATAAAAACGATGTAAAGAAGAAATGGCAGGGGCGGAGAGATTCGAACTCCCAACCGTCGGTTTTGGAGACCGCTGTTCTACCAATTGGAACTACGCCCCTGCAATGTCGACGAATTATAGAGACCTTTTAGAAAAGGTAAAGTAAAAAATTAACTTTTTAGTTTAACTGCCTTTTAATTATACAAAACGCTGAATTAGCAAGCTAAATAGCGCTGTAAAGCCACTTTAGCTTTAACAGCACTTACCTTTAAAAAATAAATGCTGCTCAGCTTAGCGTAATTAAAACTGCAGTGTGTGCTTTAAAACCGTGCGAGCTTAATAACCGCGGTACTGTTTTTACCTACGCTTAGCCCAAACGCTATGCTGTAAATTCCTTCTTAAGTGTTAAATACTTTAGCTAGCATGATGTATTTACACTTGCTGTTAGTTATTTTTATAGCGGTTTAGCTTGGTGGGGTTGCTGTATACATAAACAAGTCAATAACATTGGCAGCATTTATGATACAATTTAGCGTCTAGGGGATCCGCGTTATACCAATCGTGTTAAGTTATTAGTCGCTTATAGCGACAGATAAATAGAGCGGTTACAAGGCATTAATTTTTACATGTAGTTGCTCTACCTGAGAAATTTATAACGCTGTTAGCGCTTTATTTAGCTCGCTAAAAAGACTAAGTATTTAAGTCGATTGGTATTACCACCTAATTGCATATTTCATCATGTATCTTACTTACGCGGGTCATTCACAATGCAAATATGGAGGAGCTTTACTATTGGCAGTTGCTGGTAGTTCACGCCGTGTTATATGAAGTTTAAATCAAAAAAATACAGTATCGATTCAACCGATTACCAAGTAGGACAAGATAACGTTAGCAAATGGGGCATGGATATTCATACTAATGTATTTTCTGTTTCTATTGGCCTATCTCTACTTTTTATAATTACTCTACTTGCACTCTCGCCTAACGAAGCTAAAGAGGCGATTAACTCAATAAAAAATGCCGCACTAACTAATTTTGACTACGTATTTATGTGGGGCGCCAATATATTACTGCTGTTTGCAGTAGGTATTGCCGCTTCACCGCTGGGTAAAATTCGCCTTGGCGGCGATAAAGCAACTACAGACTATTCAACCTTATCGTGGGTATCTATGCTCTTTGCTGCAGGCATGGGTATAGGCCTTATTTTTTGGGGTGTGGCAGAGCCCACCGCCTTTTACACCGACTGGTTTGGCACGCCTCTCAATGCAGAAGCCTTTACCGAGCAAGGCCGAGAAATGGCTTTAGGGGCAACTGTATTCCATTGGGGTCTGCACGCGTGGGCAATTTACGGTATGACCGCTTTATGCCTAGCCTATTTTGTTTATAACAAAGGCTTACCGCTTTCTATGCGCTCAATATTTTATCCGCTTTTAGGAGATAGAGTATGGGGCAAGTTAGGTGATGTTATCGATGTAATGGCGGTATTAGTAACCCTTTTTGGTCTTGCTACGTCGTTAGGCTTAGGCGGGGCACAAGCTGCCAGTGGTATTAGCCACGTGCTCGGCTTTAAAAGCTCTTTATTATTACAACAAGGCATTATTTTATTAATTATGAGCTTGGCTATCCTCTCTATTGTGCGCGGTATGGATGGTGGCGTTAAACTCCTAAGCAATATAAATATGGGCATAGCCTTTGTGTTTCTGGGTTTAGTGTTTATTTTAAACTTTACCACGGTACTTGATTCTGCCTACACAGCAGTAATAGGTTATGTTAAAAATATCATTCCTCTAAGCTACAGCACAGGCCGAGAAGATACGCAGTGGTTACATGGCTGGACTGTGTTTTATTGGGCGTGGTGGGTTGCATACGCACCTTGCTTTGGTATGTTTGTGGCGCGTATTTCAAAAGGGCGCACCATACGCGAATTTTTAGTGTATGTATTACTCATTCCTACTCTTGTAACTACTGCTTGGATGTCGGTTTTTGGTGGTGTTGCGATTGATCAAATTATAAATGAAGTTGGTGTACTTGGCGCAAACCAAGGTATTACAGATGTAACGCTTAGCTTGTTTTATATGCTAGATGCTTATGCATTTGGTACGCTGCTTTCTCTTTTAGCTGTGGCGTTAATAATTATCTTTTTTGTTACCACCCTCGACTCCGGCTCTATTGTAATAGATAGCCTTACATCAGGCGGAAAACTAGAAGTACCTATAAAGCAAAAGCTAGTATGGGCCGTTATTGCCAGTATTATTGCTATGTTAATGCTGTGGATTGGTGGCACCGATTCAATCCAAGCATTGCAATACATTACTATTATTGCCGCCCTGCCCTTTACTATTATTTTAATTTTAGGCTGTATTAGCCTAGTTAAAGGGCTACTTACAGAAACCGAGCAACCTACGCCCGTTCCTGCAAAATAAACCCGCTTAGCCCACTTCACTTAATGAGTTTAGTGGGCAAGAGCTAACGGTTTTTAGGCATAAAAAAAGTCCGTGTAAGCGGACTTTTTATTATCTAGATAACAAAACTATGTTTGCTATCTAAAAGGCATTAACCATTAGTAAAAACGGGTGTTATTCCCACTCAATAGTGGCCGGTGGTTTACCAGAAATATCGTAAACAACACGTGAGATACCGTCAATTTCGTTAATGATACGGTTAGAAACCACACCTAAAAACTCATACGGTAAATGTGACCAACGCGCCGTCATAAAGTCGATAGTTTCTACACAACGTAGTGATACAACCCAATCATATTTACGAGCATCGCCCATAACCCCTACCGACTTAACAGGTAAGAATACAGTAAACGCTTGGCTTACTTTATGATAAAGCTCAGCTTTGTGTAGCTCTTCAATAAAGATAGCATCAGCACGACGTAGTAAATCACAGTACTCTTTTTTAATTTCGCCAAGTACACGTACACCTAAACCTGGCCCTGGGAACGGGTGGCGGTAAAGCATGTCGTACGGTAAACCAAGCTCTAAGCCAATTTTACGTACTTCATCTTTAAATAATTCACGTAATGGCTCAACTAAGCCCATTTTCATGTCATCTGGTAAGCCGCCCACGTTGTGGTGAGATTTAATTACGTGTGCTTTACCTGTGGCTGAAGCGGCTGATTCTATTACGTCTGGGTAAATAGTCCCTTGACCTAACCACTTCGCATTTTTAAGCTTTTTAGCTTGCTCATCAAATACATTAATAAACGTATGGCCAATGGCTTTACGTTTTTCTTCTGGATCTGATTTGCCTGCAAGGTCAGCTAAAAACTGCTCCTCAGCGTCTACTTTAACAATGTTTAAGCCAAATTTATTGCCAAACATGTCCATAACTTGCTGGCCTTCGTTTAAACGAAGTAAGCCATTATCAACAAATACACATGTTAGGTTTTCGCCAATTGCACGGTGAATAAGCATTGCTACAACAGATGAATCAACACCTCCTGATAAGCCTAAAATAACTTCGTCATCGCCAACGGTTTCTTTAATGCGCTCAATAGCATCATCAATAATTTTGGCAGGTGTCCATAGCTTTTCACAACCACAAATATCAATTGCAAAACGCTCTAATAAACGTTGTCCTTGATGAGTGTGCGTTACTTCTGGGTGAAATTGTACGCCGTAAAAACGTTTTTCTTCGTTAGACATAGCAGCATGCGGACACGTTGGTGTTTTAGCTGTGGTGCTAAAGCTTGCCGGCACTTCCATTACTTTGTCGCCGTGGCTCATCCACACGTCTAAAACGCCGTTGCCGCCATCGGTAATATGATCTTCAATTGCATCGAATAATGCACAGTTACCCACTTTTTCTACTTGTGCATAACCAAACTCTTTTTTATCTGAGCTGTGTACACTGCCGCCAAGTTGAGCTGCCATGGTTTGCATGCCGTAACAAATACCCAGCACTGGCACGCCAGCGTTAAACACGTATTCAGGTGCACGCGGGCTGTTCTCTAGTGTGGTTGACTCAGGGCCACCAGATAAAATAATACCTTGTGGATTAAATTCGCGAATTTGCTCTTCGGTTACATCCCATGCCCACAGCTCACAGTAAACGCCAATTTCGCGGATACGACGCGCGATTAATTGAGTGTATTGCGAACCAAAATCTAAAATTAGAATTCGTGAATCGTGAATATCTTTGCTCATGAAGGATCTCGTAAAGTAGATGCTAGATTCCACTAATTTGCTTAGTGGCTATAAAAGAGGGCTGGTAATTCCAGCCCCGTAATTTAAACGTGTTGTTTAACCTAAGCGGTAGTTAGGCGCTTCTTTGGTAATTTGCACATCGTGGACGTGCGACTCACCCATACCTGCAGATGTAACACGTACAAACTGCGGTTTAGTATTTAGCTCTTCAATGGTGGCACAACCCGTTAATCCCATTGCGCTACGAAGGCCACCCACTTGCTGATGAATAATCGTTGCAATTGGACCTTTATAAGCGACGCGACCTTCAATACCTTCAGGTACTAATTTGTCAGCTTGGTTAGATTTTTGGAAGTAACGATCTGACGAACCTTCTTTTTGATCCATCGCACCTAATGAGCCCATACCACGGTAAGATTTGTAGTAACGGCCTTGGTAAAGTTCAACTTCGCCTGGCGCTTCTTCTGTACCAGCAAGCATTGAGCCCACCATTACACACGATGCACCCGCAACCAATGCTTTAACAATATCGCCAGAAAAACGAATACCGCCATCAGCAATAACTGGAATGTCACGCCCTTGTAAGCCATCTACCGCATCAGAAATAGCCGTAATTTGTGGTACACCACAACCTGTAACAATACGCGTAGTACAAATAGAACCTGGGCCAATACCTACTTTAACCGCATCCACACCTGCATCAGCAAGGGCAATTGCGCCTTCGGCTGTAGCAACGTTACCGGCAATAATTTGTAAATCTGGGTAAGTTTCACGAGTTTGAGAAACACGGTCAATAACACCTTGTGAGTGGCCGTGTGAAGTATCGATAAGTAAAACATCAACACCCGCCTCTACTAATGCAGCAATTCGCTCATCAGTACCTGCGCCAACACCAACTGCAGCACCTACACGTAAACGACCTAGCTCGTCTTTACATGCATGTGGTTTGTCTTGCGCTTTTTGGTAATCTTTTACGGTGATCATGCCTTTTAGTTTAAACGCATCATCAACCACTAAGATTTTTTCAATGCGGTGTTCGTGCATTAAACCTAAGATTTCTTCGCGCGATGCGCCTTCTTGAACCGTTACCAGTTTGTCTTTTTTAGTCATAACGCTAGAAACAGGCTGTTCAAGCTTCGTTTCAAAACGCATATCACGACCAGTAACAATACCTAGTAGGTTATTTTCGCTATCAGTAACCGGGAATCCCGAGAACCCTTTTTCTTGCGAAAGAAGCGTCGCATCTGCAATGGTTAAATCGGCAGACACAGTAACAGGGAATGACACAATACCTGCTTCGTAGGTTTTAACTTTACGTACGTTTCTCGCTTGTTCTTCAATGGTCATGTTTTTATGGATAAAACCAAGACCACCTTCCTGCGCGAGGGCAATAGCTAAACGAGCTTCTGTAACAGTATCCATAGATGCTGAAATAAGCGGCAAGTTAAGTTTGATACCACGCGTTAAGCGAGTTGAAATATTTGCCGTGTGTGGCAAAACAGTAGAATGACCAGGTACTAAAAGTACGTCATCAAAGGTAAGAGCTTCTTTAGCGATTCTAAGCATTTTGGCAACTTCTCACATGTGGATCTAAGATAAGGAATTGCGGCCAAATTTTAACAGCGTTGTGGGCATTCGTAAATAATATTTCGCAAATATTTATGATAAACTTGCCTTATAACTTGCCTCATAATAGTTTTAGGTTGTTTTTTATGTTTTCGAAGCCTTCGCAAACGGTTTACACCGTATCACGCCTTAACAGAGAGATTCGTACAGTTCTTGAGCAGGGCTTTGCATCGCTAATTTTAACAGGCGAAATTTCTAACTTTATTACCCCTGCTTCTGGGCACTGGTACTTTTCGTTAAAAGATGAAAAAGCACAAATTAAAGCGGCTATGTGGCGCGGCAATAACCGCTCTCAAAGTTACCGCCCTGAAAACGGCGCACAAGTAACAGTAAGAGCCCGTGTTTCACTTTACGAACCACGCGGTGATTATCAGCTTATTGTTGAGCATATGGAACCTGCCGGTGAAGGCCAGCTTAAGCAAGAGTTTGATGCATTAAAAATGCGCCTAGCCGCTGAGGGCTTGTTTAGTTCAGCCTATAAAAAACCACTGCCGCAAAATATAAACCGTGTAGGTGTAATAACCTCAGCAACGGGCGCTGCTATAAAAGATATATTAACCGTACTTAAACGCCGCGCACCGCAATTAGAAGTCATTATTTACCCAGCCATGGTGCAAGGCAAAGAAGCCCATGTGCACTTAATTAACCAAATACAGTTAGCCAATGCACGCAATGAGGTCGACGTACTTATTGTAGGGCGAGGCGGTGGCTCGTTAGAAGATTTATGGTGCTTTAACCATGAGCAGCTTGCGCGTGCTATTTATCAAAGTGAATTACCCATAGTCAGTGCGGTAGGCCACGAAATAGACACAACCATCAGTGACTACGTAGCCGATGTACGCGCAGCAACGCCTTCAGCAGCCGCTGAGCTTGTCAGCCCTAACACGCAAGAGCTACATAGTAAGGTTATTGAGCTCATTAACCGGTTAAATAATGCCTTTAAACACGATATGGCCGATAAGCGCGCACTAGCAACACAGTTACAGCATCGGCTTAACTTGTGTCATCCGCGCAATCAACTTAATCAAAAAGCGCAGCGATTAGATGAGCTAACTATTGCCTTACAACAAGGCATGCGCAATCGCCTTTACCAACAAGAGCGCACGCTTAATAATTTAACCCCGCGTTTAATGCGTCAATCGCCTGATAAAAAGTTATCGCAGGCCAGCCATCAGCTTATGCAGATACAAACTCGGCTTGAACAAGCAATGCAGCACAAGTTGCAACACGCGCAAAATAGCTTAGCGCTGCAAGCGAGTAGGCTTGACTCGGTAAGCCCACTTAATGTTTTAGCGCGCGGTTACAGCATAACCAAAACCCAACAAGGCAAAGTGGTTAAATCGGTAGATCACATTAAAACGGGTGATGTGCTAATTACAGAGCTGGCCGATGGCGCTATAAAATCAACGGTGTTGTAAAGCTCTTTCAGTTAAAGCTCTGTGGCCATTAGTAAGGTTAGTTCGGTGTCGCTTGACGTTGAGGTTGTTCTTTTAAATTGCAACCAAAACTCTTGCTTCATTAACTTATCGTTTAGCTCTCGCCATTGGGTATGATCAAACGAGTCGTTATCAGTAGGTGCAGCAAGTTCAAATTTACATACGGTGGTTTTACACGCTGCACTAACAATCTCTGGGATAGAGCTTAGATCAGAGGTAAGTAAAAAATCTTGTAAAGCTACTTCTGTTTGATAAGCCCACTCTTCATTACGTATTTGCTCCTCAAATTGCGCTTGCAAAACGGCTTGTGCATCAGAGGGGTCACGTAGCTGCTGCGCCGCGTTTTTCATCAAGGCTTTTTGCGCTGCTAATTGCTGTTTAAGCTGCGATACTTGCTCTTCTAAAGGAAGCTCATCTAGCGGTTGTGGATCTGGTCTAGAGGGATTATCTTTTTGCTCTATACGAGCGCTTTGCTCAGGGGCAGCTGGTACAACACGCTTTGCTGTTGCCTCACTGCTTTTAACTGGCTGAACAAAAGATGCCTGCTGCTTTGTTGTCTCAGCATGTTGTAACTTTGCGGGGTTTGCGTCACTTGAAGATAAATTAAAGTAGCTCCACGTTAAACCTACACCCGCAATAAATCCTATCCCTAGTGTTAATAAGCTATTTTTGTTCATTTTAATTCCTTTTAAAATTATTTTTATTTATACAGGCTGCTATTACAGCATGGCGCTGGTGTGTGATTCGTTTTCAGGCTCTGGTGTGGTTAAAAAGTTTTGGTTCATACTTTGCGCCGGACACGGACAATCCGGTCTGCCAATAATTTTAGCCGGTACGCCTACAGCGGTGGTATGTGGCGGTACCGCAGTTAAAACAACTGAACCTGCGCCAATACGTGCGCCCTCGCCTACTTCAATATTACCCAGCACTTTAGCGCCTGCACCAATAAGCACACCGGCTCTAATTTTAGGATGACGGTCGCCCTGCTCGTTACCCGTACCACCAAGCGTGACCGATTGCAGTATTGATACGTTATCTTCAATTACCGCCGTTTCACCAATAACAATACCGGTGGCGTGGTCAAACATTATCCCTTTACCAACCTGACACGCGGGGTGAATATCAACCCCAAACACTTCTGAGGTTCGGCTTTGAATAAAACGAGCAAGCTCTTTACGGTTTTGCTGCCACAAGCAGTTAGCTAAACGATGCGCTTGAATAGCATGAAACCCTTTTAAGTTTAAAATAACCGTAAGGTAGGTTTCGGCTGCCGGGTCTCTGTCTTTAACGGCTTTAATATCTTCGGCCACATAAGTAAGCATGCGGTCGCACTTTACAAACGCTTGGTCGAACAACTCACGTATTGTAAAAGCCGATACAACAGCATCTGCCAACTTATTAGCAACAATAAAGCTTAACGCCGAACCTAAACACTCATGATTTAAAATGCATGAATACACATGACTTGCTAAAAGTGGTTCGCGAGTTACAACTTCATTCGCTTCACTGCGAAGCTGTTGCCAAATTTCATGACGCATAATACTACACTGCCTTAAATTGATATAAAAAGAGCCTTTTCCTAAGTTTAACGGATTTAAAGCCTAAGGTGTTAACGCCTTAGTTATTTGTTCTGGTTATTAGGTATAACTAAGAGTAAAAAAATTATATGAGTGCTAAATCACTCACACATAAAGCATCTTTTCCTTTATCTTTCGCTTTATAAAGTAAATCGTCTGCTTCTTTGATTAAATACGCACAGGTAAAGTCACTACTGGGTGTAATAGTAGTGAGGCCTACACTCACTGTAAGGGTTCTGCTTGGTAATGAATGTTTATTTTCAATGTTTAACTGTTTTAATTTTTCTAAAATATCGTTCAATACTAACAAAGCCTGATCTGAGTTTGTATTTCCATACACTAAAACAAATTCTTCACCACCAAAACGGGCACATAAATCACCTGGGCGTTTAGTAAATTCATTGAGTACTTTAGCCACCCTTTTTAAGCATGTATCGCCTTGTTGGTGGCCGTAAGTATCATTGAGTAATTTAAAATCATCTATATCAATAATAGCCAACGAAAGCGGCATACCTAAACGCTGACACCGATTCCATTCTTGCTCTAAAAAGGTATCAAAAAAGCCTCGGTTAGCAATATCAGTTAAGCCATCAATAGCGGCAAGTTTTTGTACTTGCTCTTCAGCTAGTTTACGCTCGGTAATATTTTGATGGCTAATAGCGTAATACGCTTTATCGGTATGGCTAAACGACACTACTCGCATCATAAACCAACGTTTTTCATCTTCACTATGACATGGATATTCTAAATAAAAGTCGTCATTAGCCCCCGAAATAACTGATTTAATGCCGTTAAATGCCTTTAAACCAAAGCTATCTCCTTTTTGCGCAGCTTTTTCACACTCTGCTAAGTAATTTTGCTGCTCCCACATATCACAGCAGGCACAATCGTTTTGCTCACCAAAGCTTTGCCAACTTCGGTTTATATAGACTATGTCGCCGTTAGAATTAATAACCACTACTTGGTCGGGCGTGGTATCTAGTACCAACTTAAAAAACGCTTTATCGTCAATCACGAGCTTTCCATTTTAGCTTTGTTGTTAATCAGTATAATCAATAACAATTTTTTAACACAATATTGTTACTTTACTTCACGTTAGTTGCATAATTTATCAATGTGAAGTAATACTCCGTATGACAGCTAAGTAGTCTATAAAAAATATAAAAAATTTTACTTTTACATTAAAAATCAGATACTAAAGTAGCATGACAGGGTTACTGTCATATGCCAAACTAGCTACTGGCATACTACTGACGGCGTAAAAAATAAAAACAAACGCTAAATTAGCATCATCAACTCAACAAGGATAACGATGATGAAAAACGATATATTGAATACAAAAAAGCTTGGTTATAAATTTTACTTTCAAGATGGCGACAATCAAATAGCCTGTTTTGGAAGCTACTTTACGGGTAAAGAAGAAGTGTTTGTAAACGATGACCTATTCAGTAAAAAACGAAATATCTACTGTGCAAGCACACACTCTTTTGCTTTTGAGGGCTCACAGTACCAAGTAAAATTTGACATGCTTAATATACTTACGGGGCGTCTGGAGTGCACTCTTTATAAAAATAGCAGTGTGATAGCCAAACAAGTTCAAAGTAGTCTTTCAGACGATCCTAAAAAGGCAGCATTTTTTCTTGCTGGCTGTACATTAGGTGGGGCGGTGTTTGGCTATACAACGGCAACTATTGTTGAACTATTTGTAGGGAAGCTTTAACGTGCAATTAAATCCTACAACAGTTAAATCGCTTAGAAATAAGTTAGATTGGACGCAGCAACAGCTCGCAGATGCCTGCGATGTAAGTTTGCGGACCATTCAACGGGTCGAAAAAGAAGGCGCCGCTTCTAAAGAAACCACTATGGCGCTTTGCGCGGTACTTGAAGTACGCCAAGGCGAGCTAATTAAACTTGATGAGCCTATAAATAATGACGTTAAAAGTACGCCAACTAAAAGCTTTTTAGCGGGAGTGGTTATTAGTTCCTTAATAAGCTTTGCTCTAGGCGCAGGCTCAGTGCTTTTAGCGACTAACTAATATTACGCTTTAATAGCATTAATTAAATAAAAATGCCCCAGGCTATAAGCACTGGGGCATTTTTTATATGTTATAAAAAGAGATTAATTACTGAAACACTTTTTCAACAGCCATTACTTCAATGTTGTTAGCTGGAATAGCTAATTTATAATCGGCAATGACTTTATCCTCAGCAACAAGCGCTGCTGGTTTTTCTGTGTTGTAAACCATAGGCGATGTTTGCTCTGACACTAAACGTTTTTTCATGTCTTCGCCGCCACCGGTAATAAACACGTACTGTACGTTATCTGTTTGCAGATTATCTTTAATCACGCGATTAACATCAGCAAGCGTTAGCTTTTCAAGTTTACTTGTCACGTATTTTACAAACGACTCTGTGTTATAAAATTCGCTATCAAGTGCATAACCTAATTGGCGGTTTTGACTTGCGACAAGCTGCGGTACGTAGTTAATTAAAAAGTTACGTGTTGCTTCAAAGTCTTTTTCGGTTAAGCCATTTTTAATAAGCTTATCCAGCTCAAACAACGCGGTACGTGTTGCAAAGTGTGCATCGTTATTAGAGCGCAGCGGGCGTAACCAAATTTGGAATATTTGCTCAGAACGTCCTAAGTTTGCATCAGGCTTAGTTTGAAACATGCCACGTGGGAAGTACTCAATGTAAGCGTAATCGCCGTAGTTCATACCACGTGTTTGACGAATTCGCTCATACAGGTATGAGTTAGAACTACGGTGCTCACCAAAGTACGAACGCACCAGCCAAAGGGCTGTCCAATCTTCACTACTGCGAATAGTATCAATTGGGAAACCAAACGATACCGCAGTAGATTGCGCCGACTTTTCTACAATCGTGGCATGGTGGCCTTTAAGCTCTGGTGCATCAGGAATACTTAAACGGCTTTGCTCGCCTTTAGGTAAGGTTGCTAAGTCGCTCATGATTTCTGCTTTAAGCGCTTTTGGCACAGCGCCAATTAAGCCCAGTGTTAGTTTAGATTGGGTAAGCTCTGTGTTGTAAAAGGCTTTTACATCATCAAGCGTTAGTGCTTCTAAATCCGAAATATCACCGTAATTGTAGCTTTCGTATGGGTGGCCTTTGTAAAGTGCGCTGTAAAGCACTTCTTTACCTAGCTCTTCATCGTTAGAGGCTTTTAAGCCCGATTTAATACCGTCGATCATTTCTTTTTTAAGGCGCTTAAAGTCATCGTCTCTAAAGCCTGGGTTAAGTAACTGATCGCTTACAAGCGCATACCATGTGGCAGCGTTATCTTTATGAATACGCCCTTGGAATGACAGCATTTCTTTATCTATTTGATAACCAAAGCTGCCAGCAAGCGGATAAAGCGCTTTTTGTATGTCTTTGTAACTCGTACTTTGCGAGCCGCCTTGAGCAAGCATAGCGGCTGTGAGCGCAGCAACCCCTTTTTTACCTTGCGGGTCTGCAGCAGCCCCTGTATTGAATAAAAAGTTTACATCAATCAGCGGCGAGCTATTCGTTTTATCAAGCACTTTAAATACGGGTGCCTCTGGCGCTTTATCACGCTTAGCGACTAATGCGTTTAAGCTTGTTTCTTGTTCAAAGCCTGGCGCTTTATCAAGTGCCGACATAGTTACAGTAGTACGCGCGTCATCTACAAAATACTTATTAGCCACGGCTTTAATATCTTGTGCTGTGATGTTGTCGGCCGATTTATAAAGCTGGTTGATAACCTCTGGGTCGCGCTCAAAATGCATATAACTTGCAAGGGTTGATGCAATCGCTTGTGATGAATCTAAGCCGTTAATAAAGCTGTATTTAAGGTTAGACTTTAAATCACTTAGTTTTTGCTCATCAACAAGTTCGGTACGTGCTTTTGCATAAGTGCGGTTAATTGCATCACGTGCTTTTGCTAAATCATCTTCGTTTTCTACTTTTACAAATACATGCAGTAAGCCAGGATCTTTTGTCTCTGGATTGTAGGTAAACATTTGACTCGCTATTTGTTTATCAACAACTAGCTCTTGGTATAAATCGGAGTTATTAGAAAAATAAAGCTGTGAGATTAAATCAAGTGCGGCTCTGTCCTTTTTAGCAGGCTCCCATGCAGCCCCTTTGTAAGATACAAGCAACCAATGACCAGGCAAACCTTCGTTTTTCTCATGTACATATTTAGGCACTTGTTGTGCAGGCTCGGCTTTTATATCAGCAACGTAATCGCCTTTTTTCCAGCCACCCCAATGTTTTTTAACCATAGCCATTGTAGCTTGTGGGTCAACATCGCCCACAATCACTAGCGATACATATTCAGGCTTATAAAACTTATCAAAAAATTCTTTACCGTAAGCCATTTGATCTGGCATGGCTTCTATATCTTCAAAAAAGCCCATGGTGGTATGTTTATAAGTGTGCGTATCAAACGCTTCTTCGCGTACTGCGCTCAATAACTTACGAATTGGGCTGGCGTTATTTTTTAAATATTCCCCTTTAACCGTTAGCGCTTCGGTTCTAAATTGCTCTTCGGTGTAGGTTAAGTTTTGAAAAATATCGGCTTCAATTTCAAGTACTTTATCAAGGTGCTGCTTTGAAAAGTTTAAATGGTAGTTTGTGTAATCGTTAGTGGTGTAAGCACGGTTATCGACCCCTGCATTTTTAAATATGGCAGTGTATTCGTCTTGCGGAAATTTTTTAGAGCCTTTAAACATCATGTGCTCAAAAAAGTGAGCAAAACCGGTTTTACCTGCTTTTACTTCATTACGTGAGCCAACCGATACCGGAATTTGCAGCGAGACGACATCGGGGTAATCGGTTTTAACAACCATTACACGTAAGCCGTTATCAAGCTCTTCGATTAAGTACTCTTGCGAAAATACACGTTCGTCAGCTTTTGTTGTTTGCTGTTGTTGTGCCGTTTGGGTGTTTTCGCTTTGCTGTGTTGCGCAGCCTGTTAGTGCCAGCGATACCGCTAAGCTTGTTGCTAGTAATTTAAATTTCATTGTTGTCCCTTTTTAAATTGAGCAAATTTGTTATTAGGTTTAATGCTAACTCGCTTAGATTATGCCCCAAAGCCACTAAATATAAGAGCCCATCGGCTATTTATAATGTAAACAACTGTGTCAATTCCCTATTTTAAAAACATTTAAGTATGAAAAAAACTCAAGTTGATTGAAAAACTTTCATTAAATAAATCTATCTAGACGTCTAAATGGCTGTTATATTGAATTACATACATTGGACTAAGCTGGAATGAGGATTATGGCTTTATCACTACAAGAAAAAATAGAAGACACCAATCAAGGTGTTTATCTTATTGGTACTACTCCACCTAAAATTGGTACTGATAAAGCACAGCTAAAAATCATTGCAGAAAAACTACTTGCTCGCTTACACGAAATTGAATACGACGGCGTGATAATTTACGACATTCAAGATGAAAGTAGCCGTACAGATAAAGCACGCCCATTTCCGTTTAAACAAACTGTAGACCCACGTGAATACAGCCACTTACTACGTAATTTATCTGCTCCAGATGTCATTACTTACAAAAGTGTGGCACAACGTGGTGTAGAGGAGTTTAAAGGCTGGTTGGATGAAACTAAAAACGACTACGATTTAAAAAATGTCGTTTTAGTGGGTAGCCCCTCATCGGTAGGTGATATAAAACTAAGCTTGCCCGATGCCTATAAAACGCTTGCAGAGCAAAGTGATGACTTCTTTTTAGGGGGCGTTACCATTGCTGAGCGACATTCAAGTAAGCGAAATGAGCACGAGCGCCTTATAGAAAAAACAGCACAAGGTTGTCAGTTTTTTATATCGCAAGCGGTTTACGACGCGCAAGCAACTATAGAGCTAATCACAAGTTACGCGCGTACCTGTAAAGCACAAGGTATTACACCAAAACGGATTATTTTAACGTTTACTCCATGCGGTGGCGATAAAACCTTAGAGTTTATGCAATGGTTGGGTATCTCAGTGCCAGAGGCCACTAAATGGCGCATGCTTGATGCAGACAATACCTTAAGTGAATCTGTACGTATTTGCCGAGAAAATCTCGACCTAATACTCAAAAGTTGTGCGCACCTAGATGTGCCACTGGGCTTAAATATTGAAAGCTTAACAAACCGTAAAGAAGAAATTGACGCATCAATAAACTTATACCGTTTATTAAAAGCCATTATGGAATTAAACCTAGCCGAAAAACAAATCGCTTAAAGCCTAATTATCCCCGTTTATAGCAAGCCTAATGGCTTGCTTTTTTGTTGCTATGTTTAAGTGTATTACTTTTATTATTATGCTTTTTTAGCCAATTTGTACGCTTGTTTATTTTTATACATTTGGTGATCGGCCAAATTTAATAACGTATCAAAAGGTTGCTTTTGTTTATTAGTAAAACTTTCGCCTATGCTAAGTGTCAGCGCGCATACGTTGTTTTCTAATAGTGCGTTTGTATACTCAATTTTTATTTTATCAATAATATGGCTAAGCTTACTTCTATCACTAATTTGCATCACTGCTACAAATTCATCGCCACCTAAACGCCCTACTATATCAGCCTCTCTTAAATGTGTTTTTAAGGTATTTGCTAAGAGGATTAACGCTTGATCGCCTATTTCATGGCCATAAGTGTCGTTTAGTTTTTTAAAGTCGTTTATATCAATAAACAAGCAACACACATCAAAACCTAAACGCAGCGCTAAATTAAGTTTGTGTTGGGCAAGTAAGCTAAGTGCACGGCGATTATAAATATTGGTAAGCGGGTCGAGCATGGCTATTTCGCGCATTTGCTCAAAGCTATAAATAAGGGCTAAATCGTCTTCAATTAAATCACGAAGCTGCTCTATTAGCTCAAAATATTCATCGGTATAACTGGTTTTTTTTGAATCTTTTAAACACAAGGTGCCAAATACTTCACCTTCAGGCCAGTGAATTGGCAAGCCAAGGTAGGATTCAACGCCATCTTCAATAACCTCGGGCATGGTATTCCACTGCGTATCGCTGCGGGTATCGCTAACATACAAAGTGTTGTTGTTTTCGGCTACATATTTACAAAATAAGGGAGTTTCGGGAGGGAGTATAGGGTTGGTTTCAAAGTGTGAGCCACCTTCATTAGCTCTAATAACTACACGATAACCTTTACTAGTAGCTTGCACTATATAACCAGAGGGGGCCGAAAAAAGCCCCGTAATAAGATCAATGGTTTTTTGCCATTTATGTAATGATATTTGGCCATCGACACCAGAAAACGCCCATTGATCTGTTTCAAACATAACTATACCTCAGCTATTTAGTGGCCTTAGTATAGCCAAATAAATATGTTTAAGGCTACTTTCTGCGGCGTTTACTTGGTGCTCTTTGCCCGGTAATGCGCTTTTTATCGCGATCTTTACGCGCTTTGTTGGTGTTTTTACGGTTATCTTTAGGGGGCTTGTTTAAATCTGGCTCGTAACCTTCTAGCCATTGTGGTGCTAAACGGGTATCCAGTAGTACTTCAATTTCTTCCAGTAACCACTGCTCGTCAATACTTACCAGCGACATGGCAAGGCCTTGCTCGCCAGCGCGCCCCGTACGGCCAATTCGGTGTACGTAATCTTCTGCTATGTAAGGTAGCTCAAAGTTTATTACGTATTTAAGCGCTGGAATATCTAAACCGCGGGCAGCTACATCGGTAGCAACTAAAACCCGCGTTGTGCCTTCTTTAAAGTTTTGTAATGCACGGTCGCGTGCACCTTGAGATTTATCGCCATGGATAGACTCAGTTTTTAAGCCGTCTTTACACATTTCTTTGGCAAGTTTATCGGCCATTTGTTTTGTGCGTGTAAATATAAGTACTTGGCGCCAATTTTTCATGCCAATCATGTGTGATACAAGCTCACGCTTTCGCTCTTCATCGACTGCGTAAATAACTTGTTCAACCTCTACAGCAGCAGAGTTGCGTTTATCAACTTCAATTAGCTCGGGATTTTTAAGTAATTTTTTACTCAGCTCAAACACGCTGTCATCGAATGTGGCTGAGAACAATAAGGTTTGGCGATCGCCTGGAATGTGGCGCAAAATACGTTTTATTTCATCAATAAAGCCCATATCCAGCATACGGTCGGCTTCATCAAATACTAACGAATCAACACTTGAAAGCACCACACTGCCTTTAACGATATGATCAAGTAAACGCCCAGGCGTTGCGACTATCACTTGCGCCGTTTTAAGCGCTTTAATTTGCGGGCCAATACTTGCACCGCCATACGCTAAAGCGCCTTGAATATTTGTGCCTTGGGCGTATTTTTCAAAGCTTGCAAACACTTGCTGAGCAAGCTCACGCGTGGGCGTTAAAATAACCACTCGGGCTATGCCTGGCTCATCTTTTTTTGGTGTATTTAAAAGCTTATGTAGTAGTGGTAATACAAAGGCGGCTGTTTTACCTGTGCCTGTTTGCGCGCTGCCCATTACATCGCTGCCCGCTAATATGTGCGGAATAGTTTTAACCTGAATTGCGGTAGGCGTGGTGTAATTATTTTGCTCAATTGCGGTTAGTAATAACGAATCGAGTTTAAGAGATGAGAACGATGTGGCAGACATAGGCTTAGCTTTAAAATAACAAAGAGCGCTATTGTACGCATATTACGGTACTGCGTAAATTAACCAGCTCAGAAAAGTATTGAGCCTAGTTGTATTTCCTACACCAATAAAAAAGGCGCTAAATAACAATGTATTTAGCGCCTTTTTTATACCAATCCGCTTAATTAAGTGAGCTATTTTGAGGACAGATAAACGTGTTGATAGCTAGGCAAAAAATTCGCTATTTAGTTGTTCTAAATGAGAATTTTTTAATGCAGGTAGCAACACTTTTAGCCCCTAAAAATGATTAAGTATTATTGCGAATTGGTATTATAATTTAATGACGTTAAACCGGTTTTAAGGTGGCTTTGCGCTCATTATAAAATGCGATTAAGTCATCGACCGTTGCTTGGCAGTATTCACGAATACCCGACACCACCATGTGCTTTTCACCAAAACCCACTTTTTCGCCGTTTTCTAGTAAATTAAAGCGCAAGGTAATTTTGCCGCGCTTACCCGTGTACTCAAAACTTGGCTCAGCAAACTCAAGGGTTGGTGCTTGAATATTAATGTTATCAAGGTTAATGATCATCGACTCGTAAATAACCATAGGGCGCGCTGGGTTAATCATTACATCTTGCTTACCCATTAGCGGAATAATTACGTGCGGAAATGCAGCACCAGAAAACTCAACATAATTTTTTATTAAGCTATTAGTAAGTGTTGGGCATTTGCTGGTTTTACCTTCGCGTTTTACCTTTAAAATTACTTTGTCGCCGTTGGTTACATCAAACTCATCATCCCCTTCTGGGAAATTAAGTTTGGTGTTTTCATCAACCATACCGGCAAAGGTAAATTCCATTCGCTCACTTATACCGTAGCGGTCTAACACTAAAGAAAAAAGTAAGTCTCCTGGCGCGCAAAACTTTTTGGCATCTTTGTCATGAAGTGGGTTGTAATCATCGGCAACGCACTTTGCGAAACGACACCCTTGCTCACGAGAGATAGAAACATAATCAGCATGCTGCTGAAAGTAAGGACTTAACATAGATTGTTCACTGCTTAAACTGCTTATAACCTGCCCATACTACCAGAAAAAATTTAAAGAGAGGTCGAATCACTTACAAATTCATACAATTAACTTAAGAGTAAATGTTGCACACACCTGTTTTAGTTAGTAATTTAGGTACCAAACTAAATAAGGGACTAATTATTATGTTACGTGTTTTTGCAGTAATAAGCGTACTCACTACTTTGGCTGGATGTTCTAGCGTGACTTTTCATACCGATATAGATAACGATGTTTTATCTGAGGAAATTGGTACGTACGTTAAAAAACGAGATTTACAACAGTTTTATAGCGACCAAGAAGCACACGAAAGTGGCGCCACACTTTTAGGCCGAATAGAAGGCGAAAGCTGCAATGGCGACGGTAGAGGCGACAATAATATAAGCTACAATCGCTTAAAATCAAATGCTATAGATTTACTTAAAGCAGATGCAATGCGCAGAGGCGGTAACGCCTTTACTATAAATTCTTGTAGCGAAATCGCTGTATCGTATTGTGACCTGTCTGTTTTATGCAGCGGACAGGCCTACGACTATTAATAAATTATATATTAAGCGCAAAGCTAAGTAGTACGCGCTTTCCCGACTCAATTTTAGAAACGCTATGCTCGTATTTGTCGGGTCTAAATAAATACACCCGGTTAAACCAATTAATAATGCATTTTGAGCATTTAAAAACCCCACCAGCTTTAGGTTTTACTAGTACAAAATTAAGTTTGTAGTAGCGCCCTTGCTGTACTGGATCTATATGGTTCATCACACTGTGATGTGTAGGGTAAGTAACTAGGTTTATTGAAAAGGCATTACTGCTAAATAAAGCTTTGTTTTTTACAGGTGCAATCATGCTGCCTCCTTTTAATTTACATGCAGCATTGTAGCATTTGCTAAAGCGCCACTGCTTGCGCTAAACAATATCAAAACGCGATGACATATAGCCAAACGGCCTGAAACAAAAAAGCCGAGCTTAATTAATAAGCTCGGCTTTTTATAAAGTACGACTAAAGATTATGCACTTGGGTATGTGCGGTACGCACGCTCAATATTTTTAGCCTGCTTTTTAGAAATGCCTAAATGAGCAAGCGCTACACGTAAACGCGCACGTGATAAGTCTGAGCCTAAAATTTCCATTGCATCAAGTACTGAGGTAGATGATGTTTTACCAGTGATTGCTACAAATATTGGCTCTAAAAAGTCTTTAATTTTAAGCTCGTGGAATGTAGCAACTTCTTTTGCAATGGCAAAAATAGCTGGCTTATCAAAACTACGTAAACCTTCAAGCTGCCATACAAAAAACTGTAGCGCTTGGCGTATTACGTTTTCGTCAGCTTTGCCCGCCGTTAACAGTGCTGGGTCGTAAGTTGGAATGCCGCCTACAAAATGCCCTGCTAAATCAACCATGTCCGAAAGCGTATTAATGCGCGTTTTAGCTTCTGGTAATACTTTAGCTAGCATTTCGCCATTAAACTTCCAATCAACAAAGCGCTGCACAAGCTCTTCGTCTGTTAGGTTTTCGCGGATCCACATGCCGTTTAACCAGCTAAGCTTATCAACATCAAATACTGGGCCACCAAGTGATACACGCTTCATATCGAAGTGTTCAATCATCTCGTTAAGAGTGAATTTTTCACGCTCATCTGGCATTGACCAACCCATACGGCCTAAGTAGTTAAGCACGGCCTCTGGTAGGTAACCCATTTCTTTATAGTAATTAATAGAAGTTGGGTTTTTACGCTTAGAAAGCTTTGATTTATCTGGATTACGCAGTAGTGGTAAGTGCCCTAGCACTGGAGCTTCCCAACCTAAATCTTCGTAAAGTTTTAATAGTTTAGGTGCTGAGTTAATCCACTCTTCGCCACGGAAAATATGGCTTATTTGCATGTGGTGGTCATCCACTACGTTTGCTAAAAAGTACGTAGGGAAACCATCGGCTTTTAATAGCACTTGCATGTCTACGTTTTCCCACGGGATCTCAATTTCGTCGCGTAGGTAGTCGTTAAATTTAAAAGTGCCTTCGCTTGGTATTTTCATACGAATAACGTAAGGCTTACCTGCGGCTAGGTTTGCTTTAATTTCATCTTCGGTGAGGTTTAAGCCACGGCCGTCGTATTTAGGGCGCAGACCTTCTGCCATTTGCTCTTCACGCATTTGGTCAAGCTCTTCGCTGGTTGCAAAACAGTAAAATGCTTTACCTTGCTCAACTAATTGGTGTGCGTATTTTTTGTATAAATCGCTGCGCTCTGATTGACGGTAAGGGCCAAATTCACCACCTACGTCAGGGCCATGATCCCACTCAAGACCTAACCAACGTAAGCTATCCATAATCGCTTGTTCTGACTCTGGCGTGCTACGAACTTGGTCTGTATCTTCAATACGAAGCACAAACTCGCCGCCTTGTTGTTTAGCAAAACAGTAGTTAAATAAAGCAATATAAGCGGTGCCAAGATGCGGGTCACCTGTTGGAGATGGGGCAACACGAGTACGGATTGTCATGATAATGTCTCTTTTAATAAGTGAGATAAAAATTAAGGGGGTCGTTTAAGCCGCTACTTTGTCTAAGTAAGCAATAATATCGTTAGATTCGTATAGCCACTCTACTTGGCCATTTTTTTCTATACGAAGGCATGGCACTTTAATTTTGCCGCCTTGCTCTAACAGCTCTTGACGAAATTGTTGATTATTTTTTGCATCACGCGTTTCTATTTTTAAGCCTTCGCGCTTAATTGCACGGCGTACTTTTACGCAAAACGGGCATGCTTTAAATTGATAAAGTTTAAATTGTGAGGTTTGCTGATCAAGCTGCGCTTGCACATTGCTTGCACGCTTTTTACTGCGAGGAGTAAATACAAAATTAAAGAATAAAATTATACAACCTAAAAACCAACGAACGAATTTCATGTTTTGTGCCTGCCTACAACAATTTAAGGAGCCAGATTTTAGCACAAATTTACAATCAAAAAAGCTCAATACTATTATCGGTGGTCACTTCTTCATTTACCTCAAGCTCGCTATAAGCGGTCACTTTATTACGGCCGCTATTTTTAGAATGATACAGCGCCATATCTGCTTGGTTTACGATACTAGATACAGTATCAATACTTGCCAGCTCTAAAAAGCCAATACTTATTGTAAGCTGCCCAACTTGCGGAAAAGGATACTCAGCAATATTTGAGCGTAAACGGTTAAGTGCTATATGTGCTTGTGCCTCGGTTTTGGTTTGAAATAACACCGCAAACTCTTCGCCACCATACCTAAATACGTAGTCTTCTAGCCTAAAGTTATTTTTTAACAGCCGCGCCACAAGTAAAATAACTTCATCGCCTATTACATGGCCGTAGCTGTCGTTTACACGTTTAAAGTGATCGATATCTGCAATGGCTAAATACCATCGTCGCTTTTCGTTGGTATCATCACGGGGTAATAAAAAGCCTTTGCCTGAGACAATTTCGATCACTTTTTTATCAAAGGTTTGTCTATTTAAAAGCTCGGTTAAAGGGTCTAATCGCGATTTATGTAATAGCCCTAGCTGGTTGGCATAAATATTTAAAATATGCACGGCGAGCATTATGGTGGTTTGCGCTAACTCTTTTGTGGTTTCTATTAGTAATATGCCAATTACTTTACCAAAGTAATACACTGGCACATACGTAGTTACTACACCTAAGGCACGGCTTACTCTTATTTTGTTTTGGGTTACTTTATTAAGCAGCGCTAAGGCTTCGTTAGACTCTAATACTTCAAGGCGGGTGTGGGTGTTTATTAGCGTAGGCGGTAATTGCGCACTAAAGTGCTTATTAATATAAATAGCAAAATTTTCAACTTCGAGTAGGTCGCCAATAATCTGCACTAATGATGCATCTAAATCACTTTCTTCTTCTTGCTGAGTTAGACTGATTATCCATTCGTGCCCGCAATTGTTTGCCTTCATTAGTTTGCCTAAACTGTTTTAACTTCAATCAGTTTAGACAAAATCATCAACTTTGCTAATTAATTAACCAATACTTTTTAATTAGGTCGCATTGAGCTATGTGGATTAAAGTTTGTTTTAGCTAAGCGCTATTAAATCGTAGCGCGAGCTTAGTAACTTAGTGAGCTCAATAACTACTGCGGTATTATTTAATAACTTACATACAGCAGAGCCTAAAACAGCCTATGTTTGGTATTTATGCTTTGTATTTATGTTTTTGTACAACCAGTTATTCTAAACACAACATAGGCCCTGCCTTGCTTAAATACCGAATATACGGCCGCAACACGCGCTATTTAAAAAAGCTAAAATAAAACTAAAGCAAAACTAAGTCGTCTCTGTGTAGCACCACAGCGCCACTATCAAAGTCGAGTAGTTCGCCTATTTGCTCTGAGTGAGCACCTTTAATTTTATTTACTTCAACTTGATTAAAACGTGTTAACCCTCGTGCAATAACTTGGTTGTTGGCGTCTATTAAATCTATTAAGTCGCCCCGCTCAAAACGGCCAAATGCATTGGTTATGCCTTTGGCCAGCAGGCTTGCCCCTTTGTTTTGTAGCGCCGAAATAGCCCCTTTATCAATCATAATTTGGCCGGTACTTTTAGGCCCTGCCATTAGCCATTTTTTACGGCCATCTTTTGGCGCAGTAAGTTTTAAAAACCGCGTACCGGGTAATTGCTCACTCATGCATTTTAAAATAACGTTGTTGCCAGCGCCTTTTGCAATAATAACCTCTACCCCTGCGCGCCTTGCTACGTCGGCGGCTTGTAGTTTTGTGGCCATACCGCCGGTGCCTAAACTTGTACCGCTACCACCAGCCAGTTGGCGTAACTCATCGTTTATATGAGTGACTTCGTCAATCAGCTTTGCGTCGGTATTTGTACGCGGATCGCTGGTAAATAAACCTTCTTGATCGGTAAGCAGTAATAGCTTATTGGCATTAGCTAAAATAGCCACCAGCGCCGATAAATTATCGTTATCGCCTACTTTTATTTCGGCGGTTGCTACTGCGTCGTTTTCATTAATAATAGGCACCACATCGTGGCTTAATAACGCATTTAAGGTATCGCGCGCATTTAAATAGCGTTCGCGGTCATCTACGTCTGCACGGGTAAGCAGCATTTGCCCTACGTTTATGCCATACAAGGCAAATAAGCTTTGCCAAATATGTATAAGCTGGCCTTGCCCTACGGCTGCCAACATTTGTTTATCTATTAGGCCGCGGCCACAGGGTTTAATAAGTTGTTCGCGACCCGCAGCAACCGCGCCACTTGATACTAATATAACTTGGTGGCCTTGCTTTTTAAGTTCGCTACATTGGCGAACCAGCTCAACCATATGGGCTTTATCTAACTTATCGGTGCCGCCGGTCAGTACACTTGTACCAAGCTTAACAACAATTACCTGTTCCCTACGCATTATTATTTACTATTAAAATGAAAGATAAATAAACTTATACCAGCTCGGTATTTTTGAACAAGTTAAAATTATTCATGCTAGGATCGGCGTTAATTTAATTTGATAGAATTTCATTTATGCCAGCCAGTTTATGCCTAATTATTGCTACCTTTTTATGGGGCAGCTCCTTTATTGCGCTTAAGTATGCTATTGCCGTTTACGACCCTGCATTAGTTATATTCTTACGCATGTTAACCACCTTAGTTTTATCGCTGAGTTTATGGCGCTATGTAATTCGGTTTGAGTATTTAAAAGGCGATTGGAAGTACTTATTAGGTATGTCGCTGGCTGAGCCTTGCTTGTACTTTTTGTTTGAAGGCCATGCAATGGAATACACCTCGGCTTCTCAGGCGGGAGTTATTGTTTCGTGCTTGCCTATTATTGTGGCATTGATGGCGTTTTTTATGCTTAAAGAGTATATCAGTAAAGCCATTGTGATTGGGTTTACCTTATGTATTGGCGGCAGTATTTTACTTACTTTGCTTTCACCACATACCGATCAGGCCCCTAATCCATTATTGGGTAACTTTTTAGAACTTATGGCCATGGTATGCGCGGCGTTTTACACTATTAGCATTAAGCACTTGGCCAATCGTTACTCGCCGTTAACGCTAATTGCTTTACAAGGCATAAGCGGCAGTGTGTTTTTTGCACCATTTTTATTTTTTATCGACTTACCAAGCGAAAACCAGCATGACCTAACCGCCCTTATGAGCATTTTGTATTTAGGCTCGTTTGTCACCTTAGGTGGCTATGGTATGTATAACTATGCAATTGGCAAAGTATCGGTATTAACGGCTGCAGCTTATTCAAATTTAATTCCTATTTTTACGCTTATTTTATCGGCCATTATTTTGGGTGAGGTACTCGATTTTTGGCAATGGGTGAGTATATTTGTTGTTTTTGCAGGGGTGATGATAAGCCAACGACATCAAGAGCTGGTGGTAGACATACCGCTTAATGACGCTGGCGATGACCCTATCAACTCAGCCGATACAAGCCATCTTAAATCAGTACCTGATGCCAGCGAGTCAAAAGGGTAACAGGTTAATAAATAAAGCCCTGGGGTTTGTAAAAACGCCTGCTGGGATTGATGAATAATCTCAATCCCCTTCACTTTATAATGCTGTATTTCGCCGCTTTGCAGCTGCAGCGTAAACGTTTCACCCACTTTGGTGTGTTGTAAAAATGCAAAGTGAGTGTCGTTGTGACCCGCTATTAACGCACCGCCTTGTGCATCGCCAAGCTTTGCCCCCGGCAAAAAGTGGCTTGGTGCAAATGCTAAATTACGACCACTTGCCCCAGCTAAAACGCTAAGCGTTTTACTGTACTTAGGCCAGCTAAGCTGCGCGGTTACAAAGCTGTCGGCGTAAAACCACGGTTTAACGCGAGCGTTTGGAGTAATAAGGGCCTCTTGCCAGGCCTGCTCTATTAATACTTGTGCAAGCCATGCCTTAGCTTGCATATAAGCACCATGAGAAAACAACCCCAGCCCGGCGATTAATAAGCCTGCACTTAGCCACTTATTCATTTAAATGCCCGAGTTAATTTTACCGCGCCAAACCCGGCTAACAAAATACAGCCCAGCAGGATGTAAAGTCGGCTTTGTCCATCGGTTTGCGGTAATCGCATAGCTAGCCCTTGTGGCACTGCGTTTTTAGCTAGTGCAGTTTGCTTTGCAGGCTCGTTAATTTGAGTGTGTTCAATAGCTATAAAGGCCGTAAATGGGCTAAGTAATTGATGCGTGAGCGCAAGCCCTTGCACCTCATTTTTAACTGTCTGCCGGTCATTATACAAAAGCAACGATTTAATTTTTTGGCGCGCCCACAGCTTATCAATCCCTTTTGCGTTTGCGCTATTTTGTGCGCTTAGTTTTATATTTAAGGGGCCTTGAGCAGTTTGCCCATTAAGCGTAATTCGACTCGTATCGTTTAGCTTTATAGCCACCATTATTGGCTCACCAAAATATAAGTCGGGCAAGGGGGAAGGCCAAAAATCTAAACTATTTCCACTTTCATCGCTCAGTGCTAAATTAGTGATAGCTGGATGAGCAAGCTTATCAAATAACTGCTGCATTTTAGGCTGCACTTCATGTGTGCTACCGATAAACGTAAACGACCCTTTGCCTATATCTGCAGCGCGGCGCATAAAAAAGCTATTAGGTGCACTACCAATACCGACAGTAAATAAACGGCTATCGCCCAATTTACGCTGAATATTTTTAAATAAGGCGTCTTCATTGCTTACACTGCCATCCGTTAAAAATACCACTTGGCGTACAAAGCCTTCAAAACGGCTACCATCAAGTACCGCATCAAGGGCACCTTGTATTTCGGTGCCGCCATCCGCCTCTAAGCTATAAATAAAGCGCTCAGCACGGCGCAAATTAAAATCGCTGGCAATGAGGGGTTTATCGCTCATGGGGGTAACCATGTTATCAAAGCCAATAATGTTAAAGCTGTCGTCGCTATCAAGCAAAGACAGCGCATAAAACAGAGCCTTTTTAGCTTGCTCCATAGATTGTCCGTGCATAGAGCCTGAGGTATCTACAACAAACACCATTTCGCGAGGTAGGCGCTGCGTTTGTGTAAAGTGATCTGCTGGCGGCATTAGCATAGCAAGCCCGTACCGGTCGCCGTTTTCAAACTGCTGGGTAAAAAATGCTGCTTGTGCGCTTTCTTTTTGCAGCGGTTTAAATTCAAGTACAAAGTCGCGATTAGCCCCCGTTTGCTCATTTAAAGCAACCGTATATTGCCCAAAGGCCGGGTTTTGTACTTCTACACGATGAAATTTAGACGTTATATCTACAAGCTCTAAGCCTACATCTATATCAATATTTAAACTAAATTGGCTGCTTGGCGCTTCGCTGTGCTGCGTTTTGCTATATACAGGGCTTAACCATCCTTGTGGTGCATGGGTTAGGCTAGTTTGCTCAGCTTCAATATTTGCGCTTATTGTGTGATAGCGCGGCGTAATAGTACTTGGGAAGCGAATAGCAAATGTGCCATTGCTGTAATCAATGATCTCTTGGTATTCAAGCTCTATCACAATTTGCTCGCCAGGGCCTATATTTGCCACGTTAGTAATAAACATATTAGCGCGCTGCTGGCGTACAAGTGCGGCTTGCTTGCCTGCATTTTTAGCTGCCTGATACTTTTTTTCGGCCTCTACTTTTTTATCTATTTGGCCTTTTATGATTCGCTCACCTATGCGCATCGTCATCGCATGTACGGCGCTTTCATCAGGTAACGGAAACACATAACGCGCATTTACCGCAAACGGATTATCGTTTTGATAAGTTTGCTTAACGACCACGTGATTTATCAGCCCGGTTAGGGTCATGTTAGCATCGCTTTTTAATATAATTGCCGGCGCGACAGATGCGCCGCTGCTGTCAAAAAGTTCAAGCTTGGGCGACTGTGCACGGCTATTAAAACTAACCAGAAGCACAACCACTAAGAAAATAAAAATGCTTACTTTAGCAAGCATTTTGGTTGGGTTACTCAACATAAAATCACTCCATCGAACGCTTAACTTTACTCAAATAAAAGTGGCTTTAGTTACTTGCCGTTTGGCCATTTACTGGGTTTATTGAGCGGGTAGTAAGTGTTACGCGTCGATCAAAAAAGTTATCTTCTACGGTATTGCTGGGCGCTAATGTTTGTTGCTCGCCAAAAGCGTGCGCACTTAAACGTGTATGGTTAATACCGTGCTTTATAAGGTAACTTTGCACTGCGTTTACACGTTTTTTAGACAATAAAAGATTCGCTTGCTCATCACCGCGCTGATCGGCAAAGCCACTTAAATCTAATGCTAGTTGCGGCTGATTTTTTAACAGCACCACAAGCTGGTCTAACTGCGTAGCAAAGTGCGGGGCAATAGCACTTGAGCCGGTTTTAAATTGTACTGTCATGGCAAGTAAGTTATTTATTTGCGATTGTGTTAACTGCTCATTTTGGTTAGTCAGTACATCTAACTGCTGCTCTAGCCTATTGTTTTGATTAAGCACCTGTTGGTAGTCGCTGGTTTTTTGCTGCATCACTGTTATTGCCCTCTGCTGCTGGGCAATTTTGTCATCCGCTACTTTTGAATCACCAATTAAGCCCCCGGCAAATGCGCCAATAAAAGCACCAATTGGCCCACCAACGACACCACCAATAATGGCGCCAGTACCTAAGCCGATGGCAGTTTCTTTATGTGCTTCTTTAGAAGGGGTGTTAGCGGCTGCGGCAAATGCAGGTGTACACACTGTGGCTACTAGCGTTAATGCGATTAATGTCTTCTTCATAATGTAATCCTTAAACTTGTTTTAATTTGTGATGTTTTGTTTTGATGGTTGTATTAAAACAGCTGCAAGTGGCAACAAAGAGGAGCAAAAATGGCAAACCGCTGAGCAATTGTGGCAAAAAAATGGCAATTGCCTTTTTAACCGTACATAACTGAAAAACTTCGATATAGTGCGTTTTAAAATAAATAAGGATGAGTAGAATGAAAAAAATAGCCATCATTGAAGATGAAACCGCCATCCGCGAAAACTATATTGAAATGCTTAGCGCCCAAGGTTACCAGGTAAGTGGTTTTGCTGATCGCGTCAGCGCAGAGATTGCATTTAAAGACGCCCTACCCGATTTAGCCATTGTTGATATTGGTTTAGGCCACGAAATAGACGGCGGTTTTTTGCTTTGCCAAACCTTGCGTACGCTTTCTAAAACACTGCCTATTATTTTTTTAACCGCCCGCGATAGCGAAATAGATACCGTGTGTGGCCTGCGTATGGGCGCCGATGACTACCTAACAAAAGATATTAGCTTAGCCCACTTGGCTGCCAGAATAGGCGCGCTATTTAGACGCATGGAAGCGCTTGAGCAACCCGCCGATGCCAATGCATTAATTACACGCGGCCAGTTAACGCTCGACACCCAGCGCATGCAAGTATTTTGGCAGCAGCAATTGGTTGATTTAACCGTGACCGAATTTTGGATGTTGCACTCACTTGCGCAGCGCCCAGGCCATGTAAAAAGCCGTAACGATTTAATGAGCGATGCAAAAATTTACGTAGACGACAGCACTATCACCTCGCATGTAAAACGCATTCGTAAAAAGTTTATCGCCCTTGATAACAACTTTGACTGCATAGATACGGTGTACGGCATGGGCTACAGGTGGGAACAACGCTAATGTTACGATTTGGCCTGCGCAGTAAATTTATATTACTGTCGTGTTTTTTGTTTTTACTGCCTTGGCTTGGCTACGAGTACGTGTGGGAAATGGAAAAATTTTTACGCCAAGGCCAAGAAAAAACCCTCGTAGGCACCACACGGGCGCTCGCCACCGCCCTGCATGAACGCCCAGCCCTTTTTGATGAGCAAACCAACTTTTTAGACCAGGTAGTAAAAGGGCGCGACTTATATGCGTACAATCTTAAAAATGCCATTCAACTCGATGGCAAACTGAGCGACTGGCAAAGCTATCAACCACTCTTTTGGCATTACGATAAACGCTATTTACAAAAAGCAGACAAGGAGCATAAAGCTGAGGATTTATCGTTTGATCATATGGTTGGCAAGTTTGATAACTATTTATATGCCGTGTTTAAAGTAACTGACGATCACCTTGTATATCGTGCTAAAAATAGTTTAAGCATTACTAATAACGACCATTTAATAATTGGCCTAAAAAGCCCAGACGGAGATTTTAATACGTACATTATTGCCCCACGCCAAGATGGCTGGGTAAATGCGTTTGATGCTAATACCAAAACACCGTTTACAAAAATTCAGGGCTATTTTATACGCACTGAATCGGGATATAACGTAGAGCTGCGCTTTCCTATAAATATGCTTGGTAACAAGCTAGGCTTTGCCGTGGTCGATATTGACACAAAAAAAGCGCCGCTCGATTTTAAAACAATGTCGACCTCTAATTTAAATAACCCAAGCGATTTAGGCTCGGTATTGGTGCCCTCACCAGAAATTAACCGAATTTTAAAAGGTATGGGTCACAGTGGTAGCCGTATTTGGGTGGTTGATAATCATCATCGTGTATTAGCGCAGTCGGGCACAATTCAAAATGCCGATGGCGTATGGGCCGACGGCCTTAAAAACCAGCCGCCTAAAAATGCCTGGCAACGCTTTGAGCAAACGTATTTGCACCCGCTTTATTATAAAATTTTAACTCGCCCAGAGAACGAATTTTTAGATACCCTGCACGATGTTGCCTCAATGCAGGGCACGCATTTAGCTAAGGCACTGAAGGGGCAACCAGCGTCGTCTTGGCGGTTAACGCCCGACAGTAAAGCCGTTATTTTATCGGCGGCTTACCCTATTTGGATAGAAGATAAAGTGATTGGCGCAGTAATCGCCGAGGAAACCACTAACGGTGTACGCACCCTGCGTAATAAATCGCTGGAAAAGCTTTTTAACGTTATTTTAGCGGTGATGCTAATTGGCACCGTTACGTTGTTCTTTTTTGCCTCGCGTATTTCGAGCCGCATTAGGCGACTGCGCGACACCGCAGAGCAAGCCATTGATGCCCAAGGGCGCATTACCGGCAGTATTAATTACAGCGACTCAAACGATGAAATTGGCGACCTTTCACGAAGTTTTGCCAATATTGTTGGCCGCTTAGGCGGGTACACTAATTATTTAGAAAATATGTCATCGCGGTTATCTCATGAGCTACGTACACCGGTGGCTGTGGTTCGCTCTTCTTTAGAAAACCTACAAAGCTTGGAGCAAAATGAGCTTAGCCAAAAATACCTAGAGCGAGCAAGTGAAGGGGTTGAGCGCTTAGGTAAAATAATAACCACCATGAGCGAAGCCACGCGCCTTGAACAAAGCATTCAAAGCAACGAGAGCGAGCCGTTTGATTTACAAAAAGTAATTAATGGCTGTATGCAAGGCTACCAGCTCACTTACCCTGAGCAGTTATTTGAGCTTGATGTATGCCAAAGCCCTTTACCTATGCAAGGAGCTCCCGAATTTATAGCTCAGCTACTTGATAAGCTTATTAATAATGCGCTGGAATTTAGTGAAGCAAATACAGCTATTAATGTAGGTCTTAAGCAGAGCGAAAATAAAGCAATATTAACAGTGAGTAATACAGGCCCCGCCCTGCCTGAAGGGCTAACTGAGCATATTTTTGATTCTATGGTGTCGGTACGTAGCCAGCAGATGCAGCAACAACCGCACTTAGGTTTAGGGCTTTATATTGTAAGGCTGGTGTGTGACTACCATAAAGGCAGTGTCACTGCACAAAACAACGAGCGCGGTAATGGCGTGGTGTTTAAAGTAACCCTGCCTTTACAAAGCTAGGCTGTGCATAAAGTGGCGCCCTACTGAGCCGCCCTTATTTTTTGCACATCGATTACAATTTACTACAACTTAAAATGTAACTATTCACTTTTAATTCAGTCAAACGGCCATACCCTGAACGCTAATTAAGGAGAATAGATCATGAACAACCCACTTGAGCGTGAAGAGATCGAATTTATTTTTGATCTATACAGGCCCCAAGAGCAAGCACCTAGCTTGCCTTCAGAGCCTGCCACCTCTACATATAAAAACTTACGACAGCCAGAACAAGTTAAAAACGAAGGCGTGTCTGAATACCTCAGCTAGGGTATTGCCTATTGCGTTGCTTGCTCGTTTTGTAAAAATGCTTTGATGCAGTTTATTTCTGCCAGTTTTACCTCTTCGCCTATTTCTGGGCCTTTTTTGCCATTTTTAAGTGCTGTTTGCACTACCTGTTTTTTATCCATTTTTTGTAATTCATTAAAAATTGCACGCAGCTTAGCCCCTTGCGGATAGGGCTTATTTACGAGCGTTTCTCCACGCCCTTGCGCATCACACTGGCATGCTTGGGTAAACGCAATAAATCGCTCTGGGTGCACTAAAGCATTTAAATTAGTGACGATTAATTTATGAATCGTTTGTGGCCTTAATTGCTCAAGCGTATGGCATAAGGTGTGATTATCGCTGGTGAGTACGCCAATATCGCGAAAACGATTAGGCACTTTTAAACGCTCACAAAACTTTTCTACTACGGCTACCCCTTCGCGTTCATGGCCGCGCAAATTACCGCGTTTTTTAAAGCTCGGGGCCTTACCAAAATCATGGGTTAATGCCGCAAACCGTGTTTCTAAATTAAAGTTTAAATCGGCAGCACGCCTAAGTACCAACATAGTATGAACAAATACATCACCTTCGGGGTGGTGGTTTGCAGGTTGCGGCACCCCTTGCATACTCTCTATTTCTGGGAAAATACCTAAGCCATGTAGTGCTTGGAAATACAGTTCAGGGTGTTTTTCACCCAGCGCTTTTTCGGTTTCAAGCCATACACGTTCGGGCACTAAATGATTAAGCTCACCTTTGTTTTTAAGCTCACGCATTAATGCATAAGTACTTGGGTGAATACGCCATTCACTTCCGTAGCGTGCTAAAAAACGCGCTATGCGTAATACCCTTACCGGGTCTTCTACAAAGGCTTCTGTGGTGTGGCGCAGTATTTTATTGTGTAAATCGCTTTGGCCATTAAAAGGGTCAATAACGGTGCCGTTTTCATCAAGTGCCATTGAGTTTATGGTTAAATCGCGCCGTGCTAAATCTTCTTCAAGGGTGACATTAGGGCTGGCATCTACCACAAAGCCGGTATAGCCTTTACCGCTTTTTCGCTCGGTGCGACCCAAGGCGTATTCTTCTTTTGTTTTTGGGTGTAAATAAACCGGAAAATCACTTCCTATAGGCACAAAACCAAGCGACTCCATAGTTTGGGGTGTTTCGCCTATAACAACATAGTCGTTATCTTTTGATGCTATATTAAGTAGCTGGTCGCGTACCGCGCCACCAACAAGGTAAACTTGCTTAAGGTTGTGTTTCACTGTTTATCCTAATCACACTGGGTGGTTATTTGATGTCGATCATACCATTAAAATAGCCATAGTTTGCCAAGCTTAAGTAAGCTCATTACAATAGCGCTTTATTTTAAGCCATAGCCTTATACTCAATGAAAAATCATTCATCAAAAAAAGAACTTATGCTACTGCCTATATTACTTGTGGTTATTGTAATGTGCGTGGCGGGTCACTTTTTACTACAGGCTAACTTTCAAGATAGCAACATGGTTGAATACATGTTGGCAGCGCTGCCCTTTGCGATGTTTGGCCTAGTTATTGTGGCATTTAAAATGGCAGCTAAAAGCGAAGCCAATGAGCAAAGCGAGCAAGACTCTTAATTTTACTGTTAAAGAATATAATACCCAAACCAATCTGATTTTATTGGTTGAGCATGCCCACTTGGCGTAAGCTTAATATTTAGTTGGCTGTCGAGCAGGTCTATAGCAAAGCAGTCATCTACATCATGTAAATCATCTTTATGAATATGGCTAAGGCCTGCAAGCAAATCGCTTTTAGCGCGCTCCTTGGCCTCTGCAGCACTACTGGCAACATACAATGCAAAGTCGTGTTGCTCTGCCATAGAGTCGCTTCTGTAAGCGCCTAAATTAACAAAATACAGCTGCTTATTTTGCTCAACGTAGGTATCAACAACTTCTACTTTATAACCGTCGATATGGTTAATTGCCATGTAGCTGTCCATATGCACATTGTTTTTATCGCCCACCCATTGGCTTTTTAGCTTTGAATAAGTTTGCTCAATGCTTTGCCCTACGACAAAGCGAATATCGTGCATTTCTATGTGGCAGCCTTGAATTCGCCCGCCCAGATACACCATAAATAACTGCATTTAATAACCTTACTCTTAAATTACACTAAATTATCGACATCAATATTGTGTTTTTTTATTAACTTATAAAAATCCGAACGATTACGTTTGGCAAGCTTTGCGCCTTCGGCTACGTTACCGCCGGCCATTTTGAGGGTGTTTATTACATAATCGCGCTCAAACTCTTTTTTGGCATCATTTAGAGAAAGCGGCTCTGCACTGGCCTCGTTTGAGTTAAGTGCGTTTAACACTAAGTGCGCAGAAATTACCTCGCTGGCGCTCAATGCGACCACTTGCTCTACAACATTTTGTAACTGGCGTATATTCCCAGGCCAGTCGTAACGTACTAGTGCATGCATGGCATCGTTTGCAAAGCGCTTTTCTTTTTGGTTCATACGTTTAGCAATACTTGCGCTAAAGTGCTGAGCAAGCAGGCTTATGTCTTCTCGGCGCTCACACAGCGGTGGTAATTTTAAATTAACAACATTTAGTCGGTAGTATAAATCTTCCCTAAATTGTTGATTGCTAATCGCATCGGGTAAATTTTTGTGAGTGGCCGATACAATGCGCACATCAATAGGAATCTCTTCTTGAAAGCCCACCGGGCGTATGGTTTTTTCTTGCAGTACACGCAGTAACTTAACTTGTAAATTAAGCGGCATATCGCCAATTTCATCTAAAAATAAGGTGCCGCCTTGAGCTTGCTGAAATAAACCTTGGTGATCTTTCACCGCCCCTGTAAAGGCGCCTTTTTTATGGCCAAATAATTCTGACTCTAAAAGCTCCCCAGGCACTGCGCCACAGTTAATGGCCACAAAAGGTCCTTCGCTTACATGGCTGTGTTGATGAATCGCCTGAGCCAGCAGCTCCTTACCGGTACCGCTGGCGCCAGAAATAAGTACATTTACTTGGGTTGGCCCCAGTAATTTTACTTGCTCAAGGAGGTGTAACATAGCGCCACTGCGCGTTACTATATTGCTTTTTTGGGGCGATTCTTCTGCGTTTACGCCATGTATTTCAATGGCTTTGGCTAGGCTGTCAAACAGCTCGTCTTTATCTACCGGTTTTGTAATAAACGCAAAAATGCCTTGTTTTGTCGCCTCCACCGCATCGGGTATAGAGCCATGCGCTGTCATCATTATAACCGGCAGTGCTGGGTAGCGGCTTTGTAATTGGCGATGTAAGGCCATGCCGTCCATTTCGTCCATACGCAGGTCTGTTATAACTGCATCAAACACTTGGTTTTTAAGAATTTGTAATGCAAGTATGCCGCTTTCGCAGGTTGTTACTTCATACCCTTTAGACTCGATTCTTAGTGCGAGTAATTTAAGTAAACTTGCATCGTCATCAACGAGTAATACTTTTGCACCTTGTGGTGTGTGTGTTGCCATAATTACTGCTCCTTAGTGTCTTCGCGTAGTAACAGCTGCTGCTCTATGGTGGCTAAAGACGATAACGTTTGCTGCATTTTGTCATTTAACGCCTGCTGCTCTTTTAGAGCATTTATTTGCCGAGTAACATGCTGCTTTTGAAGCCATAAATATTGTTTTATTGGCTCAGGCCAAAAGTAGGCTAAATCGAGTTTTTGTAATCGTGTCATTACCTCCTCTGGTGCACTTGAGGTGTTAACACACATGAATTTAAAAAAACGTTTTAGCTCTTTTTCACCTAAATAAGTATGTAGGCTTGGCTTTACTTTAAAACCGCCACATTGATTAGCATGCCATGCAACAACACGTTCTGCGCTGGGGTAAACGGGGTCACTTTTAGGGCGCTTTTTAGGATTTGGCACCGCATTTTTTGCAGGCTCAACCTCCTGCGACACTGATGCTGTTTGTGTGTTATTTGTTTCACACCCAGCTAAAACAACCGCACTACTGAGCACACATAAAATAGCTATTAAACGCGTACGCATGCTATTAAACTCCTTGATTAATTAAAGGTATTTTTATTGTAAATAAGCAGCCTTGGGGCTGGTTATGCTCAACACTAAGCTGGCCTTGTAACTGCTCAACCGACTCTTTTACTATGGTTAAACCTAAGCCACTGCCTTGCAGCGTAACATCTTTATTATGCTTGCCTTGGTAAAATGCGCTGAATATCTGGGTTTTTTCTTGCTCTTTAATACCACAGCCTTCGTCGCGCACTTGTATTGTTAGTAGCTTTTGCTCAAGTGCTAAGGTTACATCAACACTTTGCCCTGTATTTGAAAATTTTAACGCATTAGATATAAGCTGAATGAGGGTCATTTCTATCAGCTCTGCGGGTAATGCAAGTGGCTGTTTTGTTATGCTGTTGTGCCAATTTAAGCGTTGCTGCTTAGCCGTTAAGCGGTGCTCAAAATGGCTGTTTATTTTATTTATTAAATTGCCAAATTCGACTTCGCTAACGCTGTCTTTACTGGTTCTGATAGCGTTATAACTAAGTAGGCTGTCAATCATAGTGCGCAAACGCACCATAGATTGGCTAATAAGCTCAAGTACGGCTTGCTGCTCTTTTGTAATGGGGCCGACTATTTCATCGCTAAGTAAATCGGTGCCCTCGACCATTGAAGCCAACGGCGTTTTAAGCTCGTGGGTTACATGGCGTAAAAAGGTATCTTTTTGTTGCTCAAGCATATGTAGCTGCTCTTGCACCCACTGTAGTTTTTCGCCTAATTCCACCAGCTCACTTGAGCCTTGCACTGCAATTTTTTGCTGCCAGTGGCCTTGTCCTAGTTTATCTATTACCGACGTAAGCCCTTTTAAGCGCTTACTTATGCGCCATAAAAACCCCCCGCCCACTAGTAAAGTAAGCGGAATAAGCGCCACTAACCAGTTAATAAACGAGCTTTGTAAAGTACTTAATTCACTTTGGTTGTTTTGAATTTGTGCTGCATTCGTATCGCGCAACCACACCGTAAGCTCAGCCACTAAATCGCTAATAGGCACAAACAATGCAGCATCTTGTTGGTTGTTTTCAATTAAAGCTTGATGAGTACTACGCAATGTTGTTGCTAAGCGACGCCACTGCATAGTGTATTGCTGTGTGGCACTGGCTTGGCTGAGCGTGTCGATTGTTTGTAAGGAGGATTGCCATTTTTCGTTTATTAACGTGTCGAGCGACTCGCTTTTTAACACCCAGTTTTGTCGCGTTGCCCGCTCTAAGCTATTAAGCTCTTGCTTTAAAAAATTAAACGACTTAGTAACTTGGTAATTATTACTGACGATAAGCTGGGTAACAGCGAGCTGTTTGTTTAACGCATTTAAAAAAACAATAACCACTAAACTAAGCGGCAGTAACGACAGCAACATACTAATTATAAACTGACCTATTAAGTTAGGCCGCCAATTAAGCATTGCACGATACTTTTTAGCCAACGTTACAGGCATTATCATTTCCTTTTATTATTTTAAGCGCCCTATTTTAGTTACTTACCTTATACTCTCGCTGAATCAACTTCTATATTTAACCCAATATATCCACCTGTTGCCATTTAGCAACACACTAAGCTATTGATAACTATATCAACTACTAATAGTACGTACCGCCTGTTGCAAAAATAACACACATTTAAGTAAAAAATTCCGACCAGTGCCCCTCAAACAACATAAACCATTGATTTTAAACACCTATTTAAATTGGCACTATTTTTGTAATAGTGAGAGCAACTTTAATCAATAAGGAAATTAAATGAACAACCGCTTTTTAGTAATTTTACCCATGCTGGCTTTTGGGTTTATGGGCACAGATGCAATAGCTATGGACGTTCAAGCTACATTTAATGAGCTAGATAAAGACAGTAACGGCACACTTAGCGAATCAGAAGCGGGTGAAGATGCCGTACTACACGAAAACTTTTCACAAATAGACACTAACCAAGATGGCCAGTTGTCGCTAAGTGAATTCAAAAAGTTTATTCAGTAAATTCATTTAATTAGGGAACATGATTATGAAACAACTTATCGCAGCATTTGCATTAATGTTTTTAGCCATTAGCGCCACGGCTTTAGCCTCTTCTGTCAACATTCGCTTTGCTCATTTAGACAAAGATATGGATGGAGCAGTATCGCTTGCAGAAGCCAAACAAGATAAAGAAGTAATGAGGCAATTTGCCGATTTAGACGAAAACCAAGACAAGAAAATTTCTAAAGAAGAGTTTCAAAATTTTAAACCTTAATTTTGATTAAGCGCTTTAATAACAAACTCAATAGTAACGATATTCAAATCTTTTTCTCTGGCTAGAATTTTAAGCAGTTAACGCTAAAACGAGCTGCTTAAAATAGATTTATTATCCACAGCTGAAGTTAATTAAGTTTTACTTAAGCTTTTACCTAGTAAGGTAGGTTTCAAAAGCATTTGCCATAATCCCTGAGGGAATGTGTAAACGGATTTAATGTTGGGAAGTTAAATTATGGCAAGTGCTTTTTTTATTAATCTACAAACACTGTATGTTGGAAGGAAAACCATGAAGTGTGTTTTTTTTAGTGTTATCGCTATTACCATGATCAGCTTTAATGCTGTTGCGTTAGATGTTAAACAACGTTTTGATCACCTTGATGCCAATAAAAGCGGCTTCTTAACAGAAGACGAATTAGAGCCACAGCCTCAGCTACTCAGCACCTTTACTCGCTGGGATAAAAACCAAGACAAACAAATCTCGCTTCTTGAGTTTAAAGACTATTTAACCAATAACCTTTACTGAGTATAAGTATGAAGACTGTAAGCTATTTAGCGCTTGTTGCGCTGGGCCTTTTTAGCGATGTAAGCCTTGGCCAAAGTACAGAAGTTGCCGATAAATTTGAAAAGTTTGACCGTAACCACGATGGCCTTTTAACCCGTTCAGAAACCGCCATTGACCCCGCCCTTTGGTCGCGTTTTTCAAGTTATGATAAAGATAAAGACGGCAGACTTACCCTTTCGGAATATGGCATATACGCCAGTAAGTAACTCTTTTTTATAAGCGTAAGCGCTAAATTTTTAACAGCCCTTACGCTTTTAAGCTATCTACCTCAACATATTGGTATTCTAAAAGTGAGTTTGCTAGTGTTATTTTACTAACAATAAAAAATAACCAACTTATGCAACTCAAAAAACTATTTAACCCACTACTGCTTGCCGGCTTATTTGTAAGCAGCACTGCGATTGCGCAAACGCAGGTCATTTACAACGCTAATGGTTACACTCCCTTATACCAAGGTGGTATTCAAACGTTTTCTACTTTAGTGATTAAAAACGGTAAAGTTGTTAAAACTGGAGATGATACGCTTAAAAACACTTTTCCTGATGCCACACTTATTGATGCCAAAGGTAATACGTTACTGCCAGGGTTGATTGACGCTCACGGGCATGTAATTGGCCTTGGCGATAACTTATCGCAACTTGATGTACGCGGCGCTAAATCGGTCGATGAAATAACCACAAAGCTAGAACAATTTGCGAAAAATAAACAAGGCTGGATACTAGGGCGAGGCTGGAACCAAGAGCTGTGGAGCGACACGCGCTTTCCTACCGCCAAAGACTTAGACAAAGTAGTCAATGACCGTCCAGTGGTACTTTCGCGCGTTGACAGCCATGCAATTTGGGTTAACAGCAAAGCCTTAGAGCTGGCCGGTATTACCGCAGCAACTCAAGCCCCTGACGGCGGCGAAATTATTAAAGATGAATTTGGTAATCCAACCGGTGTTTTTGTTGATAAGGCCGAGTCGTTAATTACCCAGCATATGAGCGCTCCTTCAAAACAAGCTATAAGCGACTCGTTAGATGCCGCAGGCGCGCACTTATTAAGCTTAGGCATTACCTCTACTCACGATGCCGGTATTGATAAAACCACCTGGGAAGTTTACAAAGAGCGCAGCGAGCAAGGTAATTTGCCACTAAGAATAGTCGCCATGCTAAGTGCTGCTAGCCCCGATTTAAAGCACATGCTTAAGGCAGGGCGCTATCAAGATGCAGCATCGTTTATGTCTATCCGTAGTGTAAAAGTATATGCCGATGGCGCATTAGGCTCGCGCGGGGCTGCGCTAATTGATGACTACGCTGATAGAAAAAACCACCACGGCCTAATGCTAGAAACCCAAGCCAAGCTTGAGGAATTATTTACTTTAAGCTTCAAAAATGGCTTTAGCGCCAACACCCATGCAATTGGTGATAAGGCAAATAAAGTGGTACTTGATGCGTATCAAAACGTGTTTAAGCAAACGGGCGGTATGTTACTGCGTAACCGTATTGAACACGCGCAAATAGTCACCCCTGATGACATTCCGCGCTTTAAAGCTCTTAAAATCATTCCATCTATGCAGCCTGTGCATGCCACCTCAGATATGCATATGGCTCAGCAGCGCTTAACCGATAACCAATTACAAGGTGCATATGCATGGCAAACATTTTTAAAGCAAGGCTCTGTAATTGCAGCAGGCTCTGACTACCCAGTAGAGCTGGCAAACCCTTTTGATGGCTTGTATTCAGCCATTACCCGTATGGATCATAATATGCTGCCTGAGAACGGCTGGCGCGCAAGCGAAGTGCTAAGCCGCGAACAAGCCCTAAGAGCGTTTACACTTGGCGGCGCGTATGCAGCGCACCAAGAGTTTAAAATAGGCAGCTTAGAAAACGGAAAATGGGCAGACTTTATTTTAATAGACAAAGACTACTTTAAAGCCCCTGTCGATGAGATTTATAAAACACAGGTTTTACAGACTTGGGTAGCTGGAGAATTACGCTATAAAAAAGAATAGCTTATAAAACAGGCAAATTTAAAAATAAACAAAGTAATTACGAATATTTACTAAAGTAATCAAAAAGAGTGTCGATAAGTGAGGGAATTTAAAAAATCTCTTATGTTTCAGGAAGAAAACATGTTTTCAAAAAAACTATCGCTTACTTTATCGGCTCTTTTTACTTTATCACTTAGTGCATGCTCTACTCACCCGGTTTATAATGGTCACGCTTCGCATAATAATATTGGCCATCACAATAACCATAATCGTTACACAGACGTTCATCAGCCACGCGTAAATAACTGGCAGTTCCCAGAAAATAACTACCGCCCTATTAACAGCAGTAAATTATTAAGTAACTATACAGAACAATTAGCAATGAAGCTGATTGAGAATATGAACTACATCAACAGTGGAACGCCTGTTGCAATTACTTCGTTTGTGAATTTAGATGACAATTTACAAACCACGAATATATTTGGTAATCACTTGGCTGAAAGCTTTATTACTGAAATGCAGGAGTTTGGCTTATCGGTAGTTGATTACAAACACACGGGCGCTGTGCATGTAACCCCGTTAGGTGATTTCTCGTTTAGTCGTAATGGTAAAGAAATTAAAGGTTACCCACATATTGAATACACTTTATCAGGCACTCTAACTTACACGAATCGTGGTGTAATAGTTAACGCTCGTATTATTGGGGCAAAGTCTAAAGTAGTGGTCTCATCGGCTAAAGGATTTATCCCAAGCTTTGTTGTTGAGTCACTTTATCCAACTCGTAGAACTGATGGCATTGTTTTAGACGCGGTGCTTTAAAACAAAAAAGGGTTAACTTAAATGTTAACCCTTTTTTTGAATTTTTAGCTTCACGCTTCTTTGACTTTAGGCTGTCGGTAGAGCTTTATAATATGGTACATATTTACCAGCGCTAATAAGCCATTAGTAAACGCAACAGGCACTGCACCAATAGCCACACCGTAAATAGTAAATACAATACAACCAAACATATTATACCAACGCAGTTTTACTACATCGGTCATTGTTAACGATGCAACCAAGAAAGCTGATGCAATATAACCTAAATATTCCCAACTCAATTGTTCTCTCCTACCCTTTAGGTTAGCATTACGCCAATGCTAACGTGTGGCACTTGTCAGTGTTACAACGTTAAATACCAATGCGCAATAATACTCAATCATTTTGTGGGGCTAAACGTGTCGCTACCTGCGTTAAAAAATGCTCATTTACGACTGTATGGATGCAGAAGGTAGAGCAATGCAGGAGCAATTGCCGAGAACGACTAAATAGCGATTTTTTGCCTAGCTATCAACAGGTTTTCCTAGCCTTAAAATTGATCACTAAATTAGGCTGATTGGTATAAAATAAAAAAACTAACTTGCTTAAAAAACCTTAAAAAGTATATTGGTTGTAGCCAATAGCTTCCTAAATCATTACACGGGAAATGAAGGTATTACGTACTTAGCAAGGCTAAATACAGTAGCAAGTTAGCGTAAATTCTTAGAGCCTTAATAATATCGTCATTAAGGTGTAATAAATAGGACAATTGTCCGAAGAGCATATTGATGTTTCAATACCATTTTTCTAGTTACCTTGTTGAACAATTACTCACTTTTGCAGGGAGTAGCTATCAACAATCAAAAAAAGAAGTGCTGATCCACCAAGATCAACCACTTAGTAAACTTGTGCTGGTGCGCAGCGGTACTATTTCATTTAGTTATGATGTAGGTAACGGACGCCGCCTATTATTAGGCCAATTAGATTGCAACAACACCCTAATTGGTGAAATAGAAGCATTAAACAATAACCCATGTATTTATACGGTCACCTGTTTTAGCGATGTAACCTATAATTTAATAGAGCTTCGCCACTGGCGAGCATTACTACTCGAAAAGCCAGAGCTGAGCTTATATACCGCGCAAACCATTGCGGCTAAGTTTCAAGAAAACCAAAAAATTAATTTAGATAAGTTACTGCTGCCTTTAAGCTACAACATAGCTAAAGACTGCTTACTACGCGCCGAGAACAATAACCCAACGCTACTGCGCGCATACCCAACCGTTAACGCCGAAGCAGAGCGCTTTGCAACCACTGAGCGAGCTTATCGCCGCGTAGTTACCGAGCTTGTTGAAAAAGGCTTAGTGCAGCGCAGCTCCCATGGGCTAAAAGCGGTCGATACACAAAGTTTAAGTGACTATGTAGACAGTTTTGCGCAGCTGTAAAAAACAGACACAAAAAAAGGCCGTAATGGCCTTTTTTAGTTTTTATGGTATTTATTAGCACTGCGCTATAGCAGTAATTTATTTAAAACGAGTACACAAACACGCCCCCGCGCAAATAAACTCCTACTTAACGCTTTGGCAATTACTTATCTAATAAAATATCTTGGATATTTACTAAATCAGATTTACCTTCAATTATTTCATCTGGCGTTAAACCCGATAACTCATGCGGGAACACTAACCACTCTTCTGACTCATGAATAAAGTAATCTGGCACCATCTCTACTTTTGAGTTTTTAGGCTTATAGTACGGACATGCCACACGAATATCGCGTGGTAAGTTTAAGCGCATAAGCTCAGAAAGCTTTTCTTTTAGTGCAAATATACTGCGGCCAGAATCAAACACATCATCAACAATAAGCAGTGAGTCACCAGCATTAGCGTTTTCTACAATGTAGTGTAGGCCGTGTACTTTTATTTCTTTAGATTGCTTGCCAATACCGTAATAAGACGACGTACGCACCGCAATGTGATCAGTCTCAATGCCTTTGTAATCGTAGTATTCTTGCACAGCAATACCAATAGGTGCACCACCTCGCCAAATACCAATTATAAAGTCTGGACGAAAGCCATCTTTATAAACTTGTGCCGCTACGCGGAATGAATCTTCAAGTAGCTGTTGAGCTGTGATGTAGCACTTATCTGACATAGTTTAGAACCCCAGTGGTGAGTATAACATTTGAGTGTAGGCACTTTAGCCAATAATTAAACACCCAAACAGGTATTGGCGAAGGATTTTACCGTAAATAAAAATAAATTGCTTGCCTGCAAATAGCAAAATAGGCACCAATTGGTGCCTATTTTATGTATTAAACGCCTAGTTACGTACTATTAAGCTTTTTCTAACAATGTACGTGCCACTGTGCGCATACCTTGCGTAGTTGCACCTGCAGCCCATTGGCTAGTGCTACCCATATTAAATGCTGCAGCTAAATCAATGTGTACCCAACCTTTACCATCGTTTGGTACAAAGCGAGATAAAAAGCCTGCTGCATTTGATGCGCCGCCGTAACCGCCACCTTTTTGAGCGCGGCTATTTGCCGTATCAGCATATGGAGATGGGCAGTTTTGCTGGTGCCATTTTTCAAGCGGAAGAGGCCATGCAGCTTCCATTTCTTGCGATGCAAAGTCTTCTACTTCGCGAACCAGCTCTTTATCAAGTGCAAATAATGCGTTGTACTCTTGCCCTACAGCTACGAGTGCAGCACCGGTTAGTGTTGCCGCATCTATAATTAACTCTGCGCCAGTTTCGCCTGCAGCCATTAGACCATCAGCAAGCACTAAACGCCCTTCAGCATCGGTGTTTACAATTTCAACGGTTGTGCCATTTTTGTAGGTTAAAATATCACCTAGTTTGTAAGCGTGGCCCGAAATTAAGTTCTCTGCACAGCATAAAAATAGCTTAATGCGTTTTTCTATACCGCGATTAATAGCCAATGCTAAACCCGCTGTTACCGTTGCCGCGCCACCCATGTCGCACTTCATTCCTAGCATACCTTCGCTAGATTTAATTGAGTAACCACCAGAGTCAAACGTAATACCTTTACCTACAAGCGCAGCGCTTACCGGTGCGTTTTCATCGCCTGTTGGGTTGTAATCAAGCTCAAGTAAAACAGGTGGACGCTCAGAGCCACGGCCCACAGCATGAATACCAATCCACTGTTGCTCTAATAACGCATCGCCTTTAATAATTTGGTAGCTTACGTGTTCAGGCGCTAACGATTGAATAAATTCGGCGGCTTTTTCAGCAAGGCTTTCAGGGTAAATGTCATCCGCTGTGCCGTTTACCATTTCTCGTGCCCACGTAGCTGAGGCTTTTAAATGCGCCAGCTCGTTTAGATCTGATTGTGCGTTATCAACAAATTCAACACCATGTAATGATTTAGGTGTTACAAAACCTTGGTAAAAAGCCCATTGGCTTTCTGTGCACCATGTATCGCCCGCAAGCTCAACCTGTTTAACACCTTGGCTTGCAATTGTTCGCGCCGCTTTTTGAACATTTTTTAATGTTTCTTGCTCAGATAAATGAACCGTTGCGCCTTGCTCGTTAAAAGACAACGCCGCGTTTTCGCCCCAATGGCTTGGTGCTGCTTGCTCGCTTAGTTGAACAACAAATTTTTCACTCATGTTAGAATACCCTTACACTTAAATGTGCCACCGAGTTTACTATAGTGAGTACAAGTTCCCAACAGCTTGAGATAAATAACATAAACCAACGCATCTGCAGCGTTTAGCATTGGAATTTAAATGAAATACACCCCAGCTTTACAGCCCGCCACGTTATTAAAACGCTATAAACGCTTTTTAGCCGATCTCCAACTTAACGATGGAACTGAATTTACCGCCCACTGCGCCAACACCGGTAAAATGACAGGTTGCGCAGAGCCTGGCTTTAGCGCTTTTTATTCAACCAGCGATAACAGTAAACGAAAATACCCTCAGTCGTTAGAGCTCACTCAAAACTCCCTCTCGCAGTTAATATGTGTTAATACCGCCGTGGCGAATAAAGTGGTCGAAGAGGCTATCAACAACCAGGTTATTACAGAGCTTAACGGCTATGAGCAGCTTCAAAGTGAAGTAAAATACGGCAGCGAAAACAGCCGTATCGACTTTTTACTCACCGGCGACAATAAACCCGCTTGCTATGTAGAGGTAAAGTCAGTCACCTTGTTAAGCGAAACCGCACCACAAAGTGGGCAAGGCTACTTTCCGGATGCGCAAACCGTGCGTGGGCAAAAACACATTCGCGAATTAATAGAAATGATCGAACAAGGCCACCGCGCAGTATTACTGTTCGCTGTTTTACACCAAGGTATTAATACGGTGAGTGCAGCAAGCCACATAGATAAAAAATACAGCGACTTATTAAACCACGCGATTAAAAAAGGCGTGGAGGTATACGCTTATAAGGCATCTATTTCGCCAAGTGAAGTAACCCTTAGTGAGAAAGTGGCCTTTAAATAAAAAATTTAACTTGCTTTTAAACTTTATGCCCATATAACTAGGCAAGTTTAAATACCGAAATAACGATTAATAAAGCATCAAAATCAAATATGAGCCTTTTTAGTCAACACACTGGTTGAAGCTAATTCGATTAATTAAAAAATAAATTTGCCTAGGGTATAAGATTCTGCTATTTATACCGCCGGCTAATGCTGAGGCATTAAATTAAGGATTTAGGAGAGAGTTATGCCAGACCAACAAAGACATGGTTTATTGGCTCAAGCCGGTTTAGAACCATACCAAGAAAAGCCGGGCGAAGAGTATATGAATGAAGCACAACGTGCTCATTTTAAAGCGATTTTAGAAGCGTGGCGTAACGACTTACGTAATGAAGTTGACCGCACGAAATCGCATATGCAAGACGAAGCTGCCAACTTTCCTGATCCAGTTGACCGCGCTGCGCAAGAAGAAGAGTTCTCTTTAGAACTTCGTACTCGCGACCGCGAACGTAAACTGATCAAAAAAATTGAAAAAACAATTATCTTAATTAAAGAAGATGATTTTGGCTTTTGTGAGTCATGCGGAATCGAAATTGGTATTCGTCGTTTAGAGGCGCGTCCAACTGCAGATTTATGCGTAGACTGTAAAACCCTTGCAGAAATTAAAGAAAAACAAGCTGGGCGCGGTTAATTAAAATTAGTTAACTATGTCTCCTACAGCCGTTACCACGCCAAAGCGTGACTATCGCGGTCGATTTGCACCGTCTCCTTCTGGGCCACTTCACTTTGGCTCACTTGTGGCGGCTGTGGGCAGCTACCTTGATGCTAAAGTAAATCAGGGTAAATGGTTAGTGCGCATTGAAGATATAGACACCACCCGCGTGGTGAAAAATGCCGACACCCATATTCTAAATACCTTACAAGCCTACGGCCTTTACTGGGACGAATCCGTTGTTTATCAAACTCAGCGCCTACCTCTTTATCAAGAGGTAATAAATAAGCTGATCCACCAACAATGTGTATATGGTTGTCGCTGTTCTCGCAAACAAATAAAAGCCATGGGTGGCATTTACCAAGGTAACTGCAAAACGCTTAACTTATCAACAGAGCAAGGCGCACTTCGTCTTAGCCAGCAGCACCCAACATGCCATTTTAACGATTTGATTCAAGGCGATATTACTGTAAATAGTGCATTAGCCCATGAAGATTACATAATAAAGCGCAGCGACGGATTATTTGCCTACCAGCTAGTGGTCGTTATTGATGACATTGAGCAAGGTATTAATCGTGTGGTACGTGGCGCCGATTTAATCGAGCCTACAGCACGGCAAATAAGTTTATTTAAACAGCTTAATGCGCCCATTCCCCAATACGCACATTTACCCCTTGCGGTGGCCGAGCCTGGTTTTAAACTCTCTAAACAAAATTATGCGCCCGCTATTAGCACAGACAACCCAAAGCCCGCGCTTATTGATGCGTTTGAATTTTTAAACTTACCTGTACATAGCCAATTGAATGATTTGTCTGTGGAGCAATTAATGGCGTGGGCTATTAACGAATTTAGCTTAACAGCGGTGCCAAACATACCCGAAATTCAAATTTCGCAAGGTCAGCATCCAAACAGCACTAAATTTACGCATTTAAGCAAATAAAAAACTTAAAAACGGCTTAATTTCAGTCCATCAACTTAATTTTTATACCGCGCTGGTATATGATAGCCGCCTAAATAGAGGCTATTTACAATAAATACAAAGCACCGCACTATAATACCTAATTTATGTGCTTTTTGATTGCGATGACCAGCCAATCATCATTTCTGTAGGAGACAGATTATTATTTCCAAGCTTTTTCAATTTTGCAGGCAAATAATCGGCCCGAATGCCGATGTGCAAAGCACTCAAACAAGTGATGAACCGGTTGTTGTAACACGCGGCGAACATGGTATTTCACGTAAACAATTTAGCCCAAATGCAATCAAAGTACTTTACCGTTTAAAAGACGGTGGTTACGACGCTTACCTTGTAGGTGGTTGTATTCGCGATATATTGTTAGGTCAACAACCAAAAGACTTTGACGTTGTTACCAATGCCACCCCAGAGCAAGTAAAAAAACTATTTAGAAATTGCCGCCTAATTGGCCGTCGTTTTCGCTTAGCACATATTGTTTTTGGTCGCGAAATTATAGAAGTAGCCACCATGCGCGGGCACCACGAAGCGCAAGAAGACAAAAACCAAATTAGCCAATCAAGCGAGCACGGGCAGTTACTGCGCGATAACGTGTTTGGTAGCATTGAAGAAGACGCCGAGCGCCGTGATTTTTCTATCAACGCGTTGTATTACTCTATTAACGATTTTTGTATATACGATTACGCCAATGGCTTAGCGGCCATACAAGCAAAACAAATTGAGTTAATTGGCGACCCAGAAACACGCTACCGCGAAGACCCTGTACGTATGCTACGTGCGGTACGCTTTGCAACCAAGCTTGATATGAGCATAGCACCAAAAAGCGAAAAGCCAATTACTGCGCTTGCCAGCCTACTTGATAACATACCGCCAGCGCGTTTATTTGAAGAAGTTCTAAAGCTGTTTTTAAACGGTAAAGCCGAAGCTAACTATTTAATGCTACGCCAATACGGCTTATTTAAGTCGTTATTTCCGGTGCTTGATAAAATTTTAGATAAAAACCCTGACGGCTTAGAAGCGGCGTTTATTCAGCAAATGTTTCAAAACACCGATAAACGCATTAATGCAGATAAAAAAGTAACGCCTGCGTTTATATTTGCTGCTTTAATGTGGTTTCCGCTGCTTGAGCGCACAACTAAAATTAAACAACAAGAACAGCTATCTTACTTTGATGCCTTTGCTCAAGCCATGAATAAAGTACTGAGCGAAAATGCCCAGCATATAGCAGTACCAAAACGCTTTACCTTAGGCGCACGCGACATTTGGCATATACAGCAACGTTTAGATAAACGTGCCGGCCAACGCGCTTACAGACTTACCCAGCAGCCACGATTTAAAGCCGCTTATGACTTTTTATTGTTACGTGTTGATGCCGGTGAGCACCAACATAGTGAGCTTGCCCAGTGGTGGACACAATACTTGAGCCTAGATATTAATGGCCAAAAAGAAATGGTAAAAAATCTAGGCCACCAAGGTGGGCCAAAACCACGTAAACGTCCGCGCCGCCGCACCACTAAAAAGCCAGCCGAGTAATTGCATGCAGTGTGTATATTTGGGTTTAGGTGCCAACCTAAACTCACCCAAAGAGCAGCTTGATAACGCCGTTTGTGCGCTTAAAAAGCTGCCTCATTGTGAATTTATAAGTGTATCGCATTACTATGCAAGCAAACCAATGGGCCCACAAGATCAACCCGACTATGTAAATGCCGTAGCGTGTATTAAAACCGCGCTTGAACCTGAGCAATTACTTGAGTTAACTCAAGCCATAGAGCTTGAACATGGGCGGGTAAGAAAAGCCGAACGTTGGGGGCCGCGTACGCTCGATATAGATACCTTACTGTTTGGTCAGCAAGTGATTAAGACCCAGCGCTTAACTGTGCCACATTATGGCCTGTGCGAACGTGAGTTTGTAGTTTACCCTTTACTTGAGCTTGCCCCAGAACTGATTTTACCAAGCGGCATTGCATTAAAAACCATTGCGCAAGACTTACCGCTCAACGACTTACAGCAATTACCTCTGTAATTAACCAAGGCTTATGCCTGCGAGGATATTATGTCTAAAATAACCGTTTCTACTTTAAATAAAATGAAAGCAGAAAATAACAAAATCACCGCATTAACCGCTTACGATGCCAGTTTTGCGAAGTTATTTCATGATAACGGTGTGGACGTTATTTTAGTTGGCGATTCTTTGGGCATGGTGCTGCAAGGTGGCGACGATACCCTAGGCGTAACCAATCAAGATATAGCCTATCATACCCGCTGTGTACGCGGTGGCAGCCGTGAGCTTTTTGTAATAGCCGATATGCCCTTTATGAGCTATTCAAACGTTAGCGACACCTGTAAAAATGCAGCAGAGTTAATGCGTGCAGGCGCTAATATGGTAAAACTTGAAGGCGGTGAATGGCTTTACGACAGCATTAAAAGTTTAACGCAGCAAGGGATTCCCGTTTGTGGCCATTTAGGATTAACGCCGCAATCAGTACACGTATTTGGTGGCTTTAAAATTCAAGGCCGCGAAGACGACAAAGCGCAAAAAATGATTGATGATGCAAAAGCCCTAGAAGCCGCAGGTGCTCAATTATTAGTGCTTGAGTGTATCCCAAGTGTTCTCGCTAAACGCATTACCGATGCCGTCACCATTCCTACCATAGGTATTGGCGCAGGTAATGTAACGGATGGCCAAATACTGGTAATGCACGACTTAGTCGGTATTTCGGCAGGATACATTCCTAAATTTTCTAAAAACTTTTTACTGGAAACTGGCAACATGCCAGATGCAGTTAAAAAATATTGTACAGACGTTAAAAGTGGCGCATTTCCAAGCGCCGAACATGAGTTTAAATAATGCAGTCAATTACTGAAATTAAATCATTACGTAGTCAAATTAAAGCTTGGCGCCAAGCAGGTTTAAGCGTGGCTTTAGTGCCAACCATGGGCAACTTACACCGCGGCCACTTTTCATTGGTTGAAAAGGCAAAAACAATGACCGATAAGGTGGTTGTGAGTATTTTTGTCAACCCAATGCAATTTGGTGCCAACGAAGACTTAGATAGCTACCCGCGTACATTAAACGAAGACAAACAAGGCTTAGCCGACTTAAACACTGATATTGTGTTTACCCCAAGCGTAGACACCATTTACCCAAATGGGCTTGGTGAGCAAAGCTTTGTAGATGTACCAGGCGTATCTATGGGGTATTGTGGCGGCACGCGCCCAGGACACTTTAGAGGCGTAGCCACGGTAGTGACTAAGTTATTTAATTTAGTACAACCAGATTATGCATGCTTTGGCGAAAAAGACTTTCAGCAGCTGCAAGTGATTAAAACCATGGTACGCGATTTATCAATTCCGGTTGAAATTGTTGGTGTACCGACCATGCGTGAAGTTTCAGGCCTAGCTATGAGCTCGCGAAATGGCTATTTATCTGCAGAGCAAAAAGCCACGGCTACCGCATTATTTAAAACACTAAACAGCTGCGCTGAGCAGCTCAAAGCAGGTAATACCGATTACAAAGCACTTGAGCAAAGCGCACAGCTTAGTTTAGAGCAAGCCGGCTTAAAGCCAGATTATTTTGAGATAGCTCAACGAGATACATTAAAAGCTGCTACACTTGATGATACACAACTTGTTATTTTAGCTGCCGCCTTTTTAGACAATGTTAGATTAATCGACAACTTACAAGTTGAGATTTAACAAAAGCGCAGTTCAACGTTAAGGATAAGCATGCAAACATTTATTAAAACGAGTGCCCTCGCCCTTTCATTTTCATTGTTAGCAGCTTGCCAAAATCAAGTGAAAAACCCTGAGTTAAACCAATGCGCACAACAAAACTATCAGTGCGAAAATAGTTGCGATCAGCAATCGATTGACAAAGGTTTAAAACAGCAAGTGTGCTCTGCCAAATGTGTAGAGAGCTATAATCAGTGTAAAGCACAAGCGCAAAAGCTGACTGATCTGTAATCGCTTTTTAGTAACTTAGTCTGTTTTACGCTTTAAAATTTTACACACAAAAAAACCGCTCATTGAGCGGTTTTTTTATTGGTTGGGTTTAAATTATAAACCTAACTTTTTAAGCTCTGCTTCTACTAACTTAGCAGATAGTGGTACGTAACCATCTTTTTCAACGATTTTTTGACCGTCTTTAGAAAGTACCATTTTTAAGAACTCAGCTTCAATTGGAGAAAGCGGCTTATTAGGGTGCTTGTTCACGTAAACGTATAAGAAACGAGAAAGTGGGTATTTACCTTTAGCAACATTATCAAGCGTTGCATCTACGTAGTTAGTGCCTTTTTTAGATAAAGGAACCGTACGTACACCCGACGTTTTGTAACCAATGCCTGAGTAACCAATCGCGTTTAATGACGATGAGATTGATTGTACAACAGAGGCTGAACCTGGTTGCTCATTTACGTTGTTACGGAAGTCTCCTTTACACAGTGCTTTCTTTTTAAAGTAACCGTAAGTACCTGATACAGAGTTACGTCCGTATAATTGAATGTCTTTTGCAGCCCAGTCGCCCGTTAGGCCAACATCGCTCCAGCGGTTAACTTGCTCAGACGCACCACATTTACGAGTAGATGAAAAAATAGCATCTACTTGGTCAATACGTAAGCCTTCAATTGGGTTATCTTTGTGTACAAATACCGCTAATGCATCAATCGCTACACGCACTTCTGTAGGCTTGTAACCATAGCGTTTTTCAAACGCTTCGATTTCTTTTGATTTCATTTTACGGCTCATAGGACCCATGTTAGAGGTGCCTTCAGTAAGCGCTGGTGGAGCAGTAGACGAACCTGCCGCTTGAATTTGAATATTTACATTTGGGTAAATACGTTTGTACTCTTCAGCCCAAAAAGTCATCATGTTAGCTAAAGTATCAGAGCCTACAGATGAAAAGTTACCTGAAACGCCGTTAATTTTTTGATATTCAGGAATTGCGTCGTCAAGAGCAACAGCCTGTGCAGATACTAATGTTGTAACAGCCACACCCATTGCGGCAACTAAGTTTTTAAATTTCATGCGGGGTTCTCCGATTTGTTCGTCCCATTTCCTAACTGTCGTCTACTGTAAAGTGAGTAGATGACAGTTACATTACTCTTAAATGACACTTTTATGACTTTGCTTTTTATTGCTTTTAACTTGCTAAGTTAACAAGCTTATCCTTTGAAAAGTCGAAAGAAAAACACGAGCCTTTACCAAGCTCACTGCTTATATTTAATTTACTATCGTGACGTGTAAGCACATGTTTAGTAATTGCTAAGCCTAAACCTGAGCCACCGGTTGTGCGACTCCTTGCTTTATCTACGCGGTAAAAGCGCTCAGTTAAACGATTTATATGCTCTGGTGCAATACCATCGCCATTATCATTTACACTAAAGTGCGCAAGTCCCTCTTTACGCTGCCAGGTAACAACAATTTTTCCGCCCGCTTTAGTGTAATGTATAGCGTTAAACACTAAATTAGAAAACGCACTGCGTAGCTCATCTTCAGAGCCTTTAATATCAAGCTCATTATCTATATCAAAAATAAGCTCATGGCCTTTATCTTGGTTTATAGACTGCGCTTCGGTTTTAATGTAATTGAGCATTTGCGGCACATTAATGGCTTTGTCGTTGTCTTGCCTGCGCGCCCCCTCAATACGCGAAAGAGATAAAAGCTGATTAACTAAGCTGTCCATACGCTTACATTGCTCAAGCATGGTATTTTGCGCTTTATTCCACATTGCAGGCGGTGGCATCATATCGCCATCCATCATCTCAAGGTAGCCAGTAACAACCGTAAGCGGCGTACGCAGCTCATGCGATACATTGGCAACAAAGTCTTTGCGCATTTGCTCTAGCTGCTTTAGGCGTGTTACATCACGTACTACCACCATAAGCTGCGTGTTGGCATACGGCATTACCCTAAATTCAAGCACTTGGTCAACAATATGCCCGTTATCAAGCTCTAATGGCTCTTCAAATTCACCGCGCAGCATGTACTTGGCAAATTTAGGTTCGCGTATTAGGTTATCTAGGCGCTGGCCATGATCGGTCGGCCATTGTAGCCCCAATACTTTAAGTGCAAGTTGGTTACACCACACAATGCTTAAATCACTTTGCAACACCACTACGGCATCGGGTACGGCTTCGGCTCCATCGCGAAAGCGACGAATTAAATCGGCCAGTTCATTGCGTTTTTTACGATTACGATGCTGTAAATGATAAATGCCTTCAAATACTTGTTCCCACGCACCCTCGCCCTCTGGTGGGTTAAAGCTACGTTGATTTAAAAGCCAATCGCTTAAGCGATAAAGTTGATGATAATGCCAGACTAAAAGAGAAGAAGTGCCTAAAAATAAAAGCAAAAAAGGTGCACCAATAAGCACACCAACTAATAACAGGGGTAAAAAATAGATAAACAGACGTTTTACTAACGCCTGTTTATTAATAACTCGATACATACACTCACTTTACCTTTGAGTAGTAATTTATGCGTACTCACACCCTAGCTGCGGTACCTTATAATTTACTAGAAAAACGATAACCTGCACCACGTACTGTTTGTACTAAGCGATCATGCCCCAGCGGTGCAATCGCTTTGCGTAAACGACGTATGTGCACATCAACTGTACGGTCTTCTACGTACACATTAGTTCCCCAAACATGATCAAGCAGTTGCTCACGGCTATAAACACGCTCTGGGTGAGTCATAAAAAAATGTAATAATCTAAATTCGGTTGGGCCCATATCAAGCTCGCTCCCCTCAGAGGTAACGCGGTGCGATATTGGGTCTAAACGCAAGCCATGTACTTCTATGGCTTCTTCTAATGAGGTAGGCGATACACGGCGAATAACCGCTTTAATACGAGCCATTAACTCTTTAGGAGAAAAAGGTTTAGTGACGTAGTCATCTGCCCCTACTTCTAGGCCGCGTACTTTGTCTTCTTCTTCGCCGCGGGCTGTAAGCATAATAATTGGAATTTGGCGTGTGTATTCACTTTGCTTAAATTGCTTAGCAATTTGAATACCGCTACCACCTGGTAACATCCAATCGAGTAAAACCATATCTGGGTATGGTTCAACCATAGCTGCAATTGCAGAATCGTAATCTTCTGCTTCAATTGCTTGAAATCCATTTTGCTCTAAAACAAAAACTAACATCTCTCTGATAGGAGCTTCATCATCTACGACTAGTACTTTACGTGACATTCCAAATTATCTCTTACGCTATCGAATTAGTTTTCATTATTATGACTAAGTATGACATTTTTATGAAAGTGTAACGTGTAAATTAAAATCCTGGTAAAAAAAACACAAAATAGTGACAAAAAACCTCATTAACGTCATATTTTTAAAACTATTTTGCAAATTACGGTTAATCAAAACATATTTACAAAAAGATGACAGTTTTATTTCTGAGTAGATATTCATGGCGGGATCATTGTTTTACTAACACAGTAAAAAAACCAGGTACGAAACTGAGTTTGCACTGGAAGATGTCATTACGTGGTTAAAAATAGATCTGTTTTTTACTAAGCAGCCTATAAAAAGATCAGATTTTTACTAAGCCGATCGGGTTTGGGATCACGGTTATACTTAGTCAAACAACTAAGCATCTGATCTATTGTACAAATAAAAAACGATCTGATTGATTTAGCGCCTAACGTGGCGTAAATTTATGCGCTAGTTGGTAAATAAATGATCCAAATGCGGGGCGGTTAGTAAATCAGTGATCCCATTTTATTAAGTTGGTACAACAGTGATCCCAGTGCTTTGCGGTATAAAAAAACCAGCTGGATTACGCCAGCTGGTTTTTATAACGGTATTTTTTTAATTAAAGATCATTATTTAATTTGTGGGTCTAACTCACCACTTAAATATTTAAGGTGCATGTCATCAAGTGAAATTGGCTTAATTTTACCTGCTTGACCAGCCGTACCAAACGCGTTGTAACGCGCAACACAAATCTCTGTCATTGCTTTAGTTGCTTCTGCTAGGTATTTACGCGGATCGAAGTTAGATGGGTTAAGCGCCATATGACGGCGAATAGCACCGGTAGAGGCCAGGCGTAAATCGGTATCAATATTTACTTTACGTACACCGTATTTGATCCCTTCTACAATTTGCTCAACAGGTACGCCATACGTTTCAGGAATTTCGCCACCGTATTGATTTATGATCTCTAACCATTCTTGTGGTACAGACGACGATCCGTGCATTACTAAGTGCGTGTTCGGGATACGTGCGTGAATTTCTTTAATACGATCAATCGCTAAAATGTCATCTGTGGGTGGGCGCGTAAATTTGTACGCACCGTGCGATGTTCCACAAGCAATTGCCAAGGCATCAACATGGGTTTTATTTACAAAATCAGCGGCTTCTTCTGGGTCGGTAAGCATTTGATCAGTAGTTAGTTTACCTTCTGCGCCTACACCATCTTCTTCGCCCGCTTCACCGGTTTCAAGTGAGCCAAGTACACCTAGCTCGCCCTCTACCGATACGCCACAAGCATGTGCCATAGCCACGGTTTCGCGTGTTACTTCTACATTATATTCGTAGCTTGATGGGGTTTTTCCGTCAGTCATTAATGAGCCATCCATCATAACTGATGAAAAGCCAAGTTGAATTGAGCGTTGGCAAACACCGGGTGAGGTACCGTGATCTTGGTGCATTACTACTGGAATGTGCGGCCATTCTTCAACGGCTGCTAAAATCATGTGGCGGATAAATGGAGCACCAGCATAAGCACGTGCGCCTGCTGATCCTTGAACAATTACTGGGCTGTTTGTTTTATCAGCCGCTTCCATTATTGCGCGCATTTGCTCTTGGTTATTCACGTTAAAGGCTGGAACGCCGTAACCGTGTTCAGCTGCATGATCTAAAAGTTGTCGCATACTGATTAAAGCCATTGGGTATTCTCCAATTTATCGACAGCAGTCTCCTGCCATCTAGTTTGAACGGATATGTTAGTTTGACGCAATCACTGCGCCACAAAATAAAGCAATTTACACTGCTTAGTTTTGTCTTAATTAACTATTAAATAAGGGTGAGAGGTATTTAATAATTAATCGTTGGTGAGGGTTTCCCCTCACCTAATGCGGCTAAAAATTTATTATTTAGCGCGCGACTCTAGCATTTCTACTGCTGGAAGTTTTTTGCCTTCTAAAAACTCTAAGAACGCACCACCACCGGTAGAAATGTAAGATACTTTATCGGCAATGCCGTATTTATCAATTGCCGCTAAAGTGTCACCACCGCCTGCAATCGAAAACGCATTAGAGTTAGCAATTGCCTGAGCAATAGCACGTGTACCATTACCAAACTGATCAAACTCAAATACGCCAACTGGGCCATTCCATACAACAGTACCGGCGTTTGCAATAATTTTTGCAAGCTGGCTGGCTGTATCAGGGCCAATATCAAAAATCATGTCATCGCTTGTTACTTCGCTTACATCTTTAAGCGTAGCGACTGCAGAGTCTGAAAATTCATTACCTACTACAACATCAGTCGGTACCGGAATTTCACCATCGTTTGCTTTAGCTGCTGCACATAAACGATTTGCTTCATCCATTAAATCAGCTTCATAAAGTGATTTACCAACCGGATGACCCGCAGCAGCAATAAAGGTATTAGCAATACCGCCACCTGTTACAAGCTGATCTACAATCGTTGAAAGCGAGTCTAAAACAGTTAATTTAGTTGATACTTTAGAACCACCTACAATGGCCACTAATGGGCGTGCTGGGTTATCTAGTGCTTTACCAAGTGCTTCAAGTTCTGCTGATAATAACGGGCCAGCACAGGCAACATCTGCAAATAAGCCAACGCCATGAGTAGACGCTTGTGCGCGGTGAGCGGTGCCAAATGCATCCATTACATACACATCACACAGTGCAGCAAGTTGTTTTGATAAGGCTTCGTCGTTTTTCTTTTCGCCTTTATTAAATCGTACGTTTTCAAATACAACTACTTCGTTATCGGCAACTTCAACGCCGTTTAAGTAGTCTTTTTCAAGGCGTACATTTTGCTCAAGTGCATCGTTTAGGTAATCGGCTACAGGGGCAAGTGAAAATTCGTCATCGTACTCGCCTTCCGTAGGGCGGCCAAGGTGCGACATAACCATTACTTTAGCGCCTTTTTCAAGAGCTAGCTTAATAGTAGGTAGTGCAGCACGAATACGTGCATCTGAGGTCACTTTACCTGCTTTAACTGGTACATTTAAATCTTCACGAATTAATACGCGCTTGCCGTTTAAATCTAAATCTGCCATTTTTATGACCGACATAACATCTCCTTAGTTAACGATACTTGAACCTGAAAAATAAATTTTAAAATTATTATAAAATGCTTACTTAGCCATCATCGCACGTGCTGTATCTAGCATGCGATTGGCAAAACCCCATTCGTTATCACACCAAACAAGTAACTTTATCAGGCGTTTGTGACTAACACGTGTCTGCGTGCCATCAATAATACAAGAATGTGGGTCGTGATTAAAATCAACCGATACCAATGGCTCTTCGGTGTAACTTAAAATACCTTCTAAGCGGTCTTTTGCTTGGGCTTTAAGTGCCGTATTTACCGCCTTTAAATCTACATCAGCATTTACTGTAACACTTAAATCCATTGCCGTTACGTTAATTGTCGGCACGCGAACCGCAATGGCTTCAAAGCGCCCTTCAAATTTGGGTAAAATGCGGTCTATTCCTCGTGCTAATTTTGTATCAACCGGAATAATAGACTGACTCGCAGCGCGGGTACGACGTAAATCATGATGGTACGCATCAATCACTTGTTGATCGTTCATCGACGCGTGAATAGTGGTAATAGCACCCGATTCAATACCAAACGCATCATCTAGCACTTTAATAACAGGCACCACACAGTTTGTAGTACACGAGCCGTTAGATACAATAGTGTGCTCGCGTTTGAGCTCATCATCGTTAATGCCATACACAATGGTGGCATCTACATCGTTATCAGCTGGGTGCGAAAACAACACCTTTTTAGCACCCGCGGTAATGTGTAATTGTGCATGCTCGCGCGAGTGATAAACACCGGTACATTCAAGCACTACATCTACATCAAGGGTTTGCCAAGGCAATTCTACTGGGTTTTCTTCACAAAATAGTGCAATGGTATCGCCTGCAACGCTAATGGTGTCTTCACCAAGTTTTACAGGAAAAGAAAAACGACCGTGGGACGTGTCGTATTTTAATAAATGAGCAATAGCTTCAGGGTCAGCAAGTTCGTTAATCGCAACAATTTTTATCTCGTCGCTCAAACCTGACTCGTACAACGCGCGGACAATATTTCGACCAATACGACCAAAACCATTAATTGCAAGTTTGATTGCCATGAAATATAAAATCCACTCTCTTTACGTGCAGACAAAGGCATCGATGCCTTTTAGATGGCTGTATTGTAATCGACCTTGAACATTATTATAAGAGGGAGCGATTAGAAACTTTAAATTAACCCAAAAGTAGCTAATTTACTTGGCTACTTTTAGGCATAAAGCGACCTTGCTTGAGTGCTTACTGTAGTGCTTTTAAAGCATTAATTATATCTTGTGGCTCTGAGCGGGTGCGGTAATCAACATCAACATAGCGCCACGTCACTTTACCTTCGCTATCTAAAACAAACGTGGCAGGGATAGGTAAAATACTGCCGTTGCCGTTATTAAGCGACTCTAAATCAAGGCCGCGGTCTTCGCGCATATGATCTAATAAAAATGCAGGTACTTGCCACGCTACGCCATAGCTTGCTGCTACATCTGCATTTTGGTCACTCAGCACAACAAAATCCATATTACGTATGTCGTTTTCGCTCATTGAGCCATCGGGCGCTTGCGGGCTAATAGCCACCAGCTGTGCGCCTAATGCGTGAATTTCAGCTAGGCGTGACTGCAATGCTTTTAGCTGTAAATTACAATAAGGGCACCAACTACCACGATAAAAAGTTATAACCACAGGCCCTTTTGCAAGTAGCTCATCTAATAAAACTTGCTCACCGTGCTGGTTCGGCAGTTCAAAGCGTGGGGCATTTTGATCTAAATTAAGTGCATTTGCCCCTTCTTGAAACGCTTTTGCCTGAGCAATGGTTTCATCAACGCCTTTCATAAAATCAGGGTTACCTTTTCGCCCTGCTGCTACTTTTGCCTCGGTTTGTGCTTTTAACGTGTTGCTTTCATCGCTCATAATACTGCTACCTTCAAATTAATCAAAAACATAAAACTAGCTTACAGTACGAACATGTATTTGAAATGAAATTATTAATTTAATCAGTTATCTCTAAATCAAACACCACGTTTATGGATGATTTAAAGCTTATTGTTGCCTGTAAATCGTTACTAAGTATTTGAGGAAAAGAGTTATTATCATACTGCGCCCTGTGCATCTTGGTTATAGCTGTACTAAAACCACTGTCATAGTTGTTTTTAGTTGAGCGAATAGTGCGTACTTCACCTACTTTTGCATTGAATGAATCAGCAAGTAAATCCGCTTTTATTTTTGCATCTTCAATTGCTAACTGTGTGGCTTGCGCTTGTAATTGCTCAAATTTTGAAGATAAAAACGCAATATTTTGAATCGCATTTACTTCTTGGTTCAATAAAAAATCGGTTAAATCGCTCACACGCTCAATACTGTTTAGCGTTACTTCAAACGTTCTTATCGCTGCGTATTCGCTAAGTGCCTGATGCCCTGTTTCAATATAATCCATTCCTGTTTTTTCAATTTTAACGTTTGAGGCAACTACGTCATCGGCGCTTATTTCAAATTGATTGAGCCCATCTATTAATAACTTCACTTTATTCTCAAGCGCGTTATTGGCGGCATTCGGCTCATTTTTAACACTATTCACCTTAAATAGTATTTTAGCCATGTCAGGCTCAACTAATACCTCAGCAGTGCCTTGCACTGAGATATGACGATTGGCAGGTAAGCTCGAATTAGCACAAGCGATCACAGGGAATAAGGTTAGAAGAATAGTGGTAATGAGTCTCATAATTTGTCCTGAATAAGTGCCATGCTTGGTTATGCGTCCATACTAATAAATAGCAGCCAATCGTGTTTCAGCGAATGTTTAATTACTGTGTGCTTGATGCAGCTTTTGACTTTGGCTTAATCGTTTTTTCTTGGTGTAGATTAGGTATCAAAGCTGAAATATTTTCTTGTGAAATAATAAGTAACTCATCTTGTTTATTATCATAAACAAATAAATTCCGCATTGTTGAGGCTACTATTTGAACATTTTGAAGTTGAGTTACTTTACTCTGAGCAATTGGATAATTTAATGACAAGTGATAATTCATTGTTCTTTCATTTATTATATCTTTACTGTGTGAATGCGCCAACATAGTAGGGTATGTAGATATTATAAGTGCTAAAAATAACATTAATGAGTAACTAGGTTTTAATAAATAGAACGGGTAACCAAAGCCATAATATAGTTTTTTTAACACGGTTGTTTTACTAGGATCTGGCATGTGTCCTGAGCGCCAATTTAAATAAATAGCTGTTAAAACGATGATCGTAGTATAAAGAGTAATAAGTAAAAAATTTGAAATCAGTGCCAGTAAAAAGTCACTTATTTCAATGAAATTGAATATATCAACCGAGAAGTTATTAAGTAAAACGTAAAGATACACAACGCCTGATAAACTACCCAGTAAGTAAAGAATAGTAAGAAACACACCAAAATTATTGTGAATGTACTTTTTAACTGCTTTAAGGTCATTGTTTAACTGGTTGTAATACTTACTGGCGGCTTCAATTACCATAATAAATCCTTTTAAAATTCTTATCTTAACAAAATAATTAGTAAATGCTGTAGCTTTGTTAAATTATTGACCTCAACTGCAACTCCTTCCCACGGTTTATTTGGTAGCACTGGGCTAGTAATAATTCGGCGGTGGCCTGTGCGTCTGTAAGTGCGTTATGACAATGATAGCTTGGTAACTCATAACGTTTGCGACACGCACTTAGGGTTAAATCATCTTGTTTTATTTCTGCACCTTGGCAAATAAGGCGCTTTTTTTCTATGTGGAGGGTGTCGAGTATCAACTTAGGTTGTGCGTTTATATTGGAACCTTTAAGGGCTGCTTTTAAAAACCCCCAATCCAGTATGGCGTTATGAAAAACCAAAATATGGTCACTAAAATCACGGCTTAGCTGCGTTAATATAGTGTGCAGGCTTTGTCCTTTAGCCACTGTGTCGTCAATAATGCCGTGAAAAACAGGGCTTTGCTCTAGGCTTTTTACATCCTTGTTTATTAAATGCTGCGACTCGCTCATTTTTATACATTGGTTGTCTATTTTAACCCAGGCTACTGAGACAATTTCATGCTGGTTTACATCAAGCCCAGTAAGCTCTAAATCAATCACTAAATAGCGTTGCGTTAACGCATTTTGACTTAATAAATTACGCCTTTTTATATACTTACTGAGCCATTTTTTTACCACAGCGCTTACCTCTTATTACAAACTGCCACGGGCAAATTTAAACGCCGCGGCTTGCTGCGCTTGTTTTACTAAATAAAAAGCCTCTTTAAGCTGATGGCGCTCTAATGAACTTAATTTATCGGGGTTTATACAGTTACTTGGCAAACCTTCTTCGTTTATTTGCGTACTAAAACGTAACTGAGTTAAAAATCGCCAGCAATCTTTTAAATTATAAATATCGTCTTTATTTAGCAGTGAATGCTTAAGTAAAGCATCTAAGCGCTCTTGGGTATTGGCGCGTTTTATTCCGGCTTTTAACGCATATAAACGCACTATGTCGTTAATGATCACCACACCGCGTTTTTTTAAATCTATGTACTTATGGTTGTTGTCGCTTTTTTGCGTTTTAAGCTTATTAAATAAACCTATAGGCACTGAGCTGGCTCTTATATCGGTTGCCATAGCAGCATAAAATAACTCATCGCGCGATATCCTGTTTAACTGCTCGCAAAAGCCGCTGTATAGAGCATTGGAGCCTTCTATAAAGCGCAAATCAAAAAATATTTTGCAGTTAAGCATGGCGCTTGGGGTTGGGCTTTTTATCCATTTAAAAAAGCGCTCGCACCACTGGCTTACACTCATTCTGCATTCATCGCTGCTGGCCATAATATTCCCCGGGCAACGCCTAATGCCACATTCTACTAACTGCTCACATACAAACTCCCCCATGTGTTTAAAGTAAGCTTGGTGTTGCTCGCTTAAATCATTTGGGAGTAATAAGCCGTTGTCTTGATCTGAATGTAAGGTTTGCTCTTCGCGTGCTTGCGAGCCAAAACATATAAAGCAAAAACTGGTGGGCGCTGCGCCATTTTCTTCTTGAAATAAATGAATAAGACGCGAGGTAAGTGCATCGGTTAAGCCGCTGAGCAGTTTACCAATTAGCGATATGTCTTCTATGTTGTACGAAAAACTTCGCAGTAACTCAGGGATTTCGCCTGCATAACGTTTTAAATCGGCAATGCTGTGGGCTTTATAAATGCGGCCAATAAGCTGCACAGGGTCACTTTTTTGCTGGCGCAGTAAATCGGTACTAGTAAGCATACCCAAAGGCTTATGGTTTTCATCAAGTACAGGTAAATGATGAATATTGTATTTAAGCATTAAATGCAAAGCAGAAAACACCCGATTGTTTTCAAATATAAATTTAGGCTTTGCACTCATTATGCTGCTAACCGCATCTTGTGGGTCGACTTCATCGGCCAGTACACGGTTACGTAAGTCGCGGTCGGTCACTACGCCAACTAAAATGGCGTGTTCGGTGATCATAATTGACGATACACCGTGTTTTTTCATTTTTTTAGCGGTTTGCCTAATACTGGCATCGGGGGCTAAGGTTATGGCGGTGCGGGTCATCAGCTCAGATATTCTGCGCTCAGACCAGCTATCGTTTTTACTTTTATAATGTGATGAAAGTAAACGATTGGCGTGCGCGCGTACAAAATATTGCTCAAACGGTTTGTATTGATGACGTAAAAAGTCAAAATGCGTTTGCGCAAGCATATACACTATGCCCTCTTTTTGTACCTGTAACCTATTTTGAATCGCCTCTCCGGTTAACAAAGAAGGATAGCCAAAGTAATCCCCCTGCGCTAAACGCTTTACTACATCACCTTTTGCATCCACTAGGTCGTATAAACCAGAGCGAATTAAAAAAAGCTTTGGGGTTTGCGTTTGCAGCCACTGCGCTTGGTTTTCTCGGGTTAAATAAACACTATCAATATGGCTTACAAAATACTCACACGCACTGTCGTGTAGCATGCTAAATGGCGCCTGCATACACACAAACTGGGCAACTTCCTGCTGCTCTACACTCATTGCTGTACTCTTAAAAAGTATACACAAAATCTAATGTACTCATTATTTGAACAAATAAAAAGCCCGACTAAAGTCGGGCTTTTGGTGCTTTATTTTTAAGTAGGCTTAGCGCATTAATGTGCGTGTGCTTCACCTGACCCTTTAGGATTACGAATACCTTCCACCATTTGTTGTATTTCAAGCGGTGTCGATTTTGTTAATTTAAGTACGGTTGCAGCAACCACAAAGTTAATGATCATCCCTACTAAGCCAATTCCTTCGGGTGAAATACCTAAGAACCAATTTTCTGGGCTATTAAGCTCAGGGCTTACAAATTTAAAGAAGATAATATACGCAGCGGTAAAGCCTATACCGGTCACCATGCCAGCAATTGCGCCTTCTTTATTCATTGTTTTAGAGAATATCCCCATAATAATTGCCGGGAAGAAACTCGCCGCCGCTAAACCAAAGGCAAAGGCGACCACCGATGCAACAAACCCAGGCGGGTTAATCCCAAAGTAAGCCGATATAACAATGGCAATCATCGCGGCTAAGCGAGCAGCTAGTAGCTCTTGTTTATCGCTTATGTCGGGTTTAAGGGTGCGTTTAAGTAAATCGTGCGACACTGAGGTTGAAATAACCAGCAATAACCCTGCTGTGGTTGAAAGCGCAGCAGCAATACCACCGGCCGCAACTAATGCGATTACCCATGCTGGTAAATCAGCAATTTCAGGGTTAGCCAGTACCATAATATCGCGGTCTACTTTTACTTCGTTTGCGCTTGTTGGGTCTTCTACCTTGCCGGCGGTGTAAAACATTTTGCCGTCGCCGTTTTTATCATTAAAGGTAATTAAACCCGTACGCTCCCAGTTTTTGATCCACGCTGGTGCTTGAGCGTACTCTGTACCGCTACCATCTTTACCGTTAATGGTGTCAATCATGTTTACGCGTGCAAACGAGGCAACCGCCGGTGCAGTAGTGTAAACAATAGCAATAAATACCAGTGTCCACGCTGCTGAAATACGGGTATCTTTAACGCGTGGTACAGTGAAAAAGCGAACAATTACATGCGGTAAACCTGCAGTACCCACCATTAAAGCGCCGGTAATAGCAAATACGTCAATCATACTTTTAGAGCCTTCGGTGTATTGTGCAAAGCCCAGCTCTGCGCTTAACCCGTCTAGCTTATCAAGTACATACATGCCTGAGCCATCACTCAATGTGGCACCAAAGCCGGTTTGCGGGAAGAAGTGGCCTGTCATCATCATTGAAATAAAGATAGCGGGCACAAGGTAGGCAAACACAAGCACACAGTACTGCGCTACTTGCGTGTAGGTAATGCCTTTCATGCCGCCAAGTACCGCATAAAAGAATACAATCACCATTCCAATGTAAACACCGGTTTCAATTTCTACTTCTAAAAAGCGCGAAAATACCACCCCTACGCCACGCATTTGTCCAGCAATGTAAGTAAAACAAATAAAGATGGCACACAAAATAGCAACAACACGTGCTGTTTGTGAGTAGTAACGGTCGCCTATAAAGTCAGGTACAGTGAATTTGCCAAATTTACGTAAGTAAGGCGCTAAACACATAGCGAGTAATACATAGCCGCCAGTCCACCCCATTAAGTAAACACCGCCATCGTAACCTGCAAACGAAATAATACCCGCCATTGAAATAAACGACGCTGCGCTCATCCAATCGGCTGCGGTTGCCATACCATTGGCAAGCGGAGGTACGCCGCCCCCTGCCACGTAAAACTCATTTGTAGAGCCTGCACGCGCCCAAATTGCAATGCCGATATAAAGCGCAAAACTTAAACCAACAATTATAAATGTGAGTGTTTGAACATCCATTACCTAGCTCCTATTCGTCTACGCCGTATTTTTTATCTAACGTGTTCATTTTGAAAACGTAAACAAAAATCAAAGCTACAAAGGTGTAAATAGCGCCCTGTTGTGAAAACCAGAAGCCAAGTTTAAACCCAAAAAAACGTACTTCATTCAGTACATCTACCAGTAATATGCCAAAGCCAAATGAGACCACAAACCACACTGCTAGTAACTTAAACAGTAGTGAAATGTTTTCTGCCCAATAAGCTTTTGCTTGTTCTTCATCTTTAAAAGCCATTTTTATTTTCCCCTTTAAGCATTGCATAATTGCAATGAGTGGTTTTTTTATAGTCGGTTATTAATTTAGCAACGCGGCGTGAAGAGTGAAGTGAGACCATAGTCGTAACAGCTTATTAACGTTTACGTAAACTGCAAATGCAATTGTATTTAAAAACACAATTACACATAATTTTCAGTAAGTTAGCTTTTAACAAAGCGCGTTAATGGCAAAATTTAAGTGGCTTTGTGTAAAAATGCGACATTAGTCTAATAAATCATCAACAATATAAATAATCATTTAAAATCAACACAATAAAAACAACGTTAATATTTTGCATAAAATTGTGCACGCACACTTAAAGTTATCTCTGGTATTGTGTGTGGGTATAAATAATAAGGTTTAATAACAACATGACTGCTGTACTGATTTTTGTAGCATTAGGCTATATTGGGGTGCTGTTTTGGCTTGCTAATTGGGGCGATAAAACAACACCACTTGCTAAACGGATTAGCCATCATCCTTTTGTGTATTCGTTATCGTTAGGGATTTATTGTACCTCGTGGACGTACTATGGTTCGGTTGGTACAGCCGCCACCAGTAGTTGGAGCTATTTACCCATTTTATTGGGGCCTTCATTGTTGTTCTTTTTTGGCCAAGGCTTTTTACGCAAACTGGTATTAGTAAGTAAAAAACAAAACATTACCACCATTGCCGACTTTATTTCTGCCCGCTATGGTAAACGTCAAACCAGTGCAATACTGGTCACTGTTATTGCCCTACTTGCTACCATTCCCTATATTGCGCTGCAGTTAAAAGCACTCAGTACCAGCTTTTTGCTTTTGCAAAACAGCAATCAAATATCTGGCGAAATGCTTACCCTCACCGCCACGTTAATTATGGCGCTGTTTGCAATATTTTTTGGTACCCGTAAGGTAGATGTTACCGAGTACCGCTCTGGGCTTATGCTAGCAGTCGCCTTTGAGTCTATGATAAAGCTCATTGCGCTTATTGCCGTCGCTGGCTTAGCCTTGTACACCTTATTTAATTTACCCACCCTTAGCGGCGACAAAGTCACAGAGTCGATTTGGCAACACTGGGGCAACTTTAACTTTTTTAGTTTTAACTTTATTGGCCAGTCACTTATGGCTGCCGCGGCCATAATTTGTTTACCACGACAATTTCATGTCACCGTGGTAGATAACCAAGACAAACGCCATTTATTTACTGCTCGCTGGGCTTTTCCGCTGTATTTATTACTCACCGCCGCGATGATAATTCCTATTGCTACTGCCGCAATTCACCCAAGTATTGGTAGCAGTTTTTCACCCGACAGCTTTGTATTAGCGCTACCGCTTATTCACGACCAAGCTTTTTTAAGTACCTTTGTATTTATTGGCGGGCTTTCTGCAGCCACCGCCATGATAGTGGTGGCCACACTTACGCTTAGCACCATGATCTCTAACGATGTAGTGCTGCCGCTTATGCTACGCCGTAAATTTAAGCGCAACTTAATTACCAGCAGTTATAAATCGCAAATTTTATTAGTTAGGCGCTTTACCATAGCCGGCATACTTATATTGGCTTATTTTTATCAGCAATGGTTTGGCCATGGTAGTGCGCTGGCCAGTATGGGGCTGGTGGCATTTTCGTTAGTAACGCAGCTGCTCCCGGCTATTGTGGGCGGGCTTTACTGGCGAAAAGGCCATGCTTATGGTGTATATGCGGGGCTATTAGCGGGTTTTATTTGTTGGGTATTATTTTTAATGATGCCAATTTTAGATGCCGGCAGTGCCCTTGATAGCGAGCTTCAGCAAACCCTTATTACACGCGGCACTCTGATTGCCTTATTTGCTAACATTGGTTGTTATATTAGCTTTTCGTTAGGGGCAGAAGAGCGCTTGATAGATAAAATTCAGGCCGCTGCATTTGTTAACCCTAAGGATCAGGCTATTTTATCGCGCCGCTTAAACAAAAATGTTAAAGCCACGGTTTACGACTTTAAAATACTGCTGCAAACCTTTTTAGGTATTCAGCGCAGCCAACAAGTACTGGCGCACTTTTCACTTTCGCACCAGCTAAGTGACAATAATGCCCACCCCGAGCCCGAATTTATAGCCTACTGCGAGCGTGCGTTAACTGGGGTATTAGGGGCGTCTTCGGCGCAGGCGCTAATACGTACGGTTTCATCGGGTAAACGTATGGCCTTTGAAGAGGTGGTTAACTTTTTTGACGAAACCACACAAGCATTGCAGTTTAACCAAAACTTGCTGTATACCTCGCTCGAAAACTTAAGCCATGGTATTTCGGTGGTCGATAAAGACTTAAAACTGGTGGCATGGAATAAGCGCTACAGCCAAATGTTTGGCTACCCCGACGGCTTTTTAGAAGTGGGGCAACCCATTGAAGATATAATAAGGTACAACGCAGTACGCGGTGAATGTGGCCCAGGCGAAATAGAACGCCAAGTAGAAAAACGCGTTCAGCATTTAAAAAATGGTAGCTCGCATCACTTTATTCGCCACCGCCGTAATGGCCAAGTGTACGAAATGATAGGTAACCCCCTGCCCGATGGCGGCTTTGTAACGAGTTTTTCAGACATTACAAACCATATAAGTACGCAAAATGCGCTTGAAGAAATTAACATGGATCTTGAAAACCGCATTGAAGCGCGAACCCAAGAAGTGCAAACCATTAATAAAGATTTACAAGCACAAATAGATAGCCGAGTAAAAACAGAGCAAGCACTTACTTTAGCCAAGCGCGAAGCAGAGCAAGCCAACGACAGTAAAACGCGATTTTTAGCACTGGCTAGCCACGATATTTTACAGCCTCTTAACGCGGCGCGTTTATACCTTGCAGCCATTGATGAAAAGCAGCTTGATACAACTAACCAAAATAGCTTTAATAAGCTTGGCCACAGTTTAGACTCAACCGTGCATTTAATGTCGGCCTTACTAGAAATTGCCAAGTTAGAGCAAGGCGCAATGACCCCAACCCCTCGGCACTTTTGTATAAACGATATACTTATGCCACTGCAAAGCGAGTACGCTATTTTATCAAGCGATAAAGGCTTAAAACTAACCGTGCGTTCAAACGCACAAATTGTGCATAGCGACATTACCTACTTGCGCCGAATTATACAAAACTTAGTGTCTAATGCGGTTAAATACACTGAAACAGGGCGAGTATTAATAGCGTGCAGAAACCGTAAACATAATTTACGTATAGAAGTATGGGACACCGGCCCAGGTATTAGCCAAATAGAACAAGCTAAAATATTTAACGACTTTTACCGTATAGAAGCCGGTGATAACAAAGGCGTTGGTTTAGGGCTTGGCGTTGTAAAACGTATGGCCGATTTACTTAGCTTAGAGCTTGATGTGCACTCAGAGCCCGGTAAAGGCAGCCGCTTTAGTATTGAAGTCCCCTATGGCGATGCGCAGTTTGTACAACAAAAAGCAACGGCCAGCAGTTTAGTAGAAAACCGCGACGCGATTAACATAGTCGCGGTAGACGATGACCCCGAAAACCTAGCAGCAATGGCCAGTTTACTTAAAAAGTGGCAAGCCAATTACACCTTGTTTGACGATGTAAATAAAGTACTCGCGCACGCTAAACAGCACGCAGCGCCCGATGTGATTTTAATGGATTACCAATTAGGTAATGATTGCGATGGTATTTCGCTTATAAAAACACTGCGTGATATATGGCAAAGCGAAGTGCCCGCCATACTTATAACTGCCGTACGCGACACCGAGCTTAAACAAGAAACCAAAGCGGCTAATATTCATTATTTAAGTAAGCCTATTAAGCCAGGTAAGCTTAAAGCTTTACTTAATCACAGCACGTAATAGCCAATTGGCAGCAAAAAATAAGCCCAGTATTAGCTGGGCTTATTTATGTGCTTAACAAAGCGTTGGAACCCTAAATTATTAGGCTGGTTTGGCTTGGCTTCGCAGTTTTTGAAATAACCAACTAAGCCCCACTAACGACAAGCCTAAGCCAATAAACGACAGCGCTTTTAAAAGTCCCGTTAAATTAGCCATGTCCACTAAGAATACTTTTAAAATAACGGCTGCCAATAATCCTAACCCTATTTTTTGGATTAATAGCTGATTTTTTAAATGCCCTAGCACCACAGTAATAGCCCCTAACACAAGCCAAATAACCGAGTAGCTATAAAGCTCTGCGTTGCTTGCACCTGTTGATAAGTAAATATAAGGGCCTTGCCAGTATTGGCGTATAAAGCCATTAATTGCCAACACACTCAATACACCCGCTACAGTGAGTATAAATGGCGCAGCTTTTGTATACAGCGGTTTAATTAACGTATAAAGCCAAAGCACGAGCCCCGCAGGCACTAACCAAAGCAAAAATAGCCAATTAAATACAAAATATTCGCCAATATAAATAGAGCTTAAAAATGGGTTGGCGTTTAGTAAGATACTCAGTGCAGTAACACCCGCAGCACCTGCCAATGCCATGCCTGCCACTTGGTATAATTTAGCTAAGCTACCGGCAATACGAGCACGGTGTAAATATACACAACCCAGTGCAAGCCAATTACAGGTGAGTAAAGCTTGTTCGTAAAAGCTCAAAGAATCAAACTGCGGATAGTGCCCTACCAGTTGATAGCTGGTTTCGGTGGTAATAAATAACGCCAAGCAATGCAGTGCTGCGCCTTCAAGCCAAACTTTTAACTGCGATGCGTTAAAGCATTTGGCTGCAGTGTAAAATAACACCACACACAAAGGATAAACGACTAAGCTCCAGTGTACACCCAATACACTAAGCGCCTCGTAACTTGGGGTCCACGGTGACAGTGTTAGGCGAAGTAGTAATGCAGCCACCAGCGCTTTAATAGGCCAATGTGGCATAGGCACCCGATAGCGGTTTATTAACACGCTAATAAGTAAAACTTGAATAGCCAGTGCAATGGTTAGACCGCTGTCATTTAATAACATAGTGATAGCAAGCGTGATGTTGGCATTTGCCCCCACCCAATATGTAAAGCGCTGAAAAAGCGTTGCGCCACCTATTGCGCACTTAATTAAAATGGCGCTACTTGTAAGTAGTATCACTGCCCACAATGGATAGGCTGTGGCCAACGCATGGTTTGGGATTATAGCGTATAAGGTGGCAATCATTATAAATACGCTAAACGAGGCAGTAATATGAAAAGCCAATCGTTTAGGTTGCCACTTTATACCAAAATAAAGCCCATATACGCTCAGCGCTAACCCTAAAAATATAGCGCCACCATATTGGTGCCTAAATATAAATAGCGAGTCAGAATAATCAACATAATAGGAAGGCGTGCTTAATAGCCAGAGTACAGCTATTAACATCGCCACCCCTTGCCATAAATCCCAGCGGCTATTTTTAAGCACTAAAAACAGCAGTGTTAATATGCTTAACGCATTTATTATTTGCCACTGTAAGTAGTTAGTACTATCAAAAAGCATAGCCAGTAACAAAGGGACAATACAGGCAAGCATTAAAGGGTTACTAGGGAGTGCGCTTATTAGGCGCTTTAAACTATGTGGGCGAGTTTCAACCACCGCAAGTTTTAACCCCAAGCGTGGCACGGCAATTAAACCAATAATACTTAATAGCCCATACGTGCCCATAAGCCAAATGGTGCTGCTGTTAGCTAAAGTAAAGCCAACAACATACCAGCTCAAATGCCCCGCCCAAAGTAAATACCACAGCCATGCACGCTGTACTTTATGCGCGACCAGCGCAGCAGATAAGCTCACAAACCCAATGTACATATAAAGCGCAAATAAATTATTGCTGCCGGTATTAATCAGCACGGGGACACAATAAGCACCAATAATACCTAGTACGGCCAATACTGGGCCAAGCATTATTGCCATAGCGCTCGCACTGATGGCAATAACCCCAAGTACAACAAATGCTGTTAAAGGGCTGATCATGTTATAGCTGCTATACGCTAATAAGGTCAGTGCAAAGCACGTAATAAAACCCCCACTGGCAAGCGCTGCAGGTATATAGTTATTAAACCCTTCAAATACACTATTTTTGTAATGCATATAAGCTGCGGCTGCAATTAAGCCACCACCAAATAAACCGCCTAGAGTTAATCGCATTGCAGGAGAGAGCAACCCGGCTTCTAAACTGTACTTTGCTAAAAATATACCGCCTAGCGCCAATGCGATTGCGCCTATCCAGGTCATCCAGTTTTGTTCAAAGTCGCTACGCAGTTTTTCAAAAAAAGAAGTTAAAAGTGTGGGTTTGAGATTTTTACTGCCTTGCTTATGCTTACTGGCAGAAGCATTACCGGGAGGCTTTATTGCTGAAGCTGGCGTTTTTACCTGCCCACGAGGCTTACTTGGCTGATTGGATTGATTAGGACTAACTTGATTAAAAGTCGCCTCATTGCTATTTGTTTGAGCCGTGTCTGCATGTTCAGCTGTGGAGCAATCGGTGCTTTTATCGGTGCTTTTATCGGCGTTTTCAGCGTGGCTTTGTGCGTTGTTAGCTAATTCTAAACTAAGTACTTTTGCTTTTAATTGGGCAATTTCTTGCTTTAAATTACTAAGCTGTGCAATTGCGACAATACCGCAAATAGCACCGGCCATTATTGCAAATGCAAATAAACCCACTATTCCTAAAAACTCATCCATGGCACGCTCTTTTTATTTATTATGTTATGAGTGTACCTAAAATTTTTAAAAGTTATAGCAATCTGCTTATATATGGGTTTATTTAATGTAAACAAAATCACGCTACAGCCAGGCAAAAAAAAGCCCCAAACAATAATGCTTAGGGCTTTTACTTTCTAGAACGTGTTACATGTTACTTATTCTACGCTGTCTGTAATTGTGCGCGTTACACTCATTTTAAAGCCTGAACTGGTTGTCTCATCGTGCTCTAAAATTAAGATATAGTTACCTTCTTCGGTAAAATCTATATCGCTTTGTTGAATTAACACTATTTGTTGGCCGTTATCTTCGTATACGGCATACACAGTGTAAGCTTCATCATCTACATCAATTTCTTCTTGATCGTATCTATCTAAGCCATCAATTACATTGGTGGCGTCATCAACAGTTTCACCATTTAAGGTAAAGTACACGTCAACTTCGCTTACTGTTTGCCCTGCGTAGCTTTCAATTAGGTTAACAACCGAAATAGTATGGCTGTAGCTGCTAGGTGTTAGGTTTTCCTCAACACTCATCATGCGTAAACCATTATCGACATCGTTGTAAAAAACGCCTACCGCACTTTGCTCGCGCTCTAGGGTCATTAAAAAGTTATCGGCAAGCTTAGTGCCCTCTTCGTCGTACATTGCAACGCTGTAACTGTTTGGCGAAAGCTCAACGTAATCGGTGTAGGTATCGCTTGCGACCGTATTGGTATCGTTAACTGTGGTGCCACGGGTCGTGCTAAAGCTAACTGGCGAGTAATCGTCAACGGTATTTATAAAGCGCAATTGGCCTAACGCTGATTGGTGCTTTAGTGCTGTAACATAGTTATTGTCAGTCACAATATCGAGCGTGATACCGTTTTCTTCTGTTGCATAGCTTGGGCGGATCATGGCTACGTAGCTTTCTTCATCGTAAAAATAAACCGACTCCGACTCATACACTACATCAGTGCTACCTGCCTCAGTGATATAAATTGTGTAGTAACCCTCATCAAGGGTTTGTAAATCTAGCTCACTTAAATACTGTGTTGATGTAAATAGTTCAGCACTTTCAAATACGCCATCATCGGTTGCTAGGTAAATATCGTAGCTAGTGTCTTCACTGGTGATATTGTAAAAACCTAAGTTAAACTCATCTGTATCACTTGAAATGGGCACACTTAGCTCTGTGAACGTAGGTTCGTCAAAGTTACCGCTCATTACAATTAGTTCGGTTTTGTCACCTTTGATTGATACTTCTTGTTCGCTAATTGTAATGTAGCTGTCGTTTGCATCTAAGTATTCAAAGCTTAAATCGTAAGTGCCGGTGCTGTAATTATGACGCGTGGTTACATCAGCAAAATCAGTGCCTGAGCGCTCAGTTTCGTCTACAAATAAACGCGTATAAGGGCTGTTATAAGAGCCATTATATAATTGTACGTAGCCTGTATCACTTGAGCCGTCGCTGCCGCCACAACCAACTAGAATAGACATTAAACTTAGAGGTAAAGCAGCTTTCAACAGAGAGTTGGTCATTAAAGTTTCCTTATTATTAAAATCACTATTATGACTTCTTTGCTGCATTTTAATTTCATAGTTTACAAAGTATTACCCTCGCTGACAGTTCTTTACGAAAACGTTTAAAAGTGTAATAAATGTGCAAATAATAAGGATATTTGCGTAGAAAGCTTAAGGGGCTATTTTATATTGATCTCGGCCATTATTTTTAGCAACGTATAAAGCCATGTCTGCCCGCTTCATTACCTTGTCGAGGGGCTCGTTAGCGCTTTGCAGCGCCATACCAATACTTACGGTAAGCTGTTTGACCTGTTTAACTTTAATATTGTGTGCAATGTCTATTAGTTGCCCACAAAATTCAGCCGCTTGGCTTATATTACCGGTAGGCAAATAGCCGCCAAACTCCTCACCGCCTAAACGAGCAAATACTGCATTATTAACAAATGCACTATTATACTTAGTAGCTAACTGCTGGAGCACTAAGTCACCCTCATCATGGCCAAACTCATCATTAATAGCCTTAAAATGATCAATATCTATAATTAAAATAACGTAAGGCGTACTAGGGGCAGTTTTAACATGCCGATAAAAATAGCGTCTATTATGTACTTGTGTAAGATCGTCCGTTATCAACTCGTGCGCTAAACGGTTATGTATACTTTGTACAAAACGCATGGTCTTAAATAACCCATAGGCGGTAAAAAGCATTCCCATGGTTCTGCATAAGTCTTCAAAATAAACACTCATCCAATAAGGCTGCACAACCAATTCATCTATTACATCAGCCGTTGTACCCATACTCCATAGCAATAAACCTAAAGTAGAAAACACGTACGCTTGTTTTGAAAGCTCAGAGCATTGCACTATCCAAAATAAAAATACGAGCACGATGAGATTGCAAAAATCGGTAGTAAAACCATACACATTGTTTTGCACGTTTAAAGGGGGGAAAGTATTTAAAGCATAAAGTGAAAAAACAATAATGTAGAGAAGTAACGCTATACTTACCGCCTTATTTATCCAACTCATTTTATAAAAGTTAGACAGCCTAACGGTAAGTTTTACAGTTTCAATCATAGGGTGGCGCTTTTTAATGCGTTATTAACAAACTATAGCACACCAGAAAAAACCGTTATAAAAGGTTACCTTACCCTGTACTTTCTGGGTTATTTCACCACCTTGAATACAAAGAGTTGAGCAAAGCAGACACAAATACAATGCAAAGCTACAAACCCACATTTGCATTAGTGCCTACACAGTTTTAGTCGCGCTGAGCAGCTTACTTACCTATACCAACCAAGCATAAAACTATATTAGAGTGCTAAGGCCCCATAAAGCCAATATTAAAATAGTAATAGCAATCATCGCTTTAGTTTTGTGTTTACTGATTATTTGCTCGGCTTTATTACCTGCGTAATATACAACAACAGCTAAACTAAAATAGCGAATTGAACGAGCAATACCAGAGGCTAATAAAAACAAACCAATAGAGTATTTCGTAGCCCCAGCGGCAAGCATCGCAATTTGAAACGGAATGGGCACAATGCCCAGCGTCATTACAAACCAAAACCCTTGATTTTGCATTTGCTGCTTTACATTTTCAAACTGCTCTTGGCTCGAAAACATTTCAATAACCCAGTCACCTATCGCGTCAAATAAATAATAACCCAGCGCATAACCAAATAAAGCACCAATCACGCACCCAACTGTTGCCATAAGCGCTATTAACCAAAGCTTTTCACGACGTGCTTGCATAAGAGGCACAAGCACTGCTTCAAGCGGAATAGGGACTATTGTAGATTCTAAAAACGACGCTACGGTAATGCCTGTTAGCATATGTTTAGAATCTATAAAGTGCCGTGTTTTTTCTTTTAGTTTTTTTTGAATAGCCATGTAAATCCTTTTTTGCTTGTGATGATAAGCCGTTGCTCAATGGGTTAATTCTTACATATTTACGTTAATACACGCTGAAAACAGTTAAAGATTTAACACCTATATAACTGTTAACAAATTAGCAATATTTATAAGAATATTTTATTATGTGCCCATGCAGTTAAATACCTACCAAAGCAGTTAAAATTTATGCAAAGTGCACGTTTTATTCCCTTTAGAAAACAAGATATTGTTGATATGTGCAGTGCTGAGCTCACAAACAACTTAGAGCAAACATCGTTTAAACAATTTTGCGATTTATTAGCAAGCCTTATCCATTACGATTACCATTCAACACTTGAGTCGCTCAAAAATAACTACGCGCCCTTTGATCCCAATAGCGATACGCGATCTTTAGCGCCAGTATCAGCTGATCAAAAAGCGCAGTGCCAACGCGAATTTGCTAAAGATTTTGCTAAGGTACTTAATGCAGCTAACTTTGAAGTGATCACCCATCAAGACCTGCAAGATGCACTCAACGAAGAGTCACTATTTAAAGTACGCCTTGAGGTAGAGTTTGACGACTTTGAAGAAGTGGTTTTTTACCGCCGTGGCGAATCACAACTCACTGAAACCATAACCAGCTTTTGGGGCTTGCGTAAAAAGCCCCTGCACTTTACCAATTACGACCGCGTTGCAGTGTTTATTCGCTTTAAAGATAAAGCCTACTTTGAGGCTAAAAATAAAACGCCTTTAGGGTTTGAACCAAGCTCTACCATAGTTAAGCTGTTTCAAAATGTACCCAAAGCCGACCTTGAAATGCTATTTCCAAATAGCGAAGTACGTATGCGCCCTATAGATAAAGTGATTATTGGCTCATCGGCTTTAGTAGGCGGTGCTGTGGTATTAATCACTAAGCTTGGCGCATCTATTTTATTGTTATTTGCTTTATTTGCTTTTTGGGGTGGCTTTAGAAGTGAAGCCGTAGAAATGACCCAACAACACTTTATTACCTTTGCTATTGGAATGGGGGTTTTTGGCAGCTTTATTTTTAAAGAGTGGAGTAAATTTAAAAACCGTAAAATTAAATTTATGAAAGCGCTAAGCGATAACCTCTACTTTAAAAATCTAGATAACAACGCCGGTGTTTTTCATACCCTTATAGACGCCGCCGAAGAAGAAGACATAAAAGAAGCCCTGCTTGCCTATACGTTTTTACTAAAATCAGAAAGTGGCTTAAGCGCACAAATGCTTGATGAGCAAATAGAGGCGTGGTTTAAAACAAAGTATAAGTGCGAACTCGACTTTGAAATTAGCGATGCGCTTGAAAAGCTCACTCGGATGCGTTTAGTAACCTGCACTAACGATGTGTATAGTGCAATAAATTTAGATCATGCAAAAACTATTTTGGATGAGCGCTGGGATAATCTTTTTCAATATAATTAAATAGCCTTTAAGGCGGTTAGCTAGATTTAGATTCGGGGATTAGCCAATCTTACTCAAAGTACCTTAACTTTAATTTATGCTTTAGCATATTGTATTTTATGATAGCTTATATATTGCCTGAGATAGGTTAGTTTCGCCTATCACCTTGTAAATTAAATACTTTCTATACAAAATTCATTGAATAGAGCTTGACGTAATAGAGCAAGCTAAGAACAAAAAAAAGCCACTCAGTGAGTGGCTTTTGGTATAGCTAAGTGCATTACTCAGCTAAGTATACGTGTTGATTAAGCATTGCCCGGATTAGGGTTAGACTTTTCAGCTTGTATACGCATGTAAATCTCTTCACGATGCACTGAAACGTCTTTAGGTGCGTTAACACCAATTCGAACTTGATTTCCTTTAACACCTAATACAGTAACAGTTACTTCGTCACCAATCATTAGGGTTTCACCTACTCTACGAGTTAGTATTAGCATTCTCTTGCTCCCATGTTCCAATAAATTATAAGATTCCGCTTGACCATTTTAATGAAAAATTGATTGAAAAGTAAGTAAAAACTCCCAAACTATCCATTTTCTGTTAAAAATTCTGAGTGTAACGCTCTTACTGCTAGTTCTAAATACTTCTCGTCAATTAAAACCGATACCTTGATTTCTGACGTCGATACTAAAACTATGTGTATACCTTCTTGCGCCAATGCATCAAAAAATTGATGCGCTACACCACTGTGAGACTTCATTCCTATGCCAACAGCCGACACTTTTGCAACTGTTGTATCACTAGAAATGCTATCAGCCTGCAGATTTACCTGTTGTTGAGTTAGTAAATCGTGTGCTTGCAAATAGTCATTTGAATGCACAGTAAAAGCATAGTCTATTTTTTCAAAGTTATGATTAACTTGACTAATCATATCTATTTCGATGCCATTTTCTGCAAAAAGTTTCAAAATTTTTGTAAGAGAATGAACACAGTATGGTACGCCATGTACCTTTATCAAGCATTCGTCACGATTAAACGCAATCCCCGACACAACCTTAGTTGGCATATCGCTCTCCTCAAAACTTATTAGCGTTCCTTCATCGGGCTCAAAACTCGAAAGCACCCTTAGCGGCATTTTATGATTACCAGCCGACTCAACAGCACGAATATGCAATACTTTTGCGCCTAAGCTTGCCAGCTCTAGCATTTCGGCAAACGTTACATGACGCATTCGCTGTGCGTTTGGTTCTACACGAGGATCAGTAGTGTATACGCCATCAACGTCGGTATAGATCTGACATTCATCGGCTTTTATTGCCGCGGCTATTTCTACCGCAGAGGTATCGGTGCCGCCGCGTCCAAGGGTTGTAATATTGCCCTCTACATCGCGCCCCTGAAAACCGGCAATAATTGCAATCCGATTATGCTCAAGCTCATGCTTTAAACGCGTCGCAGCAACCTCTTCAATACGGGCTTTACCAAACATGTTATCGGTTTGAATATTAACCTGATCGGCTAGTAGGCTTACAGCCGAATGGCCACGTTTTATAATAGCCATAGCAAGGAGCGAAACAGAAACCTGTTCTCCAGTGCTAATAAGTACGTCTAATTCTCGGCTACTCGGGCGAGTATCTATTTGCTTGGCGAGGTTAATTAAGCGGTTGGTTTCTCCCGACATGGCCGAAAGAACCACAACCACTTGATGACCTTGCTGCTTAGTTTTAACAACAAGGTCGGCGACCGCTTCTATTCGCTCAATAGAGCCAACCGAAGTGCCGCCAAACTTTTGGACAATAAGTGCCACGTAAGCTTAAACTTTCTCGCTTACCCAGGCTGTCACGCTTTCAAGCGCGGCGTTTAGGTTTTCAGGCTGTGAACCACCCGCTTGTGCCATATCAGGACGACCGCCCCCTTTACCGCCTACTTGGCCTGCCATGTGGTTTACAAGCTCACCGGCTTTAACTTTACCGGTTAAATCTTTCGTTACACCGGCAATTAGGCTTACTTTTTCGCCGCTGGCAACACCCAGTGCAATAACACCTGAGCCAATCTTGTTTTTAAGATCGTCAACCATGCCACGAAGCGCTTTAGACTCAGTTCCTTCAACGTTTGCCACTAGTAACTTAACGCCATTAATTTCAACAATCGAATCAAGTAAAGACGCACCCGCTGCACTGGCTAGCTTATCGTTAAGCTGTGCAATTTGCTTTTCAAGGCCTTTAGACTTTTCAAGCAGCGCAGTTACTTTTTCAAGTACCGATGCGCTATCACCTTTTACCAGCGCTGCTACATCGTTTAGCTGTTTTTCTTGCTCGCTTACATACGCCACTGCATCTGCGCCTGTTACTGCTTCAATACGGCGTACGCCTGCAGCAATACCGCTTTCAGATACAATTTTAAATAAGCCAATATCACCCGCGCGCTCTACGTGCGTACCGCCACACAGTTCAATTGAGTAATCGCCAATGGTTACTACGCGTACTTCATCGTCGTACTTTTCGCCAAACAGCGCCATTGCCCCTTTTGCTTTAGCGTCATCAATCGCCATAAGCTCAGTGTTTAGGGCAAAGTTACGACGAATTTCATCGTTAACTACACGCTCAATTTCACGTAGCTCGTCTTTAGTAACCGCTTCAAAGTGCGAGAAGTCAAAACGTAAACGCTCAGGCTCAACCAGTGAGCCTTTTTGGCTTACGTGTTCACCTAATAGTTGGCGCAGTGCTTCGTGTAAAATATGCGTAGCTGTGTGATTTTTCTTAATGCGTTCACGGCGTGCATCATCAATAGTGGCATCTACTTTATCGTTAACCGCAATGCGCCCTTGTACGCTACCGTGGTGCGCAAACGCATTACCCAGTTTAGTAGTGTTAGTCACAGTAAACTCGCCACCTGCAACGGTAATAGTACCGGTATCGCCTGTTTGGCCACCAGATTCAGCATAAAATGGCGTATGGTTAAGTACAACAATGCCTTGTTGGCCGTCTTCTAAAATAGAAACCGACTCACCATTTGCAAACACTTCTACTACTGTAGCGCTGTGATGTGTGCTGTCGTAGCCTTTAAACTCAGTGTGTTTTTCTGACTTTAATTGCTCGTTGTAATCGGCACCAAATTTACCAGCTTGCTGCGCTGTTTTACGCTGTACAGCCATGCACTCTTCAAAGCCAGCATGGTCTATTGTCATTTGGCGTTCACGGGCTACATCGGCCGTTAAATCAGCAGGGAAACCATAGGTGTCGTATAATTTAAATACTAAATCACCAGGAATAACATCGCCTTTAAGCTCGCTTAGGCTTTCTTCTAAAATAGCTAAGCCACGCTCAAGGGTTTTACCAAATTGTTCTTCTTCAATGCGCAGTACTTTTTCGATAATTTCTTGCTGCTTTGCAAGCTCTGGGTAAGCTTGGCCCATTTGTTCAATAAGCGCTGCAACCAGTTTATAGAAAAACGCACCTTGTGCACCAAGCTTGTTACCATGGCGTACTGCACGACGAATAATACGACGCAATACATAACCACGGCCTTCGTTTGACGGCATAACACCATCAGAAATTAAAAACGCACACGAACGAATATGATCCGCAACAACGCGTAGCGACTTATCGTTTAAATCTTGTGCGTTAGTTACACTTGCCGCAGCTGCAATTAAGCCTTGGAACAAGTCGATTTCGTAGTTTGAATGCACGCCTTGTAAAATAGCAGCAATACGCTCAAGGCCCATACCTGTATCAACAGATTGTTTAGGCAGCGGCTCCATAGTACCGTCGCTTTGACGGTTGTACTGCATAAATACAAGGTTCCAAATTTCGATAAAGCGGTCGCCATCTTCTTCAGGCGAGCCCGGAGGACCACCCCAAATGTGCTCACCGTGATCATAAAATATTTCAGAACACGGACCACACGGGCCAGTATCGCCCATTGACCAAAAGTTATCTGAGGTAGCAATACGAATAATACGATCTTCGCTTAGGCCAATATCATTGTGCCAAAAGCCAAATGCATCTTCATCGTCGTGGTAAATAGTAACAAGTAGTTTTTCTTGTGGTAATTTAACAACCTCAGTTAAAAACTCCCACGCAAACTTAATAGCGTCTTGTTTAAAGTAATCGCCAAAACTAAAGTTACCTAGCATTTCAAAAAATGTATGGTGACGCGCTGTGTAACCTACGTTTTCTAAATCGTTATGTTTACCACCAGCACGCACACAACGCTGTGCACTTGTAGCACGCGTGTAAGGGCGAGTTTCGGCGCCTAAAAACACATCCTTAAAAGGAACCATGCCGGCATTGTTAAATAACAACGTGGCATCGTTACCCGGAATAAGTGAAGCCGATTGGACAATTTGGTGCTGTTTGCTGGCAAAAAAGTCTAAAAACTGTTGCCTAAGTTGTGCCGTAGTCATGTGCTGCATGTGAAAATCTCACCTGTATTTACTGTGCTTGCATTGCAAAATCAATTTGTTCGTAGCTAAATCCTCGGTACATTAAGTAGCGCACGCGCTTAGCTTTATCTTTGTACTCGAGGTTGGCCGGTGTAGTTGAATACTTTTTGTTGTACGCTTCCTGCGCAAGCTCAAACCAGTCTATTTCAAGCTCTTCAACCACTCTTTCAAGTAGTGAACGGTCAATCCCTTTGCCTATGGCTTCGCTTTGAATGCGCTTTAAGCCATGGCCTTTAAAAATGTGTTTTCTGACAAACCCTTCGCAATAACGTTGCTCGTTAATAAAATTGTGCTCTTCGCACCAATTAAGCAGGGTTTCTATAAACTCGTCGCTGGCTTCTTTTTGCTGAAGCTTAAAGGTTAACTCACGGCGCGAATACTCTTGGCGCCCAAGTAACCACAGTACATAGTTTTTAAGTTTTTGTTTTAACTTATCATCCATTAAGCGTCAAAGCGCCCGCTTTGTTCACTGCTAAGTGGTTTAACATTGCTATCGTCACTTGGCGGTACAACTGGCATAAAAATAGCCTGATAAGATACAAAGAAACTAATGTAGCAAATTGGCATTAAAATCAACAGCGGTAAGAACGATAAGAACATAGAAAGCGCCATAAATAACACACAAATAATGCCAAAAACACTCAATGCGAACAGGTTATGATAAAAAACCAATAACGAATTTTTAAGCGCCGTTAAAATGCGTTTTTCTTTACTAAAGTAAATAAGCGGTACCGCGTAAGCAAACGCCATTAAATACACCGCCATTGCCACTAAAAATAGCACCACACTGGCGCCCGAAATACTATTTAAGGTTTGCTCAAGCGCAATGTTAGGATCAAGCCCCTCTTGGCTCATAATAGCCACCGCATCGGCAAATAGGCCATTAGCTAATAAGGCCATTAAAATACCCGCCCCCATTTGGTAAAGCGCTAAACGTAGTAGTCCTAAACGGTTACCTTTTGCGCTAAAGGGTTTGAGTATGTCGGCGAGCATAATTTTACCGCCCTGCTGCTTGCTAAGCACCGCTTGGTAAAAACCAGCGGTTAAAAAAGGCGTAGCAAGTGCCGCAACAACTTGCAGCAAAGGTAAAAATAACGACAGTATGCCCACTATGCCTATTAATAAGTGCATAACTACAAAGGTAAATGGCTGGGTTTTAAAAATATGCCAACCGGCTTTAAACCACTTTAGCCCGGCATCGGCTTTAAAAATTCGTAATTCGTTAGACATACTGGCTCTTAAATTAAACAAAACACGCCAAGTATAACTTGGCGTGAGGGGGGATTAACAGACACTACATGATTAAATAGTTAAGGTTTTTTAATTTTTTTAATATCTAACATATGTGCGCCGTGTTTTATTTTGGTTTCTAGGTAAGCTTTGTTACCTGTAAGGCCTGCTTTAATATGCGCATGGGTACCAATAACGGTGTCTACTTCAATGCCGGCATCTTTTAATGCATTAAGCTTTTTAGGGTTATTGGTCATTAATTTAACGTGGCTTAAATTAAGTGCGTTGAGCATTAATACCGCGTCCGAAAAATCACGTAAGTCGTCAGCAAAACCTAAGTGATTATTAGCCTCGTAAGTGTTCATACCTTGAGATTGCAGCACGTAAGCATCAATTTTATTATATAAACCAATACCTCGGCCCTCTTGGCGTAAATACAATAACACCCCGCCTTGCTCGTGCATCATTTCAATACACTCATTTAACTGCTCGCCACAATCGCAGCGCGATGAATGAAACACATCACCGGTTAAACACTCAGAGTGCATGCGAATAAGCGGCACATTTTGATTTACATCAGCATTGTTAAATACAAACGCAACGTGTTCTTGGCCGTCTTTTAAGCCACTAAAAGACACTATTTCTGCGGGAATATCACTATTTTTGCCAACATTAAGCTGGGCTCTTGCTCTTACTTGCGCCACGACAAATCCAAATAATTAAATAACTACGACACCATAAGGTGATAATATCACAAATGTTTAAAGTTAGATCGTAGTACACTAGGTTTATGGCAAATATATGGCGATTACACAGCCTATTTTCAATCTTAATATGCAATAAACTCCCACTACCTAGGGCTATTTCCCCAAAACAATGACAAACTTGTACGCATTTGCTATTTTAATTTTATTACTTTTACCACGCTGCTTATGCATTAAGTTAATACACCGCACCTATAAAAAGCTAAAACGGTGTTACCTAGTTATCTCAGCAGGCACTTTTAGCACAGTTTAATAACGAAAGTTAGTTACAGCTTAGTGCACATGGGTATTAGGTAATTAGTTAGTTTTATAAGCAAGCGCCCACACAAAGAGTAATGAAAACTATTATCACTTGTGGTATTTTGTTTCTAGATTGAACACTAATAGGGATTATTATGAAAGCACAACACCTCGCCTTAGTTATCGGATTAACCTTTACGGCTTTTGCAAGCCAGGCCAATGCAAGCCAAGTAAGCGATGATAAAGCCGCCTTTTCTGATGCATACCAAAGTTATTTAACGGCTGTTAAAAAAGACGAAAACATAGAGCAAGCAGCTAAACATGCCTATATTACAGGCCTTGCGCTTTATGGTGATAAAAGTGATAACACCGCAAGCCTTGCTATTAATTACGCCAAAGCAATTACAGCGCCGCGCTCTATCAACGACAAAAAAAATGTATCAGAGCAACGCTTCGAACTTTACTCGCAAGCCTATACAATACTGGCAAATAACCACGGTAAAAATGCAATAGAAACAATCGACGCCCTAATAGGCAAGGCGGAAAACACCCGCTCGGCCTATCAAGCCGATAACGATTACGACCGTATAATTGAAATAGCTAAAACACAAAACAACCCTAAATTTGTTGCCGACATGCAGTTTGAAGCAGCCTCGCTGCTTGCCAAAAAATTTGCTCATAAAAAATACCATAAAGCTAAAACACTACTTAACCAAGCCGATGACTACTACCGTAATAACCTAGACGACAACACCGTAGAGCGCATTAAAGCCGACTTTTTAATGGCGTCGTTTGCTCAAGGTAACAAAAAATACAATGAAGCCATTGAACGACTAAACCATGTTGTATCGGTATTTGATAACAACTTAAGCTTTGATCACAGCGCTGAGCTTACTGCGCACTCAAAGCTTGTTAACCTTTACGAAAAAACAGGCCAAAGCGAACAAGCCACTAAGCATTGTTTAGCAATTGCTAAAATGGTGCCGTGGAAAAAAACACAAGAGCAAACACCTATATACCGCAAAAACCCTGAGTACCCACAAAACAAAGCGCGCCAAATGCGAGACGGTATTGTCGTTGTTGAATTTGACGTAGATACCGCAGGGTTTGTTAAAAACCCAGAGGTAGTTAGCTCACAAGGGGGGAAAGAGTTTGAAAGGTCGGCACTTACAGCACTTAAAAAGTGGCGTTATGCACCAAAATTTGAAAACGGCCAACCCGTTGTTGCAAGTACTCAAGTACAGCTCGACTTTAAAATAGCCAGATAACACGCAAGGTATTATAGCGTCTTTTTGTTCAGGTAGTTTTATTCAAAGCTTTGCGAGTATTTTATCGCTTGCGGCTTCAATTAAATCGAGCACATTTTCAAAGCCATCATCGCCGCTGTAGTATGGGTCGGGTATGGCGCTTTGGCTTTGCTCGCCGTATTCTAAAAACAATGCCAACTTGTAATGTAAATGAGTGGGGCATTGCGCTTTTAAGTCAGCTAAGTTTTGTGTGTCTGCCGCTAAAATTAAATCAAACTCAGTAAAATCGCTGCTGCGAACTGGGCGCGAAAATATACCTTTAAAGCTATAACCGCGTTTTTCACCCGCAGCCATTGAGCGGCTATCTGGCGTTTTACCTTCGTGGTAGCCAATAGTCCCTGCCGAGTCTACCTTAACCTCAACACCTAATTTTTTAGCGCGCGCTTTTAACACCGCCTCTGCTGTGGGCGAGCGGCAAATATTACCTAAACACACTATCAGTACTTTTTTCATTAAGGCTCCTTTAGCTAATTTAACCACCTAGGCTTTAAAACTGTTTTAATATAGCCTCGTTATAGTCATCGGCATTTAAAGTCAGGTTATACTTGGCCGCCACACTATCAAGCTCGGCTTGTTTTATAGCTAACTCGTCCATAGTAATGGTGTTATCGTCAAGCTGCCATAAAAGCCGTGAGCCCGCATAACTATAATGAATCGCTAACAATGCATCGGCATTACCCTCACGCCCTGCCGCTTTTAGCTTTGGCATTTTGCGGGTTATTTTATTAAGTGCTTGTTTAAGCTCCCACACATATACCACTTCGGTCATAAAACTATGGGTACGGTATTTATTTAACAGCCAGCCAATGGCTAAACTTGTTATAACAACACCGGTTAAATTCCAATGAAAGTGACTCCCGCTTTCATCAGGAAACAACGCAATTAACGTTTGCGATATAGCCAAGCTGCCAACAGCTAAACCCGCCGCACACCCTACAATTACCCTATTTAAATGTTTGCGGTAACGTGCTTTATCTATTTGTATGAGTTGCATAACAGCCTAAAAAATTAATAAGTAAAAATATAGCGAACGCTATTGTAACTAAACCCCGCAATTTTTATAAAATTATTTAACCCCTTTTTGATTTGCCCCCCGTTGTAGCTTTTAAACAACCCAATAAGTTTACTCGGAGCGGCTTATGCACACACTTGAAGTACCCAATAATTCAGCATTTATTAAAACATCAACCGCCGTTATTGGCGGCGCAGTAATGACCTTTGCCGCCTTTGCATTTATGCAATACCTAATTAGTGGCGAGCAGCGCGCGCCTATAAAACTTGGCGACGATATTATTGTAGAGATTTTTCAGGCACCAGAGGATTCACAAGTAAGGCATATACAAAAAATACAGCCACCACCGCCTGTGCCAAAAACGCCACCTAAAGCGCCACCAGTCGATACCTCAAACGACCCTGTAATAGCGATTAACGAATTAACACCTATCACTATTGATGATTTTGGAGATGATATAAATAGCACTATTAACCGCCCAACAGGCGATGCAACACCCATAGTGCGCATAAATCCAAAATACCCAACATCTGCCGCGCGCAATGGCATAGAAGGCTGGGTGCAACTGAGCTTTAGTATTTCGCCCACCGGCGAAGTAATAAACCCAGTGGTAATAAACGCCGAGCCCAAACGCACCTTTGACCGCGAAGCAATAAGAGCCATAAAACGCTGGAAATATCGCCCCAAAGTAATAGAAGGTGTGGCACAATTACAAACAGATCAAACCGTACAGCTCGATTTTAAATTAGATAACTCTATTTAACGGACTAAACGCCTATGCTACTCAGTATTAAGTCATGGTTATTTGAAACGCCAAGCAAGGATTGCATGGCAAGTTACGCAAAAAGTGGCGACAACCGCTACTTAGAACAGCTTATTGCCTTATACAGTAACGATTTATATCACTACCTAGTGACGCAATCTAATACGCATTTAGCATACGACGTAAGCCAACAAACCTGGCTAAAAGTAATCGAAAAACGCCACCTTTACCAAGCGCAAACCACGCCAAAAGCGTGGTTATTTAAACTCGCGCGCAACACATTAGTAGACGAATACCGCAAACAGCAACGCTTTGTAGAGCTTGACGAAAACACCCACCTACCCGCGCAGCAAAATGAGCAAGGTAATAACAATAGTATTAGCAATATAAATTACCAAGCGTTCGATAGCGCACTCAAGCAACTGAGCTTTGTACAACGCGAAGCCATTACCTTACAACAAGAAGGCTTTAGCCTTGCCGACATAGAGCTTATAACGCAAAGCAACCATGAGAGCGTAAAAACAAGGCTGCGCTATGCCAAGCAAAACCTTAAACGTTTATTAGGAGCAAACAATGAACAAGCCTGATGAGCAGTTTGCTCAAAAGCTCACTCAACACTACAAAGAGCGAAAAGCACGCACTACACTCAGCGCTTCCCAACAAAAAGCGTTACTTAATAATGCCAGCCATAAAAAGCCCTCAAGGCTTAGTTTTACGCTACAATTAACCAGCCTTGCCTGCGCACTGGGCGTATTCGCATTTATTGTGTTTGATAGTAACGAGGGCATTAACCACGCACCTAAAACAGTGCTTAACAGCTCATTTAAGACTATAGACATTCACGGCTATTCAATTATTAAAACCCACGAAATAAACCCATCGGGCAGTTACACAAGCGCCATTACCGAGCAAAAACACGCACTCGATACACAACACGCTAATAGCTTGCGCTTACACCAACAACGCCACATAGAATACGGCACGCTCGTAAAGGTTGATAACGACTGGTACATAGCCAGCTGTAATGACGAGGTACTGGTACAAATTAAGCAGTCACTGCTCAGTGATTTAAAGGAAAGGCACGCAGTGGAAAGTAATATAAATACCGGTGATATGCTGGCTATGGCGCATAACGGTAAAGGGCAGATTGTAGCACTTAAACATGCGGGAACTGGAGTTAGGCAGTGTGAGGCTTAGGTGAATATGGTGATAATGTTTAGTATTTCAGATAAAATTCACTTATCACTTTGTAGTGGGTAACAGAAGCTTAGTGATTTAATGTTTATCAAAAATAAGTTTGTACTTCATATAGCCAAAGGACTGGAACGAAATGAGTAGAATAGAAGCTCCGCTTAAAACAATACTCTTATTACTAAAGATTCAAGAAGATAAAGCATTGCATAAGAACACTTCATTTTGGTTCGCAATTCTAGCTCCCCTAATAATTATAATTTGGATTTTTTATTTATTAACAAACGAGCTAATATTGAAAGAAGCTTTTTATATCAATATGAGTTCAGAATCATTAGCTGCTTTCGTAAAACATTATGCATTCCCAATTACTCTTCTAACTTTACCTTTAACTTTCGGTGTCATGGTTAACCGCTTTCATTCATCCAAACAAAAAGCTAAGACAAATAATCTCGTTGAACGAAATAACATCGTTAATAACTTTTTCACTCATTACAAAAATTTCAGTGAGTTTTGTGACAAAATTGAACAAAGGTACAACTCTAATAAACTTACTCTCACACCCGAATTTTTATATAGAGATATATTCCCAACTTCGGGGATTAATAATTTTACAACAACTGCAGATTCAAAATTTATAAGTGTAGTGATCGATAAAATAGACAAAGAGATAACACAATTTATAAACCATTCAAATAAAGTTGGTTACAATAACATCTCAAACACTAGAGTTTTAAAAGAAAGGTATAGATACAACTCTGTAGTTAACGGCTTAAACCATTCCATATTAATAGATACTGACCACCATCTTCATACAGAGCTAACAAAAGCTTATACTATAGCTATATCACTTGTATTCTTTATTGGAACTTCAAATTCTGCTGAAATTTACAATCAATATCACCTCAAGTTTAAACAACTTATGAGTAATAGGTTTTATGAAGAAAAAGATAATATATTTATAGATGATAAAAATGACACTTAAAAATTAACGATTAGGCTAACTCTTCTACCTGGACTTTCAAACTTCAATGTTACGTTTTAAGTAATTTCTCCCACTGTATTTATAATCAACAATAAATGTTACTAAGCACATTACTATTAATGCATTTGGACCTAAAAAATTAGTAACGTTTAAATTCTATCCACCACTTATCTTCACGCCAGCAACCTGTACGCCCACAAAAACACTACATTTAATTAGCTTTAGGTGTTTTCATTGCATTGGTGATACGTTGGGTTTCGTGTCACTCAACCCAACCTACGTCGCTAATATCTTGTAAATCATCGGTAATGGCTACTGCTTTAAAAGTCGTTGTTCTGGATTGTGTAAGTATTTTAAGCCGATGGTCACTATACGTGTATGTACCATTGTTATAACGCGTAGTTGAACATTACCAATAACCACAATTGAGCCTTTACTGATTTCTCCTGAGAGCTTTTGGTTGATCACCTCTTCCAAGCTTATGCCCTCTGGGGCGTCTATTTTCATGTGATATGAGTAAAATATATCGCCTACTAGCGTAACCCCTTTCACTTTAAGTTCGTTGCGCGCTAAGTGACTGTCTTGGTGGTTTGTTTTATCGGTTGCTGTAAAAACTAAATCAACAAAAGGTCTGTTAGCGGGTTTTAAAACAACAAATAAATGATCGTTTGGTTTTAATTTAGTTGAGCCGCGTGGCGGTATGATTGAAGGCCCTCGTGTGATCATGGCTACAACTACACTTTCTGGCAGTGCAGCATGTGACAAACTGCGCCCAGAAACCCGAGAAACCTCACTTAACGTGTACTCTACAATTTCTATATCAATATCGTTTAAGGCGGTAATTTCGAGTGTTGCAGCTGCTAAATCGGGTGGCGGCTCTATTAAACTTAACTTTTTAGCCATCCAAGGCATAGTTGAGCCTTGCAACGTGGCCGAGATTAACACCACGAAAAAAACCACATTAAAAATAAGCTCCGCCCCTGAAAGGCCAAACAACAGTGGGAATATAGCTAAAATAATCGGCACTGAGCCTCTTAGCCCCACCCAAGATACAAATAAAGTTTCGCGATTATTAAAGCCAAATAATTTTAAAATTGGCGCTACCGCTAGTGGGCGAGCAACAAAAATAAGTGCCAGTGCAATCAGTAACCCTTCTAGCCATACATCAACCAACGACGAGGGGTTAATTAAAAGCCCTAACACAACAAACATGGTTATTTGCCCAAGCCACGCTAAACCATCGTGAAACAGAAAAATACCGCGTTTATATACAAATTTACTGTTACCTAAAATAACGCCGGTTATAAATACAGCTAAAAAGCCACTGCCACCAAGCGTTGCAGAAAGGCCAAAAGAAAGCAGCCCAAATGCGGTTACCATTACTAAATACAAACCTGATGCATTTAATTTTATTCGATTAATAAACCACACCGACACCTTACCAATTAAAAACCCACAAACGGCGCCTACGCCCATTTGCTGAGCAAATAACTGCAGTAAACCCAGCCCTATTGGCATGTCGTTCACTAGCATTTCGAGCAAACCAACCGTTAAAAAAATAGCCATTGGGTCGTTCGAGGCGCTTTCTATTTCAAGGGTTGATTTAAGCTTTTTATTTAAGTGAATACCGGCGCTACGTAAAAGTGCAAATACGGCTGCGGCATCTGTAGAGCCCACAATCGCGCCCAGCAAAACGCCTTGTAATACGGGTAAGTCTAAAATATAAGTGGCGACAAGGCCGGTAATTACAGCCGTTAAAAGCACCCCGACCGTTGCTAAAGCCGAAGCAGGTTTCCACACTTGTTTAATTGAACTGGTGGGAGTTTGTAAGCCACCATCAAATAGAATAATAGCCAGTGCTAACGTGCCCAGAGCATGAGCCGCCTCTGCGTTATCAAAAGATATACCTGCAATACCGTCTTCACCTGCAAGCATGCCCACCAGTAAAAATAGCACCAGCACGGGTAAGCCAACGCGCGCAGATAGCTTGCTCGAGATAACCCCTAGTAAAATTAAAATGGCACTAACAAGAATGATATTATCTATTACAAACATAGTGTGGGTTTACAGCCTTGTATAAGTTAAAAAGTAAGAATTTATAGCTATTAAAAAGCTTAAAGCTCATACCATACAATAACCTAAAAAATATAAATACGGGTATTTAACTGCATATTTAAAACAAAAAAGCCTGCGATTAAGCAGGCTTTCTTATATTTAGTAGAGTCCTCTCATAAAATATTTAAAACTGTCTTTTCAGCCTTAACTCTATGAGAATCCGTTTTCAATATCCCGAAAAGTCCATTGTCCATTTGGATCAGCTATATCGATTAACTCACACGCTTTTTTATTCCAAGCCGCTAAACACGTAATGTAGTTAGTTAATTGATGATAGGCTCTATCCGGCGCATCAGGACGTATTCTTGACATAGTGAAACCTGAATAAGTAGCGCCACTGCCTACCCAACTAACAATAGAGGATACGGCTCCACCTCCAGGAACAACAAAACCAACTGTAGTTGTGACCAGTCCTAATATAGTAGCTGTTTTTTCTACTGCGTTACCTGTTTTCATAATATCACTGCTTATTACAGGGTGTAATAAAGCTAACAAATTAACTGCTTGTGGTTGATTAGAAGCAACGGCAACATCATTGGATGTTTTGGAAGTATTAGTTGGTGCGGCTCTCCCACCACGCATTGCAGGTAGTAAGCTATTAAAAGATTTTTGGCTATTATTACTTGTGGAAAAAGTTACTGACTGTGTACTCAAGCCTCCGGCTTTAACTCTTTTTTCATCTCGTGGCGTTACAGTTGATTTATAAGTGCGCTGTAACCTCCTATAAACAGCTGCACTGCATTGAGTCATTTGTATAGCTAATGCTGCTTGCTCTTTGAAGTCTCGACCGATTGCTCGCTCTGATAACTGAGTTAGCTGATTTTTCTTTTTAAGAGCTTGCTGACCAATCATAATATCCATAAAAATGTCCTTATTTATTATTTAATTGGTGAAATCATATCATTTAAAGTTACGTAGAGAAATCCTGACAAGCTACTATTACAATGATTAAGGTACATAAAAAGCTGCTTCAGAGTATTCGATTTATGCTTCTTTAACAGAGGAATATCTTAAGTATGAACCATAACTATATGTAAAACATAGGCCCTTTACTAAGTTTACTTAGTGAATTATTTGAGGCTTAATATTACTAAAATCACTGTGGATTGTAATCTCTACATTATTAGGTTTTATAGCAACATCGCTTAAACCCGTATTATTGAAATACTCTTCGAAGCCCTGCTGATATTCAGGAAGAACCTGCTTATATGCAGTAATAAATAAACTCAGCTTTTTAGCTATAGTTGGATACTTAGCTGCAAGGTCTCGTAGCTTTTCAGGCTCAGAAAAAGCAAATTCGGCGAAAATATTAAAGTCGTTCTCAATATTAGTTTTACCGTAGGTAGATAAAAATCCATTTTCATAATCAGGCCCTATACTTCTATCTTGCGTTAAAGCCTCATAATTCGAGGAAGCAGGACTCCAACTTTCAGGCAACAGACCTTGCCATGCAAGATTAACAAAAGGGGAGCGTAAATAAATTAAAGAACTAAGCTCGTGATGAACTCCCCGTAACGAATTTTCATAATTGAAGTTAGTACCGTTCTTATCTGAGATATTTGATAATATTATAGAATTTCTTGAATATGTTCCCCCCGCTTCAGCCCCCTCCATGAGCATAGGTCCTGAAATATAAATAGCATTAATAAATTTGGAAACAAAGCCTTCAGGATAAACCTCCAGCGCGGTTTCAATACCATCAAGTGACTCTGAAGAATCCTCCAAAGAAGTGCTTTGCATTTCAAGTGTAGGCAGCTTGCCTCCAACTCCTAAAAATTGTTCAGGGAAAAATAAACGAGTATCGCCAGCTCGGATATCTAGTTGGTATGTTTTACCTAAGCGCTTAGCTTGTTCTGATGCACTTTCTAAGTAAGTACATCCACTGAGAAAAAATAAAAAAACAATTGAAAATATTCTCACTAAATAAACCTCTTTTAATGGGCATGTCTAAGTGTTGCGACTGGGACTATAGAAGTGCTAAACCTAACAACTGCGGGTAATACAGCGGGAATAACTACTGCTCTAGCAGAACCCCATAATACAACTCCCCTCGCGGTCATCCCTGCAGCTGCAGCAAAACTAGCGGGATCATCAGCGACTCCTGCACCTAATGTGACGTAATCTTCTACTAAAGTACCAATAACAATTAATGTAGCTCCAGCAAATAGTCCTATAGCTAAAGGCTTATCCCATACACTACTGTCAGGGTTATGTTCTCTAGCACTTTTACCATCTGAGCCAGTAAATGTTACTTCTAAAACAAACGACACTTTTTCAGCTATATAGTTAAATTGATTAATTTTTCCTTTTAATTGAGGGAGCTGCACTTCATATTTTAATTTTGGTATTGGTGAATTTGATGTGACTTCAATTCCCAGTGATGTAGTTGGGCTGTTTGGAGTAGTACTCTTAGAGACAATATTAGTTCCAAGCGTTAACTTTTTAGTTTTTTCGTCGAAAGCTAATTTTGTTTCACTAATTAATGCTCCAAAAGCTTTATTAGCTTGAGATGTTACCGTCGCCTCTAATTTTTTATCGTTAACTACGTAATTAACAGGATATTTATCTACACTAGATAAAACAATATTACCTGTCATTTTAATTTCCACTATAGCATTAGGGAGTACAATTGGAGGTTGTCTTATATCATCTAACTTATAGCTTAATGAAATTGGCGAAGTGATTTTAGGGAGTTGTTTTTGTGAAGACTCATTAACTGTATTAAATGCTCTGGCATTTTGCTTAATTTTAATTTGAGAAATATCTAAAGAAGGTATGAGTATTTTTTGCCCTGGATAAATTAGGTCGGGATTAGTTATAGGCTTATTAGTAATAGCCACAACTTCTTTTCGGTTATTAAACTTCCATAACCTAGGCCACTCCATTGGAGACCCTAAGTGCTTAGAAGATATATCCCATAATGTATCACCTTTTTTTACAATGTATTCCTTTACCATTTTTATTCCTAATATATTTAAATTCCATTATGGGCATAAATATACGAGGACAAACCCACCATGTCAATTTAGCTTAACTCTATTGGATGATATTCATCTATAATATTAATAAACTGATATTCATCTATAATTTCAGTTTAATTAAGCATTGTATAATATTAAAAAGCCTGCAATTAATCAGGCTTTTGAGTGTTTGGAATTGTCGTATTCTAAAATGCGTTTATAACACAATTATGCTTGTTACTAAGTACGCTATAAACGTCAGTGCGCCGCCAAATAACGCATACGGTAGCTGCGTTTTAACGTGGGTGAGTAAATCACACCCCGAGGCGAGTGCCGATACAGCGCTGGTGTCGGATATAGGCGAGCAGTGATCGCCAAATATACCGCCGCCTAAAATAGCGCCTACCACCAGTGAAGGTGGCAAACCGAGCGCTTGAATAAGCGGTACGCCAATAGGAATAAGTATGGCAAATGTGCCCCACGATGTACCCGTAGTAAACGACATAACCGCGCCGGTTAAAAACAGCACTGGTACAATTAAGTAAATAGGTAGGTAATCGCCCACTAGTGATGCGACAAATACGCCCGTGCCTAGCTCTTTTAAGCTTGCGCCCAGTGTAAGTGAAAGCAATACAATGCTCACCAGCGGTAATAACTCGCCCATGCCTTTAAAGCCGGTGTCGACTAATTGATGGTGAGTAAATTGGCGCGAGCTAATCATTAAAACATATGCAACTACAATGGCTAATACCGTTGCGTATAAAACCGATTTAGAGCCGCTGCCTTCTGCAAGTACGCCGTTGCCGGTGTAAAACATAAAGCCTACCATGCTCACAATTAGGGTAAGTAATGGCACGAGCATGTAACGCGCTTTAGAGCCTTTTACTTCTTCTTTTAGGTCAGTTTTTTGCAGCTCTAGCTTTTGCTCGGCTTCTTTCATTGGGCCGTGTACTTTATCAAACGCGATAGTGTAAAACACAATGACTAGCGTGATAATCGCGTAAAAATTATACCCTACGCTGCCCCATAAAATAGAAACTGCCGATTCGCTTAGCTCGTAATTGCCAAGTAAACCCAGTACAAATGCGCCCCAACCGTTAAGTAATATTAAAATACACACCGGTGCACTGGTACTATCAATAATATAAGCAAGACGGGCTCGGCTCATTTTAAACTTGTCGAACAAGCCACGCGATACAATACCTGAGGTTAATACGCTGAGGTTTGACTCTATAAATACTGCGATGCCGGTAAACATGGTTAAAAAGCCAACTTGGCGCTTACTTTTTGCAATGCCTTTGTTCATTAGCATATTAACGGTGGCTGCTACGCCGCCTGATTCGCGTATGTAGGCAAGCAAGGCACCAATCATAATACTGAATATTAAAATGCGAGTGTTACCCGGCGAGCTGGCTACCGATATTATGCGCTCAATGGTATTTAAAAATGTAGCAAATAAGGTATTACCCTCGCCTTGTATAGCGAGTAAAAATTCTGACGAAGCCACGGCCACCAAAAGTGCCATTATTACTTCTTTTCGCCAAAATACGATAGCGATAGCAATGAGCGGCGGTAATATAGAATACCAAGACATAAATTAACCTTTATTAATAGCGAAGTGCGTTCGCTTTATTCACGTTGAAACGCTTATTTTACAGGCCGTTTTAAAAATGTGGCCTGAATTTGTAAACCGCTTAGCTTAATGGATTGGCTTAGTTAAGTCACCTGTAAATAAATCACTTAAGGCACTGCACTTAGGCCGTTTTAGCCTAAACGATAATTTATTGATTTAGTACTGCTTCGTAAATAAGCGATACCACCGAGCCATATTGCGCGGTCTCGTATTGTTTGCCCAAAAACTGGTAATGTTTTTGGCTTCCTTTTATTTTTGTGTGCCGCGCATTGGTCAATAAAATAATGGCTAAATCGTAGGTTGGATCAATAACCGTCACTGTGCCCGTCCAGCCAGTGTGGCCATACGCTTGTGCACTTGCATAAGGGCCAAAATGCCAACGCCTGGCTTGGTTGTTACCTGCAAGCCTAAAGCCTAGGCCATAGGTTTCGTTGTTTAATTGTGGCGTTACAAACTGCGCTAAGGTTGATGCGCTAAATAACTGGGTATTGCCAAAACCACCTTGGTTTAATAGTACTTGGCAAAGCACAGCTAAATCGGGTGCATTACTAAATAAACCGGCATGCCCTGCTACGCCATCAAACGAATAAAATGCTCGCTCGTCGTGCACTTCGCCCTGCAAAACATTGGTACGAATATTATCAAAGGTAATACGGCCATCACGGGTATTGCCGCTAAGCTCGGTTGCTGCAAATTCAGCGCGTTTAAAGCCCTTTTTAAGTGGATTAAATACCGTATTGGTCAATTTAAGTGGGGCGTAAATGTGTTGCTCTAGGTAGTCATCAAGTGGTTGCCCGGTTATACGTTCAACCAGTACGCCTAAAATCATGTAATCAATATCGGAGTAAACGGCTTGTGCGGGGTATTTATTGCTCAGCGGTACTTGCGTAAGTAACAGCTGCTTTGTGGTTTGGCTATTTTGCGAAAAATACACATCGCCAGTTTTAGCACCTTTACGATGAAAATCAAACACAGGCGGGTAACCCGCAGTATGCGTGAGTAAATCTTTAACTGTGCGCAACTCGCGGCCATCACCTTTGTATTCAGATAAGTAACTTTGTACGGGCTTGTTTATATTTAAAAGTCCTTCGCTTACAAGTTTCATAAGGGCAAAATTAGTGGCAAATATTTTGGTGTTAGAGGCTAAATCAAACAGAGTGTGTGTTTGCATTGGCTCTGGGCGTAGTAGCATTAAATCACTTTGCTGGTACTGTTTGGCATCGCCATAGGCACTAAGCTTTATTAGTTCACCACTTTTAATAACAGCCAATACCGCACCAGGAAAACCAGCTTGTATGTCTTTTTCAATAAGGGCATCGACCTGGCTAAAGTCTATATTACTTTGCGCAGCGGTACTTAAGGTTGGGAACTCAAAGCGCAAGGTAAGGCTTGCGTCTTTAGGTTTAATATTTTCAACCTTAAACGTATTTACCCCGTTGTGGGTGCGCCTTGCTAGCGAATACTCATATAAAGTATTGGCGGCTAATTGGTTGGTAATATTAAGCTTTTGGTTATTTATAAAAATATCGGCGCTTATCGCGTTATTATTTTGAATTAATAACTGCCCTCGCCCTTTATACGCTTTAAATGTGCCACGGTTATTTACGTACTCACGGCTACTTGGGCTAGCCTCAGGAAAAGTGACAATAACTTGGGCGTTTGGAAGCGTTACTAATTTGCTTTGCTTAAGTTCACTTGCTGTAAACTCATTTGGCTTATTTGCCGTACTGCACGCTACAAGAGTCGCGCTAACAAGTGCCAATAAAGCCTTTTTAAAACAGCTGCTTAATGTTTTTTTTATTACTAAAGCCATTTGCACCCCTTACTTGTACAGCAAATACGGCGCTCGTTGCTTTTTAAATGCTGCAAGCCCTTGCTGCCAACTTTGTTTTATTTGTCGCTCTGATTGCCCTGCTTCAATAGCTAACCGTAGTTTGTTGGTACCAGCCAATTTATCCATAAAATCAGCGCGTTCAAAAAAGGTAATATTGTTTTTAGATAATTTATTATAAGCCGTAATTAAATAACTTAAATCAAGCCCGCGCGTGTTTGCTGTGCGTAAATCGAGCCCTTTTACAGGAGTATTTTTAAATTTAGGGTTTGCTGCCGCCCCTTTTATCGAGCGCGGTGTAAAACTAAAATCCCCAAGCGCAACGGGAGAGTAGCCAATTACTTGAAACGCAAAGTCGGTGCCTCTGCCAATACTTACAGGGGTTGCTTCAAAAAAGCACAGCGACGGATACAGCGCAATTGATTGATCGTTAGGTAAATTAGGGCTGGGTTTTGCAGGTAAACTGTAGGATGTTAAGCGCGTGTAATGATCAACCGGGATCACCGTAAGCTTTAAATCAGCCGCTTTATTGATCCAACTTTCGCCTTTGATCATTTTTGCAAGCTCGCCTACCGTCATGCCGTGCAGCACGGGGATTGGGTGCATGCCTACAAACGATTTAAATTGGCGCTCAAGTATTGGCCCATCAACGTAGGCAATATTGGGGTTTGGCCTATCAAGCACAATAAATTCTATGCCCTGCTCGGCTGCGGCCTCCATCATGTAATGCATAGAGCTTATATAGGTATAAAAGCGCACGCCCACATCTTGAATATCAAAAATAATAACATCTACTTCGCTCAGAGCCTCAGCGCTTGGTTTTTTGTTTTTGCCATAAATAGAAATAAGCGGGATACCGGTTTTACTATCAACCGCATTTTTAACATGAGCTCCAGCGTCGTGATCGCCTCTAAAGCCATGCTCAGGTGCAAAAATTTTGGTTATGTTTATATTTTTAGTGAGTAAAGCATCAACCAAATGAGTATTTTCAACAAGCGATGTTTGATTTACCACAAGCCCAACACGTTTATTTTGTAGCTGCGGCAAATAATGTTTGTATTGAGCAGCGCCAACAATTGGCGTTGTTTGAGCTGTGTGAGCGTGCGCGCCCACATTAAAAATAGTGATAATAAATAGTAAAACACAGGTGATGAATACAGCTTTAAACATACAGCAAGTTCCTTTTAAGCAAGGTGTTTAAAATACCACAGCTTAAGTTAAAGAGCAGTGAATGGTTTTGAGCTGTACATAAGTAACTAGAAGGTGCGCTTCTAACGTGATCACGCTCTACGTCCACGACAATTAAACTCAGGGTTTAAAGTTTTCCCGTAGATACAAGGCGCTAAGCTTGCTAGCGCGACGAGCATAGCTCGTAAATGGGTTAAATACTAATGTTGGTTTTGAGCTTCTCATTTATTCCTCTTTCACTTCTCTTTGTAATGTTTCTTAAAACAAATTATTCACAAAGAGGTTAAGAGGCGCTGCGCTTTTAGAGAAGTGACTGAATAGAAGATTTGGCACTATGTAAAATTGGATTTTACTAATACCTGATAGCTGAAAGCTTTCTCAAATTTCAGACACAAAAAAACCGACTTAATGTCGGCATATGTATGAAAGTGGTGGGCGCAGGACGTATCTTCTAAGAGTGAACCTCCGACCGCTTGGCTTTAAGCCAACACTTTACTTATTTATACTCTAAGCAGAGTCTATGAAAGTGGTGGGCGCAGGAGGATTCGAACCTCCGACCGCCTGGTTCGTAGCCAGGTACTCTATCCAGCTGAGCTATGCGCCCACTTTCATTTTTTCTTATTTATACTCTAAGTGGAGTTTCTGAAACAATAAATATAAGTATACATCGTAAAATATGCGCTTAACTTATATGTTATTTCAGACACAAAAAAACCGACTTTTGTCGGCTTATATATGAAAGTGGTGGGCGCAGGAGGATTCGAACCTCCGACCGCCTGGTTCGTAGCCAGGTACTCTATCCAGCTGAGCTATGCGCCCACTTTTATATTTGCTTATTTATACTCTAAGTTGAGTTTCTGAAACAATAAATATAAGTATACATCGTAAAATATGCGCTTAACTTATATGTTATTTCAGACACAAAAAAACCGACTTTTGTCGGCTTATATATGAGAGTGGTGGGCGCAGGAGGATTCGAACCTCCGACCGCCTGGTTCGTAGCCAGGTACTCTATCCAGCTGAGCTATGCGCCCAATCTTTACTTTACAAGACTGCCATTAAAAGAAATGGTGGAGAAGGAGGGATTCGAACCCTCGATAGAGCTACAAACTCTATACTCCCTTAGCAGGGGAGCTCCTTCGGCCACTCGGACACCTCTCCGTCTTGTGGGGCGTATAATAAAGATTTCAGAAAATATGTCAAACACTTTTATGCCAAAAATGACTATCTGGTTACAGAACGCACATAAGTCAGCTTTAATTGTATAATTGGTTTGAAAAGTAAACGATTTAAATATTTTTGTCTTGTGGATTAACGCCCATTAAAGGCACTAAATCATCTTTGAGCTGCGCTAAATATTGCTCTTGGTAACCTAATTGCTGAAACTCAGCAATACAGGCTCGGTAATAAGCTTGTCGCTTTTGCTCTGTGGTATCAGTTTCTGGCGATTCTTCAACTCGGTTGTCTTTCATATTATATTCTAAGTCCATTTGAGAATTCATATTTAGAGTGCTATTTTAACCCAGCTCAAAATTCTGGCGTATTTTAGCTAAGTTTTTTACATAAATACAACATAATGTTTAAAAAACAGTCATGAAATTACGTTATAGCACTGTTATTAAGGTCATTTAAAACAAGGCTACATTAAATAACCCAATCTGAATTAACTATTAATAAGTACTAATAACTAGCTTTAAAATTTAGTTTAGTACTAATTAATTAAAAAGCGAACAATCTTATCCTCTCTTTCGTCTGTTTTTATAAAGCAATTTACTCTCCAACTTTTCCTGCATTGGCGCTTATTTTTATACTCACACAAAAACGCCGCTAAAATTTAGCGGCGTTTATCACATATGTTTTGTTAAAGCTTAGTCAGCTTGTGGGCGCATATGCGGGAACAAAATAACATCTTTAATGGTTGGTGAATCAGTAAATAACATTACTAAGCGGTCAATACCAATACCTTCACCGGCAGTAGGCGGTAAGCCGTACTCTAGTGCGCGTATGTAGTCTTCATCGTAATGCATTGCTTCATCATCGCCGGCGTCTTTTTCTTCAACTTGGCGAGTAAAGCGCTCTGCTTGATCTTGTGCATCGTTAAGCTCCGAGAAGCCATTTGCAAGCTCACGTCCGCCAACAAAAAACTCAAAGCGGTCGGTAACAAATGGGTTTTCGTCGTTACGGCGCGCAAGTGGCGATACTTCCCACGGGTAGCCTGTAATAAATGTAGGTTGGATAAGCATATGCTCAGCCGTCTCTTCAAATATTTCACATAAAAACTTACCTGGGCCCCATACACAATTTTCAGGAATTTTAACGTGTACTTGTTTAGCGTACGCTTTTAATTCTTCAAAGTGGTTTTCTGGGTCATTAAATACCGCAGCATCAAACTCAGGGTTATATTTTAAGATAGCATCAGCCATGCTTAGGCGCTCAAACGGTTTGCCAAAGTCGTACTCTACTGAGTCGATAACTTCGCCGTTTTCATCTTTAGTTGTATTAACAACAATTGGGCTACCTAAAACGTTTGTTGCAACTGTACGTAGCATGTCTTCGGTAATATTCATCAGGTCGATGTAATCAGCGTAGGCTTGGTAAAATTCAATCATAGTGAATTCTGGGTTGTGGCGCGTTGATAACCCTTCGTTACGGAAGTTACGGTTAATTTCAAATACGCGGTCAAAACCACCTACTACTAAACGCTTAAGGTAAAGCTCAGGCGCTATACGTAAGTACATGTCTATATCAAGTGCGTTATGGTGAGTCACAAATGGACGCGCAGACGCACCGCCAGGAATAACCTGTAGCATTGGCGTTTCTACTTCCATAAAGTCGCGCTCTGCTAAAAAGCGACGAATGCCTTCAACTACTTGTGAGCGAATGCGGAATGTTTCGCGCGTTGCTTCGTTAGTAATTAAATCAACATAACGTTGACGGTACTTGGTTTCTTGATCTGATAAACCATGAAACTTCTCTGGTAATGGGCGTAGTGACTTAGTAAGTAGTTCGTACTCGGTCATTTCTACGTATAAATCGCCTTTACCTGATTTATTAAGCGCACCTTTAACACCAATAATATCGCCAATATCTAGTTGGCCATATTTTGCTTTTAAGTCTTTTTGCACATCTTTAGATGCGTAAGCTTGTACACGGCCTTTCATGTCTTGAATGGCCATAAAAGGACCACGCTTAGCTAAAATACGGCCAGCAATTGATACAACGTGCTTAAGCTCTACTAATTCTTCTTTACTCTTATCACCAAACTCAGCCTGTAAATCAGCCGTGTAATGTTCACGACGGAACTGATTAGGATGACCGTTGGCTGGGCAATTTTCGCGAATAGCGTCTAATTTGCCGCGACGCTCAGCGATTAACTTATTTTCGTCTTGGATTTGATCAGTCATTTTTTAGCTCTTTTTTAGCTTGGTGGTTATAGGCCAGATTTTAGGCTGGCTTCAATAAATTTGTCTAGGTTGCCGTCAAGTACCGATTGCGTATTACGGTTTTCAACGCCAGTTCGTAAATCTTTAATACGTGCATCATCAAGTACGTAAGAACGAATTTGGCTTCCCCAGCCAATATCCGACTTTGCGTCTTCTTGCGATTGCTTTTCAGCATTTTGCTGCTGAAGTTCAAGCTCAAATAATTTTGCTTTTAACTGCTTCATTGCTTGGGCTTTATTTTTGTGTTGTGAACGCTCGTTTTGACACTGAACAACCGTGTTGGTAGGTACGTGAGTAATACGTACTGCCGATTCGGTGGTATTAACGTGCTGACCACCCGCGCCCGATGCACGGTAAACGTCTATACGTAAGTCAGCCGGATTAATATCAATTTCAATATTGTCATCTACTTCTGGGTAAACAAAGGCAGAGGCAAACGAGGTATGACGACGACCACTTGAATCAAATGGGCTTTTACGGACTAAACGGTGTACACCTGTTTCTGTGCGCAGCCAACCATATGCGTATTCGCCTACAAAGCGCACTGTTGCACCTTTAATACCGGCTACATCGCCATCGGTTGCTTCTACTAGCTCAACTTTAAAGCCTTTAGCTTCGCCCCAGCGTAAATACATGCGTAATAACATGTTACACCAGTCTTGTGCTTCAGTACCGCCAGACCCAGACTGTAAATCAAGGTAAGCATCGTTTGCATCGTGAGAGCCCGAAAACATACGGCGAAACTCTAAACCCTCAAGCTGTTTATTTAAGCCTTCAAGTTCAGTTTGCGCTTCAACAAACGTGTCTTCGTCTTCTGCTTCTACTGCAAGCTCTAATAAACCTTCTACGTCGTCAGCACCCGCTACCAAGTTGTCGATTGTTTCAACAACGGCTTCTAAGGCTGATTTTTCACGACCAAGTGCTTGTGCGCGCTCAGGTTCATTCCATACGGCTGAATCTTCAAGTTCGGCGTTTACTTCTTCTAGGCGCTCTTGTTTGTGAGCGTAGTCAAAGGTACCCCCGAAGCAGTTCAGTACGTTCGCGAATTTCCTTGATTTGATTAATCACAGGATTCACTTCAAACATGTACATTACTCCAAAATGGCTAGATTATTGCGCGCTAAAATTAGCACTAAACGCAATAAATTATCGTCAAATGATAAAAACGCCCGATTTTAACAAAAAACCGCGCGCTTTATTAGCCTTTTATGCATGCATTGTGCATATTTTTTAATGCACTTTTTCAAGCTCGCGAACAATTAATTGCAGGCTAAACTTGCCTCTAAATTCGTTTATGTCGAGCTGATAAGCCACTTTGACATAACGGGCCTCGGTGTCGGGCCATGCTTTTACATCTATTCCAAATGCAATAGCGTCAACTAAGCGTCCAGATTGATGTTTAAGCACCAGCTTTAAGTGCTTTTCGCCTACTATACGCTGCTGAATAACTTCAAAGGTGTGCTCAAATACCGGCTCAGGAAATTGCTGCCCCCATGGGCCTGATTGCTTTAATAGCTGAGCAAAGTCCATTGTAAAGCACTCGTTTGGCAGCTCGCCATCGGTAAACACAATGCAGCGTTTACTTTCTTCGCTTAACTGCGCGCTTACAGCTGCATCAAACGCGTTTTTAAAGTCATTAAAATTTTGCTCATCAATACTTAGCCCTGCCGCCATGGCGTGGCCGCCAAATTTATTAATTAAGTGCGGGTCGGCGGTATTTAGCCCTTCGAGTAAATCGCGCATGTGCAGCCCTTCAATAGAGCGGCACGAGCCTTTTATTTCACCGTTTTCGCCACCGGCAAAAATAACGGTTGGGCGGTGGTATTTTTCTTTTAAGCGACCCGCCAAAATACCAATAACACCTTGGTGCCAATCTTCTTGGTATAAACAAATGGCATCGGGAATGTTATCGTCACTAAACGCGAGCCTATCAAGCACTGCTTGTGCCTCGGCTTGCATGCCCTGCTCTATTTCGCGCCGTGCATGGTTTAAGCTATCTAACTCGCTGGCAATCCGCCTTGCTTGGTTTATATCGGTACTTAATAAGCACGCTATGCCCAAACTCATGTCATCTAGTCGCCCTGCTGCGTTTAAACGCGGGGCCAACGAAAAACCAAAGTCACTGGCGCTTAAACGCGCTGCATTACGATTAGCCACTTCAATAAGCGCAGTAATACCTGGGCGTGTTTTACCGCTGCGAATACGCGCCAACCCTTGGTGTACTAAAGTGCGGTTATTTGCATCAAGCGCAACTACATCGGCCACGGTGCCAAGGGCAACTATATCAAGCAAGTCGGCTAAATTTGGCATAGCATGGCGTTCAAAATAACCTTGCTCTCGTAACGTGCTTCTAAGGGCTATAAGCAAGTAAAAGGCAACGCCGACACCCGCAATTGATTTTGAAGGAAAACGGCAATCATGACGGTTTGGGTTAACAATTGCATCGGCATTAGGGAGCTGCTCCCCTTGCAAGTGGTGATCAGTAACCAGTACTTTAATGCCCACTTTTTTTAGTATGTCTATGCCTGCAATACATGAAATACCGTTATCTACCGTAATGACCAGCTCTGGTTTTATATCAACAATTTGCTCAGCAAGCGCAGGGCTTAAACCATAGCCTAAGCTAAACCTGTCCGGTACAAGGTAGTCTAAGTTATTAAAGCCAAACATTGCCAAGCCTTGCATTAAGGTGGCTGTACTGGTTGCGCCATCGGCATCGAAGTCGCCAACAATTAAAATGCGGCTTTGCGCATTCAGCGCATCAATTAATAGCTCGGTGGCTTTGTCGATGTCTTTAAACAGTTTAAAGTCGATTAGCGTGGCTGCACTATTATTTAGCTCGTGTGCATTTTGCACGTTACGCGTGGCATAAATTTGCTTAATAACAGGGTGCAGATCGCTTGGCAGGTAAGAATCGTCTACATTTTCGCGCGCAATGATCAGTTTTTTCATGCTGGTTTTTAACTTATGGTGTTCATAATAAAAAGACAAAAAAAGGCCATAAAGGCCTTTTTAAACCAATTCGCTTAATTAAGTAATCTATTTTGAGGCTGGATAAACGTGTTGATAGCTAGGCAATAAATTCGCTATTTAGTTGTTCTCGGCAATTGCTCCTGCATTGCTCTACCTTCTGCATCCATGCAGTCGAAAATAAGCATTTTTTAACGCCTGTAGCAGCATGTTTAGCCCCGCAAAATGATTAAGTATTATCGCGGATTGATATTAAACAGGTACTCAGATTTTTAATTAATCTGCTTTGTTCGCCTCAAGCGCTGCACTTAATGCGGCGGCTGGCTGGTAGCCTGGGATCATTGTACCGTCTTCTAAAATAATGGCTGGCGTACCGCTAATACCAAAGCTTTGGCCTAGCTGGTAATGCTCAGCTACTGGTGCGCTACAACCGGCAACAACTTTAGTGTCTTCGCCTGATTTAGCTTTTGTTAGTGCTTCTTGTTGGTCGCGTGCACACCATACATTCATTAAATCGGCGTAGCCCGAACCTTGCAGTCCACCACGCGGAAATGCTAAATAACGAACAGTAATGCCTGCATCAAGCAAGTCGTCTAGTTCGCGGTGTAATTTACGACAATAGCCACAGCTAATATCGGTAAATACCGTAATTTGGTGTTTTTCGTTGGGCGCTTTATAAACAATCATTGAATCTTGGTATTCTTTAATACCTTCAACACGGACACCATTTAACGCTTGCTCGGTTAAGTTGCTGCGGTTGTTTAAATCAATTAGCGTGCCTTGCATTAAAAACTGGCCGTCTGGGCTGGCGTAAAGTACACCTTTATTTGTAATGAGCTCTTTTAAACCGGCAACAGGGCTTGGGTTTATTTGCTTAACTGTTACACCTAACGTGGCAAATTTAGTAACAATAGGATCATTAGCATCTGGCGTTGTGGCTACGCCATTTGCAAATGCACTAATACTTGTGCACAACATTGCACCTGCTAACATTAATTTTTTCATAATTTTCTCTATCTAATAATACGTACTAAATTGACCGCTAAGCTGATATTAAATTTCATATTACGCGCGCGGATGATGCTCTGAGTGTACCGATTTTAATCGCTCATTGGCAACATGGGTATAAATTTGCGTAGTCGATAAGTCGCTGTGCCCTAACATCATCTGCACCACTCTTAAGTCGGCACCATGATTAAGTAAATGTGTTGCAAAGGCATGACGCAACGTATGCGGCGATAAATCTGACTCAATAGACGCCAAAATAGCATAGTGTTTAATACGATGCCAAAAGGTTTGTCGGGTCATACCTACACCGCGTTTTGAGGGAAACACAAAATCGGTGGCGTGTTTTATCATTTGTGCACGCCCCCCTTTTAAAAACTGCTCAAGCCAGTACATGGCCTCTTCGCCTAAAGGTACTAAGCGCTCTTTGTTGCCTTTACCTTTTACAAACACAACCGACTGGCGCAAGTTAATTTGCTCCATACGCAGCCCTACAAGCTCGGTTACACGCAAGCCCGTAGCATAAAGTAGCTCTAGCATGGCTTTATCGCGCAGCCCCATTGGTTCTTCAATATTGGGCGCACTTAATAATGCCTCTACTTCGGCTTCTGAGAGCGTTTTAGGTAGCGATTGACCCGCTTTTGGTTGCGCAATGTTTTCAAGCGGTGAGCTTGCAATACGTTTTTCACGTACAAAATACTGATAAAACCGCTTTAACGCACTTATGCTGCGTGCCGTGCTACGTGGTTTCAACCCTAAATCTACGCGATACGCTAGGTAGCTTTCTATATCTAAGCTGGTTACCGTCATTAAGCTTTCGCCTTTTAAAAACTGACAAAACTTATCTAGGTCACTGCGATACGCGCTAAGGGTGTTTTCGCTTACACCTTGCTCTAAGTACAAGCTATCTAAAAAGGTTTCTAAAAAGTCGCTGTTGCTGTTTAGCTCGGTATTTGGTTCAGGTAAATCGTCAGGTAGCGTTGTCACGTTGTGATCTCATGTTGGTAATACCCACGGTAGAAGGTATCAATTAAAAATACCTTACGGTAAACTGCGCCCTATCATAACAGGCAATTACACAGTGATAAATACGATGCAGATTGGTTTATTTTTTGGCTCTACTACATGCTACACAGAGATGGCAGCAGAAAAAATTCGCGACCTTATTGGCGCCGATGTAGTGACCTTACACAATATTAAAGACGAACCACTTAAAAATGCAGAGCAGTACGACTTTATCATCTTTGGTATTTCAACATGGGATTTTGGAGAAATACAAGAAGACTGGGAGTCTAAGTGGGACGACATTAAAGATGTAAACCTAAATGGTAAAACCATTGCTTTATTTGGCATGGGCGACCAACAAGGTTACGGACAATGGTTTCAAGACGCCCTTGGTATGCTTCACGATGAAATAAATACCCAGTCGTTTACGCAACTTGGTTTTTGGCCAAACGATGAAAACTACGAGTTTGAAGCGTCAAAAGCACTTACCCCCGATGGCAAACACTTTGTTGGCCTAGCGCTTGATGAAGACAGCCAATACGAGCTAAGCGATGAGCGCATAGCCAGTTGGGTTGAACAAATAATGACAGAGTATAGCGAAACGCTATAACGAGTTTGGCCTAAACCATGTTTAGGCCAATACATTACAAATAACTAAGTTTTTTAGCGCACTTTTTTTCACGTATTTTTGCTTGCCTTTGCAATAGCCAATTAGGCGCAAAGGTATTAATAATACATGCCAGTACAATAAGCGCTGAGCCTATTACTTGCGATAAACTTAATGTTGTATCGTAAAAAATTAGCTGAAATAACAACGCAAATAATAAGTTAGAATAAATAAGCGGTGCTAGCTGCGAGTTAGAACTGGCTAATCGGTACGCCTTTCCTCTAAAAAACTGCGTTGCAGCGGTCGAAAACCCAATTAATGCCACCATCAGTAATAAACTGTAATTGCTTATATCGATTGCAAAACCTTGGTAAAAGCGCTCACCTTCGCTGGTAAACATTAATACTGGCACCATAAAAATGGCAGCCAGTGTAAAACTCCAACCGTTAATAACCATCATCGGAAGGTTAATTTTACTGGCTCGAAACAAGGTGATTTGCGAGCAGGCATTAAAAATCCCAGCCCCTAAGCCAATTAATAAGCTCCAGCGCCATTGTATGCCGTCGCTATGAATATTTTGAATAATCACACCCGCAAACATCAGCGCCATTGTAGGTAACAATAACCAATTTAATTTAGTTTTAAAAAGCCCCCGTTCTATTAGCGGTATAAATAACGGCCCAGTGCTAAATAAAATAACCGCTTCCACCAGCGTTAAAGTATTTAGCGCCACTAAAAAGCAGTTTTGGCACAGCACTATAAAAATTGCGCGAATAGCAAAGGTTCGCCATGCTGATTTATTAGGTAGCTGCCATTTAATACCTGCCGCCAAAGCCAGCATAATAATCGCGGGTAAAAACACCCGTAAAAAAACCACTTCGCTGGTGCTAAAGTAATTGGTAAGTAACTTGGCTATAAAGCTATTTAACGCCAAGGTAAATGTAGAGAGCAGCATAAACACACTAGCACGAGAATTTAACGTCACCGCAGTTATCCTTTGAATAAAAAATGAATGTAAAAAGCAAAATTAAAGGCTTAATTTTTTTAATCTATTTATTATTTTTCAAAAAATTGGCATTGGCTTTTATGGCGCTAATTTTACGTGTACTTTATAAATTTAAAAGCGAATAATATTAAACTAACCTGTAAGTAAAACTTAACTGTTAATAAGTAACCTATGATTAAATCAGCGCCGTTAAAATCTCTCTATACGTTTATAGCTGTTGCCGAAACTGGCAGCATGGTGCTCGCGGCTGAGCAGCTAAGTATTAGTCACTCGGCGGTAAGTCAGTCTATTAAAGCTTTAGAGTTACAACTTAATACACCGCTTTTTAATCGCATTGGTCGCCGCGTTGAGCTCAACCCTGTGGGTGAGCGCTATTACAAACGCATAGCCCCAGCCATGGCTGAAATTTTAGCAGCCAGCCAAGAGGCAAGTAACACAGCGAATGAGCCAACTTATTTAACACTCAATATGGTTAACTCACTAGCTCTGCACTGGTGGATCCCTAGGGTGGCTGATTTTCAGCGCATTTCGCCAAATAGTGACATTCGTATTTCTAACTTGGTGGGAGAATTTGATTTAGAGCGCGAAGGGATTGATGCAGCGATTATTCATGGCCAGCCCGATAAGTGGCAAAAATATCACTGTGAAAAACTAGCCGACGATCAGTTAATTTTAGTCTGTAACCCACAGCTTTTAGTTGGCTTAAATAAAGATGAGTTAACCGCGCAAAATTTGCTGCAGCGTTTTAAAGCAATCTACGTTACCAACCCACGTAGGCAAAACGATTGGCAAACGTGGTGCGAGGCTAATAATTTAGCGCAGCCTAAGCAGCATAATAACTTAACCTTTAATATTTCAGTGCAAGCAACGCAAGCCGCGATGCGCCAGCTTGGCGTTTTGGTCACCCACAAACAGTTTGTACGCGACGATATAAAGCACGGCATGCTCACGCAAATTGGCCAAAGCATTGTAAATCCGCATCAGCAGTTTTATTTTGCAACGAGCCACGCCATGCTTAATCACCCACAGGTAAGCGCATTACGAGCGTGGCTAAAGCGCGAATTTTTAAAAACAGCAAACGAGTAGTGCTACTCCACACGTTGCCAATATTGGTTACGGTAAAAAAAGCCTATATAGCCACGTACTTCTAATGTTTTACCGTCGTTTTGTGGCGTTAGTTGCACGGTATAAGTTTTACCATTTGTAGGGTCAAGTATTTCACCATCGCCCCACACGCCATCATCTTCTGGTTTTACATCAGTGATTATGGTCATCCCTAAAATAGGCTGATTTTTTAATGCCCCATCACACTCTTTACAAATACCGGTTTGTTTAGCTGGGTCTAAAATAGCCTCAACTTTACCACTGAGCACCTTATCGTTTTGAGTAATGCGTACGTACGATTTAGCCTCGTTGGTGTCTTCATCTATGGTTTTCCAAAGCCCAACAGGAGTCATGTTTGCAAGCGCACCTTGGCTTATAAATAAAGCCGCAGCGAGTGTTGTTAGTAACGGTAATTTGTTTAACTTTTTCATTGTGTTGCCTAAATTAAAAATGGCGAATAAAACGATAATACCAGCTGATTTATAAACGCACTATGAAATTAAACTGCTATTTAGGTACTTATAAAAGTAAAAAACCAAGTACGCGTTAACCCACTTGGTTTTAAATTGGCTGATAGTTTTTTAACGTACGCGTTTTAAAGTACGTATTTAAAAGTTACGTACCTCTACATTTGAGCTGTTAAATTCAAACATATTAATTTTGCCACACTGTGCCATATGGTTAGTACTTGTATAGGGGGTATTTGCTTGGCTTATATCGCCTTCCCATTCTTGGCCATTTTTTATAAATGCTTTTAATTCAAACCATCCGTTAACAGCTTTACTGCAATCCATATCAACATCCAGCATCCAATAGTGTTCGCCCCATATATTAAGGGGTGTAACACCAAAGCCATCTACTGCTACCGATTTTTGGGCGCCATATTCACTTGGCCAAACATTTGTAGTCCAATCCATGGCAGTACCTTGCGCTTCACTGTTTTGGCCTTGTTCAATTCCATACCAATCTAGGTAGTTATCGTTTGCTTTCCAAGGTGTTGTGGTGTTGTTTTTTAGATTGTTATGGCGAATTGGCATAGCACATTCAACATTTGTTGTTTGGCAGTTTCTAGCAAGGTTTGTATTTGCATAGGTGTGATCTATACCACCGCGTACAAACATGTCTTGTCCGCTTTGTGTTTGAGCATTAATAAAAACAACGGTTCTTTGCCAGTCGCTATTATTAGGCACTGCCTCTTGGGTTAATTTAGCATTTTTATGAATTGCTATTGCATCCCATGGCGCTACATTTAAATTTATGGTGCCGTTGCTATTAACTGTTATTACTTCACCGCTACAGCTAGTAGCATTACCCAAAAGCTCGCCTTTTAACACATTGCAGTACTGTCCAGGCGCCATATCTGTTTGAATTGTTGCATTAAGCGTTGAGTCTTCTTTATTAATTGCCATATGACCGGAGCTACCACGTCCAAATGCAATCTGGTTATGGGTGTTATCCCACCAATTTGTTACTACCCAGTTATCTGCTGTGTTATTTCTAAAATCGACACCACCCGCAATATAAGACCAGCGATGCTCACACTTCCAGTTACTTGCAAAACACTCTAAATTACCATTATTGTGCACCGGTACACTTGGCCCACCCGCATCTGTATCGCCGTGAAAATCATAACTCGACATTACTTTTGGATACCCATACGGGTATGCCAACATAAATACGTTGGCTAGGTCGTATAAACGGCCATCTTCAAAGGTAATTACATTACCCGCACCACCATGGCCGCGCTGATTGTCGTGGTTATCTACAAATACCACAGCTGATGAACTTGGCATAAAGCCCCAGCCTTCACCAAAATTACTTAACCATGCAAGCGAGCCATTTCTAAAGGTATTACCAAGCTGAGTACTGTATTTAAACTCGGTAACTAGCCCTGTACTTAAATACTCTGAGGCTGCAACCGCTTCAGTACCTTGATCTATCACCTCATGAAACACCACTGGCGAGCCATTTATTTTTGCCATTAAACTTTGAATATCACTTGCAGCAACATGCTTAGCAGCATCAAACCTAAAACCTTTAACACCCATAGCTTGAAGGTCATTAATATATGCCGCTAATGTATTTTGCACATAATTTGAAGAAGTGTTTAAATCGGCCAACCCTACTAGCTCACAGTTTTGCACGCGATAACGGTTATTACCGTAATCTTCTGGGTTAATAGAGCAACTTTCGTGAAAATCTTGTGGGCTATAAATAGGGTATTGTTTATTACCAAAAGTGTTACCAGCAGTGCCCGTACCACTGCCGGCTGCCATATGGTTTATTAATGTATCAACATATATATCGACGCCTGCGGCGTTACAGCGATTAACCATATCTATAAATTGCGAACGGTTACCGCCTCGGCTTTGTAGTTGGTAGCTCACAGGTTGATAGCGAGTCCACCATTGGCTACCTGTAATATGCTCGTTAGGCGGAGACACCTGTACCGCAGCATACCCTTTTGGTCCTAAAAACTGCTCACATTCTTGGGCTACATCTTGCCAATTCCATTCAAATAAATGCACAAATGTTGTAGGTGCAGCCGATACTAAACTTGGTAAGGTTAAACCTAAGCTAAAACCTGCAGTGGTGATCATTTTATTCAGTTTCATAGTGTGTGTTTCCAGTGTTGGGCGAGTTAAACAACATACTCGACGTTATTTACAAGTGATTAACACTAGTTTGAGAGTTGCTCAAATAAAAACTGAATACGTATGCATAATGGGTAAACTATCCTTTATTACTAGATAATTACCTGCCTAAAAAATTACATTTTCAAGTAAAACGCTTTACATAACGCAATATAATCATCGCTGTAGCGGTTGTTTTCATCTTTTATGCATAGGGAGGTAAGCTCAAGCAAAGTGTTTACTAAGCTAAAGCGCATTAAACTGCGGCTAAATGCTTTACTTGGTGTGGTTTTTATTTGGCAATGCGCGTTTAAATAAAGCCCGCTTTGTTTTGCCAGTTCAATGAATAAGCCCGCCTCTGTGGTGGGTAAAATTACGTTAAAGCACGAATGCTCATGACTTAAACGCATATAGGCATGTATTAGTTCGTCAAAACTTAAACCATCGGTATGGCGTGCGGTGTTACGGGCATCGCTTAGCCCTTTTAAACTGCGGTTAAAATAAGGGGGGTTAGAAATCACAACATCAAATGGCGCCGCCTGTTTAAACGCTTGTATAGTGGTGTGCTTTACTGTGATATTTGGCCACGGGCTAGAGGCTATATTTTGCTGCGCTTGCTTGTAAGCAGCTTCATCAATTTCAACAGCGGTTATGCTAAGTGCTGGTTGACGCTGTTTGCACATAAGCGCAAGTAAACCGGTGCCTGTGCCTATATCGAGTAATGTATTGGCACCTTTTAAATACGCCCATGCGCCAAGTAAAATGCCATCGGTTGAGACCTTCATAGCACAGCTATCGTGCTCAACCTTAAATTGTTTAAACGTAAACCCTGACATTTTTTCACCTTTTCATTCACCAACTGGCGTATAGCGCGTATAATTGCAGGTAATTGTCCCTTATTTTAGACACTCTATGCAATTTTCTGAATTTGATCTTGATACTAAACTACTCAACGCCATTGATAAAATGGGCTACGAGACACCAACCAGCATTCAACAACAAGCTATTCCTGAAGCGCTGCAAGGTCGCGATATTTTAGCATCAGCACCTACTGGCACAGGTAAAACGGCGGCATTTTTAATTCCGGCTATTCAATACTTAATGGATTTTCCGCGTCGCGACCCAGGTTTTGCACGTGTGTTAATAATGACCCCAACCCGTGAACTGGCTTATCAAATTCATGAGCAATGTGAACTACTTGCTAAAGGCACTCACCTTAAAATTGGTGTAGTAACAGGTGGTATAAACTACGGCACCCACAAAGAAATTTTTGAAAACAATAACGATATTTTAATCGCCACACCAGGGCGTTTAATGGAATATCTTGAAACCGAAAATTTCCATGCTGAAAACGTAGAAATGCTTATTCTTGATGAAGCCGACCGCATGTTAGACATGGGCTTTAGAAAAGAAATGCTGCGCATATGTGACGAAGCTAAAAACCGTCGTCAGTGCTTTTTATTCTCTGCGACGTTAGAAGGCGATAGCGTTGAGTTATTTGCTGAGCGTATTTTAAACGACCCAGCTTTACTTGAAGCCGAATCGTCACGCAAAGAAAAAGCAAAAATTCATCAATGGGTTCACCTTGCTGATGACTACCACCACAAGCTTGAGCTGTTGGTTAATACCCTAAACGGCCCAGATGTAAGTAAAGCCATTGTGTTTGTAAAAACCCGTGAGCGCCTAGAAACGCTAATTGGTGAGCTAACTAACAATGGCGTAAAAGCCGCGTGGCTGCGTGGCGAAATGCCGCAAGATAAGCGCATGAAAGCGATGGAAAATTTCCACAGTGGCAAAACGCGCATATTAATAGCAACCGATGTTGCGGCCCGCGGTATTGATGTTTCTGACATTAGCCACGTAATTAACTTTGATATGCCGCGCACTGCCGATGTCTATGTACACCGTATTGGCCGTACTGGCCGTGCAGGTAAAAAAGGGATTGCTATATCATTAGTTGAAGCGCACGACATTGGCATTTTATACAAGGTTGAGCGATACACAGAGCAAAAGCTTAAGCGCCGTATAATTAAAGGGCTTGAGCCACAGCATAAAGAAGCTAAGCCACCCGCTAAAAAGCGTAAAGACCCTGTAAAAATGAAAGCTAAGAAAAAAGCCAAAGCTAAAATTAAAAAGAAATAGCACACTATAAATAAACAAGCCGGCAGTTGCCGGCTTTTTTGTACCCGTTACAAATGTAACCCAAGCATGTAACTCATTCCCATTAAAATGTAATTATTGCCCACCTGAATTCTCACTTAACAAAATAACCTTATATTTCAACAAATTAAAACTGGCATCGAAATTGTAACTGAGAAAGTAACTCAGCTAAGAATAGCTGCACGATTAACCGTAATGTAAGGATGAAGTTATGAACCGCTTTAAGTTAACTATCGCTTTAGTATCATTTTGTTGTTTATTTTTATTAGCTTGCGCTACAAAAGTAAGTGCAGCAACTAACTTAGCCGTAGTAAGCAGTGTGGCTACTCAACCTAACTTACAACAAACAATCACCAATACGTTACGCACTAACCCAAACTTAGCATTAAACGATATTCGCGTGCAGGTTGAAGACGGTGAAGTTGACCTATACGGTGAAGCGCAAACAGGTTTTCAGCGTGCACTTGCGCAAAAGTTTTTAGAAAATATGGATGGCGTTAAAATTATCCGTAATAAAATTAGTGTTATCTGATACAGCATTACAATATTTGTTTATATAACTTATTCCTCTGCGTGGCTTGTTTCTCCAACACAAGCCGCGCTTTTTTATGCTTAACAGCACACTTTAGTATCTAAACTTCTAGCTTTAGCTCCCCTATTAAAAAATAGAGCAAACACTGAGCCGTCCTTTCCCACTCTTTTAAATTAGTGACTTACTAAAGCTTTGATAAATGAATGCTATAACAAGGCTGTAAAGTTCATATAATCAGCGCATTTTTAATACCGTTGGCAACCTATTACTACTCACTAATTAACCACACCATAAATAACAGATGATATATGACTTAATGCATGCAAATGCCCCATCACTTACACAAGGAAGTAATACATGAAACGATTTATTTAGTACTGTTAATCCCTCTTATTAGCCATGCAGAGGAAGGTAATTTTGGCTTTGCTGCGGATGTGTCTGTATCCGGCTTTTTTTAGCCCAGAAATAAGTGAAATAGATATTATAAAAGTCTTTGCTGATTTGGCAGGATTAAAAGTAGGCGACAAGGTAATAGAGTTAGATAGCTGCGCTATTCCAGATTGCCCTGCTAAAGTTGCAAAAACTTGATGGCAGCGAAAAGCAAATAAGTATTAACTTAAAATAAATTTATTAAAAGTATAGTTAAATTTAACCCGACTTAGCGCTTTGAAATTATCAGCAGCGCACTTTTTATGTAAAAATGCGCTGCTAGTGGGTAACTATTACTGGGCTAGTTTAAACCAGTATTAGTCGCTCATTCGCTTTGGTTTGAACCCGTATTACTCCCGCCTTGTTGTTTAGGTGACTGCTGGTTTATTTTATCGCTTATCATGGCATCGAGCTTTTCACCGCCTTTAATGCCAAAATCTAACGTACGTATTGGGAATGGAATACTTATATCTGCAGCATCAAGCGCTTGTTTAACAGCGACTACGCCTTTATGGCGTACTGTCATAAAGTCTGGCTCGCCTGGGTATTTTATCCAAAACCACACCAGTAAATTAATACTACTGTCGCCAAAACCTTCTGCGTACACAGCGGTTTCATCTTTGCGTATTACAAAGTCAAACTCGTTAATTTTATCTACTATCACTTCTTTGGCTTTTTCAATGTCGTCGCCGTATGAAATACCCACCGGTACCTCTATGCGCCTAACGCCTAACGTGGTGTAGTTTTTTAACACATTTCTAAATAATACCTTGTTAGGTACCAGTATTAACTGCCCGTAAAAGCTCTCTATTAGCGTGTTACGCAGGTTTATAGAATGTACCGAGCCAAATACGTCGTCGGTTTCAATTACATCACCCGCTTTAAATGGCTTGCGTATTCCCATAGCAATACCGGCAATTAAGTTCTCGGTCATGTCTTGAAAAGCAAAGCCAATGGCTAAACCCACAATACCCGCACCCGCTAGTAACGATGTGACTGTGCCTTTTAACCCCATAAAATCTAAAGCGATAAATAGGCCCACACATAACACAATAACCTTAAAAATAGACGCCATTAAATCTGCAATTTGCTTAGAGTCGAGTGAGCGCCTTAATAGGTTTTTCATTAGCTGGCCGGCAAAGCGCGCTATTATTGAAAATACAATGGCTATTACCACTGCCACAATAAAGTTTGGGATGTGGCTTATTACTACATCAAACCACCCTCCGAGTTTTTCTTCGATGAGTTTTTCGGCTTCGGCTACTGAAGGTATGCTGATCATATTTTTACACCTATCTATTTTTTATCTCATTAATAGTAGGTGAAGTTAGCAAGTTTAGCGCCAGCATAAAAAAAGCCATGCAATGCATGGCTTTTTAACTCATTGTTTGCTGAGTATAAACGCTTAGTTTTGCTCGTCGCGCATAAATACTGGCTCAAGCTCTTTTGCTGTTGCTTCAGGGCTAAAGTAATAACCCGCCACAGTAAACTCTTTTAATTGGCTAAGCTGTGTTACCTGGTTTTCTATAATGTAACGGGCCATCATGCCGCGCGCTTTTTTAGCGTAAAAGCTAATTACCTTATATTGACCTTTTTTGCAGTCTTTAAAATGCGGGGTAATAATTTGCGCATTGAGTGCTTTTTTATCTACTGCTTTAAAGTACTCGTTTGAAGCAAGATTAACCAGGTATTGTGCGTCTTGCGCTTTTAATTCCTCGTTTAATTTATTAGCAATAATGCTGCCCCAAAATTCATACAAATTTTTCCCGCGAGGGTTATCAAGCTTAGTGCCCATTTCTAGGCGGTAAGCTTGCATTAAATCAAGCGGCTTTAATAAGCCGTATAAACCCGAAAGTATTCGTAAATGGCTTTGCGCATAATCGAGGTTAGCGGCAGTGAGTGTTGCAGCATCCAAACCACCGTACACATCGCCGTTAAAGGCTAGTACCGCTTGTTTAGCATTACTTTGCGTAAATGGTTGCGACCATTCGCTAAAGCGCGCAGCGTTAAGCCCTGCAAGCTTATCGCTAATTTTCATTAGACTGCCAATTTGCGCTGGAGTTAGTTCACGGCATACTTTCATGAGCTCTTCGCTGTGCTCTAGTAATTCAGGTTGAGTGAACTTATCTGTTGCGGGTGGCGTTTCGTAATCAAGATTTTTTGCTGGTGAAATAACAGTGATCATAGTTAGCTATTGACTTGTAATTTATTTAATGTCAATTTCAACATTAAATGAGACGAAAAGCACGTTTTGTTTATAAAATACCATTGAAAATTAATCGCAATGGCCTAAATCCTACCTTAATAAATCATGCATCGTCGTTTTTCTATTGATAAGGACATAAGACCTATCAAGCATTGTCACACTGTTGCAGTATTGAATACTTATATTAAGGTAGTTTAGATTTTCTTTTAACTTGCTTGGAATGAGGAAGGCAAATGACTAGCGCTCTACAAAGGCTAAAACAACATTCATCTATCGTAGCCGACACTGGCGATATTGAAGCGATCAAAAAGCATCAACCAGAAGATGCGACCACAAACCCGTCGCTTTTATTAAAAGCGAGCGAGATTGAAGCTTACAAGCCTTATTTAGATAAAGCTTGGAGCTATGCAAAAGAAACAGAGCAAGATGCAGCTAAACAGCTTGAACTTGCATGTGACTACTTTGCCGTATTACTTGGTAAAGAAATTAGCGAAATTGTACCTGGTTATATTTCTACTGAAGTAGATGCTCGTTTATCATTCGACACCCAAGCAACTATTGATAAAGCACATACCCTGCTTAGCCTTTATGAAAAAGAAGGTGTAAGCAAAGACAAAATTTTAATTAAAGTTGCGTCTACATGGGAAGGCATTAAAGCGGCCGAACAGCTAGAAAAAGAAGGGACTAAATGTAACCTGACTTTATTATTTAGCGATGCTCAAGCGCGTGCATGTGCTGATGCAAACGTATTTTTAATCTCACCATTTGTTGGCCGTATTTTAGATTGGCACGTAGCAAATGGTATGGAAAAACCAACCGATCCGCTACAAGATCCAGGTGTTCAATCTGTACGTAGCATTTTTGAGTTTTATAAACGCCATGATTACAAAACCGTTGTTATGGGCGCAAGCTTCCGTAACACGGGTGAAATTATTGCGCTTACAGGTTGTGACAAGCTAACAATTAGCCCTAACCTACTAGAAGACTTAGGCAATTTAGAAGGCGCAGAAGAATACTTACTACAAAGTGATATTCCTAAAGAGCCAAAGCCTGCTCCACTTACTGAGTCACAGTTCCGTTGGTTACATAACCAAGATGCAATGGCCACTGAAAAACTAGCTGAAGGTATCCGCTCATTCGCAGATGCACAAGAGCAGTTAGAAGCACGTTTTAAAGCAATGTAATACGCGCTAATTATGTATTAAACGCCGCACCTGCGGCGTTTTTTTATGCCCTTAATATAATCCGCACTGCTTTATACTAACCTGCCACAGCAAGCACAGCTAAATAGCTCACTTTTAATATTTTTTTCTTTATTTTTTCTATCTAAAAATAGCGCGTTCAATAAAGCTAGTTAGTATTAAACTTCATCAATGCATCACATACTTGTAACAAATTCGTCACTTTTTTATTCTATTTTAGCTAGGCCTGTGGTATAGGTATTCTCGAGGTTCACTAAAATCAATAGGAGATAGTCATGGATAGCCTAAACGATATATTAGAGATATTAGAAGGTCCTGATACAACAAGAAAAACCTCTCAAAAGAATAAAAAAAGAAAGTGGCGCGAGATTGAGGCCATAAAAGACAAACAACGGTTACGTAAAGAACTACAGGAGTTAGACTTTTTTACAGACAGCATTGAAATTGATGAGCTAGATTTTTAATTTCAAACTCATTGCGCTCGATTAGGCAATATATTTTGCGGCAGGAAAACCGTATCGATAGTAAAGCTAACGCCAGGTTTTACCCCTTCAAAATAATTGATAATTATTGCGCATGGGCATTAATACTCAATAACTAAGCAAAAGGCTTTCATAATACGAAAGCCTTTTTTAATATATCAATTAAACCTGCCAGTTAATGGGCGTATCGCCTTGGGCTTGTAACAATTCATTTGTTTGTGAAAAGTGCTTACAGCCAAAAAAACCACGATGCGCAGAAAGCGGCGACGGGTGCGGCCCTTTTAAAATATGATGGCGAGCGCTGTTAATATTTTTACCTTTTTTTTGCGCATGAGCGCCCCATAAAATAAACACCACTCCTTTGCAGTGTGCATTTATATGGGCTATCACGTTATCGGTAAATTGCTCCCACCCTAAATGCTTATGCGAGTGCGCTTGGCCTTGCTCAACCGTGAGTACTGTATTGAGTAAAAACACGCCCTGCTCTGCCCAGCTTTGTAAGTAGCCATGTTGTGGTATTTCAAAACCGGGAATATCCGTTGCCAATTCTTTGTACATATTTTTTAACGACGGCGGTAACTTTTTAACCTCTGGCAACACAGAAAAACATAAGCCATGGGCTTGGCCTTCTCCATGGTATGGGTCTTGGCCTAAAATAACTACGCGAATATTGTTAAGGGCTGTCGCTTCAAAGGCGCTAAATACTTGCTCTTTGGGTGGGTACACAGCAACACCTTCGACACGGCGTTTTGCTACATAATCTAATGTTTGCTGCATATAAGGTTGCTGTAATTCATATTCTAAAAAGGCTGGCCAATCGCTCATTGTATACTCTTAATTTGTTTGCGTGATGCATCTATTTTATCACACATATTTGCCAGTCCATCTAGCATGCGCGGTGTAAAACGATGTAATAAATCGGCATTTACACGTATAAATTGGTTATGTTTTACAGCGGGGACTTCTGGCCATTTTTGCCAATTAATTTTAGGTTGTGGCTTATCGGCTTGCTCATCAGGAATAATAATAATCTGTGGTTTTTTAATCACCACGTTTTCAATACTTATTTGCGGGTAGTCGGTTGGGCTGTGTGCAAATACATTGCTTACATGACATGTTTCAATAAGCTGGTTTATCCATGTGTTTTCACTTACCGTCATCATAGGCTCTGGCCATAATTGATAAAAACCAGTTAATATTTTTTTGCTTTGCTGCTGCTTTTTAATTTTTTTGAGCTTAGTAATAAATGCGTTTGCTACTTGCTTGCTTTGCTCAATACGCCCTGTAAATTTTCCAAAAGCAATCAGCTCGTTTGCAACTTCTTCTATTTTTTTGGGATCACTTAAATGTACTTTTATACCAAGGCGTTTAATTTGTTCTAAATCTTCACTTTGATTACCGCTTTTCCAACCAATCACTAAATCGGGTTTTAGCGCTAATAATTTTTCAAGAGAAATACCATAGTAACCACCAATGCGCTCAATACTTTTAGCTTCATTTGGGTAATCAGCGTAATCAACAGTGCCAACAATATTGCTCCCCGCACCTATAGCAAATAGGTTTTCTACTATATGCGGTGCAAGTGCTACAACGCGCAGTTTATCTGGCGTAGCTGTATCACGGGCCACGGCACTGCCCCCTGAACTCAATAACAGCAGTGCAGTAAAAAACGCTTTATACATTAGTAATCAAACCCTTCTAGTGCTTTTATACCCGAGTCGAAGGCGTGTTTAACATTGCGCACTTCGCTTACTGTATCGGCAAGGTCTGTTAACGTGCGGTGCGCTGCGCGACCTGTAATAATAACCGACTGCATGGGAGGGCGATTATTTAGCGCGTTTACTACCTCATCTAAATCAATATAACCGTAAGTCACCATGTAGGTAAGCTCATCAAGTAATACTAAATCAATACTGCTATCTGCAAGCATACGCTTTGACTCTTGCCACGTTGCTTGCGCAGCTGCGGTGTCGGCTTCTTTATTTTGCGTATCCCATGTAAAACCGGTATTCATAACGGCAAATTCAACCCCTGCGCCTTGTAATAAATTACGCTCTCCACACTCCCATGTGCCTTTAATAAACTGACAAACAGCGGCTTTTTTACCATGCCCTACGCAGCGAGCAACCACACCAAAGCCTGAGGTAGATTTACCTTTACCATTCCCCGTAATTACCTGAAATATCCCTTTAACATCTTGCGCAGCAGCCACGCGTGCATCTACCTGCTCTTTTACTTTTTGTTGGCGCTGCTGGTGCTTATCGTTATTTGTATCCGTCATTATTATCTCCTTCATAAATCGATATAATGTGTTGTATGTTCAAATGCGCCTCGCACATAGTGGCCAAGCGCTCTAGTTGTTGCTCGCGGTGCGCTACAATACTCACAGGTTGTATGGCTGCATCGCTTTTTACCCACTTTAAAATTTGCAGTGTGGCAGCGGGTTCATCAAACAAGCCGTGTAAATAAGTACCAGCAATGGCATTGTCGTCACTAATAAAACCATCGTTTTCAAATCCATGAGGGTGCGCGTTAAACGTTAAAAATGGCTTATTAAGTGCTGCGCCTTCACTAATGCCGGCATGAATTTCGTAGCCGCTACACGGTGTTTGCAAATCATTTAACTGCATAGCCGCCGTTACTTTAGTGAGTACTTTTTGCGTGCTAAGTGTGGTTTCAAAATCGCATAGGGCAAGCCCCGTTACTTGCTTTAATGACGACTCGACTCCGTTGGGATCATTTATGGTATACCCCAACATTTGCATACCACCACAGATACCCAATACTTTGCCACCATAGCGTAAGTGGCGCTTTATTTGCGTATCCCAGCCTTCATTTTTTACAAAATTTAAATCGCCCAGCACGTTTTTACTGCCAGGAATAATAATCAGATCAACCGGTGGGATCGCGTGTGTGTGGCGTACATAATTTATATTAATATTTGGGTGCAGCCGCAATGCATCAAAATCGGTATGGTTACTAATATGCGGCAATAAAAGCACGGCTATATTAATGGTGGCAGTCGTCACCGTGTTATCTATTGCTACAGCATCTTCGGCATCAAGTGCTAAATCATGCAAATAAGGCAGCACTCCAAGCACTGGTTTTTTTGTGTAGCGCTCAAGCCAATCTAGCCCACTTTGTAGCAAGCTTATATCGCCTCTAAAGCGGTTTATAACAAAGCCTTTTACGCGCGCTTGCTCGGATTCGCTTAATAACGCAAGTGTGCCCACTAAATGCGCAAACACACCGCCCTTGTCTATATCGGCAATAATAATGACAGGGCAATCTACCGCTTCTGCGTAACCCATATTGGCAATGTCGTTCTCGCGTAGGTTTATTTCTGCGGGGCTGCCTGCGCCCTCAACCAATAATAAATCAAACTGCTTTGCTAGGCGTGTATGCGAGGCAAGCACTGCATCCATCGCAACCTGTTTATAGTTATGATACGCCCCTGCCTCCATATTACTAATGGCTTTTCCATGTATAATGACTTGTGCCCCCGTATCACTATTGGGTTTGAGCAATATGGGATTAAAGTCGTTTTGAGGCTCTACTTTAGCGGCTACGGCTTGCAAAGCTTGCGCACGGCCTATTTCGCCGCCCTCTTTTGTAACCGCGCTATTAAGCGCCATATTTTGCGGTTTAAAAGGCGCGACCTTTATACCTCGCTTTGCAAACACTCTGCAAAGCGCAGCAACTAAGGTGCTTTTTCCGGCATCTGACGTAGTGCCTTGAATCATTAAGGTTTTCATCAGCACTATGCCTTTGTTTTTCTAAAAAAGAGTAAGCTTAAAAAAAATACGCTACCCATGGCTGCTGTAATTACCCCTACAGGGAGCTCTTGGTTTTTAAGTAATGAGCGCGAAAGCACGTCAACCCACACCATAAACGTGCCGCCCACTAAACTGGTAATTAGTAAGCCAGCAGTACTGCCCTGAGATATAAAAAAGCGCACTATGTGCGGCACCATTAAACCTACAAAGCCAATACCGCCACATAGGGCCACCAGCACGGCCGTTATTAACGAGCTCAATACCAACATTAAAATTCTAAAACGGTGCACACGGACCCCAAGCGTTATCGCGCTTTCATCGCCAAGAAGCAGCGCATTTAACTGCCTTTTAAAGCTCAACATAAAGCTAATACACACCACTATAACCACGCATGGCAACCATAACGTGGCCCATTGTGCGCGGGCAAAGCTGCCTAACGTCCAAAACAAAATACCAGCCACTGCTTGCGGGTCACTCCAATACAGCAATAAACTTGTAAATGCGCTAAATAAAAACGACAGTGCCACCCCCGCTAGCAACATAGACTCTACTTGCGACCTTTTTTGCCGCCCAGCAATAAGTATCAATAAGCCCATTGCTAAAAAGCTCCCTAATAAGGCAGCAGCCGATAACATAAAACCTGTACTAATACCCGCAACAGCCATAAGCAGTACGACCCCAAACGATGCGCCTGAGGATATGCCAAATAAATACGGATCAGCGAGCGGGTTACGAGTAACCGTTTGTAAAATAAGCCCTGCAATAGCCAAACCTGCGCCCGCCATAAAGGCAAGTAAGGTACGAGGTAACCTAAGCTCATAAATAATACGCGCGTTAAACGAGCCCTCCCCTGCTGATAAAACCCCTGTGAGCACATCACTTAACGGCGTATCTGCGGCGCCAAAGCTCAGTGCGCTAAAAAGGCTAACCAGTGCAATTAATACGGCTGCTATAAATATTGTCCACTGGTTTATTTTTGTTATATCCATTTAATTAATAGCCATAAAAGTAAGTAATATGAGGAATAGTTTGGCCATTTTCTGTGCGCTGAGGGTGGCTAGTTACGCGCGCACAGACCCCAAAAACATCCGCTAGCATGTCCTCACTAAGTACCTGCGCAGGCGAACCTGTATGTGTTATTTTACCTTTATTAATAACCACCAGCTCATCGCACATAGCGGCTGCTAAATTTAAATCATGAAATGAGGCAAACACAGTAACCCCTAGCGATTTTGCCAGTTCCATCACTTGTATTTGGTATTTAACATCTAAATGGCTGGTTGGCTCATCCATGATGAGTAATTGCGGTTGCTGCACTATAGCGCGGGCAATCAATGCACGTTGCTTTTCGCCCCCCGAAAGCGATTCAAAATTTTGCTTACACTGTTGCTCAAGCCCTACGGTTTTTATTGCCTGTGTAATTTTTTGTTTGTCGCTGTGGGTGGTGGCGCTAAATAATGATTTATGAGGTGTAAGCCCAAGGGCAACCACATCAAATAATGTTAGGTTAAATTGCGCAGGCGTTTCTTGTAGAACTACAGCAACATATTTTGCGTAGTCTTCACTTTTAAGCTGCCAAATATCCTGCTGATTAAAGGTAACGTTACCAGCGGTCGGTTTATTAAAGCGATACAAACAGCGCAGTAAGCTCGACTTACCCGCCCCATTTGGGCCAATTAACCCAATAAACTTACCCTTAGCTATGTGTAAATTAATATTGTTTAAAATGGCGTGATCATCAACTTCCCACGACACATTTTGAACGTTTAATAAGGGTGTATTTGGCGCTAATGTAGTTTGCAAAAGTGAGTCCTTGGAAAGCGTGCACTCACTAATACACAGCTAAAAGACTAGTGCATCAATAAAAATGAGTTTACCCGCTCGTTAAAAAAGTATACCAATCTAGAACTTCTCATGCTGATTGATATGTCTCATTTGTATCTGACTTAAAGCGTGGTGCTAATTACAGTTACGGGAATAGTTGAGGAATTTCACCCCATTCCAAATGAGGGTCTATTATGGGCGGGTAAGTAAATAATTTAAAGTAAAAAAAACCGCGCTCATTAGAGCGCGGTTAATAAAGGGAGTGTTTAAGCAACGCTTAAAACTTGTATTCCATACCTAGGCCAACGTAGTCTTGGTCAACATTGTTGTCCATATCAAAGCTTGAGTAAAAACCAAATACTTTAATGTTTTTATTAAACTTATGATCAACACCTACAGAAACTGCCGTTTTGTCGTCGCTGTCATCAAAGTCCATTGCTTGGTATTGCACTTTAAACGTGTTTTTACCCATGCTGTAGGCTGCGTTTAATAAATAGCCGTCAGCTTCTGCGCTACCGTCTACTTTTTCTTGAGTTTGGTACATAGCGCCTAATTTAAAGCTCTCTACTTTACCTTGAATTGACGCACGCACTACATCGTAGCCATTTACTTCGCTATCGGCTGCAACCGAGGCGTAAACCGCACTCTTTTTAAGTGCAGAGTCACCGTAGGTAACCGCCATTGAATAACCGTTATCTGCATCTACGTCATCTTCGGCAATAAATGTAGCAAGTACTTTAAAGCCTTCGTAGCTTTTAGATGTATAAGTGATTGAATCACCTAAGCGGTTTTCACCTTTAAAGACATTTTTAATATCGCCTTCAAGGTCATTAAATAAATCTAACTTACCTTGCGATTGTTTAAGCGCTGTATCGTTACGACCCACAACAACTTGACCATATGCACCTTTTAAACCTACATACTGGTTACGTGCAGAAATATTGTCGTCGTTATCACCTTTAGAGTCAGCATCAGATACATCAACTTGAAACTCAAACTTATAAACCGCTTCTAATCCATCAGTAATCTTTTCAGACCCTTTTAGTCCAAAGCGAGATGCATTACTTTTAATTTCAGTGAAAGACCCTTCGCCATCATCAGACGATTGCACAGTAACATTCGCTTTACCGTATACATCAACGTCTGCAAACGCGCTAAAAGATAAACCACTTACTAGTGCAACACATAAGCTCGATTTTACAAAATTCATGTTATTTCCTCGATAATCACAAGACTAATTTTTAAAACAGCTGCAGTTTGTCACCGTTAAATGACAGATATATTACAAAGGAAACATTTTTGTCTTTTTATTTTAATAAAAGTGTCTAAATTCTGAAAACAAACCGACATGAATATTTAATAAACAAAATTGTACCTATTCAACCTCATTAAAAATCATAGTCGGTATTTAGTGTTCATCAACAGGCTGATAAGCATTTATTTTAGGTAATAAGTTAATCAGGGTTTCTATTAACTCTTTTTGCTCGTTGTCTCTGTGGTAAGCCACAAAAATATCACGCGAAGTATGTTCTACGTCTTTTACATGAAACAGCTCCCCCTTTTCTAGGTGAGACTCAACAAGTACCTCAGGAATAAACGCGCTACCACCACACTGAAGAATTAAGTCAAGTGCAATACGTCCCGTACTGGTTCTAAAATAAGGCGGCGTTTTACCGGTAAATTGGCGCGCATGCCATAGTGAAAACGTAGTACCCCAATCAACGTATACATATTGGTTATCAAAAAAGTTCTCGTTAGTGGCCGTGTCATAGCCACTAACCGGAATAATTGGCAGCTCGCAAATTCGCTCAACCACAAGCTCGTCTACTTTAGGGGGGTCAAATAAAATGGCTAAATCAAGCGTACGCTCTAATAATAACCGCGTGCTTTCTTGTTGGGCTTTAACCTCTGCGACCAACGACACCCCAGGCATAGCCGACACAATATTAGTAATGCCAAATTGTAAAAACGCATCCCATATATTAGGCGTACCCGCTAAACTTATTTGCTTGTGCATGTTATCGGCAAGTGCCACATCGACTTTGGCACGCTGCATGCCGGTGATGATCATTTTAGCGTGCGGAAGCAATCGCTCTCCTGGCGCCGTTAATTGAATATTGTTACGCTGGCGAATAAACAAGTTTACACCCAACCCCTGCTCTAACTGGCGAATTCGAAAGCTTACTGCCGATTGAGTGATATACAGGTTTTCAGCCGCTTTACCAAAGTGACGCGTGCGCACAACCTCTACAAATGTTTTTAATAAATCTATATCCAATTTTTTATCCTCACGATAAAAATAACTTGTTTAATAAATTGTCAAACTTGCATCATACTCCAGCAATAAACAGGGTATGAGGATACAGTTATGAGCAACGATATTTCACTACTTCGCCAAGCGTTTGTTAGCCAACGTCAATTTTATGATGATCAAAACTTTCCTCGCGGGTTTAGCCGCAGCGGAAACTTCACCTTATTAGAAGCCAGCATATTAGAGCAACACGGCGTTGTACTAAAAGGGCTTTATAATAAAACTTTAGCACCCCAAAATACGCTACAAGAGCAATTTGTTGACGTAGTTTGTGGCAGTAAAGAACCTACAAACCCAATCGAAAAAGCCTGGGTTAAATATTTAAAACTAACAACCTGTAAAACCAAGTTTCATACACTTTTTGGCCGTTCAAAAATGTCAGGGCCGGTACCAATAAGCCAAGACGATTATAGCGAATCAGATAGCGTATAAGCCTCTAAGATATTTGCTTTTTTGCGTTTTAACAGTTACAACTTGTATAAGCAAATACTTTTGCAAAATATCAAACAAGGTTGTTACGTGACGCGAAAAATACTCATAGTTGAAGATACGCCTACTATAGCGCGTGTGCAAAAGCATATCGCGCTTAAAGCAGGTTACGAAGTAGATATAGCCGAGTCTTTAGCGGCAACAAAAGAGCTAATAAAACACAATAGCTACTTTTGCGCTGTTGTTGATTTTATCCTTCCCGATGCTCCTGCCGGTGAGGCGATTCCGTATACTATTAATGCCGACATTCCCACCATAGTAATGACAGGCAACATAGATAAACAAACTCGCGACACGGTAGAAAAATACCCAATAATTGATTACATAATCAAAGAAAACAAACAGGCTTACCAATACCTAGAAAAACAACTAAGCCGTTTACCACGTAACGAGAACGTAAAAGTGTTGGTCGTCGACGACTCAACCTCTACCCGTAGATACATTTGCAGTTTACTAAAGCGCCATAAGTATCAAATACTCGAAGCAAAGGACGGCAAAGATGCGCTAGAGGTACTTGAAAGCCAAAAAGACGTGTCTGTTATTATTACCGATAACGAAATGCCAAACATGAATGGTGATGAGCTATGCGCCGAAATTCGCCGGCTTTACAGTAATGATGAAAAAGCCATTATCGGTATTTCAGGTGCTGACTCGTCAGCATTATCGAGCCTATTTTTAAAAAATGGTGCCAACGACTACCTCCATAAACCCTTTAACAGCGAAGAGTTTTACTGCCGACTAAGTCAAAACGTCGACATGCTTGAGCAAATCGCAACAATTAGACGCCAAGCAAATACTGACTACTTAACGAATCTGCCTAATCGACGCTACTTTTTTGAAGAGTCGAGCAAATCACTCAAGTATTTAAAAAAATCGAATCAAGATGGTGCACTCGCCATGCTTGATATAGACCATTTTAAATCGATTAACGATACATACGGTCACGATTCAGGCGATGAGGTTCTCAAAGGGTTAGCGGTGTGTTTTAAAAAGTACTTTGAAAAGCAGCTAGTCGCTCGCTTAGGCGGTGAAGAATTTGCCGTTTACTTTACTGATGCAACCACAGCGCAAGCGCTAAAACGCCTTGAAGGATTTAGGCAATTTATAGAGCTTAATAGCCAAGAGTTTAGCCAAGAAAAAATTAAATTTACAATTTCTATTGGTTTTGCAAGCGGCCCTATTTACCAAATAGATGAGTTACTTAAACAGGCCGATTTAAAGCTGTATGATGCAAAAGAAACCGGCCGTAATAAAGTAATAAGCTAAACCTTAACGCTGCTTTATAGCAACTTGCTTAAACTATTATTGCGCATAGGTATTAAACTTCGGCGGCCGTTACAGCCGCTTTTTTACGCTTACGCGATTGATGATAAGAGTCCCAAGTAAATATAGCCAGTGCACTCCAAATACAGGCAAACGTAATCACCCGCTCTGCATCAAATACTTCATCGTAAAACACCACAGCAAGCATAAACATTAAACTTGGCCCTATGTACTGAAAAAAGCCCAATGTTGTGTACTGCAAACGCTTGGCCGCTCCGGTAAAGCAAAGCAGCGGCAACGTAGTAATAATACCGGCACTAATTAACAGCGCATTGGTATGCCAATCGTTTAGGGCTAAGTCGGAAGTAGGCGTTGGTGCCATTACCCACCAGTAAATTAATGCAACCGGCAGTAAAATTAGGGCTTCGAGTAAAATGCCTGGCAGCGCTTCAACAGGTAACTTTTTACGCAGTAAGCCATAAATAGCAAAAGACGTGGCAAGCGAAAACGCCACCACCGGAAACGAGCCAAAACTGACCAATTGCAATACTACGCCCGCAAAGGCTAAAAACACTGCAAACCCTTGTAACTTTCGCAGCCGCTCGCCTAAAAATAGCATGCCCAACAGCACATTAAGTAATGGGTTTATGTAATACCCTAAACTGGCATCGAGCATATGGTTATTATTAACCGCCCAAATAAACAGCCCCCAATTAAAGCCCAATATAGAAGAGGTAAGTACTAACATTAAAATAATTTTTGGCTGGGCAACTATGCGCTTAACCTTATCCCAGTATTTAAGCACACTGACCACAAGCACTAAAAAAACCACAGACCAGACAACACGGTGAGTTAAAATTTCAAAGGCAGAAACATGCTGTATTTGTTTGAAATAAATAGGCGCTAAGCCCCACATTAAAAAAGCTAAACAGGCAAAAATACCGCCTTTACGCTGCTCGTTTGCAATCGACATACATACTACTTATTCATACTAAAAGGCCGACAGTTTATACCAATTCGCGCTATTAAGTGATTTATTTTGCGGTAACTAAAGCTCAGCGCAAGGCAAAGCTTTTTATTTTAGCCGTTCGTAATTAGCAGCTTTAACCTACTAAATACGTACCTGTACCAAAGGCGATTTGGATTGCCTTTTCGTTGTGCAGCTCCATTCTACATACACACACTTTATTACCTGAGCGGATCAAAGTAGCACTGGCTGTAAATGTCTCCCCTTTGCCAGGGCGCAAATAATCTGTGCGCAAATCAATAGTGCCTAAGGTAGCCAGCTTTTGCTGTACGCTAGGGATATCGAGGTCGGTTAATTTATCAATAACACTGGCTGCTGCAAGCATGCCGCCCACATTATCGAGCACCGCCGATATAATACCGCCGTGAAGAATTTTTTGCGCAGGGTTGCCTATAAATACATCCTGCCAAGGAAAGGTAATTTTAGCTTGCTCAGGGCTGAGCGACTCTACAGAGATATTTAAAAACTGATTAAATGGCATGCCATTTACAAACAGTGCGCCAACTTGTTCAATTAACATTTCTTTATTCATTATTATTCTCTATGTTTAAATTAACACTGGTACGATGAGTTAAGCATACCTGAAGCAAAACCACGAGGCACTAATTAAATCATTTACCTCTAAGCTAAAGACATCCTATAAAAAAACCACTAAAATAGCCGCCGATGAATACTCTAACCCCTACACCTAGCACATTGGTCCGCAAGCCCGACACGGTTCTTAAACAAGTGTTTGGCTACAGCGAGTTTCGTGATGGCCAAAAAGCGGTGATCGACGCGGCCATTAATGGCCAAGACTCTTTGGTACTACTGCCTACAGGCGGCGGTAAATCAGTGTGTTACCAAGTACCAGCGTTAGTGCTCGAAGGGGTTACTGTGGTAATTTCACCGCTTATCTCGCTCATGCAAGACCAAGTAACGCAACTGCAAGCATTAGGTGTTAAAGCCGCTTACATTAATAATAGCCTGGCTCGCGAAGAGCAACAATTAGTGTACCAACAATTGCACCAAGGGCTAATAAAATTACTGTATGTTGCCCCTGAAAAAGTGCTTCAGCATGAATTTACTGAGCGACTCAGCCACTTAAATATCAGCTTATTTGCAATTGACGAAGCACATTGTGTATCGCATTGGGGGCATGACTTTAGACCTCATTACTTTAGATTAAATGAGCTTAAGCAGCGCTTTCCCCATGTACCTATGATGGCACTGACCGCCACGGCCGATAAAGCGACCCGCTTTGATATAGTTGAGCAATTAAAATTACAACAGCCCTATATACATACCGGCAGCTTCGACAGACCGAATATTCGTTACACCATCGAAGAAAAGTTCAAGCCCATGGCGCAACTACTGCGCTATTTAAAAGAGCAAAAAAATCAAAGTGGTATTATTTACTGCACTAGCCGTAAGCGCGTTGATGACATTGCCGAAAAACTCGCTGATGCAGGTTTAAATGCCGCCGCGTACCATGCCGGCATGAGCAACGAACAGCGCCAATTTGTGCAAACCGGATTTGCCCGCGATGATATTCAAATAGTCGTTGCGACCGTTGCCTTTGGTATGGGCATAAATAAACCAAATGTGCGTTTTGTTCTGCATTACGATATTCCAAAAAGTATTGAAGCCTACTATCAAGAAACTGGCCGCGCTGGGCGTGATGGCTTAGCCGCAGAAGCCATTATGTATTTTGATCCCGCCGATATAGGCCGCGTTAGGCGCTTTTTTGAAGACATAGACGATGAACAACGCCGCCGCGTAGAAGAACAACGCTTTAATGCCATGGCCAGCTTTGCCGAGGCGCAAACATGCCGCCGGCAAATACTATTAAACTACTTTAGCGAGTATAAACGCGAGCAATGTGGCAACTGTGATATTTGCATTAACCCACCAAAAAGCTTTGATGGCACATTAGTAGCGCAACAAGCACTTTCGTGTGTGTATCGAGCTGGGCAGCGTTTTGGCTTAGGCTATATTGTAGAATTATTACGCGGGGCTAATACCAGCCGTATACGCGACAACAACCACCACGAACTCAGCACCTATGGCATAGGCAAAGACAAAAGCAGTGAATTTTGGCTCAGTATATTACGCCAACTTATACACCAAGGCTTGTTAAGCCAAGATATTACCCAAGGTGCCTCGCTGCGCTTAACCGAAGCAGCACGCGCTGTACTTAAAAGTGAATACGCTCTACAGCTTGCCGAGCCGCGCTTACAAGCTAAACACGTATACCAAGATAAACTGGCGCAGTTTAACTACGACAAAAAACTATTTGCCCGCTTACGGGCTCTGCGTAAAGAACTCGCTGATGCCGACGATGTACCGCCGTACGTTGTATTTAACGATAAAACCTTAGCCGAAATGGCGCAATTAATGCCCACCAACGACAGCGAATTTTTAAAGGTGTCGGGCGTTGGCTTTACCAAACTCAATAAATATGGCGGCGAATTTTTAACGGCCATTCGTAATTACCTTGCTAGCAATTAAGTAAACTATGACCCAAATTGAATACAATCACGCCCATAAATGCATTGTTATAAGCCCGGTAGAAGCCCCACACGATGAAGACTTTGAGCTGTGGAGCACGCTGTTTTTACACGCCGATGAAATAACAGTTATTGACTACGCAGGGGGTGCTGACCGTCATCAATTGCGCTTTAGCTATCAACAGCAAACCTTTAATTTAAATTTTGAACACTACAGCGAAAGTATTTGGATTAATGGCGAAGGCCAAGAAGCCGAGCATTTATTAGCAGCCCTTGCTTTTTACTTAAGCTAAAACACTTCGCATATGCACTAATTAACAAAGGTGCGTAACGGTAACAATTAATTAGTTTCAAAATCCATACCTTTTACTTACATTGTAATAACAATGATGTAAGCTGATATTACGACTCATATTTGCAGTAGTATTGAAGAGGTTGAATGGTGAATAGAAAATGGATTGCACACTGTTGTATAAGCTTAGCCCTTGTAAGCTTTAGTGCGCCTAAGGCCTTTGCACAACAACCACCCAATAAAACTAACACCTGCTCCGCTGTGCAAACTCACTCAGACAAAAGCAATAATTTACGCCGTGAGGTTGAAGATAAAACCACACTGATTAATAGTCGCAGCGACGCCCAAATAACCTCAATTACCCTTAAACAACTTAACGTTTTTAATACCGAGTTGGAGGAGGAAAATAACGCGCTTTTTCGTTTTGCCAACCGCGCGCATATTCAAACCGAGCCAGACGTTATTAGTAATATTCTGTTATTTAAACAAGGCGATAATTACAATGCCAGAAAGCTCGCTGAGTCAGAGCGTTTATTACGCCAACAAAACTATTTATATGATGCGCAAATAAGCGCGGTTGAAAACTGCGACGGCAACGTAGATGTAACGGTGGTAACTCGCGATTTATGGACCTTACTACCCGAAATAAGCTTTAGTCGCAGCGGTGGCGAAAATAAATCGAGTATTGGCTTTCGCGAGTCCAATTTACTGGGTTGGGGCAAGCGCTTGTCGTTTTCACGCACTACCGACAGCGATCGTAATGGTTATTTATTTGTTTATGACGATCCTAATATATTATCTAGCCGGTATCGCGGGCGCTTAGAGTATGCCGACAACAGTGACGGAAAACGCCACTTATTAGAGCTAACCTATCCGTTTTACGCCATAGATACACCTTATAGCTATGGTATTAAAAGCTTTTCTGAACAGCGAGAAGAGTCGTTATATCGCCGTGGTGATGAATACAGCGAGTTTGATCAAACAACCGATTTTTTTAGCGCTTTTTTAGGCCACTCTAAAGCATTATCTGATAGCTGGACACAGCGCTTAACGCTTGGCTATGTAAACCAAGAAGACAGCTTTGCAGAAATAGAAACAACCTTTGCTCCCTTGGCCAAAAACAGACAACTAAGTTACCCCTATGTGAGTGGTCATTGGTTTGAAGACAGTTATATAAAAGTGCGTAATTTTGACAGTATTTCGCGCACCGAAGACTTAAATTTAGGGTGGAATATTAAAGCCCTATTAGGCTACTCAGATGAATCACTTAGCAATGATGACAGCAGAGCCGTGTATTCGTTAAAAGCTAAAAAAGCACACTTTACTACCGACAGAACGCTGTGGCGTTTTAGTGCTCAAGTGGATGGTTATTGGAATAAAGAGCAAAAACAACTAGAAAACTTTTTAGCCACCAGCGAAGTGCAGTACTACTTAAATACCAGCGAAAACCAATCCTGGTTTGTTAAAGCCCGTGCCCAGTATGCTAAAAACCTAACCGCCGATAAGCAGCTAACACTTGGCGGCGAAACGGGCCTTCGTGGCTATCCTATGGATTACCAGCATGGCGACCGAACCTTTTTAGTCAGCTTAGAAAAACGCTATTACTGGGAGTACGATTTACTGCAGCTATTTAAAGTAGGTGCAGCGGGCTTTGTTGATGTTGGCCGCGCTTGGTTTAACGATGAAGACAACGGCGAAAACGATCATGTTTTAAAAAATGTTGGGGTGGGTTTGCGTTTAGCACCTAGCAGAGCAAACTCTGGCACCATGATCCACCTTGATATTGCCGCCCCGCTTGATAGCTACGACGATGTTGATTCGGTGCAGTGGCTCGTGAGTGTTAAAAACACCTTTTAAATAGCGAGCAATAAACGAAAGCGTTACACTAGCGCTTTAAATTTTCCTAAAAACAGTACGGGATCACACTTTGGAATTGTTTGCGCTTTTAGAGCTAATGGGTACGCAATATAAATTGATTGTTACCCTTATGGCCATTTTACTTTTTCCTCTTTTATTAAAAGTCACTAAAAAGTTGCTCGAAAAAGCCATAAAAGGAAAAGTAGATGTTCATCGTAAATTTAGAGCTGAGCTGTTATTAAAAATAATACTCGCGTTTGTAGTGCTGTGCTTAGTGCTTATATTTTGGGGTATAGAGCTGCGCGGGCTATTAGTTTTGGGCTCATCATTATTTGCTATGCTCGGGGTCGCTTTATTTGCCGCTTGGTCGCTGCTTAGTAACCTTACCGCTTTTTTACTCATGTTTATTCAAAATGGTTTTCATGTGGGAAATTGGGTGCGTATTGTTGATGGCGCAAACCATATAGAAGGGCGCATTGTCGAATTAGGTTTAATGAACGTGCTACTTGAGCATGTGGATGGGCACCGAGTTGTTTACCCTAATAACCTGTTTGTGACACGCCCGGTTATGGTATTAAATAAAGAACCTAAGCCTACAAAGGCACCGGTAATAAAACGGATTATAGGCCCTAAAAAGACATAGTTTTAAAAGTCATATCCGCAAAAAAGCCGCAGTAAGGCAAACCTCACTGCGGCTTTTTACTAGCTAACATAATGCTAATTATTTAGCTCAGCTGTTTTAAGCTCTTCATCTAAATCATTTATTTCGTCAATAAAATGCTCTAATTGCTGCTCTACTAAGCTGTTATCATTTGCAAAGTAAGCAAGGTGGAATACCGCATCCCCTTCGTTTACTAGTGGCATAGTTTGCTGGCCTATCACAATACCGCCCTTAGGCGCTAAAAGCTCAAGCTCGGCATCACCTAATGGGCTACTTATGTACGCCAGCACTTGGCCTTTTTCTACGTGTTCACCTAGCGATACTTGTGCACGTACAATGCCATCGACCTCAGCGCGTATCCAACTTGTAGACCCTGCAATAATAGGATCGGGCAGCTTTTTAGGACGTTTGCCGCGGATCATTTTTAAATGCCGCATCACATAATCCACACCCTGCACACCTGCTGCAATGGCAATAGGGTCAAAGCGTAAGGCTTCACCGGCTTCGTAAGTAATAACCGGTATACCTAAATTAGCGGCTTCACTACGTAATGAGCCATTACGAAGGGATGCATTTATAACCGCTGGTGTGCCGAATGCTTTGGCCATATCAGCGGTTGCTTCATCATCCAAGTTAGCGCGTATTTGCGGTAAGTTAGTACGGTGAATAGCTCCCGTATGTAAATCAATAATGTGGGTACAATGTACCGCCACCTGATTAAAAAACATATGTGCCATACGCCCCGCTAGCGATCCGCGCTCAGAGCCCGGAAAGCTGCGGTTCATATCACGTCTATCGGGTAAATAACGTGATTTATGAATAAAGCCAAACACATTAACAATTGGCACAGCAATTATGGTTCCGCGCAGTTTGCTTGCATCTATTTTTGAGAGCAGTTGGCGTACAACTTCTACACCATTTAGCTCATCACCATGAATAGCGGCACACACCATCAGCACCGGGCCTTCCATTACACCATTAACCACCTCAATAGGAATATTGAGCGGTGAATGGGTGTAAAGTTTAGCAGCCTCTAAGGCAAGGGTTTTACGCTCGCCCACGCCAACACTTTCACCTAATAAGGAAAAAGGACGATTAATTTTAACCTTTGCCACGGGTTGCGGTTCCTTTAATAGCAGCATTTTTTTCGATGAAATCAATCACCATACCGGCAATATCTTTACCTGTTGCCACTTCAATCCCTTCAAGGCCTGGAGAAGAGTTTACTTCCATTACCAACGGCCCACGAGATGAGCGAAGTAAATCAACGCCCGCTACATTTAAGCCCATTGCTTTTGCTGCAGCAACGGCTGTTTTACGCTCTTCTGGGGTAATGCGTACTAATGTAGCGCTACCACCACGGTGAAGGTTTGAGCGAAACTCGCCTTCTTGCGCTTGGCGCTTCATGGCCGCTATTACTTTATCGCCAAGTACAAAACAACGAATATCGGCTCCGCCGGCTTCTTTAATGTATTCTTGAACCATAATATTGGCTTTTAAACCCATAAACGCTTCAATAACACTTTCAGCCGCTTTGCGTGTTTCAGCAAGTACAACACCGATGCCTTGTGTGCCTTCAAGTAATTTAATAACAACCGGAGCACCGCCTACCATTTCTAGTAAGTCTTTAACGTCATCTGGTTTGCTGGCAAAACCGGTTACCGGCATGCCTACGCCTTTACGTGATAACAGCTGAAGTGAGCGTAATTTATCGCGCGAACGAGAAATAGCCACCGATTCGTTAACAGGATAAACCCCCATCATTTCGAACTGACGTAAAACAGAGCAACCATAAAACGTCACCGATGCACCAATACGCGGAACAATGGCGTCAAAATCTTTTAAATTTTCACCACGGTAGTGAATTTCTGGCTGCTCTGAGTTTATATTCATATAGCAACGAAGCGCATCAATCACCTTTACCTCATGACCGCGTGCCTCTGCCGCTTCAATTAAGCGACGCGTTGAATACAAATTTCTGTTGCGAGATAAAATACCAATTTTCATAGTTAAAACCTTAACTATCTAATAAATGAGATAAAGCCGGATCAACGACTATACGATTTTCCATGGCTGTACGCCCTAATAACATTCTAAACTTCATGGTTGCCCGACTCGTTAAAGTAACTTCTATTGGCCAGCTATGAGGCCCTGCATGCAACCTTGTTTCTATAAAATAGCGTAACTCTTTTTGCCCACTTGAGCTGGTTACCGCCTTAATTTTTTTAACCTTTGCTTTGCAAGTAATGCGTGTTTGCTCATCGTCTTGCAAAGGCTGGGCTATAAATTTTACCCACTTTTCACCGCCCTCTTCGTACTCTTCAATGTTAATTGCATGAATACATGAAGTGCGGGCGCCAGTATCAACTTTTGCTTTTATCTTCTCGATGCCAAGCTCGGGTAAACTTAACCACTCACGCCAACCAACAGTTAACTTTGCTGTCATAAATGTGCCCTTAATAAAAAAGTGACTTATACGCTACGGCGCAAAAAACACCAGCGAAATAAATTTATCTAGTCGATGAGTAAATTAAATTGATCTTTTATAGGAACTAATCACACAATGCGCGCCTAGCTGTTTAGTGCCTTATTTAGCAATTAAAGCCTGCATATAGGTTTTACCTTAACGCTAACTTATTAAAAGTTAAGGTAAGTTTGTAAAGCACTATGCAGATACACTATAGTTAACTGTATTAAAAATACACTATTATATGAGTTTAAAATATGATTAATGGTTTACTGCATGCACTGGTGCTTAATGAAAAAGGCGGCGCGCACGCCATAGAAAACACCCGCGATTTAAATAACTGGCACCCTAGCCAAGGTAAACTGTGGATACATATGGACTACAGCCAAAGCGAGGCTGTAACGTGGCTTAAAAGCCAGGCTCACCTTACCGACTTTGAGCTTGATTCGCTTATTGCTGATGAAACTCGCCCTCGCTTAACACCTAGTACCAATGGCCATATGCTGTTTTTGCGTGGTGTAAATTTAAACCCAGCGCAAAGCCCTGAGGACATGGTGTCAATTCGTTTATTTATTAGCGAATCTGTGGTTATCACAACGCGCAAACGTCGCTTACTTTCGATTCAAGATATATTAGCAGAGCTTAATGCTGGCCACGGCCCATGCTCAATATCAGAGTTGGTCGGCTCTATTACGCAAAAACTGACATCACGCATGCAAAGTGTCATTGATACGCTTGATGAAACCCTGGATGAATTTGAAGAAGAAATAGACGAGCCAAGTAAAAAGTTTGATAACCAAGGTTTATCTCAACTACGCCGTCAAACTATTGCCTTAAAGCGTTACTTAAAACCGCAAAAAGAAGCGTTGAGTTTAATGGTAAATAACCATTACCCCTGGCTTTTAGATGAAGATAAAGCAAAGCTAAACGAAACCACTAACTTACTTATTCGTTATTTAGAAGAGCTAGATAGCGCCATAGAGCGTGCGCAAATTATTCAGCAAACCATTACTAACCAAGTGTCTGAGCAATTAAATCAACGCATGTATGTAATGTCGGTTGTGGCTGCGCTTTTTTTACCACTGGGCTTTTTAACGGGCCTTTTAGGGGTAAATGTAGGTGGCATACCTGGTACCGAAAACCCTTATGCATTTAGTGCATTTGTGATTTTTTTAATTGTGCTTACTGGCGGTATTGGCGTGTACTTTAAAAATAAAAAATGGTTATAAAATAAAGTTTTTTTATTATGGCCACTCAATTGAGTGGCCATAATAAGTCACTAATTAATTAGTTTCGCGCGTATAACTCACATTGGTCATCGTCACTTTTGACTCTGTAATGCCTAAATCCTCAAAACAGTTTTTAAACGAGTTAGAGTTTCCGGCCTCACCACATTTATCTAATGTGTATGGGTCTTGCGATTGCAGGTAGTTACCAAACTTAAAGTATGACTGCGAATCATCCTCTACTGGTATACCGAACGAGTTACCGAATGCCGTAACCTCTACATCGCCGTAGTTATTAACTACCCGCAAGTTAAATGTCTCACCGCTGGTCATTGTACCCAAAGCAAATTTTTCTTCATTACCGCTGGTATTACGTAAACGTACGTACACATCAAAAATTCCGTTGTTCGCTACGCTATCATTAAAGCCCGATTCATCAGTATCCGACACATACACTTTAGATATAGTGCCGGTATCACTAGCATGGTGCTGTGATATAATTGTTTTTCCGCCATCAGACATCTCAACTTTTACCGTAGCTTCGAACACTTCATAGGTTTGAGTCATAGCAACGCGTAAACTTTCTTTAACTTTATACTCATGACGCCAGCCATTACCATTAGGCGTAATATGTTGTGCCTCTAACGGCACAAACACTAAGGTGCTATCGTCAACGAGAGGATTTGGGTTATCCCCTTCTAAATCAAAAATGCTACCACTGGTTATGCTGCTAGGAATTGTTGAACCATTTGAGTTATCGCTGCCGCCATCTGAGCCACCATCATTACTGCCGCTGCCCTCAACCAAGGCAAAATTATCAAACCTTACATCGCTGGTGTTGTTGTAATGTTTAGCAAAAACCTGAAGTGAATTGGTGTTTGCTGAGGTAAATGTTTTTGTTACTTTAGTCCACGAAGAAACATTAAAGGTTTGGTTTTTAAATAAACCATTTAAATCGTTTACACCAATTTGCCCTTTACCCAGCACATAAGCACTTAGGGTGTATTCAGTGTTAGGCTGTATATCTACCACTTGATAAACCCGTGCTGGACTGCCCTGAATTTTTAACGATTTTGAGCCACTGTAAGCATCTGAAGAAATAGCGGCTGGGTCGGTTTCGTTCCAGTTACTAAAGCCACTTTCAAAGCCTGCATTATTAATTGTTGCAGCATGAGATAGCGCTGAACTTGTCGCAATTGCGCTGTAAAAAAACAGTTTTTTATGGTTAATCATTATCTTTATTCCTTTAAACCTGAATATAAAAATAACCTAACTACCTAGTTTTGTGTCAGTCACTAAAACTTAGATCACCCTGTGTAAACAGGTTTCTATTTTTGTGTATGAATAGATTTGGCAAGAAAGCCCAGGTTACAAAAATCAATCTAAAACCCTTAAATTGGCCTTACCAATATTAATGCCATATGGCGAGCTAAAGGCTATATTTTTAGTTACCAATATGTCAACAGAGGATGTAATAGCAAATAAGTATTAGTTTTATTAAATATTACATTTACAACTTGTAAATAGTTATAACTATTCAACAGGTTATATATTAGGGACAGGTTAGCAATAAATAAAAATATTTTTTCAATTTAATGAATAAGTAGTACGTCGAAATAAGCCCTATTACCAATAGGAATATGAACAAGCTTAACTTTTAATGAACAAGTTAAGGAGAATTAAGTTTTTTATATGAAAGATAATAATTGGTTATAACAAAAATAAAATTGGTAACACGAAAAGTATTAAATTTTTGCCGTTAAATAAGGCAAAATAAAGGGGGGTATTAATGCGCCATTACACTAAAAATGAATTAATATCTGAAAATAGGCTGCGGTTTAAAGAGTCATGTTTACTCTGTGCACAAAAAAAGCGAGCATATATAAATGCTCGCCTTTATCAACTAGCTAACGCCTTACTCTTGAAAGTAAGTGCCCCAACCGTCGTATTCAACGTCACACTCAACAGCTAGCGCTGCAAGTTTATCAACGTCTTCCATTATAACTTCAACGTCTAGCTCAGCTTCGACTACAATATCAAAGCTCCAAATTTTGCTGCCATCTTCTAGCTCAAGCTCTGCCGGTTCTTCAACATCGTAGCCTAATTTAAAGGCAGCCAGTGCCGCTTGCTCTAATTTGCTAAAATCTTCGCATACAAAATGATGCTCAACTTCATAAAGTATTTCAGGATCAGAGCCATCTTCAAGTAGTGAACTTACGATGTCTTCACTTATTTCACGCCAGTTTTCCATTATTTATCTCTCGCTTGAGCATCTAATTCAGTTATTTTAGCAGCCATAATACTATGCACTTGGGTGGCCTGTTCACGGGCATTCACTTTTTTATCAAGTGATATAGGCGCTAACATTTCAATGTAAATTGTACCATTATCCCAGCGGTTTAGCTTAATAGTTTTATCAGTTGTGCTCATACATACCGGTACTATGGGTACATCTGCGCTTAAAGCGGTGTGAAATGCGCCGGTTTTAAATGGCAGTAAACCGCGGCCATAGCTTCTTGTGCCTTCGGGAAATACCCAAATAGATAGGCCTTTTTGTTTAATTTTTTCAGCGGCTTTTGAAATTGTACCTGCCGCTTTTGAGCGATTAGCTCTATCAATCAGTATGTTGCCCGACAACCAGTAAAGTTGTCCAAAAAATGGGATCCACTTTAAGCTTTTTTTGCCTAAGCTAACGCAGTTTTCAGGCACCATAGCCGATACAGTAAATAAATCGTAATTGTTTTGATGGTTTGATAGGTAAACCGCAGGGCCAATATTGAGCGCATCTGGGTGGCGCTTAAGGACAAGTTTAACCCCTAACATTTTAGCCATTGAGCCAAACCAGCCGGCTATCACATGCACATTATTAGGGTGAAACGGTCTCACAATCGACAATAACAACCCAAACACGCAGCTGAAAAATATAAACAGCACCATAATTAAAATACGTATAACAGCTAACAAACTTCTCTCCAAAATGTGTGTGCAATGCGCTATAAGCCACGCATATTTCACTATTATAACGTGATTTTATGACGATCACGAGACAATAGCGAACAGCTGTAAGCTGAAAAATACAGGATAAACAAAAACGGCCTGCAAAAGCAGGCCGTTAGAGGTATATATTTCGGGTTTATTCTTCGACTAATGTGTCATCATTTTGCTCATCTGCCGGCGTAAACTCCACCACTGCTTCATCAACACGCTGTAAGCCTCGCGGTAACTTATTACCTCTACGCCCGCGCTCGCCATGATAATGCTCCAAGTCGCTCGGTTTAAGCGTTAGCTTTCGTTTACCAGCATGAAGGGTAACGCTACTGCCTTGTGGTACCACCGCCAGCACTTTGACAAACTCTTCACGTGCTTGCACTTTAGCCCCTGGAATAGAGATAATTTTATTACCTTTACCTTTACCCAGTTTTGGTAAGTCGCGCAGTGGGAACAACAGCATGCGCCCTTCGTTCGAAATGGCCATGCAGTAATCGGTTGCTACATCGTTTACTCTGATTGGTGAGAGTAAAATTCCGCCCTTAGGCACGCTCACCAAGGCTTTACCGTTTTTATTTTTACTTACTAGGTCTTTAAAGTCAGTAATAAAACCATAACCCGCGTCAGAGGCCATAAGTAGCACTTGATTATCTTCACCCATTACCACGTGCTCAAAATTAGCCCCAGTGGTGAGGTTAAAGCGCCCTGTCATTGGCTCGCCCTGGCTACGTGCCGATGGCAAGCTGTGTGCATCGGTTGCAAATGCACGCCCTGCTGAGTCTAAAAATACCGCAGGCTGATTACTCTTACCCTTAGCGGAGGCTTTGTACTCATCGCCAGCACGGTAATTAAGCCCTTCTACGTCAATGTCATGGCCTTTACCAACACGTGCCCAGCCTTTATCAGAAAGCACGACTGTTACCGACTCTGAAGGAATTAAATCTTTTTCACTCAGTGCTTTAGCTTCTACGCGCTCAATAACAGGTGAGCGGCGATCGTCGCCATACATGTCGGCCGCTTCTTGAATTTCTTTTTTAAGAAGCGTTGACATACGACGGTCTGAGCCAAGCGTTTGCTCTAACTTGTCACGTTCTTTGGCCAGCTCATCTTGCTCGCCACGTATTTTAAATTCTTCTAGTTTTGCTAAATGACGAAGTTTTAATTCTAAAATGGCTTCGGCTTGAGTATCGGTTAAATCAAAGCGCTCCATCAACACAGGTTTTGGTTTATCTTCTGTGCGAATAATTTCAATTACTTCATCAATATTTAAAAAGGCAGCAAGTAAACCTTCTAAAATATGCAATCGTGCCAGTACTTTATCTAAACGGTGCTGTAAGCGCCTGCGTACTGTTTCGCGTCTAAACGTTAGCCACTCAGATAAAATACTGCGTAGGTCTTTTACTTGCGGGCGGCCATCAAGGCCTAACATGTTTAAGTTTACACGGTAGTTTTTTTCAAGGTCGGTGGTGGCAAATAAGTGCGCCATTAACGGCTCAGCTTTAATGCGGTTTGAACGCGGTACAATCACAATACGGGTTGGATTTTCGTGATCAGACTCATCTCGTAAATCAGCGACCATTGGCAGCTTTTTAGCATTCATTTGCGCTGCTATTTGCTCAAGCACTTTAGCCCCTGAACACTGATGCGGTAGCGCCGTAATAACAATATCGCCATGCTCTTCAGTATACACCGCGCGCATTTTAATTGAGCCTCGGCCGGTTTTGTATATTTTATGAATATCGGCTTTTGGGGTAATTATTTCAGCGTCGGTTGGATAATCAGGTGCGTGCACAAGCTCAAGTAACTCATCAAGCTCGGTTTTAGGCTTATCAAGTAATAAACAACAGGCACTGGCTACTTCACGCACATTATGTGGTGGAATATCGGTTGCCATACCTACTGCAATACCCGTTACGCCATTTAACAAAATATGCGGTAAGCGCGCCGGTAACACTAATGGCTCGTCCATAGTGCCGTCAAAGTTTGGCGTCCAATCAACGGTGCCTTGCCCTAGCTCTTTAAGTAATACCTCAGAGAACTTTGATAAGCGTGCTTCGGTATAACGCATTGCCGCAAACGATTTAGGGTCATCTGCTGCCCCCCAGTTACCTTGCCCATCGACTAATGGGTAACGGTAAGAAAACGGCTGTGCCATTAATACCATAGCCTCGTAACAGGCACTGTCGCCATGCGGGTGGTATTTACCTAATACATCACCTACCGTACGAGCCGATTTTTTATATTTAGCAGCGGCCGATAAACCCAGCTCACTCATAGCATAAATAATACGACGTTGAACCGGTTTTAAACCATCACCAACATGCGGTAATGCACGGTCCATAATTACGTACATAGAGTAATTTAAGTAGGCGTCTTCAGTAAAACGCCCCATTGTTTGTTGTTCAATTCCTTGCATTAGCAAGGTATCTGTATCACTCATTAAAGCTTACCTAGTTTTTCTTATAGCTTACGCGGTAGATCACGTTTGCGTAATCGTCGCTTATTAGCAGACTGCCGTCATTTAATTGTGCAAATGCAACTGGGCGTCCAAAGGTTGTTTCGTTATGCATAAAGCCGGTAATAAATGGCGTGTATTTAGTAATACGCCCTTGCTCTACATTGGCTACAGCCACTTTATAACCTGATTTTTTAGTACGATTCCACGAGCCATGTTCAGCAACAAATAGCTGCTCTTTGTAAGAGCCCGGGAACTGTTTACCGGTATAAAAATGAATACCAAGGGGCGCAACGTGAGCACCTAGCGCAAGCGCTGGCGGGCTGTAGTCACTAATGTTTTTACCTTTACCAAACTCAGGATCTGCAATGGCACCGGCGTGAACGTAAGGAAAACCAAAGTGCTCGTTTTCTTTACTTACGCGGTTAATTTCATCAGGTGGAATATCATCACCCATCATGTCGCGGCCATTATCACTAAACCATAATGCTTGCGTGCTTGGATGAAAGTCAAACCCCACTGAGTTGCGTACCCCTTGGGCTATTGTTTTAATTTGTTTGGTTTCTACATCAAGTGCAAAAATACGCCCGTAACGCTCATCTTCGGCGCATATATTACACGGAACACCAACCGGAATAATAAGCTCTCCGGTGGGTGCAAAGCGTAAAAACTTCCACCCGTGGTGACGATCCGATGGCAACGCGTTGTAAACCACGTCAAATTTAGGGTCTTTTAACTGCGTGTCTACGTTTTTAAAGCGAATAATACGGTGTACTTCACCTACGTATAAATCGCCATCTTTAATTGCTAATCCCGAGGGCATATTTAACCCCTCAGCAATCACCATTTTTTTATCTGCTACGCCATCACTGTTATGATCGATTAACGCATACACATTTCCTGCTTTGCGCGAACCTGCGTAAACAATGCCTTTTTTTGATACTGCTATTTGGCGTGCATTTTCAACATCATCAGCAAATAAGCTTACCTCAAACCCAGGTGCTACGGTGAGTTTGTCTAGTATGTCTTTTGCCATTGCTGGGGCTGTTGTTAAGCCAAGCAATAATAAACTTCCTAGTATTTTATTCATTTGCCTCTCCAAGTGTTAAACACAAGCTTATTATACCTGTGCTTTATTACCGTGATCTTCTAGCCACTGGCGTCTGTCTGACGAGCGCTTTTTAGCAAGTAGCATATCCATCATTTCTAATGTTTGCTCCTCTTCGTCTAGCGTAAGTTGCACTAAGCGGCGAGTGTTTGGGTCCATTGTCGTTTCGCGCAGCTGCAGCGGGTTCATTTCGCCCAGCCCTTTAAATCGTTGCACGTTTACTTTACCGCGTTTTTTCTCTGCTTCTATACGGGCCAAAATACCTGTTTTTTCATCTTCATCGAGGGCGTAATACACCTCTTTACCAATGTCGATTCTAAACAGTGGTGGCATAGCCACGTATACATGTCCTGTTTTAACCAGTTGCGGAAAATGACGCACAAACAAAGCACACAATAAGGTGGCAATGTGTAGTCCATCCGAGTCAGCATCGGCCAATATACAAATTTTATTATAACGCAGGCCGGTTAAATCAGTTGAGTCTGGGTCAATACCCAGCGCCACCGAAATATCATGCACCTCTTGCGAGGCTAATATTTGCCCTGATTCAACTTCCCACGTATTCAAAATTTTACCGCGCAGTGGCATTATTGCCTGAAACTCACGATCGCGTGCCTGCTTAGCCGAGCCACCTGCTGAGTCACCCTCTACCAAAAATAGTTCTGTACGGTCGTTATCGGCGGCACTACAGTCGGTTAGTTTACCGGGTAACGCAGGGCCTGAGGTAACGCGTTTACGCACTACTTTTTTAGCCGCTCGCAATCGGCGCTGTGCATTTGAAATACACAGTTCAGCAAGCAATTCTGCAGTATCAGTGTGCTCGTTTAACCATAAGCTAAATGAGTCTTTAACCACACCCGATACAAACGCTGCACATGAGCGAGAAGAAAGCTTTTCTTTCGTTTGACCAGCAAATTGTGGGTCTTGCATTTTTACCGATAACACATAGCTACAGCGCTCCCAAATATCATCTGGGGTAAGCTTTACGCCACGCGGTAATAAGTTTCTAAATTCACAAAATTCGCGCATTGCTTCAAGTAAGCCTTGGCGCAAACCATTTACGTGAGTACCACCTTGTGCGGTAGGAATAAGGTTTACATAGCTCTCCGCAATCGACTCGCCGCCTTCAGGTTGCCATACAACAGCCCAATCAGCCCCTTCAATCGAGCTTGAAAACTCGCCTACAAATGGGTCTTTTGGCAGTACTTCAAAGCCTTTAACAGCTTCAATTAAGTAATCCTTTAAGCCTGTTTCGTAAAACCATTCTTGAGTTTCTTTAGTTTGCTTATTAACAAACTTAATGCGCAAGCCTGGGCATAAAACCGCTTTAGCTTTTAATAGGTGGTTTAATTTAGTAATTGAAAAGTTAGCTGAGTCAAAGTAACTCGCATCGGGCCAAAATCGAACGGTTGTACCGGTGTTGCGCTTACCAACAGTGCCAATGACATTTAAGTCTTCAACTTTATCGCCGTTTTCAAAGGCCATTCTAAATTGTTGAGCGTCGCGCCTTACCGTTACTTCAACACGGTGCGATAACGCATTTACAACCGAAATACCTACCCCGTGCAAACCGCCCGAAAACTGATAGTTTTTGTTAGAGAATTTACCACCTGCATGCAGCTTGGTAAAAATCAGCTCCACCCCAGGAATACCTTCCTCAGGGTGAATATCTATAGGCATACCACGGCCATCGTCTATAACTTCAAGAGAGTTATCTTCGTGTAAGATCACATCAATTTTAGTGGCATGGCCCGCCATGGCTTCATCGACACTGTTATCGATAACCTCTTGGCCTAAATGATTTGGACGTACCGTGTCGGTATACATACCAGGGCGGCGTTTTACCGGCTCTAATCCATTGAGAACCTCAATGGCTTCGGCGTTATAATTTTGCTGACTCATAATTTTTATCTTTATATGCGCTTAGGCTAATTTGTTTTAGGTAATTTAAGAAACTCTGCAATACTATCTAAGGTGCGTTCAAAACCAACAAAGCTGTGATCGCCACCAAACTCAACTAACTGTTTGCATTGTGAAAAATAATTTACTGCGTGTTGATAATTTAACACTTCATCTCCCGTTTGCTGCAACAAATAGAGCAATTCGGGGGATGTTAATTTAGGCACATACAATGCTTTTAAAGCATCCATGTGGCTGGTATTTAACTCATAATGATAATCTTGGTACGGATTATAATTGTGGCCAATAAGCGGCGCTAATAAGTTAAACGGTGCTACTGCTGGGTTTATTAATGCTGCTCGCAGGTTATAACGCTGCGACAAATAGGTGGCATAAAATCCACCTAGTGAGCTCCCAAGTAACGCGGTATCTGGCGTTAATAAATGCTCAAGCTGTAAAATAGCTTGTAAGGGCTCGTGATTTAAACGCGGTACGCAATAGTCAACGTCATAGTTTGCCATAAGCTCGCCAAAGCGCACAGCTTTATATGATTTTTCAGAACTATTAAAGCCATGAATATAAATTACGCGTTTAACCATACAACATCCGTTTTAACTGTTAAAGCATTGTCCTGTGTAGTTAAATGCAACATTCGATAAGCGGGGCCGTGGTTTTCTTGCTGCCATTGCGGGCAATTTTTTGTAAATTGCACCGAACTGGCGGGCGTTGCATAAATACTCAGCTCTCTAAAAGTTTGCGTATAGTGATTATGCACATGACCGTGCAGCAACGCCGCTACATTAGCGCTATTAACTAACACGTTTAATAACTGCGGGCCGTTTTCAAGCATGTGTTTATCAAGATAGCCATTAATAGCAAGCGGGTTGTGATGACAAAACACCACATGCTGCGATTGCGAACTTGCTAAACAATCCGCGATTTCATTTAAGTGCTCACTAGACACCCACCCTGCAGGTGTAGGGCCTTTTGAATTTATAAGTAGCAGCTCAAATCCTTGTGCGATTATGCGTTTAGCTGACACTATTTGCCCACCACTGATGCGATTAAGCATGGCAATCTCATCATGATTGCCTGGTACCCAAAATACTGGGCAGGTCAAATCAGCGTTATTAATAAGCTCAGCAAATAATAAATAAGAGTCAAAACTATGATCTTGTGTTAAATCACCACCAAATATAACCGCATCTAATGACTGCGTGGCCATGTGCGCTAATGCGTGTGCAAAATGCGCGGCGGTGTTTACGTTAAAGTACTCTGCGTTAGGGTCGGCAAATAAATGGCTATCGGTTATATGCGCAACACGCAGCGATGAGCGGTTAAAGTGATAATGCTCATCAAACCAAGCCATTGTTTATATCCCAGTTTAGTACTGCTCGGCCATGCTCTACACAGGCTACTAACCAGTCATATAAAAATGCATTAAGTTGATACTTTTCATCTTTTTGGTGCATTTTAGGATTTGGATAACCATAAGATGGCTTTATCCGTTGATGGTAATCGTGGTGAATAATTTCAGCCACTTTTGCATCTTGATAAAGCCTTACTGTTAAATACAAAGGAGAAACGCCTTTAACCATCCCTGTTAGCTGTTTGATAGAAATATCCAGTGTGTACTTAGCACTATCGTCAATGATAATGGCAAATTCACTATGACCTAATTTAACTTTACGCACACTATTAGCACTGCGCTCTTTAGGTAATAGTTTTGAAAGACGTACGTAATTATGCTCGCAAAGCGTCATGTACTTTGGGAGGCTCTGAATATATCGTTGGGTTGCTAAAAGTGCTGTCAAAGTACCGCCGTATTAAAAAGTTAAAATTATGTCCACTTACTGCTTATTTTTTCACGATTTAACGCCAACCACTGTAAACAGATTACCGTTGCCGCGTTATCTATTTCACCGTTATTGAGGCGCGAAAGCGCATCATCAAGGCTTAAAATATGAGTTTTAATGTCTTCACCTTCGCTTTCAAGGCCATATACACCACTTTGTATTTGGCTTAAATCTGCCCGTGCTAGGTATAAATGTAAGCGCTCAGTGGTACCGCCCGGACTTGAAAGGTAAGAGAGCATAAATTCAAGGTCAGTAAGCTCAAGCCCAGCCTCTTCATAGGCTTCTTTTTTTACCACCCCTTCGTAATCGGTACTGCCATCGGTCATACCGGCAATACATTCTAGCAGCCAGGGCGAGTGTTTGCTGTTAATAGCGCCAATACGTATTTGCTCTATTAATAGTACACTTTGCGTAGTTACATCATAAGGTAGAACAGCGATTGCATCGCCCCGCTCTAGTATTTCGCGCTTTATAAGTTGCGATGTACCACCATTAAACAGGCTATGCTCAAACTCATACATATCCACTTTAAAAAAGCCATTATACAGACTTTTAACTGCTTTTAAGCTCACATCTTTATGTGTAAATTGAACCAAGCTTTTATCTGCCATATTATACATCCCGCTTATTTAAACGATTAAAGTTTGTTAATATATTCTGTTACATTTGAACATACAGTTTTACTAATTTCTTTTTTAGTTATTAAGCAAAACACGTTACCATGCTTTTAGTACAAAATTTGTCTAAGGACTGAACCTAACATGAAAAAGAACATCCTTGCAGCGCTCGTTAGTTTGTCGTGCGCATTAGGCACAACCACAGCAAGTGCTGAAGATTTAATGCAAGTTTTTGAAATTGCTACTGCTAACGATCCCACTGTTTTAAAAGCAAAAGCCCAAGCAGATGCGCAATCTTACGAAAGCGATTTAGCAATGAGTGCATTATTGCCGCAAATTGGCGTAAGCATGGGCTATGAAAAAAGCGATTCTACCTCTTTTCAGAGCGTTGGTGACTTAGCTGACCAAGTTAAAATAAACAGCGATACCGACCAATTCACGCGTGGTGTTAGTTTAAGCCAAACCTTATTCGACTTAGGCGCATGGAATACACTTGATATTGCCGAAAAACAAGCGCTGCAAGCCAATGCGCAATACGATAACGCAAAACAAAACTTAATTGTGCGCGTTGCTGAAGGCTATTTTAACGTATTAAGCGCCATTGATAACCTTGAATTTGTGCAAGCCGAAAAGCGTGCCATTGAACGCCAGTTAGAGCAAACAAAACAGCGTTACGCAGTTGGCCTTACAGCAATTACAGATGTTCACGAAGCGCAAGCACAATACGATAACTCAGTAGCACAAGAAATTATTGCCAGTAATGCCGTTGAAACCGCACGCGAGCAACTGCGTGAAATAACCGGTAAATACCACGCAAAACTTGATTTTTTAAACACCGAAACATTTTCAACAGTAAAACCGGTTAAAAAATCGACTGACTTTGTAAAAGTAGCTGAGAACAATAATATCAGCTTACAAGTGGCTAAAGTCACGGTTGATATTGCTAAGGATCAGATCACGCTTGCTAAAGCTGGCCACTACCCAAAGCTAACACTTGATGCCAGCTACGGTGATTCTTTAACTGACCAAAATATAAATGGTTTAAGCTTTAACGACCAACCACGTGCCGACTCAACATCGGTTGCCGTTAATTTAAGTGTTCCTCTGTACACAGGCGGCGCAACCGTAGCTGCAACTAAACAAGCCCGTGCGTTTTATGTTTCAGCCAGCCAAGATTACGAAACAAATTACCGCGCCGTAACGCGTACCGTTATTACCTCATACAACCAGGTTGTATCAGACATCGCGACTTACAAAGCTCTAGAGCAAGCTGTGGTATCAGCGCAAAGTGCGCTTAAAGCAACAGAAGCTGGCTTTGAAGTAGGCACGCGTACTATTGTTGATGTGCTTGTAAGCACGCAAAACTTGTATGATGCAAAACGTAACCTAGCTGATGTACGCTATCGTTACGTGTTATCTACGCTTCGCTTAAAGCAAGCTGCAGGTACACTAACAAGTGCCGATTTACTGGGTATTAACCAAGGCTTAAAAAAAGCCTAATAAGTTAAAAAGTAACGTTTAAAGCCAGCCATTGCTGGCTTTTTGTATTTTATAACACTAAGCGTTAAACTAGCGTTTTTATTTTAGAGAGTATTTTGTGGTCACCTCATCTCCTTTTAAAGCCTCGTTTTTAGGCCCTCGTTATTGGCTAACGTGGATTGGCGTTTTCTTTTTGTATTTGATTTCGTGGTTGCCACAAAAAATTCAGCTTAGCTTAGGTAAGTTTTTAGGGCGCTTAGTACATAAATTTATGAAACGTCGTCGCCATATTGCCGAGGTTAATATAAAGCTGTGTTTTCCTGATATGAGCGAAGCCGAGCAACAACAGCTTGTGCTAAAAAACATGGAAAACACCGGTATTGCCATGGTTGAAACTGGCATGGCTTGGTGGTGGCCGCAGTGGCGCGTTAAAAAAGCGTATGGCTCTATTAAAGGATTAGAGCACTTTGAGCGCGTGCAGGCTCAAGGTAAAGGCGTATTGCTATTGGTGCCGCATATTTTGCATTTAGAAATGGCGAGTCGTGTTATGGGCACCAAATGCCAAGGGCTGGGATTTTACCGCCCACACAACAATGCACTCATGGAATACTTTACAACCAATGGCCGCCTTCGTTCTAACGAGTATTTAATTGGACGAAAAGACGTAAAAGGCTTGTTAAAGTCACTAAAAAATAAAAAGGTGTGTTATTACCTACCCGACCAAGACTACGGCCGTAACCGCTGTGAATTTGTGCCTTTTTACGCAGTGCCAGATACAGCCACAACCACAGGTACATTACTTTTTGCAGCAAGTAAACACTGCGAAACCATGAGCCTAATTAGTCGTCGTGATGAGCACGGTAAATACCATTTAGAAATAGTACCTGAGCTTGAAAATTTCCCAAGCGGCGATGATAAAGCAGATGTAACACGTGTAAATCAGCGCGTTGAGCAATCAATTAATGCAGCGCCTGAGCAATACATGTGGCTGCACCGCCGTTTTAAAACACGCCCTGATAAAAATACCCCTTCTTTTTATAAAAAGTAGTGGTATAAATAAATAATGATAATAAATGAGCATGAGTTATGTGGTTTTGGGTTAAGCATTTAATACTAGCAGTTGCATTAATCTTACTAGCTACCTATGTGTTAGTTGGTACGGGTCCATTGTTTGACATAAAAGAGAGTAAAAACGCAGCTGCCGAGGGGCTTTCTCGCTTTTATTCGTCTATCCGTAACCAAGTTAAATCCGATAGGGAGCGCGATAAGTTTGTATTACAACTTAAAAAGCCCGAGCAAACACTTGATCGTGTCTTAGCAGAGCGCGGCAGAGCCGTTGACCCGATGCCTGCTAGCTGGACAGGAACAAGTGCACCAAGACGCTTTGAAAACGGCTCAACGTTAAAAGACGTACTTAACCAATACGCAAAAAGCGAAGGTATTCAATTATATTGGTATTTGAGTAAAGACTACGTTGTAAAAGATCATTTTAGGGTTGATAGCAGTTTTACCTCAGCGCTTTATCAAGTTGGCCGCGCAATTAATGATGACTTTGAATACGAAGTGTATACCTACCTTTGCCACAAACAGCGCGCAGCGGTGATCACTGAGCTACCTTCTGAATTTGTGCGCAGCAATTGTTTAAAGCTTAATACTTAGCAGCGTAAATAAACCAACCCCATAAACACTAAAAACCCAAGCCTGTGCTTGGGTTTTTAGTGTTTATGTTTCGAGGGCGTGTTGAACTTTGATGGTTGAATTTGCAGCAGCATGTTTGGTTTTTAGGCAAGACAGAGCCTATGAAGTGTGGTTATTCCACATAAATAGGCGATAAACTCTTTGTTGCCTACATGGATGTAGGTAAGGGGCGTGAGCAGGACGCGGAAGCTTTGCCCGGTTTTTACTTATTCTTACAGGGATGTAAGTCATTAGAATAACGCAGGAGCAGTTATCGAGCCCACTAGGTTACAAACCTCGCGCCGCGATTTAATCGTCCCTAGATTGAACAAATTTCAATCCGCAAAGATCAACACGCCCTAGTTCAAATATTGCATTCCAGCATGCCGTTACACTTTCTATATCGGTTTGATACTCCTTACGCGACACTAAGCGACCTTGCTGATTTAGGCTTAAAACGTGGTAACGTGAGCGATAATCAATATACGCCTGGATTAACTGCTGCTTTTGGGTTTTATTGATACAACCAATCGCGGCAGCGTCTGTGAGTATTCTTACATTATCGGAAAACACTGTTAGCTGGCTAAACTGATTTGCGTTTTTGAGCACTAGGTATTGAGTTATAAATTCAATGTCGGTCATGGCACCTACATCTTGTTTTAAATCAAATTGCTCAGAGTTTCCCTTAGCTAAGTGCGTGCGCATTTTTTCGCGCATTTTAAGCACATCCTGTTTGAGTGTATCTACATCCCGTGGGGCACATAATATCTCTTTACGAATTTGTGCAAAGCGCGCTCTTAGCTCATCTTGGCCTAATATAACGCGGGCGCGCACAAGCGCTTGGTGCTCCCAAGTCCATGCTTGGGTTTGCTGATAATGATTAAAGCTCTCTAAGTTAATAGCCAATAAACCAGAGGCGCCTTCAGGGCGCAGGCGTGTATCAAGCTCATACAATATGCCCGAGGCGGTACGGGTATTAAATAAATGCATTAAGCGCTGTGCAAGTTTTAAATAAAACTGTCGTGAGGTAATCGATTTATCGCCATTGGTACTGCTATTACCGTCGTGATTATGCACAAACACAAGGTCTAGGTCGGAGTCGTAGCCTACTTCAAAGCCGCCCGTTTTACCGTACGCAATAACGGCAAAGCCTTTGTGTTCATCATCTGTGTTTGGTGGCATGCCAAAGCGCTTAACCGTGTTATACCACGCTATATTAACGGCTTGGTCTACCACAGCCTCGGCAAGAGCCGTTAAGTGATCGCTTACTTTCATAACATCAATCACACCGGTTGCATCGGCAGCCGCAATACGTAATTGATGTGTTTGCTTAAACTGCCTAAGCGCTTCCATTTGTAGCTCTAGGTCGTCGTGTTCTATACGCAAAAAATATTGTCGTATTTCATCTTTATAAGCGCTCAAAGGCGTAGGTTTGTAAAGCGCAGCAGGGTCTATTAGCTCATCAAGCAAAATAGGATAACGGGAAATATGCTCCCCTATCCATTTACTATGGCAACATAATAAAACAAGCTGCTTTAGCGCACCTTGGTTTTCGTACAGTAATTCAAGGTAAGCAGTACGCGATACAATTTTATTTAAAATTTGGCATACCAAGGTAAATGTCTCACCACTGGCATTAAAGTCACTGAGCTGTTTGAGCAATAAAGGCATTAGCTTGTCGAGAATATCTCGCCCACGATTACCTATATTTACCTTACTCAAACGTTTTTTAAAATCATGAAGTGGCACTTGCCATTGCTCTTTTATATCGTTTAAAAAGCTAACATCACCATGATCCCAAGCACTTATAAACGCACCTTCGCAGGTATCAAGGGGAACGGTTTCCTCCCCTATCACCAATAAAAATTCATCGTGAATTTTAGCCATGACCTGCTCAATGTCGCTCATGGTATGGTTAAAGCTTTCAGACTCGAGTAAGTAATTTAAGCGCTCTTGATTAAGCTCATCATCGGGCAGAGTTTGTGTTTGTTGATCGTCAAACATTTGCAAGTATTGCTCTACTTTACGTAAGTGTAAGTAGTTGCGCTTTAGCTCATTCGCTTCTTGCTCATCCATCGCTTGGTTTAACGTTAACTGCTCTAAGGCGTACAGTAACGATTGGGTTTGTAAGTTAGCTTCTCGCCCACCACGCACCATTTGCAAAGCTTGTACAATAAATTCAACCTCGCGAATGCCACCAGCACCTAGCTTTATATTGTTGGTCAGGCGTTTTCGGCGAACCTCTTGGGCTATCATAAGCTTCATTTTCCTCAGTGATTCAATCACAGAAAAATCAATATATCGACGATAAACAAAGGGCTTTAAAAGCTGTATAAACTCATCCCAATATTTATTGGGTGTGCCAATTAGCCGCCCTTTTAACATGGCGTAACGCTCCCAATCGCGCCCTTGCTCTTGGTAGTAATCTTCTATGGCGTGAAAGCTCATCACTAAAGGCCCACTTTCACCAAATGGGCGCAGGCGCATATCAACCCTAAATACTTGGCCATCACCGGTTACTTGATTAAGTGCATTAATCAGTTTTTGCGCTACTTTGGTGTAAAACACTTGGGCTTCAATACGTTTACGCCCACCTTGGGTCAGTACATTGCGCGGATAAGCAAAAATCAAATCTATATCTGATGAATAATTAAGCTCGTGGCCGCCCAATTTACCCATGCCTAAAACCATTAAAGGCAAAGAGTTACCTTGCTCATCTAAAGGTTCCCCTGCTGTTTTTGCCGTTTGCGCATGTGCCCATCTATTTGCGCTATTAATTAGCATATCAGCTAATAGGCTTATGTATTTTATGCTGTCACTGATTGGGTTATCGCAACACAAATCGAGGTACGCTACTTTTAACCAGTATTTTTCTCGGTACTGTCTTAAAATCTTATTGCACTGGTTTTCATCTACTTGCTGCAAGTCAAGGCCGTCGAATGGCGCGGGGACATCTCGGCTAAATTGCTCATCTGGGTTTATTAACCAGTCTTTTAATTGAGGTTGCGACTCTAAACTGCGAAAAGCAAAGTCGCTCAAAGCACATAATTTTACAACTTCTTCTTGTATAGGTTGCTGCGGATACAGCTGTGCAAAGCGTGTTGAGCCAAGTTTTTGTAATTGAATAGGAAGTTGCATTTTGTTACTCATCAATCCTCTCTTTTATATATGCGCTAACCATACTAGAATAACTAAAACCAAGAAAGGTTATCTCTACTTAGGATCAGCATGTCATATTTATCATTATCTAACACTAGTTTAGTTGCGATTGCCATTAGTTTTGCGGTTATATGCATTACTATTTTTAGTCTTAGAATTGTTGCTCAAATAAAAGCAAAACAGGCACTTAAAGACGAACTAGCGCAGCATGATAATTTTGCAATGGGGATTAGTTTCGCCTCAGAAATTACCGTGGTTATTGCCACTATGGCGTTTTTATTTGATGAAATAAGTATGAGTACGGCACAACATAATCCATTAAAAGTGGTTATTTTAATTGTTCTATTATTTACATTTATAAAAGTCGGACATTTAATTCATAGAAAATGGATATTACACAGATTTAATGAAGAAGCTGCTATATTAAAGCAAAATGTATGCGCTGCATTGGTTGATTCTGGTATGTTATTAGCCAACTGTATTATTGCACTTGGCTTGTATACCTGGACTCATGCACAAGGGTTTAGTAACTTACTTATTGCTTTTGTTAGCTTTTTTACGCTACAAGGGATGTTTGCGCTAGATAGCAAAATCCGTGAATACCGCTTCGCTAAAGCAAACCAAGGTGCGTCACTGCAAAGTAACTTTAACCTTGAAAACACCTCTATTGGCATTAGATACGCAGGAAAATCAATAGGTTTAGCCCTAGCCGTGTATGCAGGATTATCTAGTGCGGCCTTTCAAAATGGAAAAATGGTCGAAAATATATTTACACTGGTAATGCATTGCGGTGTAATGTGGGTGTTATTATATTGTTTAAGTTTTGTAATAAAAGCAATTTCATTACCCAATATTGATGCCGCTTTAGAGGTCGACCATCAGGACAATATAGGCATAGCATGCATTGAGTTTGCTGTTTTTTGTGCTATAGGCTATTTACTTATTAGCATGTTTTCACTTTAACGCCACGCTATTAAATAAGTCGCCAAGCGCCCCGTATTTAGTTAACTGGCATAACACATTTGCATAAAGCAACGGGGCCCTATGTCATTTGAAGTAACTAACTATTTGTTAATTGATATAGATAACGAATTTAGTCGTACATTTGCCGAGTATTATTTTAAGCACGCGGCACCCAATACACCCAGCACCTTAATAGTTGCAGGCAGTAACACCCGTAAGCTGGTAAAAATGATGTTTGACGAACTCATTAAAGACTATTGCTATTGCGACCTAGAAAACGAAATTAGCGTATCTGAACTGGCCACTTACCTGCACGAGCACCACGATATTCAGGGCGTGCTATTTAATAATACCGACTATCTACTTGCCGACGACAAACAACGCTTTATATATAACTCCCTGCATGAAAAACGCTACGTAGTTAGCTTTGACGACAACGGCTATACATTTAATCGTATTACTGACGAAGGCTTTAAAAATCACTTATCGTGCGATACCGATATTGCCGAAACACCTAAAGATTTAATCGCACTTGCCAAGTCACTTAAACAAAAATAAATAATTGCGTACAACGCCCTGCTTACTTACCATAGCGCTATACACCTTTACGCTATAAAATAAGTGACCCCCATGCGAGTACCTCATATTTATCAGGCATCGAGTATTGCCTTAAACACCCCGGTTTCTTTAAACGACGATGCAGCGGGCCATATTGGCCGCGTATTGCGCATGAAAGTAGGCGAACATGTGTCTATTTTTAATGGCGAAGGCGGTGAATACTTCAGTGAAATTATTGAGGTAACTAAAAAATCAGTTGTTGTTATGCCACAACGTTTTGATGAGCATGATGTCGAATCGCCGCTTAAAATTCATTTAGGGCAATGCGTATCGCGTGGCGACAAAATGGACTTTACCATCCAAAAATCTGTTGAGCTTGGCATTAGCGAAATCACCCCTATTTTTAGTCAGCGCTGTGGCGTTAAACTCAGTGGCGACAGGTTAGAAAAAAAACACCAACAATGGCAAAAAATTGCAATTTCAGCCGCCGAACAATCGGGGCGTAACTTTGTGCCAGTTGTTCACACACCGGTTGATTTAAAGCAATGGCTTGAACAACAAACAGACGCCATTAAGCTCACTTTGCACCCTCGTGCCGAGCACAGCATTAAAACAATAACCGTTCCAAGCGCCGGTGTACGCTTTTTAGTAGGCCCTGAAGGCGGCTTTACCGATGAAGAAATGCTGCAAACTAAAGATCAGCACTTTGTTGATATTCGCTTAGGGCCGCGTGTTTTACGAACAGAAACGGCCGCTTTAACGGTCTTAAGTGCATTACAATTACAATTTGGCGATTTAGCTAATTGAAATAGCTCAATGGCACCCTCATATTAAAACTATTAGCACTCTAGTAGTCATTATAATTAGATTAAGGCACAGCGCATGGCGATAAAGTTAGGTATTATTTCTGATCCTATTAGTGGATTTAACATCAAAAAAGACACCGGTTTTGCAATGATGATGCAAGCGCAAAAACGTGGCTACGAAATTTACTACATGGAGATGGATGACTTATCACTTCGCCAAGGTAAATCGTATGCAACCGCAGCAAAAGCGCAGGTATTTAACAACACCGAAAAGTGGTACGAACTTGAAGAAAAAACCACAATCGCGCTTGCCGACCTAGACGTTATTTTAATGCGAAAAGATCCACCGTTCGATACGGAGTACATCTACGCAACTTATATCTTAGAACGTGCAGAGCAAGAAGGTACGTTAATTATTAATAAACCACAAAGCCTGCGCGATGCTAACGAAAAGCTATTTACAGCATGGTTTAGCGAGCATACGCCAGATACGCTAGTAACACGCAGCCAAGCTCAAATACGCGCATTTTTAGCTGAGCATAAAGACATTATTTTAAAACCACTTGATGGCATGGGCGGCGCATCTATTTTTCGTATTAAAGAAGATGATGCAAACATTGGCGTTATTTGCGAAACCTTAACTGAGCATGGTAGTCGCTTTGCCATGGTGCAAAATTACATTCCAGAGATCAAACAAGGCGATAAACGCGTATTGGTTGTTGATGGTGAAGTTATTCCGTATTGTTTAGCGCGTATTCCACAAAATGGTGAAACCCGCGGTAACTTAGCTGCGGGCGGCCGTGGTGAAGCCCGCCCCCTTAGCGAGTCAGACCTTAAAATAGCTCAAGCAGTTGCCCCTACGCTTAAAGAAAAAGGGTTAGTGTTTGTAGGGTTAGATATTATTGGCGACAAGCTCACCGAAATTAACGTAACAGCACCAACCTGCGTACGTGAAATTGAAGCCGCTTACGATATATCTATTACCGGTATTTTGTTTGACGCAATTGAGCGTAAGCTCGCTGAATAAACACCATTTAAAAGTCCATTAATTTAAGTATTTCATACAATTAATGGACTTTTTATACGCTACGTATATATCTATGCCATACTCAAAGTTCAATAAGTATTCATAAACTAAAAGGGTGAAATCTATGCAATCATTAGAAAATCATTTTTTAATCGCTATGCCGTCGATGCAAGACCCTTTTTTTAAACGTGCCGTTACCTATATTTGTGAGCACAATGAAGATGGGGCTATGGGATTGGTGATCAACCAGCCTATTGATGTGACCGTTGGTGAGCTTTTAGATAAAATAGAAATAGACAACGACAAAACCCAACAAGCCGCGCAAGTCTCTGTGTTTGCAGGTGGTCCGGTTAAAACCGACCGAGGTTTTGTACTTCATTCACCTCAGCCAGGCTACTCTGCAAGCCAAAAGCTTAGCAGTGATATAATGATCACCACATCAAAAGACGTACTTGCCAACCTGACCACCGCCCACGCACCTGAGCAATTTATTATTACGCTTGGTTATTCGGGCTGGGAGCAAGGACAACTTGAGAAAGAGCTTTTAGATAACAGTTGGTTGATCATTAAAGCCGATCCGAAGATCATTTTTGATACGCCGGTAGAAAAACGCTGGGAAAAAGCAGTTTCAATGCTAGGCTTTGATGTTAGCCAACTTTGCAGCGAAGCTGGACACGCTTAAAGAACGATAATGACGAAAAAAAACCTTAAGCCGCAAGGCCAGCGCACCGTAATGGGCTTTGACTTTGGCACCAAAAGCATTGGTATTGCCATAGGACAAGAGCTCACAGGCAGTGCGTCTAGCTTAAAAGCGGTAAAAGCCCAAGATGGTATTCCTAATTGGGATCATATTGCGGTTCAAGTTAAAGAGTGGCAACCCGACTTAATGGTCGTCGGGTTACCCCTTAATATGGATGGTACTTCGCAAGAGGTAACCTTTAAGGCTAAAAAGTTTGCTAACCGCTTGCACAATCATTACGGCATACCGGTGCAAACACAAGATGAGCGACTCACAACCGCCGATGCAAAAGCGCGTTTATTTGAGCACGGTGGCTATAAAAATTTAGGGAAAGGAAATGTCGATAATATGTCGGCAGTGATTATTTTAGAGAGTTTTTTTGAAGCCAGTTATGGTGAATAAGTAATACCGCCTCCTTTAATTACGTAATCTATTTTAAAGGTCGAAAAACACCGCAGTGGTATAAAACGTTATAAGTAATTTTATCCATAAAAAAAGCGCCCAGCGGCGCTTTTTTTATGGATAAAATACAGTGTTAATTGCTGTTTTTATCATCTAGTCCATCAATGGTTACACCTTGTAAAAATCCTGCACCTTGTTGCTCATTATTGCGCAGCTTTATCATTAAGCGTAAATCGTTTGGCGAGTCAGCATGATGTAGTGCATCGGCGTAATTAATACGCTGCTGTTTGTATAGCTCAAATAAGGCTTGGTCAAAGGTTTGCATACCCATTTCTTTAGACTTAGACATGGCCTCTTTTATGCCACCAATATCCCCATTTTTAATTAGCTCTGCCACCATGGGTGAGTTTAATAATATTTCAATCGCGGCTACACGCCCTTCCCCATCAGAAGTGGGAATAAGTTGCTGTGCAACAATGGCGCGTAAATTTAGCGCTAAGTCGTACTTAAGCTTGTCGTGTTTTTCTTTAGGCACTAAGTGCATAATACGGTCAATGGCTTGGTTGGCATTATTAGCATGCAATGTAGCCACACATAAGTGACCCGTTTCGGCAAAGCTCAGAGCGTATTCCATGGTTTCTTGCGAGCGTATTTCACCAATTAAAATAACATCGGGAGCTTGGCGTAAAGAGCTTTTAAGTGCCGACTCAAAGCTGTCGGTATCAAGCCCTACTTCGCGCTGAGTAATAATACTTTTACGGTGCTCGTGTACAAACTCAATCGGATCTTCAATGGTGAGTATATGGCCACGCTGATGACGATTTCTGTAGCCAATTAAGGCAGCCAGTGAAGTTGATTTACCCGTGCCAGTACCACCAACAAACAGCACTAGCCCGCGCTTTGACATAATCACATCAGTAAGTGTAGAGGGCAGCCCTAAATCACTTATATCAGGTATTTGCGTTACAATGCGGCGAATAACCATACCCGCTCTATCGCGCTGCCAAAAAGCCGATATACGAAAACGCCCTTCGTCTGTGGCTATCGCAAAGTTACACTCTTTAGTGGTATGAAATTCGTTTTTTTGTTTATCGCTCATCGCTGATTCTACAAGCGCAAGCGATTGCTCGTCACTTAACTTATCGTCGCTAAGAGCGATAAGCTCACCATTAATTTTTGCACTGACTGGTAATTGACTAGAGACAAATAAATCCGAGCCTTTTTTATCAATCATTATGTGTAAAAAGTGATTTAAAGATAAATTCATAATATGTCCTTAGCCACCAAACTGGGTTTTATCTTGGGCTTTTTCTTTTGCGGCTGCGGTTGTCACAATACCGTGATTAACTAAATTATTTAAACATTGATCCATGGTTTGCATACCGTGTGATGCACCCGTTTGAATAGACGAATACATTTGTGCAATTTTATCTTCACGAATTAAGTTACGAATAGCCGGTACACCAATCATAATTTCGTGCGCGGCCACGCGTCCACCGCCAATTTTTTTAAGTAGTGTTTGCGAAATAACGGCACGCAGTGACTCAGAAAGCATTGAGCGCACCATATCTTTTTCTTCACCTGGGAATACATCAATAATACGGTCAATCGTTTTTGGTGCTGAGGTGGTATGTAGCGTACCAAACACTAAGTGGCCAGTTTCAGCGGCGGTCATCGCAAGGCGAATAGTTTCTAAGTCACGTAGCTCACCAACAAGTATTACATCCGGGTCTTCACGCAGCGCGCTGCGCAGTGCATTAGAGAAGCTATGCGTATCTCGGTGCACTTCACGTTGGTTAATAAGACTGAGTTTATTATCGTGTACAAATTCGATAGGATCTTCAATGGTGAGGATATGGTGATGTTTTGTTTGATTTATATAATCGACCATAGCCGCAAGCGTTGTTGATTTACCCGAACCAGTTGGGCCGGTAACCAATACTAAACCACGCGGGTTATCTGATATTGTTTTAAAAATATCTGGCGCACCTAAATCTTCAAGCGTCAGTACATCGCTAGGGATGGTACGAAACACCGCTGCAGGGCCGCGGTTTGAGTTAAATGCGTTAACACGAAACCGAGCAAGGTTAGGCACTTCAAACGAAAAATCCACTTCTAGATTTTGTTCGTAGTCCTTGCGCTGATTATCGTTCATAATGTCGTAAACAAGGCTGTTTACGTCTTTGTCTGCAAGTGCAGGTATATTAATGCGGCGAACATCACCATCTACGCGTATCATAGGTGAAACACCTGACGATAAGTGTAAATCAGATGCTTTGTGTTGCACACTAAACGCTAATAATTCGGTAATATCCATTTATGACTCCACAACTAACTGATAAATATATGGTTACAATAGCAGAACGACTCACATCCGCCTACGCTAGAATTGCCAGCGCGGCTAAAAATGCTAAACGTAGTAGCGATGCTATTACGCTGCTAGCAGTATCAAAAACAAAACCAAGCGACGATATTATTGCTGCCTACGAGCATGGCCAGCGCCAATTTGGTGAGTCTTATGTTCAAGAGGCTGTAGATAAAATAGCTCAACTACACACATTTAGCGACATCATTTGGCATTTCATTGGCCCTATTCAATCAAATAAAAGCGCCCTTGTTGCTGCACATTTTGATTGGGTACAAAGCGTAGATAGAATAAAAATAGCTAAGCGTTTAAACAGTCAACGTCCAGAAAACCTAACGCCTTTAAATGTGCTTATTCAAGTAAATATAAGCGCCGAGGAGGCAAAGTCAGGCTGCAGCGTAGAGCAAATACCCGAACTAGCTGAGTTTATTGACCAATGTGAGCAACTCACTTTGCGTGGTTTAATGGCTATTCCGGCTAAAAGCGACGATCCGAGTGAGCAAAGTCAATCTTTTGAGCAATTACAAACTTGCTTTGATAAACTAAAGGCCCAATATCCTCATATAGATACGTTGTCGATGGGGATGAGCAATGATGTTGAAGCCGCCATTAGCGCAGGTTCAACCATGGTGAGGATCGGCACAGATATTTTTGGAACTCGAACTTAAAAGGTGATAACAGACATATGTCAGATAAAACAATCGCATTTATAGGCACAGGTAACATGAGCTACGCCATTATTGGTGGCATGGTAAAAAACGGTTTTAATGCAAACAACATCATTGCTACAAACCGCAACCAAGAAAAGCTTGCCAAGGTAGCAGACGATTTCAAGGTGAAAACCACCAGCGACAATAACGAAGCCTTACGCGATGCTGATGTCATTGTATTGTCTGTTAAACCACAAATGATGGGCGATTTATGTAAATCGTTTCAAGAATCGGGTATCGACTTTAGTGATAAACTGTTTATTTCGGTAGCGGCTGGCTTAACCGTTAAGCGTTTACGCGAAATGCTTGGCCAAAACGTTAAAATGGTTCGTTGTATGCCAAACACGCCATCGCTACTAGGGCGTGGTGTATCGGGTTTATTTGGCGCAGATGAAACAGCCGAAGAGCACGACTTTGTACAACAAGTATTTGAGTGCACAGGTATTGTTGTTTGGGTAGAGCAAGAGTCGCAAATTAACGATGTCATTGCTGTGACAGGTTCATCGCCCGCTTACTTTTTCTTATTTATGGAAGCCATTGAAGAAAAAGCGAAAGCACTTGGCTTTAACGATGAAGATGCGCGCCGCTTAGTGCAGCAAACTGCGCTGGGTGCAGCCGAAATGGCATTGAGCCAACCAGAGATAAGCATTTCGCAATTACGCGCTAATGTAACTTCTAAAGGCGGCACCACCCATGCTGCGGTTGAGCATTTAAAAGGCGAAGGCCTAGTGCAAACAGTTAGCGATGCAATGGATGCGTGTATTGCGCGTGCAATGCAAATGGAAAAAGAACTTTAAAATTACTTTTTATTGAAGGTTACACTATGAATGCCATGCAATTTTTGATCAGTACCCTGTTTGATTTGTTTTTAATGGTGGTACTACTGCGTTTTTGGCTACAGTGGGCAAAAGCCGACTTTTACAACCCAATGAGCCAATTTGTGGTTAAAGCAACTTCGTTTGCAGTTAACCCGTTACGTAAAATTATACCCGGGTTAGGTGGGCTTGATTTAGCCTCTCTATTGCTGGCATTTATTGTAGCCGTTGCCAAAATTAGTACTTTAATGCTGGTGATATACGGCGCATGGGCTGCGCAACCTGTGTTTATACAAGCACTTATTACCGTACTTAAAGAAGGCTTAAACCTTGTATTTTGGGTATTGATTATTCGCGCTATTTTAAGCTGGGTAAGTCAAGGTTATAACCCAATAGAAGCGGTTTTCCATCAGCTTACTGAGCCAATGCTCAAGCCACTTCGTAAAATTATTCCACCAATGGGTGGCTTAGATTTATCGGTGCTTGTACTAATTATTGGTATTCAGTTTTTACAAATGCTGCTAATGGACTTTTTAGCCTAAATTTTTTGTTATAAGCAAAAGAGGCCCTTTGGCCTCTTTTTTATATAGGACATCATAATGAACCGTTTAATTAAGTTTTGCTTTATTAGTTTTTTAGCCTTTGCTTTTAATGCCCACAGTGAAGACATGCAAGGCGCACAGTACAAAGAGCTGGGCCCTTGGCAAGTGCATTACATTGCTTTTCCATCTACCTTTATTCAGCCGCAAATAGCTAAAACATATGGCCTTGAGCGTAGTGGTTATAAAGGCATTGTTAATATTTCAGTACTGAAAAACAATAGCGATAAAACCGCGCAAACCGCTCAGCTCAGCGGCACCGCAAAAAACCTACTCGGCAATAAGCAAGCCCTTACTTTTAAAGAAGTAAAAGAAGGTGAATCAATTTATTACCTTGCGCAAGTAGACTACACCAACGAAGAGATTTTACGTTTTGAGATAAACATCCAGCAAGGTAGTCAGTCTCAAAAACTCACGTTTCAGCAAAAATTTTACGTAGATTAAAAACATGACCAAAACATTAGTGCTTGCCACAGGCAACCCTGGCAAAGTTAACGAGCTGGCCAATATGCTTAGCCCGCTTAATATAAATGTGCTTCCGCAAAGCGATTTTAACGTAGGCGAAGTGGCCGAAACCGGCACCACCTTTGTAGAGAACGCGATAATTAAAGCCCGCCATGCTGCTAAAATTACCGGCATGCCAGCCATTGCAGATGACTCAGGCTTAGAGGTAGATGGCTTAAATGGTGCGCCGGGTGTTTACTCAGCTCGTTTTGCCGGTGAAAGCGCCAGCGATCAAGACAACATAGATAAACTACTTAACGAATTAGCCGATAACCCAAATCGTAAAGCCCGCTTTTGGTGTGTACTGGTATTAATGCGCCACGCCGATGACCCTACCCCACTTATTTGCAGCGCAAGCTGGGAAGGCGAAATTACACAAACCCAAAATGGCGAAGGCGGCTTTGGTTACGATCCGGTATTTTTTGTAGCAGAGCAAAACTGTACCAGCGCCGAGCTCACCAAAGAGCAAAAAAATGCGGTGAGCCATCGCGGCCAAGCACTTAAAAAGTTATTACTAGAGCTACAAAGCAAAGGCGGCCTGTGAACCTTCCACCACTGAGCTTATATGTGCACGTACCTTGGTGCGTGCAAAAATGCCCCTATTGCGATTTTAATAGCCATGGGCAAAAAGGCGATATTCCTGAAGCTGAATATGTTCAGCATTTAATTGACGACTTAAAAGCCGATTTGCACTTGGTGCAAGGGCGTAAAATTCACAGTATTTTTATTGGCGGCGGTACACCAAGCTTATTAACTGGCGATGCATATACCCGCTTATTAAGCGAAGTCGATAACCTAATTGGCCTAAGCGACAACTGCGAAATAACCCTTGAGGCAAATCCTGGTACCGTAGAAACCGGACGCTTTAAAGAGTACGTTAAAGCGGGTATTAACCGTATTTCTATTGGCGTGCAAAGCATGCAAAACGACAAGTTAAAAGCACTTGGCCGTATTCATGGCGCCGATGAAGCGCACTACGCTGCAGAGCAAGCTAAGCAAGCCGGGTTAAATAGCTTTAACCTTGATTTAATGCATGGCTTACCGGGGCAAAGCCTTGACGATGCGCTGAGCGATTTAAAAAAAATAATTGCTTTAAACCCGCCACATATTTCCTGGTATCAGCTCACTATTGAGCCTAATACACAATTTGCATCCAAGCCGCCAACTTTGCCACAAGATGAAACCCTATGGGATATTCAAGAGCAAGGCCAAGCACTACTTGCTCAAGCCGGTTACATACAATACGAAATATCGGGCTATGCAAAGCCAGGCTTTCAATGCCAACATAACTTGAATTATTGGCGTTTTGGCGATTATCTCGGTATTGGCTGTGGCGCTCATGGTAAGGTGACTGATGCAAAAACCGGCATTATTACCCGTACTGAAAAAATTAAGCATCCGCGCGGTTACATGGATATGCTTAAGCCGTACTTGTATAAAAGCTGGCAAGTAGAGCAAGACGATTTAGCCTTTGAATTTTTTATGAATCGCTTTCGCTTAGTCGAGCCTTGCCCTATTGATGATTACAGTGCGCTGACTAATCAGCCATTGCAAAGCCAACAAGCAGCGTTAACTAAAGCAATAAATGCAGGTTTGTTGATACAAGAAAACGGCCACTGGCAAGTTAGCCTCAAAGGGCATCGTTTTTTAAATGACCTGCTAGAATTGTTCGTGTAGTGGTTTTAACCACGCGCGATAAACATAAAATACAAGCAAATAAATATAATACACCCTAATGGGTTTCTAACAACAAAGGGAAAACAATGCGTAAACTTACCTTTATTGCAGCAGCCGTGAGCGTTGCTATTTTAGCCGGTTGCCAGCAGGCACCACAACAAACAACGCCAGCGCCTGCAGTACAAGCGCAACCTGTGCAAAGCGAAATCGACAAAGCGAATGCGTTTTTTGAAGATACCTTTAACCGCGATGTAATGAACAGCCCGGTTTATCAAACTTACATGGGTATTAAAAAAGATTACGATAAATGGGATGACGGCAGCGAAGAGCAAAAACTAAAAGACCTTGCGCAAGCAAAAGAAGACTTAGTTACTTTAAATGCTATCGACCGCGACCTGCTTGATGATGCCACTAAAGTAAGTTATGACTTAAAAAAACAAGACCTAGAAAGCTCGATTGCTGATTTTAAATGGCGTTACCATAACTACCCAGTTAACCAAATGTTTGGTACTCACTCTATGGTGCCTGCGTTTTTAATTAACCAACATTCAATTAGTAATGTTAAAGAAGCTAAAGATTATATTGCGCGTTTAAACGGTGTACCTACTGTATTTGATCAGCTAATTACTGATTTAGAAACCCGTGCTGATAAAGGCATTATTGCGCCTAAATTTGTGTTCCCACATGTTATAGATTCGAGCAAAAACATCATTCATGGTGCGCCATTTGAAAAAGGTGAAGACTCAACCCTATTAGCCGACTTTAAACGTAAAGTAAGCGCTCTTGAAATTAGCCAGAATGAAAAAGATGCCTTAATTAGCGAGGCAACTGATGCATTAAAATCAGCAGTTAAGCCTTCTTACTCTAAGTTAATTAATTACTTAGCACAGTTAGAAAAACGTGCAGATAACCGCGATGGCGCATGGAAACTGCCTGACGGCGAAGCGTTTTACAATAACGCACTTAAGCGCACCACAACAACTGACTTAACCGCTAAAGAAATTCATGCCATTGGCCTTGCTGAAGTAAAACGTATTCATGATGAAATGCGTGAAATTAAAGACAAAGTAGGCTTTAAAGGCGATTTAAAAGCGTTTATGCAGTTTATGAAAACAGATAAACAATTTTATTATGCCAATGACGAGCAAGGTAAACAGCGTTATTTAGATGAAGCCACTGGCCTAATCAACACCATGAAAACTCGCCTAGATGAGTTATTTATTGTTAAGCCAAAGGCTGATCTTAAAGTTAAAGCCGTAGAAGCATTCCGCGAAAAAGCAGCAGGTAAAGCATTTTACCAACAACCTGCGCCAGATGGCTCACGCCCTGGTATTTACTACGCAAACCTTTACGACATGGAAGCAATGCCAACGTACCAAATGGAAGCATTAGCATACCATGAGGGTATTCCGGGTCACCACATGCAAATTGCTATTTCACAAGAGCTTGAAGGTGTACCTAAGTTTCGTAAGTTTGGTGGCTACACCGCTTACATTGAAGGTTGGGGCTTATACTCAGAGTACATTCCTAAAGAAATGGGCCTTTACTCAGACCCATACTCAGACTTTGGTCGCCTTTCTATGGAATTATGGCGTGCGTGTCGCTTAGTCGTTGATACCGGTATTCACGCAATGAAATGGACTCGCCAAGAAGGTATTGATTACTACGTAAATAATACGCCTAACGCCACATCTGACGGTGTTAAAATGGTTGAGCGTCACATTGTAATGCCATCGCAAGCGACAGCTTATAAAGTGGGCATGCTTAAAATTTTAGAGCTGCGTGAAGAGGCTAAAAAGCAACTAGGCGATAAGTTTGATATTCGTCAGTTCCACGACGTTATACTTAAAAATGGCCCTGTACCACTTAACGTACTAGAGAACTTTGTAAACGAGTGGGTAGCAAGTAAAAAAGCTTAATACTTGGTTATAAATAGAAAAAGGTCGCTGATGCGGCCTTTTTTGTTTTATAGTAATAAAAACGCTCAGAGGTAGAGTTAATAATGGATTTAAGCATACAATTACTTAATGCGCGCATTGCTAAGCATCAGCTAGACGAGCTCGATAACGACTTTAAACAGTTAAGCCCTGCTCAGCAAACATTACAGCTAAACCACCTTTACGAAAGTGCTTTGCGGATGAGTATTAAATACGACTTTATGCAAAACATGGCAACACGTATTTTAACAACCAACACCCCACCAGCACCTTTTATAAACCAATTAACAACGACTGATGCATTAACGTTTTTTACACCTGCATTAAAAGAAAATAACGGCTTTTTAGCACAAGACAGCCAAGGAAATAATGTACTGCACAATGCATTTAAACACGCCAATGCTCAAAAGCTGGCGTTTAACTATGTGCGCTCATTAATGCTATTTGAATCTAACGATAATTTAGTAAAAGCCCTTGCACAAACAAATGCTCGTGGCCTTACCCCTGTTGCCTGTTATATCGCCTATGCTGATAAACCTAGCACACCAATAAAGCATGAATTTTCAGCATTATTAGCGCTTATGGAAATAGAGCAAAAACAAAATCCAACCGCTAAGCAGCAACTGGCAAATATATTAAAAGGCGCTGATATAAACGAAACCAGCATTTTACTTAGCGCTGCTTACCTACAGCGCTCAACCGCACAACTTGCCCACTTAGTTAGAGCAATTTAGTCACTTAAGTAATATTCAACACTGGTGACCACCCTCACCTTTTTGATATGTGGCGTGTTTGAATCGCGATTGCTAATGCTAAATTGCCCTTGGCGAGCGGATTTTATTTTACCCAGCGTTGAGTTCGAATCTTTAGCAAATTTGTTGGCAACTTCACGGGCTTTTTCTGTAGCCTCTTGCACCATGGCTGGTTTTATATCGTTAAGGCCGGTAAATAAATACTCAACTTTGGTTTCGTAGCTATTTTGCACAATGGCAATGCCCTGTTTAGCTAATTGACTCACTTTACTCAGCGCATTTTGTACTTTGTCGGGCGCGTTCGAATACACAATAATATTAGCGCGTACCAAGTAACGAAACTTTTGATTATCGTTAGCGTATTCTCGGGCTTGCTTATCAATTATCGACTGGCTACCCATACTTATTTCGTCATCATCAAAGCCATGTAGCTTTAAAAATGCAATAACAGCATCGTTTTTTTGCTCAACTCGACTAACCAGTTTTTCTAAGTCGTTGTCTGCATCACTGTATTGCAGCGGCCAAATTACCGTATCAGCGCTAACTTCACGCTCTGCTAACCCTTTCACCTGCACACTACGTTCCATGCTTTTTACATCTACTGCGGCACTTTTAATAATAAAGCCTAATAAAATTAAGCCTATACTTAGGCAAATTGCGGCTATAACGGTGTAAAAACCGGGTGTTTTATTCACAAAAAACTCCTTGATTGATATCAATAATAAGTATCTATGCGCTCGAAATAACACAGCAAACAGGGTACATTGAGACTATAAATAACGCAAAATATAATCAGCCAAGGATATGCCATGAGCTTAAAGCGCATCAGCCAATTTTTTAATCCGGCCTCGGTAGCCGTTATTGGCGCCTCGAATACCCCCACACGCGCGGGGTTTGTGGTTATGCGCAATTTATTACAAGGTGGGTTTAAAGGGCCAATCATGCCCGTAACCCCTACCCATAGTGCGGTACACGGTGTGCTTGCCTACCCTGATATTGCCGCGCTGCCCAAAGTGCCCGACTTAGCCGTTATTTGTACAAATAAAAATACCTTACTGAGCATTATCGAGCAGCTAGGTGAACTTGGCTGTAAAAGTGCAATTGTGATTGCTGATGGGCTCTCATTGAGCCAAAAAACAGCCTTAAAGCGCGCTGCAAATGCACATCACGTTACTTTGCTTGGGCCTAATTGTTTAGGGCTGCTTATTCCGCATATTGGCCTTAATGCCAGCTTTTCTCACACAGTTGCAGCACCAGGGAAACTGGCATTTATATCACAATCCGCAGCGGTGTGTTCCACTATTTTAGATTGGGCTAAAAATAAAGAAATTGGCTTTTCGTATTTTGTTTCGGTCGGTGATTGCCTAGATATCGATTTTGACGAGCTGCTCGATTTTTTAGGCCGCGATGCTAAAACCAAAGCGATTTTGCTCTACATAGATAATATTGAGGATATTCGCGGGTTTATATCAGCAGCACGGGCAGCGGCCTTTAGTAAACCGGTTATTGCCATTAAAACGGGAAAAACCGGAGCAGGCGCACTGGCTGCTGAAATTCATACTGGTGGCAAGCAAAGTTCAGATGCAGTGTACGATGCGCTTTTTCAACGCGCCGGAATGCTACGTGTTAGTGATCTGCGCGAACTTTTTGCAGCCACGCAAACACTTGCCATCCACCCTAAATTACTAAAAGTTGAGCAGTTAACCATTTTAACCAACGGCGGCGGCCCGGGGGTTATGGCGGTCGATGAGCTTATTTTAAATTCGGGCAAACTTACCCAGCTTAGTGAGCAAACACGATCCGCACTCAATAAAGTTATTCCGCAGTCGGATACTACATCTAACCCTGTCGATATTTTTGGCGACTCTGCTCCGGCGCGTTACAAGCAAGCATTAGAAATTTTACTTCGCGCCGAAGAAGTTAAAAACTTACTTATTATTCATACCCCTTCGGCACTGGCACCAAGTGAAGACTACGCCGATATGATAGTGCAAACCTTACAAAAAATACCAAAGATGGCGCGCCCTTATGTAATGACCAACTTTATGGGTGAAGATGCGGCTTATGCTGCGAGGCGTGTTTGCTCTAACCACACTATTCCAACCTATCGCACGCCTGAGGGTGCGGTTGGCGCATTTATGCATTTAGTTAGTTATCGTCGTAACCAAAAACATTTAACGCAAACACCCGAATCAAATACCGATGATGCAAAAATAAATAAATCAGCGGCCACTACGCTCATTAACGAATTTTTAGAAGAAGAGCAAAGCTACTTACCCACTCATCAAGCAAGCCAAATTCTTAGTCATTATGGTGTTGAGTGTATTCAAACAGAAGTAGCCTACACGCCCACAGAGGCGCGTGAGCAAGCAATTGAATTAGGCTTTCCGGTAGCGTTAAAGTTGATTAGCCCAAGTATTGCCTCAAAATCAGAAGTAGGGGGTGTGGTTCTTAACTTAAACGATGCAAACGAGGTTGAGCAAACCGCCTTTGCCATGCTGATACGAATTAAAAACACCTATCCAGATGCTGTTATTGAAGGGTTTTCATTGCAAAAAATGGCGCCGCGCGCCGGCGCTAATGAACTGCGAATCGCCATTAAAACTGAGCCTAATTTTGGCCCTGTTATATTACTTGGTGAAGCGGGTAATGGGTTAGAGTATGCCCAAGCAGCCGTTGCTTTGCCGCCGCTTAATATGAATTTAGCTAAATACCTCATTGCAGCAGCAAACGATAAAGGCGTATTAAAAGATCGCATTTTGCCAGAAAAAGTCGATAAATATCGCTTATGCGCCCTGCTCACACGTATATCTCAACTTGTTGTCGATCAGCCCGATATAAGTGCCATGGAACTTAATCCTATTTTAGCCAGCAATGGGCAATTTTTAGTGCTTGATGCCACTATAAGTGTTAATCGCTATCAGGCACGCAGCGATCGTAAACGTTTGTGTATTCGCCCTTACCCTATTGATCTTGTAGAAGAAGTAACCCTTAAAAATAATACGCGAGCTACATTAAGGCCTATTCGTCCAGAGGATGAAAAAGCCCACCAAGAGTTTGATCAATCACTCAACAAAGAAGATCGTTACAAACGCTTTTTTGGTGAGCTGCCCCAGTTTAACCACGATCAGCTCGCAAAAATGACGCAAATAGATTACGACCGAGAAATGGCCTTTATTGTTTGCCAGCGCTTTGAAGGTAAAAGCCGCACCCTAGGTGTAGCACGCGTTATTATGGACCCTGATAATTTACATGCTGAGTTTGCAACCGTGGTTCGCTCTGACTACCAAGGCTTAGGGCTTGGCAGACTGCTTATGAGCGCTGCAATAAATCATTGTAAGCGCCAAGGCGTAGAAGTAATTGAAGGCATAACACTGCCTGAGAACACCGGCATGATTGAGCTTGCCCGTAAGTTAGGTTTTACAATTAGCCGTGATTTTGAAGAAGGCAGTATTAATATGCTGTTAAAGCTAAACACATGAGCAGCACAGCAAGACAAACGTTAGCGCAGGTATTTGAAGGGACTGGCGATTACCGCAAAGCGGGGCATATACTCGATACCGCGCTGATTGCTTTAATTATGCTTAACGTTATTGCCATTGTGTTGGAATCAGTACCGAGTATAAACAAAGTATATTACCCGCAGTTTTTACTTTTAGAGGTTATTTCGGTGGCTATTTTTAGCCTTGAATACCTTGCAAGGCTCTGGGCCTGTGTCGATAAAAGCAAATACGCAGCTATAAAAGGTTCAAACGCAAAACGCCGGCTGCATTATTTTTTATCACCTTTGGCTCTTATCGATTTAATAGCCATTTTACCCAGCTTGCTAATGTTTGTGTTTCCTCTGGATTTACGTTTTTTACGTGTATTAAGGCTGTTAAGAGTATTTAAACTTACTCGTTACTCACGTGCAATGCAGTTGTTATTACAAGCATTTAAAGACGAAGCGAGCTCGTTACTGGCCGCGTTTTTTATTATGTCGGTACTGCTAATACTTGCCTCCTGCGGTATTTATTTATTGGAACACGATATTCAGCCAGATAAATTTGGCTCTATTCCTGCGGCTATGTGGTGGGCTATGGCGACCCTCACTACGGTTGGGTATGGTGATGTTGTACCGCTAACGCCACTTGGTAAACTATTTGGTGGCGTAGTTACTTTGGTGAGCATGGGAATGGTGGCAATTCCTACAGGCTTGCTTGCCTCAAGTTTTTCGGAGCAAATACGTAAACGCCGGCAATTTTTTGAAGATGCCGTACATGAGCAAATTCACCAAGGCAGTTTAGATGACTCACAGCGTTTGCACTTAGAGGAGCTGCGCTACAAGTTAGGTTTAAGTAAGCTTGAGGCCAATAAAGCAATTAAAACGCAGCTTAATCAACGCAACAGCCATTTATTTTGCCGCCACTGTGGTAAACGCCCATAAGCTTATTTTTACTGGTTAAATATGTTGCCCCAATCTTGTTTAATCATTGCGGGAACAGCTTCTTTAGGTACTGGCTTACTAAATAAATAGCCCTGAAAATGCTTACACCCTAACTGTTTTAAAAACTGCAGCTGTTGTTTGTTTTCAATGCCCTCAGCCACACACTCTTTACCTAAACTATGAGCTAAGGTAAGCGTTGATTGAATAATGGCTTCATCATCCGAGTCCACACCAATATCTTGCACAAAGCTTCTATCTATTTTTAGTACATCGATAGGAAAACGCTTTAAATACGTTAATGAGGCATAGCCTGTTCCAAAGTCATCCATGTAGAGCTTACAGCCAAGCTTTTTCAGCATTTCCATACTGTGCAGCGCATGTTTAGAGTCACGCATTAAAATAGACTCGGTAATTTCAAACACTATGGCTTCTGAGGGCACATTAGCGTGGCTCAACGCTTTATGAATGTCGGTTACAAGCTCTTCGTATTCAAAATCAAGTGCAGAGAGGTTTATCGACAAGTACAGCTGAGGTGAAATCTCACGCCATTGTTTAAGGGCTTGCAACGCACGGGCAAAGGTTTGCAGCATAATTTTTGTTATTAACCCTATGCTCTCAGCCGCTAAAGAAAACTCTTGCGTGGGCACTAAAGTGTTTTCTGGCCAGCGTAACAACACTTCAAAACCTTCGGTTTTTTGAGTGTGCGCATTCACTATAGGCTGGTAGTAATTGCAAAACTCTTGCTCTTGATACGCTTTAGTTAGCAAAGACTCTAAATGCAGGGCTTTTTGTACATGCTGATTCATCTCCTGCTTGTAAAACTTATAACTGCTTTCGAGCGACTCTTTTGCATGGTACAAAGCTATACTGGCAGCTTTTAACAGCGCAGCATGATCTGCGGCGTCATCAGGCGCTATTGCTACCCCGATACTTAAATTAACGTTTACCACCTGGCCATTAAATTCCATATTTTGGCTTACAGAGTCTATTAATTTAGAGCAAATAAGCAATACTTCTTCAATTTGCTGCACATCTTCCACCAGCACCACAAATTCATCGCCACCAAAGCGCGCAACACTTGCAGAAGGACGCAAAGAGCGCTTAATACGCTTAGCCACTTGCTTTATTAGCTCATCAGCCGCTTCACGTCCAAATGAGTCGTTAAAGTATTTAAACCGCTTAATGTTTATGTGCAGCATAGCTACTTTACATTGATGATTTTGCGCCTGCTCAATCGCATGCTCAACCCTGTCGTTAAACAGCATACGGTTAGGCAAACCGGTTAATGAGTCATAGTTGGCTAAAATATGAAGCTCATTTTCAGCCAATTTTTGCGCATGAATGTCGGTTAAAATAATAACGTAGCTGCTTAAACGGTGTTCGGTGTCGGCCACTGCACTTATTTTTACTAACACATGGCGCTGCTCACCACTGGCAAGGGTGACTAAGTCTTCACAGGAAAAATGCTCACCCACATTTAGCTTTTGCATTATCCGTAAGTAGTCAAAGCGATTACTTCGCGATATACCTAAATTAAGGGCGCGGCTAGAGCGTGGCTCACTAGGAAAGTTAAAGGCCGTTTGCAACGATTTGTTAGAGGCGCGAACCGTAAAGTTTTTATCAAGAATAAATACCCAATCGCGGGTTTGCTCAAACGCAGCGGTAAATAAACGGGCATGCTCTTCAAACACCATTTCGCGGGTCATATTGGTGTAAGTACCCGCTACTTTTTTAGGAAGTTGTCCGCTCCATTCCACCACTTTGCCAAAGTCTTTATACCAACGCCAATAGCCTTTAGCGTGGCGTAAACGATAAGTGCAATTAAAGTAGCCTTTATCGGTTGATAAAAATTCTAACCATTCTAATCTGAAAAGCGCTTTATCTTGCGGGTGAATTTTAGCTAGGTAATCATCTAGGCTCACGCTTTCTTGATCATACCCCAGTTCATTACATAAGCGCGGCTGGTAAATACTACTCGATGTAGACTGCCAATCCCACATGCCAGACTCACTACCCTCTAAGGCTAGTTTTAATCGCGCTTCACTTTCTTTACTTTCTTTATTAGCGGCCAGTAATATGCGCTGAATTTTGTTGCGGCGCATTACCCAAAAAGCAATAAATGCGATAAACAAAACACCATAAAGCACCATAAAATATGGCGCTCGCCACAGGGGATACTTAACACGAATTTTTAGCACTGCAGGCGGCGTGTACTCACCGGTTAACGGATCTTTAGCCCATACTTTGAGCTGGTAATTACCTGGATTTAATTTAGGGAATAACACCCGATTATTATTACGGGTGTAGGTTTTTTGGCCGTTATCGAGCTGGTACTCATAAATTATGCGCTCTTGATAGCTAAACGCCATCGCCGAAAACGCTACCTCTAAACCGATATCATCATGGTTGAGGACTATTTCATTTAATGGCTGTTTTAAATCGATAGATAAGTCGCGCGACATTAAATCAACTCGCGTTATATTTACATGATCAATTAATGAGTGGTAATTTTGATTTTCCATCGGATGAAAATATGTAATGCCCTTTAAGCTGCCATAGGCAATGCGCCCATCGCTTAAATGCGCCATGGCACTGCTGTTAAACTCAGCAGAAAGCAGCCCCTCAGATGTAGTAAACTGCTGAAAATGAAGTGTTTCTGGGTTTAGTCGCCATATGCCTTTATGGCTACTCATCCAAATCATGCCATTATCATCAAGCACCATGTCATAAAGTAAGGTACCTAACTTATTTTTTTCTAAGTCAATCGTGTGTACCAATTTGTAACTGGCTGCATCAAGCCCAATCAGACCAAAATTAGATAGCGAAATCCATAAAATATTGTTGTTATCGACCACGTAAGAAAGCACATTAATAGCCACGTTATCGTGCTGTTTTGGCACTTTATAAATGGTGTTTAATGCTAATGTGGTTGGGTTTACCTGATATAAAATACCCGCATTAAAAAACAGGGGCATATCAGGCTTGGTTGCCAGCGCTGGCGAAAAACCATGCGCCAAAAACGGCTCTATTTTGCTAAAGGCCCCTTCTAATCGGGTGATCTGCTGAGTATCAATATTATATACAAACATACCGTGATCTGAGTGCACATAGTACAAATCACCGTTAGGCATTAAGGTTACGCCGTGTACCCAGCCTTCTATGTAGGCTCTATTGTTGGGGTTTGTTATTGTTGGCTCGTTAATTTGATGCGTTATGGGGTCAAACTCAAACAACCCACGGTTTGTATGTAGCCAAAGCTTTTGCTTATAAGGAATAATTTCATACACGCTAAATTCGGTAGTCAGTAAGTCTACTTTGTGGTTTTTTAAGTAAACTTGGCTGGTGTTAGTGGCTAAATCAATTTCGGTTAAGCCATTATGCGTTGCCAGCCATAGGCTATTGCCATACTCCGTAATGCCCCAAACCGAAGGATGAGAAAGGCCATCGCCACCCAGTTTACTACCATCTATATTGCTAAAGTGATAGGTATTATTAGACAGATAAAATGCACCATCGGTTTTAGTAGCGAGCCAATACCCCCCCGATTTATCTTTTACCATGTCTATCATACTGGTATCAGATAGGCTGTATTTACTTTGCGTAATACGTGTGTTTTTTACCAACTCTTTGGTATTTAGATCAAACTTAAAGAGCCCTTTATTAGTCGCCAGATCTAGCTTTTCGCCTTCGTTGATGATGCGCCATACATTTAAATCGGCAATAACGGCTTGGTTTTTAAATGCTATGTCGGGGCGTTCAAACATGCCTGGCAAGTCGCTAATATCAACTTGATACAAGCCTTTAACGGTGCCTACTAACAACTGATTATTTTCAATAACCGAAAACGATTTAACGTTGTTTTGATAAATATGCTCAGCTTTGCTTTTTAAATGCTGCAGCGGCCTAATTTGCTCAGAGGCGATATCAAATACAAACGCCCCATGGCTTGTGCCTATAAAAATATACCCATTGTAATGAAAAAGCTCTCTGACTAAGGTGTTTTCGTATTCTTTAGGCAGCTCAAATAAGCTGGTTATTTTACCTGTTTCAATATCTAATTTAGCAAAGTCGCGACCACGCCCAATCCATAAGGTTTTGTCATCAACCGCTGCCATACTAAATACCGACTGGCTTAAAATTTGTTTTTCGCTGGTTGGTTGAGAAATAAATTGCTGGTAGGTGTCGGTACTTGGGTCGTATTTAAATAAGCCGGCAAGTAACGAGGCTATCCAAATATTGCCTGCGGGGTCTTGGTAAATACAATCAATTATGGCTTCTTCAAGCTCGCCATTAGGGCCATTAATTGAAACAACTTGGTAACCATCATAGCGGTTTAACCCCCCCTCGGTAGAGAGCCATAAGTAACCGTTATCATCAAGCAGCATAGTGTTCACATAGCTTTGCGACAGGCCTTCACTGGGGGATAAACGTTTAACCTGTGCGCCAACATGGCAACTAAATATAGCGATTAAAGCTATACAGCAACTAATGATCCAATGAACGCCTTTACTCATGGCTTGATCCGTTGTTTTTGTTATAAGTATTCGAGAGCGACTATATTTCGATGCGTATAAATATCAAAAAGTGCTTTTAAACCAGGAGTATATGTTAATACTTGGTTAAAACCAAGGCTCGTATATAAAGCTGTAATATTTTTATAAGCAAAGGTGTAAAGCGGCATGCTTTGCTGTTTTATAGCGGCGCATACAAGTTGCTTTGCCAGCCCTTTTGCACGGTGCTGCGGGGCAACAAATACGGTCGATAAAAATAAAAAGTCGTGTTTATTTTGTATTCGACACGCCGCAACTATCTGCATTTCACTGTAAACAACCCAAACCTGATCTTGCTTATTAGCACGTCCTCTTACGCTATACAGTGCATAAAACTTATTAACTAATGGAATCTTAAGTGTGTCTAACTTTTGTACTGTGTACATATATTAGCTTAGCATTAACGCCAAATACTGCTCAAACTGTTGCTTTAAAAACGTTTGCTCTGCCACTGGGCGGCTATGAATCGTATTATAAACTTGCTCACGTGTTTTTTTATTACGTTTAATTTGATAAGCCCAAAATGAGGCTTCGTAATCTAATTGAATCTGGTATTTTTGCTCTCGGGGTAAAGCACATAAATTAAAACTCACAACCACTCCTAAGTACGGTTAGTTATCCGCATTTATTATACGTATATTTGAACCCATTTACTGTTTAAAAAGCAACAAACATGGGCAAAAACCAAACTATTTTGGTATTATTCGCTGCGTTCATTTGCCCTCTCCTTATTTTAAACGGAAGTAACCTTGCAGATACAGCTCAATGCTTTGTTTTTATTAGTCGTTTTATTTTTTAGTAAAATTACACTCGCCAATCACAATAGCGTTATATTTAACCGCCCAGCCGACTCAGCTCAAGCAAGCTATGCGCTCGCTTTACTCACATTAGCCTATAAAGAACTTAATTATGAAGTACACATAATTGATTTTAATCGCCAAAATGCCTTATTAGCAGCCAATAATGGGGTGTTAGATGGCCAACTTGGCCGCGATATAAGTATAGAGGCGGACAATAAAAACCTGATCAGAATTAACTACCCACTGTTTGACTATAAGCTTTTACTGTTTAAAAACTGCCAACCCAATACACTCGATAAGCTCGATAGTATTGCGGTTTTATCAGGCTATCCAGTTCAGCACCATTACTTAAATGAGCATAAGTTTAACGGCAATATTATTGAAGTAAAAAATATTACGACCCAACTTAACCTACTAGCCCAGCATAAAGTTGATGGGGCAATTATGCTCGACTTTGTGCTTAAAGCCGATAACTTTTCCCTACCAGAGACCTGTATGCAAACCCAGCTGCTAAGTACATTTTCGCTCTATCACTATGTACATAAAAAGCACGCGGCTTTGGTAAGTAAATTATTGAATGCTTTAAATAAGCTACACGATAACGGCACTAGTCGCGCATTGCGCGCAAAATACAATTTAAAACTCTAGCATGTACAGCAAGGTTTAAAATTCAAAGCCTTGTTGTTTATCTAAAGTGGCTTGTGATTGCGCAGCTTGGCGCTTTTGTAAATACCGTTTGTAACGTTGTTGGCACAAGCTAAGTACTTTCTTTTTTTGCGCATTGCTTAACGCATTCCAATTAAAGCGCTCATCCCGGCTTCGGTAGCAGCCTTTGCAATAACCTCGGTTGTTTACTTGGCAAATACTTTTACAGGGGCTTGGAATATCAAATATTTCAATTTGTTGCATTGCGCCCCCTAAGTAAATTAATTGCTTTGTATGAGTATAGCGTTATTTATGCACAAAAAAAAAGCAGCGTTTACGCTGCTTTATTACACTATTTGCCAACGCAGATGCCTAATGGCTTTGCTCACATACTTTGTTTGTGATTTCAGTTTTGCGTTGAAATGGCTTTGCATACATAGCTAAAACAAGTGGCTTTAGCTCTTCTGGCACTAAGGCTAAACGCTGTTCAAAAGTGGCGGTATCGGGCTCATCAATAACTGCTTGCTTGCACCCACCGGCAATGTAATTTCCTGGGTGTAAGTAAAAAGACTCAACAATGTGCTTATCAATTGTTTGCGCCAGCTCATCAGCATCATCGCAACCGCTTTCAACCGGTTGTCCAAATGCTAAGTGCACATGCCCTTTAGCAGAGCTAAACCCTTCAACAATACTTGCTATGTCTTCGCCTGCTGATTTTACGTATTCACCGTGCTGCTGTTTATGATAAAGCTCTTTTGCTTTAGAAATTGCACAAGGCTCATACTGGTAAGAAATAGACACAGGAACAATTTTTAACTCTTTAATGTACTCGCCAAATTCTTTCTTTTGTTTACGACCATTAAGTTGCAGCATTTTTAAAAGCGCCGGATCTGTTTGATCAAAGCCGTCTTTTGCACGCCCTTCTTTTTGCGCAATCCAAATAGAATTTCCTGCTGTTAACGAGTCATAAATATACGATGACAACTGCGTAAGCGCCTTAAGCATCTCTTTAGGTGCTTTGGCTGAGCGCTTAACGATAAAGCTTTTATTTAAACGCATCAGCTCGGTTATATACGGTATTTGCAATAAGTTATCACCAATTGCTATACGCACCGTCTTCATTTTATGTTGATACAAACCCCAATTAACAAGTGCAGGGTCCAGCACTATGTCGCGGTGGTTTGATATAAATAAATACGCCTGCTGCGGGTCTAATTTGTCTAATCCCGAAAAGGTAACTTTTGAGGTAGTGCGTTTTATAAGTTTATCTAAATACTTTGCAACTTCGTTTTGTACATCTTCAACGCTCGTAAATTTACCCCATTTTTTTCGTAACTGGCTTCTCACCAGTGTACGAGCAATAAAAGGCATAGCGGATATAAAGCGCGGTAAGTTGTACTTTGCTATTACATCTATAAACGCATTATCGTTAATTAAACGCGCTAGCGAGGCCGCAACTTCATCGTCGTTGTAAGGTCTTATGTCTGCGTACTTATCTTCTAATTCACTCATTACTGCATCTACAATGTTAAAAAACGGCACGCAAAACGTACCGTTTATATATAATTTTGATTATAACTCAGCCACTCTTAAATAAGAAATAGCCATTTGGTTATGCTTATTTGCGAGCCATTTCAGTCTATGACCACACAAAAAGGGGTTGGTGCATTGTTTTTTTAGTTTTATCAACGTTAATAAGGCTTGTTGACCTTTCACAGGAAAGTGAGTTCAACCTCAATTGATAAACAGGCCCCAGCGATATAGCCCGCTAAAATATCATGTTATTTATATTTGAGTGGGCAGACCAGACAATTTAAACTTTTATCAGCAACCTGACTTTTTGTACTAAGCATTTGGTAGTAATAGCATTAACAAAGGTGTGTATTCGTAGTACCTTAAACGCTCTTGCCATTTTACGGTACGCATTTAGATAGGACACACAATGAAAATCACCATTCTCGATAACGCTACTTTAGCTAAAACCTCGTTAACTTGCATTGAAGAACTAGGTGAGCTAACTACTTACGAACTTACGTCACCTGAGCAAGTTGTTGCTCACAGCCAAGGCGCGGACGTCCTTATTACCAACAAGGTTGTGCTAAATCGCGATACGATAAGCCAACTTAAAACGCTTAAGCTTATTTGCGTAAGTGCAACAGGCACTAATAATGTTGATTTAAACGCCGCTGAAGAATTTGGTATTGCCGTTACCAACGTAGCAGGCTACTCAACCCCTTCGGTTGTACAGCACACGTTTTCGTTAGTAACTAATTTATTAGGTAATACACACCGCTACCAGCGCGACTGCCAGCAAGGCGCTTGGCAAAAAAGTGAGATGTTTTGCAGATTAGATTACAGCTTTAATGATTTACAAGGTAAAACATTTGCCATTATAGGTGGTGGAACGCTAGGTAAAGGTGTGGCGACAGTAGCGCAAGCTTTTGGAGCCAATGTAGTGGTTGCAGAGCGTAAAGGCGCCTCTTGTAGAGAAGGCCGTACACCTTTTGAAGAAGTATTAAAAACCGCTGATATAATTAGCGTGCACTGCCCGCTTACTGATGAAACACGCGATTTAATTTCGTTAGATGAGCTAAAAATGATGAAACCCAGCAGTATTATTATCAATACCGCCCGTGGTGGCATTATAAATGAAGCCGACTTAGCCACAGCCCTAGAGCAAAATTTAATTGCCGGTGCGGGAGTTGATGTACTTACTAAAGAGCCGGCAGAGCCTTCTAACCCGCTAGCTAATTACACAGGCGAAAACTTGCTTCTTACACCTCACATTGCATGGGCCAGCACAGAGTCAATCGTGCGCTTAATTAATGAGGTAAGCCTAAATATTGCAGCCTTTACTAACGGTGAGTCTCGTAACCGCTTGGTATAATAACAGTTTGCAATAATAATTAGCCGCATTGAGGCTAGGTTTTACCTGCCTCAAAGTCCCTCATTCTATTTAGTAAATAGCTGTAACGTGTTTTCGCTATGCTAAATAAACGCAGGCTTGCTTAATCGTTAAAAAACCTAAAAAGTGGCTGTTTTTGCTAATGATTTTTATAATTAATCACTTAAAAACAGCCATCACAATCTAACCCTATGAATTTTATAACTTTGTTATATTGGCCTATTACTTGCTCCTTATAAGTAAATAATTAAATTGAAACTCATCAAGGACTATAACAATGAAAAAATCACTTTTAGCTGCTGCACTTATTGCTCCGTTTTTAACAGGCTGTGTTATTGCCGTATCAGATGGCGAAGCAGAAACGCACTGGGCAGGTAACGACTCATCAAGCTGGCAACATCAGCATAAAAAAAACCGCGAAGCGATTGCAGATTTAAAAATGGATAGCAGCTACCAGTCTGTTTTAGCGCAATTAAAAACGCCAAACTTTACCGAGCTATTGAAAAAAGACGATGATGTGTATCAGGTACTGTTTTACGTGACTAACAGCATTCACTCTGATGGCAAAACAACAAAAGATGAATGCACGCCATTGGTATTTAAAAATGATAAATTGGTAGGTATTGGTGAAAGCGCGCTGGGCATGATCACAAAATAACAACGCGCTAGTATCGTAAAGTCGCCCCGCTAGGTAATAAGATTAACGTGTGGGGCCGATTTAAATAACGCTTTAATATAAACACAGCCACATTATAAGTTAAGCGCAACCACCTGATCGCGCCCTGCATCTTTTGCGGCATATAGCCCTAGGTCAGCTTGTTCAAGCAAGGCTTGTTCGGCACTTGCATTGCCGTTTTCCATACTAGCAATGCCAATACTGATTGTTATGTGATCTGCATTTAACGAAGCTTTGTGCTCTATATTGAGGCTGTTTACCGCTTTTCTTAACTTTTGGGCAAATGCTAATGCCTGTTGTTTATTAACATCGGGTAATACCGCAGCAAACTCTTCCCCCCCGTAGCGGGCAATAAAGTCAGTACTACGCTCACATTGCGCTGCTAACGCCTGGGCAACCTGCTTTAAACACTCATCCCCCGCTCGGTGACCATAGCAATCGTTGTAACGCTTAAAGTGATCTATATCCATTAATAAAACAGACAAACACGAGCCATTACGTTTACTTCTGCGCCATTCACGAGAGAGGTTTTCATCTAAATAACGCCTGTTGGGTATTTCCGTTAAACCATCAATTGAGGCAAGCATTTCTAACAAATCATTTTTTTGCTTGATCAGTAATTGGTTGCGTACCCGCACTCTGACTATAGACGCATTAAAGGGTTTAGTGATGTAATCCATTGCACCTAATTCAAGTCCTTTTGCTTCATCGGTGTGGCTATTATTAGCCGATATAAACACTATAGGAATAGACTGAGTAATAGGGTTTTCTTTAAGCTGTACAAGCACTTCGTAACCATCAATGCCTGGCATCACCACATCTAAAATAATTAAATCGACCTGATTTAATTTAATAAAGGTGAGCGCTTTTTCGCCGCTTTCGACTAAAAATACGTCATGCTCCGTGCCCAGTGTTTTTTCAAGCACCAGCCGGTTAAGGGGATCATCATCCACAATCAGTATTTTAGCTTTTTTCGACATCCCGTCCCCCTAAGGTTTCAATAAATATAATCACTTGCTTTAGCTGAATGATTAGCTCTTTTAAAGTGTGCTGAAGCGGCTCGTTAGTTGTTTTAAGGTGCGTTTCACATTGTTTTGCACACAATGAAAGCCTAATAAAACCTAAGTTACCTGCCACGCCTTTAATGCTATGCACTAAGCGTACCACTTCATCTCGCTGGGTGTTTTCTTCAATTTGTTCTAACTGCGTTTCACACAACTTCGCAAATTTTCCGACCATGGTTGCCAGTAAATTTTCATCAAAATTAAACTGGGTGAGCGCAAAGCTTTGGTCATAAAACTTAGGTTTTATAAAGTCTACGTCTCTAATTGCATCTAACAGCACAGCTGCAACCACAGGTTTAGTCAAATGCTTATTCATGCCGCTACTAAGTGAGCGCTCAACATCTGCAGGTTCACAATGTGCTGTTAAAGCAAAAATAGGCAGCTGGCGCGCGTCAAACTGTTGGCGAATCAATTGCGTTGCTTGGCAACCATCAATATGCGGCATTTGCACGTCCATCAAAATTAAATCTGGTTTTAATATTTGTAGCAGCTCTATTGCATCTGGCGCATTGGTAACCGTTATTACATTTATATGGGCCTGTTTTAGCACACTGCTAATAATGTCTAAATTAAGCGGGTTATCATCAACCGCCATAATAAGTAGACCCGATATATCTTTTTTTACTTCTTCATTATTTTCAGCGGCTTTAGGTGGCTCCGCCCCCGCATTAGCATTTAAGCTAATCAAGCGCTGAGCTAACGCCGTAGCTTTAACATGTTGCGCGTTAATTTGCGTAGTACAAGGCAATGCTAAAGTGTGCTCGTGATTCACCACAACCACAGGGGAAGAGTCGCCACTGAGCGTTTCGTGTATAGATTCAACCTTTAATAAATCGTTCAATGTGGTTTCATCAATAATCAGTTGCTGTGCATCAGCAAGCTTTATTGGGTAGCGAAGCGCCTCTTCTAAATCAATAGCTACCACTTGTGAGTAGGCATTAACCACTTCGTTTAGCTGTACAGTGTCATCGCTGACAATGGCTAATGTATTAGGTATAAATACACTATTTTTAGCCGTATCTACCGCAAGCGCTAGAGTAAAGAAAAACTCACATCCACGGCCTTTGTCACTATTAATTGCAATTTCGCCGCCCATTAAGGCTACACCATGTTTAACTATAGCAAGTCCAAGCCCGACCCCTTGGTGAATACGCGTAGAGGATTCATCGCCTTGAGTAAAAGCATCAAACAGTCGTCGTTGGTCAGCTTTAGCAATACCTACACCACTGTCTATTACGTGAAAACAAATACGTTGCTGATCTAAAACGTCATTTTCTTCAAGCACCATTTTTAAGGTAATACTGCCTTTATTAGTAAACTTAACGGCATTGGTAAGTAAGTTACCTAATATTTGTTGTAAACGTATTGAATCCCCCACCAGCGCGGGGTTAATGAGTGGATCTATTTCAATATTAAAGCTTAACCCTTTGTTTTGACACAATGGCGCTGTTAAGCTCTCGCAAATATCAATCAGTTCAACTAAGCAAAAAGGCACCGGTTTAATTTGCGCTTGCGAACTTTCTACTCGGGCAAAATCGAGCATTCTGTTTAGCATCAGCAACAAGCTTTGAGCTGCGTTTTTAGCCTGCTTAGTTTGTTGCAGCTGCTTATTTTTTAAGCCTTGCTCTACTATCATATCTAACAGCCCTAACACAGCGTTAAGAGGGGTGCGGATCTCATGGCTTAGATTAGCAATAAAGCGGCTTTTAGCTATTGTTGCGCGTTCTGCGTCATGCTTAGCTTTAGTCAGCGCACTTACATCTTGAATATGAATAACATAATAAGAGGGATCACGGTTTTCATCCCACACCAGCGACACACTCAGCTGCAGCCAACTTGTTAGTTTTCCTTGTGAGAGCGTTAAATGATAAACCCGTTTTTTATCATCTAATAAGTGACAAAGCGCATTTTTTATTTCTTGCCACTGCGCCTCATCAAACAGCATTTTTAGTGGCTCACCAGTTAAAATATCTTGCTGTGAAAATAACTTACGAGCCGCTTTGTTAACTTGCAATATGGTGTGCTCAAGCGAAAGTAACACCACACTGTTTGCTGCAAACTCTATTGCACTTCTAAATTTAGATTCTGACGCTTTTAACGCCGATAGAGTTTGCTGCTGCTCAGTAATGTCTCGCCCAATTCCCATAGTGCCTAATAAGTGCTGGTGCTCGTTATAAAATGGGGCAATCGTTAATTGATACGATTTGTCGGTGCTATCTATGCGTTGCTCAATGCTACTTTTGGTTTGTAAAACTTGCTTTTCTAGTAGGCTTAACTGTAAATCGTCGCTGTCTAAATCTTCAATACGCTTACCGACGAGGATGGCTTGCTCTTTGCCTACATAGGCTTCAAATGCTTTATTACAACCTAAAAAAGAGCCATCAATATTTTTAAAGTAAATAAGATCAGGCACACTATTTAGCATGGTATTTAATAGCGCTAGGTGTCGCTCTTTTGCTTCGTAGCTACGTTTTAGCTTTTGAGATTGCAGCTGTAACTGCTCATCGAGTTCTTTATTAGCCTCTTGGAGCGACTCAACTAACTGTGCATTTTTATCAAATACATATTTAACGCGAGAAAACCAAGGCTGCCAATTTAAAGGAATGGGGTAATTAGAAAGCGCGGCTTTAGGGGCATCATTTTGTTCAAAATATTGCATTAAATGAGTCATAGGTCTAACAAAAATACGTTGGCTTAACCAAAAAAATACCGCAAACATTAAGCTTAAAAATAACGTTAAAAACGCAAACTCTAAAAGAACCTCATACCTAATTGGCGTGATCACTTTTATTTGCGGCTCATAAAAGGCGGCATGAATGGGCAGATTCCCCATAGCTTGCATAAAAAACTGCGCATTTGTGTTATTAACTAAGTTTATTTTTTCATTGTTATGGGCTAATTCAGGCCAATAATCTTTTAAGGCTGTTGCTTCATTTAACTGCTTAACAGAGCTGGCTATCACTTGATGCGACTGGTTCATAAACACATATTCGCCTTCGCTTGGTGCCACCTTTTTAAGCCAGCTAGACATGGCCTCTAAATCGTATATTAAAATGATGTAGTCTGACGAATTAGGTTGTTTTTTACGGCCAATAGCAAAATAAGCGCTATCGCGTATTTTAACAATGGCGCTTGAGGTAAGCTGGCCAGGTATAAATGTGGGCTTAAAATTACCATTTAAAATTTTATTAAGCATAGTGCTTTGGCTTTTATTACGCCTTACCACATAGGCAAACCCCGAATCATCAACATAGGCAACGGCCGATAACGATTGCATAAGCGACAACGCGGTATTAAACGTCGGGCTTAGGGTTGTAGCTTGCTGCCATTGGATCAACGCCCGGTTAGAAAAAGCAAACTGCCCTTTACCGACTATTTCGCCTTGGCGCTCGCTAAAATGGCGGTAGTAGTAATTGTCGTATTGATTAATACCTTCTAGTAAGTTGCGATTGAACTGCTCAACACTAGGCTGCTGATACGATATAAAGGCATTGTCAAAAAAGTCGTTTACCGAGCTCATTATATGGCTAACTTGAGCCGACACTTGCTCAAAATCGGCTTGACGTTTTTCTATGGCGCGCTCAACTTTTATATTATACAAGTGCAAACACAGTAAAAATGCCACAAATAAGGGAACAAATAATGCTACAAATAAAGAGCGGTAATAGTCTTTTAGAGGTAAAAATTTCAACGTTTTGCCTAAGTTTTGGCCCGATAGTCAGCCACTAGACTATCGAGCCAAATTGTTCTGCGCAAGTTATAAATTTTCTTCTGCAAAGGAGGCTAAACGGCTGCGCACTACCCCGTTTAAATTAACTGTTGCACTACCTTCAAAGTCTTTAAAACGCTCAACAATATAAGTAAGGCCGGAGGTAACGGGGGTTAAGTAGTTACTATCTATTTGCGCTAAATTACCGCTACAAATTAGTTTTGTTCCCTCGCCACAACGGGTAATAATAGTTTTAAGCTGAGATGCCGTTAAGTTTTGGCTCTCATCCAAAATTACCACTGTATTTTGAATACTACGCCCACGCATAAAGTTCACCGACTTAAACTGTACATTGGCTTTTTCCATTATGTAATTGCGACTCGAAATTGGGTTCTCGTCTCCTTTGTGTAGTACCTCTAAGGTGTCGGTAATTGCAGCTAACCACGGCGCCATTTTTTCTTCTTCGGTTCCGGGTAAAAAACCGATAGACTCAGCTATTTCGGGGGTATTACGCGTTACAATGACCTTGTCGTAAATACCACGCTCAATCACCATTTCAAGCGCACTGGCCAGTGCCAGTAATGTTTTACCGCACCCCGCTGGACCGGTTAAAATAACCAGCTCAATACTAGGGTCAAGCAAAGCGTCGAGTGCCATACCTTGGTAAATATTTTTAGGTTTTACGCCCCACGCTTGCTGGTGCATTAAACGCTCAACACTAATATCTTTTAATTTAATACGCTCGTTATCGTAAGATTTGACCCGCGCAGCAAAGTGCTCGCTGCCATCAAGTATGTACTCATTGCAAAACACATCTGGAATTAAGTTTTTAGCCACATAATGAAACGTATCACGGCCGTGCTGCTGTGTTTCGCATTGCCCTACGTGCTGCCAAAAATCGCCCTCTATTTTTTTATAGCCGCTAGTTAATAAAGCAATATCATCAATTAGTTGGTCGGTACGGTAATCTTCAACATATTTAAGGCCTGCACCTTTTGCTTTAAGGCGCATGTTTATATCTTTTGTCACCAATACAATTTTTGAATCGCTGTGCTGTTTTTGTAAATACACGGCGCAGTTAATAATACGGTGATCGTTTTCATCCCCCGGTAAACCAGAAATAGAATCTGCAAAAAGATGATCATTAACAATAATGAGCGTGCCAGTGGAATTGGCATTTGCCTTTTTATTGCTAGGCAGTGCAACACCCTGCAACATTTGCTCTGGAGTTGCGTCTTTTAGTACCTCATCTAAGCCGCGAATAGCCACTCGTGCATCACGGCTTACGTCGTGTTTTCTATCTTTAATGTGGTCAAGCTCTTCTAAAACAGTCATGGGAATGACAACGTTATGTTCTTGGAAAGACAAATAAGCGAGGGGTTCGTGGAGTAATACATTGGTGTCTAGCACATACATTTTACTTTCAAGGTTCGAAGCTTTTTCCATAGCACTTTCCTTACGTTTTATGATTTTTATGCTATACCAAAATAACTAAGTAAAACGGGCATAAATTCAAACCTGCAATACTTAATTGCTAAGGCATAATCTAAGTTTAGTCTATTTGTCATAAAAGTCCGTTTTATTACAAACACGATATAGTTTTTATTTACCTAAAAAAGAGCCATTTGTTAGCACTGTTAATGGGATTAATTCGCACTTATAAAATTAATTAAAAGTGAGTCAAATAGCGCCTTGCAGTGGTGTTATGTAACAGGTAACATAGCCGCCTTTTTCTTCATAGACGAGACATACATGAATTTTTCCTTAGGTCAGCGTTGGATCAGTGATACAGAGTCAGATTTAGGATTAGGCACCGTAGTTGCCATTGAAGGCCGCCAGGTCAGCATTTTATTTCCTGCCAGTGGTGAAAACCGTGTTTATTCTAGTGCAGAAGCACCGGTTACCCGTGTGGCATTTAATCCAGGTGATGTGATCAAAAGCGTTGAAGAATGGGAATTAGAAGTAGAGTCTATTGAAGTGCAAGGTGAACTACTTTGCTACGTAGGTACTCGCGTTGATACCGGCGAAGAAGCAAAGCTAAAAGAAACCTTTTTAGATCATTTTATTAAGTTTAATAAACCGCAAGATCGTTTATTTGCAGGCCAAGTAGATCGCTTTGATCGCTACACCTTACGTTACCAAACATGGCAACACCAATTTGAGCGCCAGCAATCGCCTATTAAAGGCCTAATTGGCCAGCGCGCTAACCTTATTCCGCATCAGCTTTATATTGCACAAGAAGTAGGTAAACGTTTTGCCCCACGTGTACTGCTCTCAGATGAAGTAGGCCTTGGTAAAACCATCGAAGCCGGCATGATATTACACCAACAAATCATTAGTGGCCGTGCTAGCCGTGTACTCATTGTGGTGCCAGAAAACCTGCAACACCAATGGTTAGTAGAAATGCTACGCCGCTTTAATTTACGTTTTTCTATTTTTGATGAAGAGCGCTGCGACGAAGCCTTTGCAGACTCGCCAAACGTATTTGATACCGAGCAGTTAGTGCTTACCAGCCTTGAGTTTTTAACCAAGAAAAAACGCTGGTTTGAACAAGCAACACTTGCTGATTGGGATTTATTAGTTGTTGATGAAGCGCACCACCTAAGCATTAACAATGGTAAGCCGAGCACCGAATATCAGCGCATGGCTGAGCTTAGCCAAGATATTCCGGGTCTTATTCTATTAACAGCAACGCCTGATCAACTTGGTCACCGTAGCCACTTTGCCCGCTTGCAATTGCTCGACCCAGATAGATTTTACGACTACGACGTATTCAAAGAAGAAGAAGCTAATTACAAAGACGTTGCCGAAGCGGCAAATCAGCTACTGCAAGCACAAACCCTTGATGATACAGCCAAAGCGACACTTATTGAGCTATTAAAAGAAACCGATATTACTGATGTGCTTGAAAAAGCTCAGCAAGGTGATTTACCGGCGCGTAAAGAAATACTTAACATGCTGCTTGATCGCCACGGCACAGGTCGTATTTTGTTTAGAAACAGCCGCAGCGGAATTGATGGCTACCCTAGCCGTAAATTACATGCTTACCCAATGGCACTGCCAAAGCAATATAAAACAGCAATGTCGGTACTTGGCAGCATGAGCGGTATACAAAGTGCAGAGTTAAGCGCACAACGCGCGCTGTTTCCAGAGAAAATCTTTCAAGAGTTTGAAGGTGAAAGTGCCAGCTGGGGCGCATTTGATCCACGTGTAGATTGGTTAATCGAAACACTTAAAACCCTAAAGCACGAAAAAGTACTGCTTATTTGTGCCAAAGCCGAAACCGCTATTAGCCTTGAGCAAATTTTGCGTGAGCGTGAAGCAATAAAAGCATCTGTATTCCACGAGGGCATGTCGATTATAGAGCGTGACCGCGCAGCAGCCTTTTTTGCCGATGAATACGACAACGCACAAATACTGCTGTGTTCAGAGATTGGCTCAGAAGGACGTAACTTCCAGTTCTCGCATCACTTAGTGTTATTTGATTTACCACTAAACCCTGACTTACTTGAACAACGTATCGGCCGATTAGACCGTATTGGGCAAACAAAAGATGTTAATATTCATGTGCCGTATTTTGAAAATACAGCGCAAGAAGTATTACTGCGTTGGTACAACGAAGGCCTTGATGCATTTGAAAGCACATCTACCACTGGCCAGCTATTGTATAAAGAATTTAGTGAAGACCTACTTGATTACATTGCTGCCCATAATTGTGATGAAGAAGAGCTCGACCCTCTACTTGAGCAAGTAGCAAAGCAAAATGCCGTGCTACGCAAACAAATGGAAAGTGGCCGTGACCGTTTATTAGAGCTGCATTCATCTGGCCAAGGCGCTGCCGATTCATTGGTTGAAGAAATTGAAGCACTTGATAACCAATTTGAGTTACCAAGTTACATGATCAACGTATTCGACACATTTGGAGTAAGCCAAGAAGACAAAGGCGAAAACACCATTATTTTAAAGCCAACAGAGCATATGCTAAGTGCATCGTTCCCAAGCTTAAAAGAAGATGGCATGACGGTTACCTTTGACCGCGATACCGCCCTTTCGCAAGAAGACGTACATTTTATTAGCTGGGATCATCCTATGGTGCAAGGCACAATGGACATGATTTGTGATGATGACTTTGGTAGTGCCTCTGTTGCTTTACTTAAAAACAAAAAATTACCACCAGGTACCTTTTTTGTTGAGCTAATATTTGTAGCCGAAGCTATGGCACCAAAAGCCCTGCAAGTAGGTCGCTTTTTACCGCCAACGCCTATTCGCATATTACTTGATAAAGCCAGTAATAACCTCGGCGAAAACGTGGCGTTTGATAGCTTTAACCAACAGCTTTCAGCCGTTGGTCGTCAAACTGCAAGTAAATTAGCAGGCGCTTTACAAGGTGCGGTTCACCCAATGATCAACACCGCAAAAGACATGGCTCAGCAACAGCTTGAGGTTATACGCAGTGCGTCACTTGAAAAAATGCAAAGCACCTTAGGTGAAGAACAAGCTCGCCTTGAAGCGCTTAAGCAAATTAACCCTAATATTCGCCAAGAAGAAATTACCTTCTTCGATAAGCAGCGCAGCGAGCTGACAACGCATATAGAAAAAGCCCAGTTAAAACTTGATGCGATACGCTTAATCGTAGTTTCACACTAAAGGTTTTTGAGCGTTTAGTTTATAGCTATCTGCCGTTAGTTAGCTCAAGATTTAACTAAACTACACTTCAAAAAGCACGGTTTACAGGCCGTGCTTTTTACATTCACCTCTACAATTACTCATCAGTATCTTAGCCACCTAGTATAGCCATTATTTCAATATCTATTTCTGTAACTCTATAATAGATGCTGTCTGAGCCACAAACGGCACGTCGATTGATCACTAAAACCGCTTTTTTCTGAGTTAGCAAGCTTACCATTTATTGCTTCTGCTCTTCTTGCACGGCGAATTAAATCATTCACCAATTCACTTTTATTTATGTAATCCCCCCACGTTTTCAACGTAATTACGAAGCCATAAATCATTCTGTTCAGTAAGTGAAATACTTTGCCTTGCCATAATATGTTCCTATAACTTTAAGCTGGTGCAGTTTTACTCCAGCATGAAAAATACGCAATTAAACTTTTATCTTTTCCTTGAGCCTTTGCTCTCGCTCCCCTAGAATAGCGCCCTGCAAAATTACTGAGGTCGGCCGTGTTAGTTAATTACAATCCCCCAATGAGTCCGTATTTAACAATACTGCACCAAGATGACGACTTGCTCATCGTTAATAAACCCAGCGAACTTTTAACCGTCCCAGGTAAAGATCCAAAACATGCCGATAGCTTAATTAATCGCGTTAACCGTGTTTTTCCTACAGCTAAAATAGTGCACCGCCTAGATATGGCAACGTCAGGCATACTTTGCCTTGCTATGAATAAGGCAGCTCATAGGCATTTAAGTATGCAGTTTCAAGAACGTGAAACTGCAAAACGCTATATTGCACGTGTTTACGGCCAACTTGAGCAAGATACCGGATCGGTTGATTTGCCACTTATATGTGATTGGCCTAATCGTCCTAAGCAAATGGTTGATTATGAAAACGGTAAGCCCTCGCTAACCCACTTTAAAATACTTGCACGAGAAGCGGGCGCAACACGTGTAGAGCTCACGCCAATTACGGGGCGCTCGCACCAATTACGCGTGCACATGCTAAGCCTTGGCCACCCAATACTGGGCGATAGACTTTATGCCCATAAAGAGGCCCTAGCCGCGGCGCCACGTTTACAACTACATGCGCAAATGTTGCAACTAAAACACCCCGTGACCGAGCAAGTACTGACCTTTGAGGTAGAGCCCGACTTTTAATAGGTAAAGCCCGCAAAGTTAGTACTAAACTTTTACCTTAGCGCGCCGATACTTAGTTATTACTCACGTTTTGGGCTTACTATGATATCTGCGCAGCTAATCAAAAAAACGCTACAAAGTGTATGTTGTTGCTCTGCGTTATGCTTAAGCGCATATGCCAGTGCTGCAGAGCATATAGCCCCACCTTCTTTATCAAGTATCGAAAATAGCGATATAAAACGTCTACTACCCAATGATGAAGTTAAACCCATACTTGCTGGTGATACAGAATTTTTAAGTTTGTATAGCGAATACATGAGCCGCGATTTTAGAGGTATTGTATTACTCATCCCTGATTGGAATTCTCCCCCCACCAGCAATGCTGGCATGAGTTACCTGCGAAAAGAGCTTACTAATTTAGGTTACACAACCTACGCCATGACAGTACCCGATATAGATTGGCAAGCAAGTAAAATGGCTGCACAAGCAGCTGCCCAATCAAGCACGCAATCAAGTACGCAAGCGCAAAATGAAGATCCAACAAAAACGGCGCAAAGTAACAGCGACGGTGCTGTTACAACGGCTCAAGAGCCACACTTTGTTAATGCCATTGATTTGGTGAGTAATGAGGTACTAAGCAATTATAAAACTAATTTAATAATGCGTTATGAGGCGCTCTATCAAAACGCAATGAGTGAGCCAAATAATATTGTCGTCATAGCACAAGGTACCAGTGCCGGAGTATTGCTAGAATACTATGCCGATTTTCCTGACTCGCGAATAGATGCGTTTATAAGCTTAAGTAGTTATTTACCTAATACACAGCGCAATAAAGGTTTAGCGCAAACCACATCGCTGGTGACCCCCGCCTTGCTTGATATTTACTATGCAAATGACAATACCGATATACTTATGAGCCTTAAAAACCGCCAGCGCTGGGTAAATCGAAATGCTAAATTTGATTACCGCCAGCGCCAACTCTTTGGCCTGCGCGATGCGCCAGAGCAGCATGCACGGTTAACTAAAGTGATAGACGGTTTTTTACGCCGCCTTTTTTAAATACTCGTAAGCCGCTTGAATATCTTGGCTTTTTTTAACTGCTACTTCCATCATGTGTTTAGGTAGCCCTTGAGAGACTAATTTATCAGGGTGATGCTGCGCCATTAATTTACGATACGCTACTTTAATATCTCGTTGCGTCGCGTCACTACTTAACCCTAATAAAGCCAAGGCCTGTGAGCGGTTCATGCTGTTATTAGGGGGCACATGATGACCAGAACCTTCACGGTAACTGCTACTTTGACCTTGCTGCTGTTGCCTATACTGTTGTTGCTGCTGTCTAAAACTAAATTCAGCTTGGTAACGCTTAAGAATAAAAGCAAAATGGGTTTTAGAAATACCTAATTGCTTACTTACCTCTTGTAACAGCTGTTTTTCTTGCTCTGCGAGCACGCCATCAGAAAACGCCATTTGAATTTGAATTTCTAAAAACAGTTGCAGTAAGTCGTAACGTTTTGCAAAGCGTTCTTTAAAGTCGTGTACTGTTTCTTTAATCGAAAAGTCGCTGTCTTTACCTGATTGAAATGCATGCTGAGCTTCGCGGCGCTCATCGCCCTTTAGCCCCATTTCATCCATAAACATACTTGCCGCTTTTATATGCACCTCGCTTACGCGACCGTTCGACTTTGCAATATGCCCCATAACCGCAAAGCAGCTCGAAAAAAACAACGCTTGGCGCTCGTTTACATCATCACCTTTAAACAAACCTGAAAAGCCCCCGGCTTTATCAAAATCGTTTTTTAAGCTTTTATCAAATAAATGGCCGAGGTATAAACCTAAAATGGCACCAAAAATTTTGCCAAACATAAAGCCAAAACAAAAACCGAGTATTTTTCCCCACATCTAATTAACCGCCTCTATTAAAGTGTGTTTTGTATGCGCTCGTTGAGCTGCGCGAGTCGCTGTGGTGTGCCGATATCGTCCCACTGACCAATATAAAGCTCAGTTGAGATAACCTGTTGGGCGAGCTTTTCTCGCAATATTGGCCCAAGCGGGCGTATGCCAGGCTCTAAACCTTTAAAAAAATTAGCGTGGTAACGGCTAATTCCCGAAAATGTATACTTTTGACTCTCAGCCGATAAGTGACTTAACGCAAAATCCCCTTTTTCGTTATGAGGTGGGTTTTCTACTAACACTATGTGGGCCTCGCCGTCTTGCAGGTGCAACTGTGTAAGCGCACTCACATCGTAATCTGTGTATACATCGCCGTTAATTACAATAAATTGCTCACCTAGTAATGGCAGCGCCTGAATAATTCCGCCAGCGGTTTCAAGGCCGCCCTCAGCCTCTTGGCTATATTCAATGCGCACACCAAACTCAGCACCATTTTTAAAATAGCTTTTTATTTTATCCCCTTGCCAAGCTAGGTTTATAACAATGTTAGTAATGCCAGCGGCTTTAAGGTTATTAATATGGTGCTCAATCAGCGGTTTACCCGCCACTTTTAGCATAGGTTTAGGCATAGCTTGTGTAAGCGGCATCATTCGCTGGCCGCGCCCGGCTGCTAAAATCATGGCTTTCATGTGCGCTCCTTAGCTAATTTTAGTGTTACCTGCGGTATTACAGCGCTACTTACCCACTCACTTAAGGCTGCAAGCTCTGGATAGATTTTTGCAACATCAACAATGTAATCCAACGTCGGTAAAATATTATCAAGGTAGCCGGTTTTACCATCGCGTAAATAGAGCCGGCAAAATATTCCCGCTGCCTTTAAATGGCGCTGAATACCCGTTAAATCAAACCACTGTTTAAACTGCTCAAAAGAAGTATCTGTTATTAATTTTTGCGCTGTAAATTCTTCATACCCGTACTTAAGCAGCTGATTGAGCTGTGCTTGTGGCAACTTAAAGTAGCAATCACGTAGCAGCGACACTAAGTCATAGCACAGCGGCCCGCGCACGGCATCTTGGTAATCTATAATTGCCCACTGCTCATTGCTATACATAATATTACGGCTGTGATAATCACGATGAACCGTGACCGTAGGCTGCGCTAGCATAGCGTTCGTTAATAGCTCACAGCTTTGCTGCCAAAGTGTTTTTTGCTCAGTACTCATTGTTAAGCCAATAAAATCAGTAACCAGCCATTGACTAAAAATATTCAGCTCAAGATGAATAAATTCTTTATTATAATTTTGCATAGCTGCTGATTCAGGTGTTTTGGCCCAGCTTGCCGCTAAACGGATTAATTGCTTGTAATATTCATCTCTATTTGGCTCATCGAGCTTATCGGCTAAGTGTGTATTTCCTAAGTCACTTAACACAAAAAAGCCTTGTTCTTCATCGCTTGCAATTATTTCAGGCAATAAAAAGCCGTTGTCGGTGAATACTTTATTAAGAGAGATATACGGAGCGTTATTTACTTTTTGCGGGTCGGAGTCCATCACAATAAACGCTTTTCCGGCACAGCTTAAACGGTAATAACGGCGAAAGCTGGCATCCCCAGTAATGGCTACTAAGGAGTGTGGTTTAGCATCAAAGTGCGTATTTATAAATAGTTGTAAATTATCAAAGCGTGTCATTATATAAGATGTCTATTTTTATAGGTCAATTACTGTATTTGCCATTGTTTTCCTTTATTATGTCTAGCTTATAATAAACCAAAGAGCATTAAGGTCGATAAATGAGCAAAACCTGGGGCATATTGATGCTAGGCGTAATTAGCGCACCATCGCTTGCCGAAACTGAACTGGCACACAATTTATGTGGCATTTCAATGCAAACCAGAGCTTGGCAACCTCTACCAAACTTAGCGGTAGGATCGGTTGATATACAAGCTGACGATGTAGAGCTCCTAGGCACACAAAGCGCTGAATTTACCGGCAATGTTGATATTAACACCCTTGATATGAGTTTGTCCGCACAAACTGCGCTTATAGATAAACAGCGCGGTTTACTTAATGCAACAGGCCCTATTACTTATCAAGACCGTGTAAGCCAAGTAAACAGCTCAGGTTTAAATGCCGATTTAAATAATTCAGAAATAAGCCTACTAGGTGCCGATTACAGCTTAACAGCGCAACAAGGTAAAGGTGGCGCCGAAAAACTCACTGTCAACGAGTCTGGCTTATTGTTAATGAATGCAAGCTTTACTACTTGCCCAAGCGATACACCCGTGTGGGAAATAGAAGCCGACGAAATTAACCTCTCTCGTGAAGAAGGTTGGGGCGAAACCTATAACGCCGTTTTACGTATTCTTGACACTCCCGTTTTATATTTACCTTATTTCACGTTTCCGCTGGATGAGCGACGCAAGTCGGGCTTATTAACACCAAGCATTTCGAGCTCCGACCGTTACGGCCTTGAAACTGTTACGCCTTATTATTGGAATATTGCGCCTAATTTTGACGCCACTATTACACCACGTTATATGTCGCGCAAAGGCTTACAATTGCAAACCGAGTTTAGATACCTCACGGAGCAACATGAAGGCTTAGTCGGTATTGAATACTTAGATAGCGATGATTCGGAGCCAAGCCTTGATGAGCGCTATATGTTTCATTGGCAGCAACAAAGCTATTTAAGTGAAGACTGGCGCGCCAATATTGATGTAACTAACGTCAGTGATGACAACTACATCACCGATTTAAGCTCTAATTACGCAAATAAAACCGATACCCAACTTTATCGTACCGGCTCTGTGACTCACCTTGGTGACACATGGCGTACCGATATTAAATTTCAAAACTTTGAAGTACTGGGCGATCACTTAGAGTCGTATGCCGCGGTTCCACAAATTAGCTTTACACAAACCGCCCCATGGCGTTTTGATAACTTTGACTTTAGTTTGTCGGGTGAAGTAAGCCACTTTACCAACGACTCTTCAGAAATTGCCATAGACAGTGCTACCCGTGTACACGTAGAGCCAAAAGCGCGCTTTAACTACGCAACACATGCGTGGTCGTTTCTCTCAGAAGTGAGCTTATTGCAAACTAACTACAAGCAAAGTGGTAATTTAACGGGCACTCAATATAGCGATAGCGTTTCGCGTACCTTGCCAAAAGTACGTTTGTACTCGCAGCTTAACTTTGAACGTGACACCTCGACCTTTTTTGAAGATGGCATTCAAACTCTTGAGCCACAAATACAGTATTTATATACCCCTAATAAGGATCAATCTGAGATAGGTCTATTTGACACCACCCGCTTACAGGATGACTTTTTTGGCCTATTTAGAGATACGCGCTTTTCGGGTGTAGACCGTATAGCCGCAGCTAACCAATTTACGTTAGGTGCAACAACACGCTTATTTGATAATAAACACGAAGAAGTGTTTAACTTTAGCGCGGGTCAAATTTTTTACCTAAACGACTCGGCTAAACCTACCGAGCAAGATTTAGACTCAGAGACAAACTACAACGCCCTTTTTGCAGCGCAAACAATGCTACATTGGCACCGCCGTTGGTACCTCTCAGCGGGTATGCAATACGACACGGATGGTAAGCAAATGATCCAGTCAAATGTCACCCTCGATTACAAAGGTGACAATAATGAGCTAGTTCAATTGAACCATCGCTATGCAAATGATGTCTCAGGAAATACAATCGAGCAAACGGGTGTATTTACAAGTATCCCAATTAGTGATCAGTGGCAATTTATTGCAAGCTACCACCGGGACCTTGAAAATAATCGAAGCATCGAATTTTTAAGCGGATTACAGTATGAATCATGCTGTTGGGCAATCCAAATTACTGGTCACCGTCAGATTGAAACCGATTTAAATCAGTCTATCGGGCAGCAACAAGCCACTTTTGATTCAGGTATTAGTTTAAACTTTGTATTAAAAGGACTTGGCAGTAAGAGCCGTTACGATGCACAAAAATTATTACAACAAGGTATTTTTGGCTACCGTAGACCGTATTTTCTTAATAATTAAGGCAAACGAGCAATTAAGGTGATACTTTAAAGCCCTAAAATGCAGTACGCCCTGTTTTAAAGCAGTACTATTAGAAGAGTAGTAAAAAGAATATGAATTTAAAAAAACTATTATCAACAGCTATTTTAAGCTTAAGCTTATGCCATGGCGCATTTGCCGCCCCACAGGAAATCGACAAAGTAATTGGTGTTGTAAACCAAGGCGTAATTTTAAAAAGTGAAGTAGACACCATAATTAATCGTGTTAAAAAGCAAGCCGCAGAGCAAGGCCAACAACTTCCTAAAGACGAAACGCTTCGCGTACAAGCCGTTGAGCGTTTAGTTAACCAAACGCTTATGATGCAAATGGCTGAACGTATGGGCCTTGAAATTTCAGACAGCCAGTTAGACCAAACACTCGCGAATATGGCAAAAGATCAAGGCGGCAGCATTGCCGATCTTCGTCGTACCATTGAAGCCGCTGGCGAGAGCTTTCAAGCCTACCGCGAAGAAATTCGTAAAGAGATCACCACCCAACAGGTTACCCGTGCCAATGTAGATCGTCGAATCTATATTAGCCAACAAGAAGTAGATAACCTGTTGAAAATAATGGAAAGCCAAGGTCAAAACTCTGAAGAGTATGATATTGGCCACATCCTTATTGATATTCCTAACGATGCAACAGCAGATGAAATCAGCAGTGCTAAAACACGTGCTGACAAAGTTATTGAGCTATTAAACGATGGCCAAGAGTTTAAACGCATCGCTATTTCATCATCAGGTGGCTCAAAAGCGCTTGAAGGCGGACAACTCGGTTATATGGGTATCAACGAAATGCCTTCGTTATTTGCCGAAGCTGTAAAAGGTCAAAAGAAAGGCGCTATTGTTGGCCCGCTTCGCTCGGGTGCTGGCTTTCATATAATTAAGGTGCAAGATGTACGTGGTCGCCAATTAGTAGAAACCACAGAAGTACGCTCACGCCATATTCTTATTAAGCCTTCAATTATTTTAAGTGAAGAAAAAGCACGTAGCATGCTAGCAGGATTTGCCAAAGATTTACGCGCAGGAAAAGCAGACTTTGCTGAGCTTGCTAAAGAATATTCAGAAGATCCAGGCTCAGCCCTTAAAGGCGGTGAGTATGATTGGACTGACCCTACAACGTATGTACCGGCGTTTAAAGATACTTTGTTATCACTTGATAAAAATCAAATTAGTGAACCATTTAGAACACAATTTGGATGGCACATAGTACAACTTTTAGATAAACGTGTAGCAGATAAAACCGAGCTAGCTAAACGTAACCGTGCGCACGGCATGTTGTTTAATCGTAAATTTAAAGAAGAAAGTTTTAACTGGCAGCAAGAAATGCGCGAACAAGCCCATGTTGAAATTTTCCCTATAGACGAGTAATTATGACATTACGAATTGCAATTACCCCGGGTGAACCTGCGGGGATTGGCCCTGACTTGCTGCTGCAATTAGCGCAGCAACCATGGCAAGCTCAACTGGTCGCTATCGCCGACAAACAGTTATTAAAAGAACGCGCTCAACACTTGGGCCTTAATATTGAGCTAATTGATTTTGATGAAAATGCCCCTGCAGCTATAGCGCCTGCAGGTAGCATTTATATTCACCAAGTAGATTTAGGCACTGACGTTAAGCTAGGTGAACTAGATGACTTAAACGGCCAATACGTGCTTGATACCTTACGTATTGCCAGCGAAAAAAATATGGACGGTACCTTTGATGCCGTTGTCACGGGCCCTGTTCACAAAGGGATTATTAATAAAGCCGGTATTTCCTTTAGTGGCCACACTGAGTACTTTGCTCAGCAGTCGGGCACCTCTGATGTAGTAATGATGCTAGCAACTGAAGGCTTGCGTGTTGCCCTAGTAACAACGCATATACCGCTGGCTTATGTATCGCGTGCAATTACACAAGAGCGCTTAACTAAAGTTATTAGTATTTTAAACCACGACTTACAAACTAAGTTTGGTATTGAGCAACCAAAAATTTTAGTGTGTGGATTAAACCCCCATGCCGGCGAAGACGGTCATTTAGGCACAGAAGAAATAGAGACAATTTCACCTACGCTTGAGCTTTTAAACAGCCAAGGCATGAATTTAATTGGTCCGCTTCCTGCCGATACCCTATTTCAGGATAAATACCTCTCTCAAGCCGATGCCGTGCTTGCTATGTATCACGATCAGGGTTTACCTGTGCTAAAATACAAGGGATTTGGTAACTCGGTAAATATAACCTTAGGTTTACCATTTATCCGCACTTCGGTTGATCACGGTACTGCGCTTGATTTAGCAGGCACCGGTGACGCTGAAGTTGGCAGTTTTGAATTAGCGATCCGCGAAGCAATTAAGCTCGCCCATGAAAAAGCACAGAATCAATGACCGATAAAGTACATTTAGGACACCGCGCCCGTAAACGTTTTGGGCAAAACTTTTTATTTGATGAATCTATCATTGATAAAATAGTGACTGCAATCGATCCTAAACCACAAGACAACCTAGTAGAGATTGGCCCAGGTTTAGGCGCAATTACCGAGCCTGTTGCCGATTTAAGCGGCCAACTTACTGTTGTTGAGCTAGATAAAGACTTAGCTCAGCGTTTAATTGAGCACCCTTTTTTAGGTCCTAAATTAAACGTAAACCAAGGCGATGCAATGAAGTTTGACTTTGCAAGCCTTGTACGCGATGACAAAAAATTAAAAGTGTTTGGTAACCTGCCTTACAATATTTCTACGCCATTACTGTTTCATCTTTTTGAGTTTGCTGATCATATTGAGCACATGCACTTTATGCTGCAAAAAGAAGTAGTAAAACGTATGGTTGCAGGCCCAGGCAGCAAAACCTTTGGCCGTTTAAGTGTGATGACACAATACTACTGCCACGCAATGCCCGTGGTTGAAGTACCGCCAGAGTGTTTTAAACCAGCACCTAAAGTAGACTCTGCGGTTATTCGTCTGATCCCTAAAAAAGCCGAGCAACGTACCGCTAAAAGCGTGAAAATTTTAAACACCGTGTGTTTAGAAGCCTTTAATCAACGCCGTAAAACATTGCGTAACAGCTTAGGCAACTTACTCACCGCAGATGAGCTTACCAGCATTGGTATTGATATTACTTTGCGTGCTGAAAGCCTAACGTTACAACAATTTATTGATATAGCTAATTGGATTTATGACAACAAGCAGTAATATTGGCTCTCCTGTAAAAGTCTCTGTAGAGACTTTTTATGTTGAAGGGCAATCTCAGCCTGAGCTAGAAAAGTACGTTTTTGCCTACTCAGTGACAATTAAAAACCACAGTCTTTGCAGCGCTACACTTTTAAGCCGTTATTGGTTGATCACCGATGCCAATGGTAAAGAAGTTGAAGTAGAGGGCGAAGGCGTTGTGGGCGAAACCCCCGTTATAGGCCCAGGCGAAACTTACAAATACACCAGTGGCGCAATATTAGACACCCCTGTTGGCACCATGCAGGGACACTACACACTGCGCAATGAGTTTGGCTCTGAGTTTGAAGCACCTATAAGCGTATTTCGTTTAGCGTGCCCTAACATTTTACATTAGTAAAAAGCGCCATGGCTGATTACGCAATTGGTGATTTACAAGGCTGCTTTAAAGAGTTTAGCCGCTTGCTCAAACGGGTTGACTTTAACCCAAGCAAAGATCACCTTTATTTAGTGGGCGATATCGTCGCACGTGGGCCGGACTCTCTGGCCTGCCTAGATTATATTTATCGCCATCAAGACAGCATGACTGTTACTTTAGGCAATCATGATTTACACATGGTTGCCTGTCACTATCTTAATAAGCCAATCAACCCCAAAGATAACCTCGGTGCTATTTTTGATAGTAAAAAGCTTCCTCACTATATCGCCTATTTGCAAACTCAGCCGCTTGCTATTTATTTAGCACAGCACCGCAGCTTTATATCGCATGCAGGGCTTAACCCTAATTGGTCTATAGAAAGCGCACTTAAACACGCACAGTTTGCTCAGCGTTGTTATCAATCGGCAAATGCTAAGCACTTTTTTGAAAAAATGTATCAGCCTCATCCCGCTATATGGCATGACGATTTAAACGAATTTGATAAGTTTAGGTACATTGTTAACTACTTTACCCGCATGCGCTTTTTAACCAGCAACAACACGTTAGAGCTTAGTGCGAAAGGCGCAATTAGCGATAATAAAACGTTAACAGCCTGGTTCACTCACCCTAATATAAAAGCATTAGAAAACAACCTTATATTTGGCCATTGGGCCGCTCTTGAAGGGGTTACTCAGCTCAATCACATACATGCGCTCGATACCGGATGCGTATGGGGCGGTGCTTTAACGATGATGAACTTGCAAACTAAGCAAAAAATAGTAGAAAAGCCGACGCTTTTATCTAAATAAACTGTAAAACCCCAGCACATATGTTAAATTTAAATTAATAGATATTAATTGCTTAACTTATTGGTTAAAAAGCCGATAAGATGTGATTGAAGTACTTTAATTGGAAATCCATATGAATCTGACAGTAAGCCAACGAATTTGGTGTGGTTTTATATTTATCACCTTATTACTCATAATCATTGGTGGTAACTCTTTAATAAAAATTGCGAGCATTGACCGCTCTACCCAGCAGGTAAACCAGTTATCACTGCCCGCGCTTAATAAAAGCTCAGAACTACAAGCTGAATTTATTTTAATGAGTAAAGCAGCCCAAGCTAGTTTTTATACCACCTCAAGCGCACAGCTCACCCCTATAAAACAAAAAGTACTTGAGCAAAAAGACAAATTCAACTCGCTGCACGCCGACCTTCAACGTGTTGTAAAAAACGATGCATCACTGAGTCAAAAAAGCCAAGCAGTAGAAAAAACCTACTTAAGCTTTTTAGGTACGGTCGAAAACCTATTAGCTGATAAAGATAAACAACTAGCACTTAATAAAACCCTCACAGCACAGCTTGAAACAATTGAGATTGCAGCTGAAGATGCCAATTCAGTCGTGCTTGATATCACAGATATTACTAACTTTGAGCAAAATCACCCACGCGCTTACCAAGCCGCCAATAACTTAGAAAACAACTTTATGTCTGTGGTGAGTAACAGTACCGATATGCTCACGGTTAAAACGACAAACACCCTAGATATTGTAAAAAATGAGCAAGCTTATTACCTTGACGAAGTAATTCGTACTTTAACGTTAATAAAGCCAGCTATAGAGCAAGATAACAACGACCTATACAGTGATTTACAAGCATACGTTGATACGCTGATAGAAAATATCAGCGGTAATAATAGCCTAGCGGCCAATAAGCAGCGCCTTATTGACGCTATCGCACTTACCGAAAAAGAACTTGCCCAATCAGAGCAAGCGACCACTATGGCACTGTCGCAAATTGATGATTTAGTAACACAAGCAAGTACTGTAGCTTACAAATTACAAGAAGGTGTTCGCGAGGATGTAGACTCAGCGACGCTCTGGACATGGGCAGGTATGATCATCGCAACGTTAATTGCAATTGCAATTGCGATTCTTACCGTTAATAGAATCACTAAGCCACTGGCTGAGGTTAATCGGATTTTAGATATTGTTGCCAGCGGTGATATGACCCAACGCTTAGATGACTCTGCAAAAGATGAATTTGGCGAGCTATCAAAAAGCTGTAACACCCTTATAGATAGCCTACGTAGCTTAATTAAGGGCATTATTTCACGCTCAACTCAATTAGCAGCGGCGTCTGAGCAAACATCAGCCATTACCGGTGAGTCAAGCCAAGCTATTCGTAACCAACAAGCACAAGTAGAGCAAGCGGCAACCGCCACAACCGAAATGAGCAGCACGTCGCAAACAGTAAGTAACAGCGCACAACAGGCACTTAACGAAATTAAAAATGCCGATAAAGAAGCTGAACGTGTAAAAGGTATTTCTCATCAAAATAAAGCCACTATTGAGCAACTTGCTCGCGAGGTGGACGATGCATCAGGTGTTATTAATAAGCTTCATCAAGACAGCGCATCTATAGGCAGTATTTTAGATGTAATACGCGGCATTGCAGAGCAAACCAACCTATTAGCACTTAACGCTGCAATTGAAGCAGCGCGTGCAGGTGAATATGGCCGAGGTTTTGCGGTAGTAGCGGATGAAGTACGCTCACTGGCAAGCAAAACGCAAGAGTCGACCCAAGAGATACAATCTATGATTGAATCGCTTCAAAGTGGCGCAGAAGCGGCTGTAACAGCAATGGATAAAGGTAAACAGCAAGCAGAATCATGTGTTGAACAAAGCGACTTAGCAAGCAGCGCATTAGACTCAATTACACTTGCCGTATCGCAAGCACACGATGTAAGTGAAGAAATCTCTACCGCAGCTCAAGAGCAACAACAAGTATCACAAGAAATTAGTGAACGTTTAGAATCTATTGTAGCCATAGCCGAGCAAACAGCTGAGGGTGCAAATCAAACAAACATTTCAAGCTCAGAAGTAGCCAAACTTGCTGAAGAGCTAAGAATATCGGTAGAAAATTTTAAAGTGTAATGTACACCTAACAACAGTAAATTAACGCAATAAAAAACCCGATACTGTTACTCAGTATCGGGTTTTTTATTTACTTGTTTTAACACTTAGCGAGAAGCACGCTGGCGATTGCCGCCCACTTTAGGCTTAGTGTTAGCCTTTTTAAATTGGCTAAACCCAGTATGGCGCGTTAAGGCTGGACGCCCTCCTTTACCTTTACCAGCGCCTTTATGTGCTTTTTCATCGCGGCCTTCTTCTGGCACTAAGCAATTTGGGCCTTTACCAATTAAATTGGCTTTACCCATACTACGCAGTGCATCGCGGATCATTGGCCAACCCGATGGATCGTGATAACGCAATATGGCTTTGTGTAAGCGACGTTGGCGTGCTCCTTTTGGCACGGGCACTTGCTCTTTGTTGTTTTTAATATTACGCAACGAGTTCATTTCTGTATGGTAAATGGTGGTTGCATTGGCCATAGGCGACGGGTAAAAGTTTTGTACTTGGTCTAACTTAAAGTCGTTATATTTAAGCCACAATGCCATATTAACCATGTCTTCGTCTTTGGTACCTGGGTGCGCTGAAATAAAGTACGGTATTAAATACTGCTTTTTACCCGCTTCTTTTGAGTACTTATCAAATAGCTCTTTAAATTGATCGTAGGCTCCCATGCCCGGCTTCATCATTTTAGACAAAGGGCCATCTTCTGTGTGCTCAGGGGCAATTTTTAAATAGCCACCCACATGATGTGTCACCAGCTCTTTTACATAGCGAGGGTCTTGTACGGCTAGATCGTAACGAACGCCTGAGGCGATCAAAATCTTTTTAATGCCCTTCACTTCACGGGCTTTTTTGTATAAATCGATAGTAGGTGTATGGTCTGTATCCATGTGCTTACATATATCAGGGTAAACACATGAAAGTCGTCTACAAGTACTTTCTGCTTTTTTGCTCGTACAGCGCAATTTATACATGTTAGCCGTTGGGCCACCTAAATCAGAAATAACACCGGTAAAACCAGGTACTTTATCTCTAATTTGTTCTATTTCATCAATAATCGACTCTTGCGAGCGACTTTGAATAATACGTCCTTCATGCTCGGTAATAGAGCAGAACGAACAGCCACCAAAACAGCCACGCATAATATTAACCGACGTTTTAATCATATCGTAGGCTGGTATTTTTGCATCACCATAACTTGGGTGCGGTATACGCTGATAAGGCAAACCAAATACATCATCCATCTCATGGGTTTCGAGCGGAAATGCCGGCGGGTTAACCCAAATAGAGCGATCGCCATGGCGCTGAAATAACGCACGAGCACAACCTGGGTTGGTCTCTTGGTGCAAAATGCGCGAAGCATGGGCATAAAGCGGTTTATTAACACTTACTTGCTCAAATGCAGGCAGTTTAACGTATGTTTTTTCCCACGGTTTAGGACGCGCAGGCTGAATAGTTATTGGTTTAGCGGCCTCTGCTTTTAAATCAATACCGGCTTGCTTAAACTCTGATTTACTACACCCAACATCATCAGCCCCATAGGGGTTTGGAATAGGGTCAATTTTGCCAATTTTATCAATCGCTGTTGAATCACTTCCGCGCCAGCCCGGTATTGGCTCTTTACGAATAACCGCTGTACCACGAATATCCTGAATTGTATCCATAGTTTCGCCAGCGGCTATACGGTGGGCTACTTCCACCAGCGGGCGCTCTGCATTACCATAAATAAGGATGTCGGCTTTGGCATCAAATAAAATACTACGGCGTACTTTTTCTTGCCAGTAGTCGTAATGAGCAATACGGCGCAAGCTTGCTTCAATACCACCAATAACAATAGGCACACCTTTGTAGGCTTCGCGTAAGCGCTGAGAGTAAATCATCACCGCACGGTCAGGGCGCTTACCACCCACATTACCTGGTGTATAGGCATCGTCATGGCGCATTCGTTTTTCTGCCGTGTAGCGGTTGATCATCGAATCCATGTTGCCGGCTGTTACACCAAAAAATAAGTTTGGTTTACCAAGCCCCATAAAGGCATCTTTTGATTGCCAATCTGGCTGAGCAATTATACCCACTCTAAAGCCTTGCGCTTCAAGTACACGGCCAATTACCGCCATACCAAAACTAGGGTGATCTACATAGGCATCGCCGCTAATAATTATAATGTCGCAGCTATCCCAGCCAAGAGCGTCCATTTCTTCGCGAGTGGTAGGTAAAAATGGGGCGGTGCCATAACATTCTGCCCAATATTTGGGGTATGAAAATAGCGCGCGTTCAGCTTTAAGGGAGCTCATAGTTTTGGCCGTAGAATAACAAAAGGCGCGAATTATATCCTAATACATTGCTTATTTATACAACATTGCCTAGAGATATCGCGCCTACTGTAAAGTCTGTTGATATTAAGTTTTTTTATTTCGCTCTTTAATAAACTCTAAAAGTTCGTGCTCAGGCATCGGCTTAGCGTACATAAAACCTTGTACTTCATCACACCCTAAGTTTTTCAAAAACTCTGCCTGCTGCTGTGTTTCTACACCTTCAGCAATTGTTTTTAGTCCTAGTTTAGCACCAAGCGACACCACCAAAGCAGCAATAGCACCGGTATCGTTATCAGGTAAATCTTTTACAAATGCGCGGTCTATTTTAAGCCTATCAAGCGGTAAACTTTGTAAGTAACTTAACGAAGAAAAGCCCGTTCCAAAATCATCAATCGCCACTTCTACGCCTAATTCTTTTAACTCTTTTAGGGTATTGATCACGGTTTCTAATTCATCCATTACCACACTTTCAGTCACTTCTAACTCTATATTGCAGGGTTTAACGTCGTACTTTTGTAAGGTGTTTTTTACTGTTGAAGCGTAGCCTTTAACCTTAAATTGCGGCACAGATACATTTACAGCAATGCAAATTTCTTCACCGAGTGCCTCTAAGCGTTTTTGCTGTTGGCAAGCTTGTTCTAAAACCCATTGGCCAATATCAACAATTAAACCGGCATCCTCTGCTAAAGGCACAAACACCGCTGGAGATATAAACGAGCCATCTTCTGATGGCCAGCGCAGCAATGCTTCACAGCCAATCAAAGACAAATCATCGAGTGAAAGCTGAGGCTGATACCACACTTGGAGCTTTTGCCGAGCAAAGTCATGACGTAACTGCCTAATAATACCTAAGCGCCAAGCCATTTTGTCTTGCATATCAATATCGTAGTAAATACCCTCTTTGCATTTAAGCTTTTTAGCTTGGTTTAATGCAATATAGGCAACTTTGAGTGTATCTAACCCAGCACTTTGAAAGTCTTGCTGCTGACATAAACCAATTCTAAAATCGACAGGTAAAATATGCTCGCCAGCACTAAAAGGCACACTTAGCACGTCGTTAAATTGTTCAAGGTCAAACTCCGTTTGGCGAATAATAAAGCCAAATACATCTGCGCCAATACGCGACAATAACTTTGCGTCTGGGTAAGCATCTTTAAGTCGCTTTACAATCTCGATTAACAAATGATTGCCAATTTCTTGTCCTAAGCCATTGTTAATATCTGCAAAACCAATCACATCAATTAATACAAAAACGTAGTCATTAACATGTGGTTTTTGATAACGCACCACCCGCTCAATAAAATTAGTACGATTAGAAATACCGGTTAGTACATCTTTGTAGGCCGCATCTCTTAGTTTTACAAACAGCCTTACGTTATCAAGGGCTACACTCACATTAGTAAGAAAAATCTCTGCAAATTGCAGCTGCGCATCACTCGGTTTATGCTCGCACTCTAAATAAATAGCAGCCTGGCGGTGCTTACTTTTAACAATAAAAGTTACGCTCGAATCGGTTTGGCAATGCTGAGCCGACTCAAAACACTGCTCTACTTGTTCAAGCGCAACGCTATCAACATTAGCAAGCTTTTCACCAAAGTAGCTCTCATAATGGCCACTGCCACCTAATACTTGAATAAAGTTATCGCCATCTAGCTTACTGCATACCAACCCAACTTGCTGACACTCTAAAATAATGCCCAAGTGTTTAATAATCTCTTTGCACAACACTTTAATATCGGTAAGCCCTAAAATAGACTTTGAAGCCGAAACAATGGTGTTCATCGCATCACTTTGATACTCAAGTTGGCATACTTGCTCGTACGAGCGAATAGCGGTAATTAAAGAAGTTACTAATTTAGAACGAGTTAACTCTGTTTTTGTTTTATAGTCGTTAATGTCATATTCGCGAATTACTTTTTCTTCTGGGGTGTTGCCCGCTTGGCCGGTACGTAAAATAATTCGCACATGCTGGTTGTTAAGCTCTTCGCGTACGCGTTTTACAACTTGCAAACCCGCATCATCAGACTCCATCACTACATCTAAAAAAATAACGGAAATTGTATTATTGTTTTTGAGTATTTCGATGGCTTCGCTGCCAGAGTACGCATCGTGAAAACGCAGCCCTGCCCCCCAAAACTCTACGCCCGACAACGCAAGCTTAGTCACTGAATGTATTTCAGGATCGTCATCAACGATCAAAACATCCCAAAAATCAGATAATTCTTGGGTTATTTCTTCTTCGCTGTCTGGCGCTAAAAATAAAAAATCGCTTTGCTCTGACGACATTATCTACCCTTTATCAGTTTTAATACTTATATAAGCTCATACCTATGTGCTAAAAATATATTTTTGGTTTATAGGCTAATTCATACTATAGTCGATTAATAAAAAGTTGTTATATTTCAAACTAAAAAACTCGTAAAAGGTGTGCCTATTAAATTTTTTAAAATCCTTATAAAAACGCTCTTATTGTTAGTTTTAGTGGCTATTTTGATTGGTTTAACCCTGCCGCAAAATTACAGCGTAAATAAAAACATACAAATAAATGCCAATGTAGCGACCGTTAAATCGCTGGTCTCTGACTTTAGCCTTTGGCATACATGGTCACCTTGGGGCAAAGTAGATCCGTCTATCACTTTTACTTTAGGCGAACCTAGTCGCGGTATAGGCGCGCATCAATCGTGGCAAAGCGACTGGGGGTATGGAGAAATGACCATTACTTCGCTTTCGCAAAATAAAATGACCTTTAATGCACTTTTAAAAAATGAGCATATTATTGAAGGTGAAATTACATTTACCGAAGTAGAAGGTGTGGTAAATGTAACGTGTAATATTAATGGCCAAACCAATACCCCGCTAATTTCGGGTTATCTATCAATTTTTAGTGAGTATGTATTAAGCAATACAGTGTCACTTGGCTTAAATAACTTACAAACAGTGGCGCAATTACGCGACCAAAAAACACAGCTGGATAACGATGACAGTAAAATCAGCCCAAGCGAGAATTAACCTCGCCAATATCATTGAGTCTTTACTTGGTTACCCCGTAAAAAAAATAACCACAAATACTGGGCAACCAAGTACAGATCAAAGTTACGGTTCTAAAGGCGATCTAAACCCGCTTTATCACATAAATAGCGATAACCCTATTTTAGCGCGCGCCCAAAAGCGCCAAGATTTACTGCTTATAAAACAGCAGCAAAATATAGAAACCATTTTAGCTAAAGCAATGGGGTTTTGCCCCGATGTGGCAAGTAATAAGCAACCAGATGCCGACTGGATAGAACGCTTTATTGCCCTATGTGAAGACACCTCAAATGAATCGATGCAAACACTGTGGGCTAAAATTTTAACTGGCGAGACCCTCAACCCCGGTACATTTTCTATAAAAAGCTTACAAACACTCAAGCATATGACCCAACGCGAAGCAGATGCATTACAAAAGTGTGTATCGCTGAGCAGCTACAACGCAAAAGACGACAGCCACTTTATTTTATTAGGGTTTTATAAAAAGCCTTCGCTTTTCGACTTACTACGAAAAGGCAATAAGGTATCGCTTAATTTAGGAAAAACGGGGATCAGCTTTCCTGATATTTTAACGCTAATGGATCTTAATTTACTCTACAGAAAAGAAATAGAATCGGCGGTATTAAAAGCAGGACAAGAACTCACCCTGTCGTTTTTATCGCAAAAAGTGACATTAAAAGCTAAAAGCAGTGACTTAGTATTAAGCTATTACAAGTTTACCCAAACAGGCGATGAGCTTTCTAAGCTTATTAATTACCCTGTAAATAAGGTGTATAAGCAATTAATTAATAATGCATTGGAGGGAGAGTTTGATTTAACGTGGCATGTTAATAAATAACACACCACATAGTAGGTTTACTAATTAAAAGTGAACTTGAATACCCGCAAATGGGCCTGATGCGTCAATATCGGTATTAATATCATCAACATCATCTAGCTCTAACGTCATAGAACGGTAACCCGCTTTAATAGCTACATCTACCGCTAGGTTATCAATAAGTTCATATGCTACGCCTACTTGGTAGTCTTGTACTTTACTATCGTCGATAGCTAAAAAGCTGCCTTCAAAAAACACACTTAAACCCGTAAATGGTAAGCCTGCTTCAGCACGGCCATAAGCAAGTGGCACAAAGCCCGAAAAATCTTTAGTCTCAGAGAAGTTAGTGCCACCTTGTTGAGTGGTACCAGTTACAACAATGTCGCCGTCAAACTGCTTTGCGTTTAAACCTAAATCAATTGAAATTAAATCGTTATCAAAAATTTCGTAATAAAGAATGTAATCAATGTGAGTTAAATCACTTAATGTATTTGCAGTTGTACCAACCACGTAATCTGAGCCATTAAAGCTAAACGTATCAGTAAGGGTTGCTGAGCCATTAAGTTCAAGCTCAGTGTATTTAAGCTTTAGGTTAGGAACTAATGGCACTGGGTGCTCTAGTGCCGCGTAGTAGCTAATAAAGGTTTCGTCTTCAAAATTAAAATCTTGTGGTGCGTTATCTTTGTAAGAAAACTGACCGTCGTTATCTGACTGCCAGCCATCAACACCTACATATAAACCTAATAGAGTGTCAGCTTGCGCTGCTGGTGCTAAACATGCCATTGATAGGGCAGCTGCTAAACAATACTTTTTCATTTTTTATCCTTGAGCTAGTAGTTCGCTAAGTTCGATTAAAGCCGCATTGGCTCTTGAAATATAATTTGCCATAACTAAAGAATGATTTGCCACAAAGCCAAAGCCATTCCCGTTTAATATAATTGGGCTCCACACGGTTTCTTGTGTTGCCTCAAGCTCACGTATAATTTGCTGTAAGCTTACACGCGCATTTTTCTTTTCTAATACATCAGCAAAGTCATACTCAACTGCTTGTAAAAAGTGTAATAACGCCCACGTTGCACCGCGCGACTCGTAAAACACGTCGTCTATTTCCCACCACGACGTTCTTACTTGTTGCTGAAGTGGTGTATAGGTCGCTTGCGTGTTTGAAGAATTACCGGCTAAATCGGTATTTACTTTGTCTTGGCCAACACTTGCACTTAAACGCTGACTTAAACTGCCTAAACGCTTTTCGGCTTCTTTTAACCAGCTACGTAGATTATCTGCACGTGAATAAAATTGGCTATCGCGCTCATGCTCGTTAGCAATTTGTGAGCGGTACACAAGAAGGTAGTCTATTCCCTTTTGATACTCTCCCTCGGCACTTGGCCATGCCCATGCCTCAGAGCTAATATTAAATTGCGGCTGCGCTTTTTTAAGGGCTTCATGTTCGGTAGATTGCGACTGTGAACGGCTAAAGTCTTTACGCATTGATAGCGCTAAATCACGCACCATTTCAAGCGCGCCATATTCCCACGCAGGCATGTCATCCATTATCACACTTGGCGGCATCACATCGTTTGATAAATATCCACCTTGCTTATCAAGTAATGTGCTAGCAACGGTAATAAGCGTTGAGGTGGTTGTATAGCCTGTTACCATTTTTTCGTTGCGTGCTTGCGCGGTTTCTTTTGCATTAGTTACTACGTTAAAACGTGCCGGCTCAATGCTCCAATAAACTGCAATAGCGTAAAAAATAATAAGTAGTACCACCAAGGCACCAGCTATTTTTCCTTTATGTTGCGACATTTATCCTCCTAGTGATGAGCGTGTTGTTTTTTAGATGGCTTTGAATGCGCAGCTTGCGCTTCAAGCGAAACCACTTGAGCATTAGTAAACAAGCGGTTACCGTCACTAAAATATAGCGTGAGTTTACGTTCTTGCCCTACTTTTAGTGGCTCTTGTGGATCAAATACCATTAAATGGTAACCACCAGGCTCAAAGCTTAGGCTTTCATGACCCTTAATAGTAACGACTTTAACCTGTTGCATTTTCATCATGCCATTGACATGTTTGTGCTCATGTATTTCTACACGGCCTAAACCTTCGATGGTTGCTTTAGTTAATTTAGCAACACCACCACCGTGGTTAGAAATTGTTAAATAGCCAACACTCGACTTACTACCAGGCAAAAATGCCCTTACTTGTGCATGGCTTACTTCAAGCTTAGCTTCGTCTGTATCGTGGCTGTGCCCAGCATGTGCAGCAACCGATGACGAAAACACATTAATCATTAACGCCGAGGCCATAAAAAAGCACTGCTTCATCATCGCTTTATTCCTTGTGAAAGCATAAAATTTCACTTTAAATTTAACATAGTTAACTAATAATAGTCAGTTAAATTAAGGCTTAAGAGGTTACTTTTTTGTTATCGAGCACCAACCAGCACAGTACAGCTACAAATAATAATGGCCAGGCTATCATCACTGAACCAAATAACAGTGCCAAAATGGTGCCAACCAGCGCGACAATCCCTGCGCCTATTAACCCCATAGTCACTAAAGCCATTACGGCTACCACTGCAATAATAGCGACTAATACGCCAGCCAGCTCAAGCCCCACCCAGCTCATATCTGCAATCCAAAGTGGAAACTGCCATGAATCAAAATGTATTAGCGACACAGTATCAGTAAAAAGTAACACATATACGACAACACATATTGCTAAGATTTTCATATCCCTCTCCTAATACGCACGCTCTTCAAGGCAGCAGTGAGCAATCAAATAACCAAGCGCCACTGCAAACGGAAAACTTATGAATAATAAAATTGTTACTAAGCGTGTTGACCACACTGGAAAATCAAGGCGACGCGCTAACCCACTGCATACGCCCGATATTTTTTTATTCAGTGAATCTTTGTACCAACCACGCTGTGTTTTAAAGTTATTCATACTCTACTCCTTAAGCGCTTCGCGCAGTTGTATTGGTATTACTTTGCTTAACACTGGCTTTTAAACGAGCCAGCTCTGCATCTATTTTTTCATTTTTAACTAAAGACTCAATTTGCTCAGCGGTTGATTGCGCTGTATTTGTAAGTTCATAAGCATCAACCTGTGCTTCTATGCCTTCCACTTTTTGCTCTATCATTTCAAAGCGAGACAAAGCATTTGCGACCTTGTCACTGTGTAATTGCATGTTCACTTTTTCACGTGCAGCAACAATATCGTGGCGTTTTATTAATTGAGCTTGTTTGCTTTTAGCTTGCGCCATTTTTTGCTGTAAACGCTCACAATCTGCCGTAATTTTCTCTATCGACTCTTTTAGAGTATTTAGCTGAGTGTTTTTTGCTGCAATTTGCTCATCTACTCGCTGTTTTTCTACTAACGCAGACTTGGCTAAATCGTCACGGTTTTTAGCAACTGCCAGCTCAGCTTTTGTTTGCCACAAAGTTAAGTCTTTTTGTTTTTGTGCAATTTGGCGTTTAAGCGTTTTTTCTTCGCACAGCAAGGCTGCGGCCGTGCTTCTACATTCGTTAAGCGCTTCTTGCATTTCACTTAGCATAAGGTTGAGGAGTTTTTCTGGGTCTTCTGCTTTATCCAGCATGGCAGCAATATTGGATTGGATAACATCATTTACGCGATTAAATATACTCATTGTTTTGTCCTGTTGTTTTTAATTGATAACAACAACAAGATTCCAAGAGTTATGCCAAGTAACAAAAAGTTATTTATAAGCATTTAAATTCAATTAGTTAGACAGCTAATAAGTTATTTTAAACTGACTAAAAACTGAATATTAATAAGCGAAAATCACTAATTTATTTATCTTTTGACTAAATTTTAGTTATAAAAAAACCACTTTAAAAAGTGGTTTTTTTATAACTGCTCAGCGCTTTAGTATTACTCAGGCACAAAACTTAATGCTTTATCCATTACCGACAAATCAGCCTGTTTACCGTGACCATTTTCTGAAAGGTGACGTCTAAATCCGCGCGCCCCTGGCTGCCCCTGAAAAATCCCCAGCATATGGCGTGCTATATGCCAAAAGTTAGCACCTAAACGCATTTCTTCTTCTATGTAATCATACATAGCGCGCACCACATCGTGACGAGTCTGAGTATTAGCCACCTCACCGTAAATCTTTTCATCCACCTCATTAAGCATAAATGGATTACTATATGCTTCGCGACCAATCATAACGCCGTCTATATGCGCTAAATGCGCTAGGCTTTCTTCAATTGTTTTAACGCCGCCATTAATGCTTAAATCGAGCTGTGGGTAGTCTTTTTTTAGTTGGTAAACGCGTGGGTAATCAAGAGGCGGTACTTCACGATTTTCTTTAGGGCTTAAACCATTTAACCACGCTTTACGGGCATGAATAATAAAGTCATCACAGCCAACTTTATGGCTGGCTTCAATTAATGCGCATAAAAACTCATACGAGTCTTGCTCATCAATACCGATGCGTGTTTTTACCGTAACAGGAATACTAACTTCGCTTTTCATTGCCGCAACACACTGTGCAACCAGCTCAGGCTCGGCCATTAGGCATGCACCAAAGCGCCCGTTTTGTACTCTATCTGAAGGGCAGCCTACATTTAAGTTAATTTCATCGTAGCCACGCTCACCCGCAAGTTTTGCACACTTTGCTAGCGCCTCGGGATCAGAGCCCCCCAGTTGCAAAGCAACCGGCCCCTCGTGCTGATTAAAGTGTAGGTAATCGCCGCGACCAAATAAAATCGCCCCCGTGGTGATCATCTCAGTGTATAAAACAGCGTGCTTAGTCATCTTACGATGAAAAGTGCGACAATGACGATCAGTCCAATCAAGCATGGGTGCAACAGAAAAACGTCTGTTTAACGTTGGATTATCTAATGTGCGTTTTTGCAATGTAAAAGCCTCGGGGATTATAAGTAAATGCGCCCATAAAAAGGCGCTGTATTTTACACAAAAGCCTAATTAGCATCAATGTTAGCTGTATATTTGTAAACCAAAATAATGCGCGATACCGTTGAGTATATTTGTAACTGCCACAGAGCTTAAAATTAACCCCATGATTCTACTTATAATACTTGCGCCACTGTCGCCTATTAATTTATGCACATGATTTGCGAGTAACAACAGCACAAGCACAACAACTAACACAACCAACATCATCGACGATGTAGTAACTTGCTCAACCCACGTGTATTCTTCGTTGCGAGTCATCAGTACTGCGCCAAGCATGGCGCCTGGGCTTGCTATAGAGGGAATGGCTAGCGGAAAAATAGCTGTTTCTGTGCTGTCGCGCACACTTTTAATCTCAGACTCGGGCTTACTTTCACCAAAAATCATTGAAAGCGCAAAAATAAGCAGGACTATGCCCCCGGCTATTTGAAACGCCGACAGCGGTATTTCAATTGCATTTAATAGCTGCTCACCGGCAATAACAAAAAAGAGTAAAACCACAGCGGATACACCCACGGCTTTAAAAACAACTTTTCGTTTAAACTTTTCATCTTCCCCACGTGTCACAGCAATAAATACAGGTACTGTACCTATAGGGTCTATCACCGCAAAAAAGAAAATAAATATAGCTACCAGTTCATGCATTAATGGGGTTCCTAGATAAAAAGTGTTTAATAAAAACGCTGCAAGTACAACACAGTATGTTAGTATATCACGGTAGCGTAAGGATAAGAGAATGATGAATATAGAATCACTCGTAAGTAAAGCAAAACAAGTTTGTGACAACCGTGGTGCGCGTTTTACGCCTATCCGCGAAAAAGTATTTCGCCTATTAGCTAGCGCCCAAGGCGGCGTTGGGGCGTACGATTTACTTGAGCAATTAAAAGTAACAGAAACAGGCGCAAAACCTGCAACAATTTACCGTGCGCTAGACTTTTTATCAGAGCTGGGCTTTATTCACAAAATAGAAAGCACCAATGCATTTATGCTTTGCCATCACTTTGATCATATTCATCCTGTGCAGCTATTAATTTGTGACAGTTGTGGCTTTGTAAAAGAGCTGCACTCTACGGTTATTTCTCACGAGCTAAACAACTTAGCAGCAGAAAGCGGCTTTGTTGTATCAGGGCAAACTATTGAAGCACACGGTAAGTGTGAGTCTTGTAGAAGCTAAACCCAAAGTTTGTTTTAAAGCTATACTCATATTTAGATAGCCACTTTAGCACCAATTTTAAGAGTACCTAACATGAATGTTGAGTTCATTAATCCATTTTTATCTTCTTTGATCAATGTGTTATCTACAATGGCACAAACCGAGTTAAAACCAGGTAAGCCGCGTATAAAAACAGACGAAGTCGCCTGTGGCGATGTATCTGGTTTAATTGGCATGGTGGGCGCGCAAACTCGTGGCTCATTTTCAATTACCTTTGATGAAAACTTAGCTCTGACCATCATGGAACGCATGCTTGGTGAGCGCCCTGACAACATAGACGATGAAGTAACTGATATGGTTGGGGAAATTACTAATATGGTTACCGGTGGAGCTAAAAACTTACTCGGCGAAAAAGGCTATGACTTTGATATGGCTACGCCAATTGTAGTTGCAGGTAAAGGCCACACCATCACACATAAAAGTAAGGGCAAAAAAATAATTATGCCATTTAGCTGTGATGCAGGCGATGCAAATATAGAAGTTAGCTTTGATAAGTTATGAGCTGGCAACAAACTCAAATAACCTTAAAACCGCGTGCTCGAGGATTTCATTTAATTGATGATGAAATACTCGCGCAGCTGAGCGAGCTGGCTAATTATAAAGTTGGCCTATTACATTTGTTTATTCAGCACACATCGGCAAGTTTAACCATAAACGAAAACGCCGATCCAACAGTGCGCATGGATATGGAAAGCCACTTTAACCATTTCGTTCCAGAGCGCCAACCTTACTATCGTCACGATTACGAAGGTGATGATGATATGCCAGCCCATATAAAAACCAGTACGTTAGGGTGTGAATTAAGTATTCCTATAAGCAATGGGCGCTTAGCGCTAGGTACATGGCAAGGTATTTACTTAGGCGAGCATCGCGACGCTGGCGGCGCAAGACGTATTATAGCGACCTTGCAAGGCGAAACCTTTTAACCTTGTATTGACCTCCCCTCCCTAGCTTTACCCACGTCACTTCGCATTATTTAAAACCCTTTATATCGCGCGGCGGCATGCGGCCACTCGTGCGTTTAATATTTATAAATAATTTCCGTAGGTATAAATCAGATCAAAATATTGTTTTAAAGGTGTTTATTTTAGTGGGATATTTAGAGAGATTGGAGCGGCACACGAGGCTCGAACTCGTGACCTCGACCTTGGCAAGGTCGCGCTCTACCAACTGAGCTAGTGCCGCTTTATAGATTGTCAGTAATTTGTCCGTTGGTGCGCGACAGGTCGCGTCCTACGTTCTGGCAACTGAGCTAGTGCCACATTACATTTTATTCAATACTTCAATTTCTTTTGGTGAGAAATTGGAGCGGCACACGAGGCTCGAACTCGTGACCTCGACCTTGGCAAGGTCGCGCTCTACCAACTGAGCTAGTGCCGCTTCATAGTAAGTCAGTAATTTGTCCGTTGGTGCGCGACGGGTCGCGTCCTACGTTCTGGCAACTGAGCTAGTGCCGCTTTATAGATTGTCAGTAATTTGTCCGTTGGTGCGCGACAGGTCGCGTCCTACATTCTGGCAACTGAACTTGTGCCGCTTTACTTCGTTTACTATCACTACAATTTCTTTGGTAAGAAATTGGAGCGGCACACGAGGCTCGAACTCGTGACCTCGACCTTGGCAAGGTCGCGCTCTACCAACTGAGCTAGTGCCGCTTCATAGTTAGTCAGTAATTTGTCCGTTAGTGCGCGACAGGTCGCGTCCTACGTTCTGGCAACTGAGCTAGTGCCGCACTTACTGATGTGGTATTTAAACCACTCAAACACACCAACCCCGCGAGGGTTATCGTCTTGAGCGGGGCAGGATTCTACAATAATCTAATGTGTTTGCAAGTGTTTTTTACAAATTAAAGAATTTTTCTCTATACACCTTTAATTCCATAATAGAATCTTTAATGTCATCGAGAGCTAAATGAGAGCCTTTTTTATTTACCTGTTCTAGTACCTCAGGCTTCCAACGTCGGGCAAGCTCTTTAATTGTGCTTACATCTAAATTTCGATAATGAAAAAAGTCTTCAAGCTCGCGCATATACTTATTCATAAAGCGTCTGTCTTGACCTATTGAGTTACCACACATAGGTGATTTACCCGCAGGAACCCACTGCTTTAAAAAATTAAGCGTTTGTTCAACCGCATAAGCCTCATCGTATGTACTGGCTTTACAACGGGCAGTCAAACCTGATTTCCCATGCTGTGTAGTACACCATTCGTCCATGCCATCTAACAACTCATCACTTTGGTGAATAGCTATAGTAGGCCCTTCCGCGAGTATATTTAAATCGGCATCAGTTACTACTGTTGCAATTTCGAGTATTTTATCTGTGGCCGGCTCAAGTCCAGTCATTTCCAGATCAAGCCAAATTAAATTAGATTCATTAATAGTCATAGTAACCTTAAACAGTGCTTTTCTTTAGATCCAACGCATTTCGATATATCATATTAGCATCAACCGTCGAGCTAAAGCTTTTTTATACGCAAAGCCGACATTTAAACCAAGGTTATAGGCCAAAAGTGGCAAAACAGAAAAAATTAAGTAAAGGCCAATCTCGCAGGATCAAGGCTAATCATCAAAAGCGCTTAAATAATGCCGATACAAAATTGGCAAAAGGTGGCGCACAAGAGTGGCAAACAGATAATCTGGGCGCAACCGAAAACGCTGTCGTGATCAGCCGTTTTGGCCAACACGCCGATGTAGAAACACAAGAAGGTGACGTATTACGCTGTAATATTCGCCGTACCGTTACTAACTTAGTGTGTGGTGATGAAGTACTATTTCGCCGCGCAAAAGTAAGTGAAGGCGACTTAGCGGGCGTTATTGAAGCAACACAAGAACGCCGCTCACAGCTTACGCGTCCCGACTTTTACGATGGCGTAAAAGTAATCGCTGCAAATATTGACCAAATTTTAATGGTCTCAGCGGTACTGCCAGAGTTTACGCCCAGTATTATCGACCGTTACTTAATTGCCTGTGAAGACATGGGTATAGAACCTATTTTAGTACTTAATAAAATCGATTTAATCGACGACGAAGGCCTAAATGAAATTCAAAAAGTACTCGATATTTATCGAAGCCTTGGTTATCAGGTACTGCTTGTAAGTAGTGTAACCGGCGAAGGCATAGATGATTTAAAAAACGTACTGGTTGATAAAAATAATATTTTTGTTGGTCAAAGTGGCGTAGGTAAATCAACCTTAGTTAACACTGTGCTTCCTGATGCCGAAATATTAACTAAAGAAGTATCAGAAAACAGTGGCTTAGGGCAACATACCACCACTGTATCGCGCTTACATCACCTACCAAGTGGTGGTAACCTAATTGACTCACCGGGAATACGTGAGTTTGGTTTATGGCACTTAGATGTTGAACGGGTAACCTGGTGCTTTAAAGAGTTTAGAGAGTTTATAGGTGGATGTCGTTTTAGAGACTGTAAGCATTTAAACGACCCTGGCTGTATAATTCAACAAGCGGTAGCCGATGGCGATATTTCGCAATTGCGATTCGACAGCTACCACCGTATTTTAGAAACAATGGCCGATGGCCGTGCTGGTGCACGCGCACCTCGCGTTTAATTTAGGAAACAATCTGTGAGTTTAGACAAATTTAAAATTGCAATGCAGTATGCAATGCCAAAGCACTTTATTTCACGCGTAGTAGGTAAATTAGCAGCAGCAAAAGCAGGTGCTTTAACTACAACGCTTATTAAACTATTTATTAAACAATATAAAGTAGACATGAACGAGGCTTTGTATGAAGACCCAGCGCACTACAAAACGTTTAATGAATTTTTTACTCGCCCATTAAAAGATGGTGTGCGTCCAATGGCGCAAGGCGAGAACGTAATTACTCACCCTGTTGATGGTGCAATTAGCCAACTGGGCGACATTGTTGATGGGCAGCTAATACAAGCAAAAGGTCATGACTACAGTCTACAAGCACTATTAGGTGGCTCTGAAGATGATACAACACCATTTTTAGGCGGAAAATTTGCTACTATTTATTTAGCGCCAAAAGACTACCACCGTATTCATATGCCTATAGACGGCACACTAAGTAAAATGATTTACGTACCGGGCGACTTATTTTCGGTAAACCCGCTTACAGCGCGAAATGTCCCTAATTTATTTGCTCGTAACGAACGTGTAGTGGCTATTTTTGAAACCGAAATTGGCCCACTTGCTATGGTACTAGTAGGCGCAACCATTGTAGCCAGCATAGAGACCGTTTGGGCAGGCACAGTAACACCACCCGCCGGTAGCGATGTGTTTAGCTGGAACTACCCAACTAAAGGCGAAAACGCCATTACCCTTAAAAAAGGTGAAGAAATGGGCCGCTTTAAACTAGGCTCAACAGTGGTACTAGCATGGGGTGCAGATAAAGCAGACATTTTAGACGACCAACTGCCTGAAACAGTAACGCGTTTAAACACCGCATTTGCAACAATTAAAGAAAGTGAAGAGCTGTAAGCCCTCTGAATAAAGACGTTTTATCACATTGCTCTGTTCTCGTAGTTCACGGTTTTGAGTTCAGAGCAATGTTAATCTATAAGCTAAGTTTGATTTCGCTGCACCTGAAGATAATTTAAAACGGTTTAAATACAATCATTACTAAATTACGCTTAGCTCTGTAGCAGCTTCAACAATACAGTCAGCTTACGCTTATCAAGTTCACCCATTTGCTCGCTATTACTGAGCGCAAAAATAACCCCTTCGTGTTCGGCGCAATTTATATCATCTCGCGATTCAACCACATTTGCCCATAGCTCTAAATCATCTATCTCTATTTCGTGGTTTACACAACGTGTTAGCACGTCAATCAATACCGGCTTTGTGAGTGTATAACCGGGAGCACTTTCCTCTGCTGGGGTAGAAATAATCACGCTAATAGCATCATCTCTTTGCTCACCAAAGGTAATAAATTCGGCCAATGCTTTTTGTATATTCATAATATTTGTTATTCTTGCTGCTCTACTGCTGATAAGACTTAAAATGACGAGATTAAACTGCTCACAATGCCACACTGCGCTTAGTTGTAATGTAAACGATATAAACGCATGTTGGTGTAACCAATTACCTGCTATTTTACCGCTTGAAGAGTCAGCAACAAGCTGTTTATGCCCGCAATGTACGCTTAATAAAATAAACGCTTATTTAGCGCATATTTATACTCAGCCAATCAAAGCACAAATTGAGTTTGCTAAAAAGTTTAGAGGTAATGACAATTTAATTGAAGGGCTAGACTACACCATGCAAAATGGCTACATGGTGTTTAGTAAATGGTTTTTTTTAAAGCGAGGTACATGCTGTAAAAATGGCTGTAAAAATTGTCCTTACAGCTAAATCACAACATGTTGATATACTATACGCGGTTAAATAAGTTCGTTGGGCACATTGTTGCTGTATTGTGCAAATTTATCCGCCCCTTTAAAACGTAACTCAATTGCTTTGATATGCTCTTCTTCGGCGTGTTTCCAAACGCCCGGCACACTATACACATGCTTTAAATAGCAAAAAAACTTATCGCGTAGCTGCGGATTAAACTGCCATCCTTGAGCTACATCTGCTACTTGGGCAGCTAAGCCCTCACGAGTATCAGCATGCTTGACTAAGCCTTCTATATTATAACAAGCCTGCCCTACAGTAATTACGCGCTTATTTAGTAACAGTGCTTCTAAACCGACCGTAGAGTTGATAGTGATCACCGCTTCTGCGCATTCAATAAGTTCACAGGTTTTATTGCCGTTTGCAAAAAGTGCAATTGGGTCTTTATCGTATAAATGGGTGTAATGCTTGTGCCACGACGGGTGTTCTTTAAAAACGACCTTTAAACTAGGGTCGTTCAATGCTTTCACTGCGCTAACAACTTCATCGTATAGCATTTCCATTGAGTCAATCCATGGCGAAAAGCTCGCTAATTGCGTATCGTGAGGCACTTGAAAAGGCACAAATATGTAGCGTTCAGGTATATTTTCAGCTGCAAAATCACAGCGTTTTTTATGGTTTTCTCGTGGGACAAGCGCCGGTGCATCAAAGTTTAAGGCATTATTTGCATTAAAATTTAAATAAAAATCAGGATCTCGACTTAGCGACGCATTAAAGTTAATCCCTTGAGGGTCTAAACTGGTGGTACCCGGAAGTAAACCATTTTCATAATAAAATTGCTTAATACCCAGTGCCTTGGCAGCCATAGCAACGGTAGTATTAGGCAGTTTATTACCATTCCATATCACCATTACATCAGGGTTAACTTCCGTTAATAAAGCTAAATATTTTGCGTAACGCAAACGCTCAAAAAAGCGCAGCCCCACTTTGTAAACCGCCGATACTAAAGCATTGTTCCAAAGGTTATTACGGGCGCGCTTACGTTTTAGTTGTGCATTAATAACATCGTTAAAATCAACTTTAAACGCTTTACTTAAATAGTGTATAGCTGAAAGCTTTGGCGCCCCCATAACATGCAGTTGGCAATCCATACTCAGCTTTTTGATTATTTTTTTATAGTACTTTGCGTGTACATTTTTGCGGGATATAAATAGGTAAGACATACAAGCTGTGCGCGCCAATTATTGTTTATAGGAAATAATACTAAGTGGACACTATTACAAAAGTAAGGTTCACTCCTACGAGTAAATAATTTACAGATGTTACCTAAATTCTTATTATTTTACTACGCAGCGGTGCCATCCTAGATAGAATCTCATTTTGTATGCTATGGCTAATATTTTGCTCTTCCATCGCATTTACAAGTAAGTCCACCACATGGTTAAAATCTTTCTCAGTTATGTGCATCCCAGTATGAATATCTACCATAGAATCTCCTGTGTACTTGCATGGGCCATCAACTAGCATACACATATGCATAATAAAGCCTTCTCTAAAGTGGCTTATGTCGCTGTGTTCAAAATAATGCAGTACTTGTTCATCACTACCTATTTGGTAAATAAAACTGTCTACAATACGCGTAAGCCCCGCTCGGCCATCAAGCTGTTGATAAAGCGATAAATTTGTTGAGCTTGCGCACCCTGCCAGGGCACTTAAACACAACCATAAAATGACAACGTTTTTCATTACCAATACCCTGTTACCGATAAGTACCACCCTGTTTGATCGCTCGCTCCTGCAATGCTACCTAAATCTAAGTATGCAGCGGTGACACTCACGTGTTTGTTTGGCATCCAAGCAACAAATAAATCTTTCCAGTCTTGTTCACCCAAATTAAGGTTATTAGGCTTTTGCCTATACTCTATACCTACGGCAACACTTCGGCTCAAAAACACAGCGGTGCTGCCTTCAAATAAAATTTTTGCATCATCATTTGCCCCACCATAACCAAGCAAACCGAGTTGATTAGCCTCACTGTAGCGAGTTGTGACGTTCCAAAACCAGTTAAGCCCCCCTACAGCGCCTAAGTGGAGTTTACTAGCTGCGAGGTAGTAATCAGTTCCACTAGTATCTTGTGCACCTACTAGGGTCGCAACAGCGCCATCGTCAAGGGATTTATGCTGTATACCCACACTCAATTGCGGCCAGTCACTGTAAACTATATCGCCGTATAAACGAATTTTAGCGCCCGTGATAGATTGCTCTATTTCGGTATCAAGTGCAGGCACGTCAAAACGTTGTTGAGCATAGCTAAGTTCTACACGATTAAATAGGTTAACTTGTGCTCCACATACATCTAAAGTGTAGTCTGTTACATCTGCACGGCTACAAAAACCATTCACAGAGAACTCGTCTTCGCTGGCGTAACCTGCAAGCTGTGCCCAAGGCACAATACCGCCGCCCCCGCTGCCTTCTATTTGCGAAACCCCGGGGGTCGCTAATAATTTGCCATCGCTTGCGAAACCAGAAAAGCTCGAGCTAAGTAATAACCCAAGTAATAAACACTTAACTTTTTTCATAATATTCCTTTAGCCACTGTTCTAATAGTTCTGCTTTTAAAGGCCTACTTAGGTAGTAACCCTGAGCATGGTCACAATGCATAAGTTTAAGTAAGTCTAACGAATCCCTGTTTTCAACGCCTTCTGCAACAACGCTAAAGCCTAGTTGATGCCCTAAGGTAATAGACGACTGCACTATGTATTGATCCTTGCGCGACTCATCTAACTTTAAAATAAAGCACTTATCTAACTTTAGCTCATCAATAGGCAGCATTTTTAATCTCCCCAGTGATGTTTGCCCTACGCCATAATCATCCAATGAAATTTTTACACCGATGGCTTTTAAGTTTTGTAATGCTTTTATGCCTTTTTCTTCATTTTCAATCATGTCGCGCTCAGTTAATTCAACAGTAATGAGGGTTGGATCAACATTGTATTTTTTTAGAGTACGCACTAACGCTGAATGAAAACTCGGTGAGGCAATATCTTGTGCTGATACATTAATTGCTGCCTGCATTTCAATCCCTTTAGCCTGCCAATCAGCCACCTGAGAAACCACCGTGTTAACAACCCATGATGTAAGCTCAACGATAAGCCCCGATTGCTCAGCTAAATCAATAAACAGTTCTGGGTTTACCCAGCTGCCATCTTTACGTTGCCAGCGGATCAGTGATTCGACTTTATTTATTTTTTGTGTGTGTAAATGCAGTTTAGGCTGATAGGTCATAAATAATTGCCCATCATCATCGCTAATGGCTTGTTTAAGCTCATCTAACATTTTAAGACGATCTAAATGCGCTTCGTCTTCACCATTTTGGTAATAATGAATACTGTCTTGGCTATCTGTTGCATTGTCTACGGCAATAAGTACGCGTCGCATTAAATCGTCGCTGGCAAGACCTTGCATGGGATACTCGACAACCCCAGCGCTAAAGCGTAAGTTAATTTTTAACGTTTTAATGGTATAACACGCTAATAGCTGTGCCATTAAACCAACTATACCGCTTTTTTTCTCTCTGGCAGCGGCACTTGGAAACACAGTTAAAAACTCATCACCACCAATACGCGCATGAAAGCCGCCAAGTTCGTCCGAAAAGCCACTAATTCGATTGGCAACCGCTTTTAAACATTCATCGCCTACGCGTGGGCCTAGCTTATCGTTTATATGCCGTAAACCTTTTATATCAATAGCAACCAGGGTGTATTGTGTAGAGGGAGTCAGCTCATCATCGAGTACTTCAAGCATAGCCGAGCGATTATAAAAGCCTGTAAGCGAATCATGGCGTGCCTGAAAACTAATTTTTTGTTCACGCTCGTTAATATCGTTACCCATGTTATCAAAGGCGTTAGCAAGGGTTGCTATTTCGGTACTTTGTTTAGATGCATTAAATTCAAATGCGTAATTACCTTGTGCAAATTGCCTGGCAATAACTGCAAGCTGTGAGAGTGGGGTTGTTAAGTTATTTGCCAGTAAACTACTGGTAATAACCCCCACCAGCATCGTTAAAATGGCCATAATAATTAGCGTAAACAATAAGTTTTCAAAATCGTTATAGCTTTGCGTTAAATCAGCACTGAGCAAAATTGTTACCGCATCCCCTTGTAGGGAGGGCAACATAATATCTTGGTTTTTATATACAGGATAATCACCAAACAAACGCGTTGTTGTGGTGGTATTAAAGTAGTTTTTAGGTGAAAAAAACTCTGGCCGATTAAGCAACGAGCTTCTTACGAGGTTGTCCTGCTCAGCAATAAAGCTGACATCCATTCCTGTTAGGTTTTTAAGTTCTAGGGCGACTTCGTCATCAATTTTAAAACCCACTAAGCTGTATGCAACGGTTCTAGGCGCCCTTACAGGTAGTAAAATAACTTGATATAGCTGATTATTAAGAACGACAAAGCTCGATTGCTCTGGCGAAGTTAATAACTCATCCAGTAACGGCTTTAAATTTTGAGGGTACAAATCTGCATTAGTATTGGCTGAAATTAATTTACCTGATAAATCAATCAGTAGCATAAGCTCTGCATCAATACGCTGGCTGTGATTAAACAACACACTACTTATGGTGCCTGCATCGCGAGTGGCAACCGCTTGCTTAAAGCCAAAGTCGGCAGTGAGTACTTTAGCAGCAGTAAGCAGTAGGCTTTCTTTTGCGCTCAGATATTGCTTATATACATTTTGCGCTACGCTAATATCTTGATTTACTTTTTCTTCTTGAAATTTACTTGTAGACCACCAAAAGCTAACAATGCTCACCATAGTGGTCAGTAACACTAAGCCTACACATAAAACAATAATGCGGTTTTTTAAACTGTTAGTCATTTCCGCCCTTAAACTTACTGCCAAAAGTATTTCGCGGTGCTGGGGTGGAGGTATTAACCTTAATTAGTAACTCATTGTTATTGTTTATTGTTATCATTTTTTTATTTTCCAACGGTGCAGTTTGTAGCGCATGCCACACACTCAGCGTAGTCGGTAACGGCGTTATGTCTAAGGTTAACTTACCCGTATTATTAGTTTTATAAACGTATTCACTATTGGCTACATAAATATAGCCAACCATAGAGTCATGAATATCACAGCCTAGTACAACAACACCTTGTTGATCAAAAGTCACAGGCTCTTTAGGTTGGCCTGAATAGAGTTTTAGCTGAAAGGGCTTAGCCTGAGAAAAAGAGTAAACATGATGGCGAATATTATCGCTGTTAGGAAAGTTAACCTGCTGGCCTTTTTGCACCACCAGTAAATCAGGCAAAAACGCTTTATGTACTTGGTCCATTACCGCAACGGGTAACGTAGTGCGCTCTGACTTTGCCGCCTTATAAAGCTCAACGACTGCACCTTTTAGTGGCTGACCATGCTGGTCTTGAATGACTAAATCAATATTTGCACCCAGTACGCCTTGGCTAAAAAATAAAGTAGCGGCGAGTAAATAACCTCTTTTATTAAAAACTTGCTGCACTTGCCTAAACATATCAATACCTAAAAGTTAATCTTAGGTTAAGTTAATTAGAGACCAGCACTAATTGCAAGGAATATAGCCCAGTAACTAAAAATAAAGACTGGGCTTTGTTTGTTTTAATACTTTAGTTGTACTATTTTACAATAAGACCGTAATCAGTATCTAAAATATTAATTACTTCTTGGCGAGGATCTTCAGGAATTACAATCTCTTTACCAATGATTTTACTGGCAATGCCTACATAAGTGTTAGACACCTCAAGCATGACCGATTCTGGTAAAATAAAGTCTTTAGCAAGCTGCTCACGCTCATCCATGCGGTCTTTATTTAACAGCACGTCACTTTCTGGCACAGTAGAAATTAATAACTGGCGGAACCCTTCTTTAGAGTTTTCGATTATTTTACCATCGCGGTAAGCCGCGCCATCCCATATGCGCGAAGAATCTGGGGTGCCTACTTCATCAATATAAATAAGCTGTTGGTTACCGTCTAAATCCTCTACATAACCAAACTCAAATTTTGTATCTACAAATATTTGATCAAGCTTTGCCAGCTCTTCACTAATTAGCTTAAAGCCCTCAACCAATAGCTTTTCGTATTTAGTCACATCCTCTGCCGATTTAAAATTAAATACGTCTAAATTATCAGTGATATTAGCGCGCGTAATATTCACATCATCAACAGGTGGAATATCAGCCACGCCTTCGATAATACCTTTTGTAGAAGGGGTTATTAGTACGTTTTCAAGCTTTTGGTTTGCTCTTAAGCCCTCAGGTAAATCTATGCCACAAAAGTTGCGAACCCCTTTACTGTAATCACGCCACATGCTGCCGGTTATATATTGGCGCGCAATCGCTTCTACTTTTACGGTACTTGCTTTGCGTACAATCCATACATAAGGATGTGGAATATCAACAATGTGGTTACCCGCAAGGCCAGCTTTATCAAATAACTTAAACCAATGAGATGCAACAGAGTTAAGCGCAATACCTTTTCCCGGCACGCCGTTTAAGCCATTTTCGCCTTGCCAAATACAATCAAAAGCAGAAATACGGTCTGAAATAACCATAATTGCCAGCTCAGTTCCTTGCGGAACTTTATAGTTTTTTTCTTTAATGAGGCGTGCGCTGTCTTCATCTGTTAGCCAATAAACCGAACGAACTTTACCGCTGTGTACGCCACCTTTAGTGCGAATGGGTAAGTCATCGTTTACGTCTAAAACTTTATAGCTAGTCATGCTATCTCCGGGGTTAGGGATGCTCATAGAGCAAAGTATGGTATGGGGTTATAAGCGCTATATAATAAATCAGCCTACCCTAAAGCTCAATCAGCACTGAAAACTAAATAACCTGAACTCTGGTTAAGAGACTGACTAGGGCGTGTTGTATTATGCTGATATTTAAATTTATTTTCTCTAGCCAGAGATTTTCAATGAAAGTAAGGTGAATTTACGCGTCAATAGCTGGCCTATTGCAAGTAAGCTCAACGCAGTTAGCGCTGAAAATAGCTGCTAGAGATAGGTTTATTACCCAGAGCTCAGGTTAAATAACCACGCAATATTTATATGGCTGTAATAATGCGGTAAACTTAGCGTGCTAACTAGAGGAGTAACGCTTGGACTACCTAACTGCGACCGCAAATAAAAAATACCTAATGTATATTTCGCAAAATTATTCATACGCTATTTTAAGGCCGCTTCAGGCGCAAATTTTAGCCCATGGTGGAGAAGTTCGGTGGTTTTTAGCGGGTAATGAAGTAAACCCCGACTTTTTAGATGATGATGAAAAGCGTTTAAACTCGATTCCCGCTACCCAGAAATGGAATCCAGATTTAGTTTTTATTCCTGGTAATATTGTTCCAAGTTTTATTCCTGGTAAAAAAGTAGCTGTTTTTCATGGTTTTAATTCAGGAAAACTAAATAGAAGAGGGAAAGAAGATCACTTTAATATTCGTGGGTGTTTCGACTTATACTGTACGCAGGGTCCCAATACCACCACCAAATTTAAAGAGTTGGCGCGACAATATGGTTTTTTTAAAGTAGTAGAAACAGGCTGGCCAACATTAGACCCTCTTTTTAGTAATACGCTAAACAACCCTTATGTAAATAATGATCCACGTCCTACACTACTAATTTGCTCTACTTTTTCACGAAACCTGTCACTAGCTCCCAAACTATATGAACAAATAAAGCAATTTAGCCTGCAAGGGAAGTGGCGTATTTTAATGCAATTTCATCCTAAAATGCCCCAAGAATGGGTAGATAAATATAAAGCATTAAATAATAAAAACTTAACCTTTATAGAAACCGATAATGTGATCCCTCTTCTCAAAGCGGCTGATATAATGCTGTGTGATACATCATCGGTGCTATTAATGTTTTTATTACTAAGAAAGCCCGTTGTTACATTTCGAAATCAAAAGCCTCAGCCTCATTTAATCAATGTGACAGAGGCTGATAAAATAGAAGCAGCAATAGAGCACGCATTAACGAGACCTAAAAATTTAATGCAGCATATTGAAAATTATTGTCTAGATATTCACCCTTATAGCGACGGTAAATCTAGTTTACGCGTGCTTAACGCAGCTAATGAGTTTTTACACAAAAGCGACAAACTTAAACCAAAGCCAATAAATATAATTAGAAGCTTTAAAATGCGTAAAGACCTCAAGTATTGGGGTTGGTAACACCACACTGTATGATTGAGCTTGATAATGTAACCTTTAAATGGCATAAAAATGATGCCAAGCCTACGCTAAATATTCCAACCCTTAGGGTTGATAAAGGCGAGCATATTTTTTTACATGGTCCCAGCGGCGTCGGTAAATCAACCCTGCTTGCGCTATTGGCAGGTATAAACACACCAAGTAGTGGCAACATACGTATTTTAAATCGCGATTTAAATACACTTAGCAATACGCAAAGAGACGTATTTAGAGCGGAGAATATTGGCTATATTTTTCAAAACTTTAATTTATTACCGTATTTAACACCCATTGAGAATGTCACGCTTGGCTGTGAATTTTCAAAAAGTAGAAAACAAAAAGCCTTACAGCAAACAACAGAGTCCAAGCCAAGCTTACAAAAAGAAGCGATACGCTTATTAACAGCATTAGGCTTAAGTGAGTCTTATCATAGTAAAGATGTTGCCTCGCTCAGTATTGGTCAGCAACAGCGGGTTGCCGCCGCTCGCGCATTTATTGGCAGCCCAGAGATTATAATTGCTGATGAGCCTACCTCGGCACTCGATACCGCAAATAGAGAAAGCTTTATAAAGCTGTTATTCGAACAGGCTAAGCGCGCCAACAGTACGTTAGTTTTTGTAAGCCATGACGAAACATTAAAACCGCTATTTAATCGTGCAATTAGCCTAGTTAGCTTACAGGAGCAGTTATGATCCTGACTAAGTTAGCTTATAAAAGTTTGCTAAATCGCCGAGCAAGTGTACTGCTCACATTGTTTACCATTGCTATTAGCGTGATGCTTTTACTAAGTATTGAGCGAATTCGCGTGGATGCAAAAACCAGCTTTAGTAATACCATCTCTGGGACAGACCTAATTGTAGGCGCCCGCACCGGCGATATTCAATTACTGCTTTCCTCTGTATTTAGAATAGGTTACGCAAATAATGGGGTGAGCTGGCAAAGTTATCAGTACATCGCAGCTCAGCGTGGTGTTAAATGGAGCATTCCTATTAGTTTAGGCGACAGCCACAAAGGCCAAGCTGTACTAGGTACAAGCCGCGATTACTTTACCCACTATCGCTTTGGTAAAAAGCAAACGTTAAGTTTTCAACAAGGCCACGCGTTTGAGCATTTAAACCAGGTGGTACTTGGCAGCGATGTAGCGAGCCGTTTAGGGTATACACTAGGTGATAACGTAGTAATCTCACACGGCATGGGTAATACGAGCTTTCATCATCATAAAGACAACCCGTTTACTGTTATCGGTATTTTAAACGCCACTGGCACGCCAGTAGATAAAACCTTACACATACCTCTAGCAGCTATTGATTTAATACATGGTGGTTCACATTCTGCGAATAATGAGCACGATGAGCACGATGAGCACGATGAGCACGATGAGCACGATGAGCACGATGAGCACGATGAGCACGATGAGCACGATGAGCACGATGAGCACGATGAGCACGATGAGCATAACAACCTAATCGGTGAGCCAAGCCAAATTACTGCGTTTTTAATGGGATTCGACTCGCCTTTATACACATTGCAAATTAGGCGTAATATCAACCAATACAAAAAAGAGCCACTTCTGGCCATTATGCCCACAGTGACCTTAAAAGAGCTGTGGCAAATGCTCGCCATTGTCGAAAAAGTACTCTTACTGTTTTCAGGCGTTGTTATATTAGTCAGTTTATTGGGCATGTTGACCACACTACTGGCCAATTTAAATCAACGCCGAAGAGAGCTTGCTATATTGCGCTCAGTCGGCGCACGGCCATGGCAGCTATTTACACTAATAAGCATGGAATCGTTATTTACAACATTATTAGGCTGCCTAGTTGGCTGTGGTTTGTATTATGGCGTTATGCTTATCAGTAGCAGCTATTTGCAAAGCCATGCAGGCATAAGCGTTAATATTGCCATGCTCTCTTACTATGAACTCACTTTAATAGGCGTTATTATGGCCGCTGGGTTTATAATTGGCTTAATACCAGCTACCCGCGCTTACTTTTATTCGCTTAGCGATGGTATGAGTATAAAAACTTAACTTTAGGAATTTCATGATACTTTTTAAATCCGCGCTTTATTACTGCACGCTAGTAAGCTGCCTACTTATTAGCTTTGTCAGTAGTGCAAACCCGCCGAAAGAAATTTTTTGGGAAGACTTAATCCCGCAAGGGCATGTACAAATAGATACCCAAGCACAGGCTAACCACGAAGGCAGTGAACAAAACTGGGTGCAGCCAGAGTTAGATGCTCCTGTGGTTGAAGCATTAAATGGTCAATCAGTGAGCTTACCGGGGTTTGTTGTCCCACTTGAAGGCGACAGTGAAGTCATTACTGAGTTTTTGCTTGTGCCATACTTTGGCGCGTGTATTCACGTACCGCCCCCGCCTCCAAATCAAATCGTTCATGTAACAGTAAAAGGCGGCGTCCCCATTGAGAGCCTGTATGATGCGATTGTTGTTACCGGCGTTATCAGTACCGAAACCTGGTCTGGTGAAATAGCCCAAGTGGGCTATAAAATGAAAGCCGTCGGTGTGGCACCGTTTGAGCTATAACACGGCTATTTTTGGCAGTGCTTACAAAACACCGTACTGCGCTGCCCTAGTCTAATTTCTTCAAGTGGCGTTTTACACGTTACGCACGCCTCTCCTTTTCGTCCGTACACTAACAACTGTTGTGCAAAATAACCTGGTTTGCCATCACTTTGGGCAAAGTCTTTAAGGGTTGTACCGCCTTGTGTTATTGCCGCTGCTAGAGTGTCTTTAATAATAGGGATCAGGGTTTGATATCGCTTTAACGATACTTTGCCTGCTTCGCGTTTTGGGTGTATTCCCGCCTTAAATAACGACTCATTGGCATAAATATTACCTACGCCCACCACCACCGCGTTATCCATAATAAATTGCTTCACGGGGACTTTTTTATTTCGCGATTGCTCGTATACACGCTTTGCAAAAAAATCATCCGTAAGCGGCTCAGGGCCAAGTTTTGAGAGTAACTTATGAACATCCCCTGGTGCTTGCCATAAACAGCAACCAAACCGGCGAGGGTCGTTTAATCGCAGCGCCTTGTCATTACTAAGAACAAACTCAACATGATCATGCTTTTTAAGCGGCTCGCGTTTATCCACAACGCGCAAATTACCCGACATTCCCAAATGTAAAATAGCACTCCCTAATTCGCAGTGCAGCAATAAATACTTTGCACGGCGCTCAATTCGCTCTACCTTCAACCCTTCTAACTGATAAACATCATCGGGCACAGGCCATCGCATGCTGGCATTATAAATATTTACCTTCGTCACTACCTGGTTTTCTACATGCGGGGTGATCCCCAGTCTACTTACTTCTACCTCTGGTAATTCAGGCATTAATGCAACTCACTTTTTGAAAAATCAACACTTGGAAATAACTGCTTTGCAGTCGCTAAATCAAGCCCCATCACGCGCTGGCTATTTTTTTCCAACAAATAATACTTACCGTTACCTTTGTACAGTAAATAAACCCAAGGTAAGCGCTCACCAGCCAACTCAAAGGTGGCCACATACAATGGTGAGTTTGGATTAAATACAACAGACTCATTTACCTGCATCAACGCAGCCGTTTGCCAATGGTTAATTAGCTCAGCTAATTGCTGCTGTGATGCATCCCACCTCACGGGCGTATTTTCTTTTAATGCGGTTGTACGCCAACTTGTACCAATACGTTCAATTTTCTGATCAACAAAGCTCAGTGTTAACACAAAACTTTGTAATGGCAGTACCGGTTGTAATGTAGGCTCGTCTTCGCCCCCTAAAAACTGCTTATGCCAGCCATTTAAAAAGAAGATCATAATCAACATCGAAAAAATAATAACGTTGTTCCAACCTTTGCGGCCCAGTCGCATATTTATACACCCAGTAAATTCAAGATTTTAAAGTGTAACTAAAACTTAATTGCACTGTCTATATGTTAAAGGCCACAGACTTTGGTAGAATATCGGCAAATTTAAAGGAGTTCCGTCAATGTCTATGTATGTAGTGGGCCATAAAATCCCAGATTCAGATTCTATTTGTGGTGCAATTGCACTTGCTTATTTAAAAAACCAAATCGATGAGCCAGCAATACCAACACGCCTTGGTGAAGTGTCACCAGAAACTCAATTTATCCTAGATAAATTTGGCTTCGAAGCACCTGAGCTTAAATTAAGCTACGCTGGCGAAGATGTATATATTGTTGACCACACAGAAAAAACACAAGCACCAGATGATATCGACCAAGCACGTGTTGTTGGCGTAGTCGATCACCATAAACTAGGCGATTTAACGTCATCTACACCGCTTGAGTGTTGGATCCGTCCGGTAGGCTGTTCAAACACCATTATTAAAATGATGTATGACTTCTACAACGTAGAAATCCCTAAAGATATTGCTGGCATCATGCTATGTGCAATTTTAAGCGATACCGTTATTTTTAAATCGCCGACCTGTACAACGGCTGATATTAAATGTGTAGAAGCACTAGCAGAAATTGCCGGCATTGAAGACTATAAAGAACTAGGCATGGACATGTTCCGTGTTAAGTCAGCTGTTGAAGACACCCCTGTGCGTGACTTAGTAATGCGTGACTTCAAAGACTTCAACATGAACGGTCACCTAGTGGGCATTGGCCAGCTAGAGGTTATTGACCTTGCAGTGTTTGACGAAATTAAAGCAGACTTAGAAGCCGATATTGCTAAGCTAAAAATTGAAGGCAACCGCCACTCAGTATTTTTACTGCTTACCGACATCATGAAAGAAGGCTCACAAATGCTGATCGCTTCAGATGATGCAAACCTTGTAGAGCAAGCTTACGGTGAAAAGCCGAGCGAAGACAAAGTATGGCTAGATGGCGTATTAAGCCGTAAAAAGCAAGTAGTGCCACCACTACAAGACGTGTTTGCCAAGCTGTAAGCTGTAAGTAAAAATAAATATTAAGCACCGCGTTTACCATAAACGCGGTGCTTTTTTATTGGTAGGCGTGAAGCTTGCTCACGCAAAAAAGAAAAAGCGTAAATAGATTTTATATCAACGCGCCAGCAAGCAAGGCGCCTATAGATTAATTAAACTACGATGCTAATTTTAGCTGTCGACAAAGAGCTTGCTTACGTTAGAAGCGCAGCTTCTGATGGCTTAACCCCGAGTTTAGCCCCGCGAATTACCGCATACTTTATTCACCGCACTCTTTGCAGTTTATATCTTTAATCATTTTAAATTGCTGTTGCTTTAAGCTCAGCGCATCAAAGCTGATAAACACACTACCTTCAACATGCCCTAATAGCATATTAAGCGTAAGCTGTGCCTGCATAGAGCCTATAATTCCTAACAGTGGGCTTATTACACCTACATTACTACAATTTACAGCGGGTGCGGCGTCACTTTTTGCAAAAACACAGCCATAACATGGGCTACTGTTTTGCCTAAAATCAAAGCCCATAAGTTGCCCACGACTTGCAATCGCGGCACCTGCAATTAAAGGCAACTTATGAGTAAAGCAATAACGGTTAACACTGTAACGTGCTGCAAAATTATCAGAGCAATCAAGTACTATGTCGGCATTTTTTAAAAGCTCCCCTGCGTTGTTATCATCGAGCTTTTTACAATGCGTCACTATTTCTATTTGATTATTAAGGCTTGTTAATACTTTGCCAGCAGCGGTAACCTTGTTTTGCCCTAAGTGATTAACTTTAAAAAGCACTTGGCGCTGCAAGTTAGAAAGCTCAACCGCATCATCATCTATTAAAATAAGTTTACCAATACCTGCCGCAGCTAAATACAAAAGTGCAGGGCTACCTAGCCCGCCAACTCCCACTACTGCAACGGTGGCTGCTTTAAGTGCTAACTGACCTTCTAGGCCCACTTCTTTTAATAATAAGTGGCGACTATAACGCAGGGTTTCTTTATCGCTAAGCTTATTCATTAGGCTGGTTTATAGCACTTTGTAGCGCACTAATTGCAGCAATATAATCATCCGCTTCACTAATCGCTCGTACAACCGCAACACTGCCTACTCCTGTATTTGCAACCTCGCTTGCGCGGGTTAAATCTATGCCCCCAATGGCAACTGTTGGGTAGTTTTGCATTAATGGCACACACTTTTTAAGTTTATCGAGACCTTGTATTTGGCCGCTCATATCTTTGGTTGTGGTTGGGTAAATAGCACCAAATGCCATATAACTTGGTCGGTAGTTGTGCGCACGTAACATTTCGTAAAAACCGTGGGTAGAAAGCCCAAGCCTTAAACCTGCTTCTTTAATCGCGGCTAAATTAGCGGTTTCTAAATCTTCTTGGCCTAAGTGTACGCCGTAGGCACCGTGCTTTATTGCCAACTGCCAGTAGTCGTTTATAAATACGTGAGCGTGGTACTTTTTACCCAGCTCTACGGCCTGCTTAATTAACTCATCAAGCTCAAGGTTGGTTTTATTTTTAACGCGAAGCTGCGCCGTAGTAATACCTTGCTGCAAACATTTATCTAGCCAATCTAGGCTATCGACCACAGCATACAAGCCCAGCTTTTTGCTCTCACAAGGTGCAAAATCAGCCGCCATATTAAATTCCAGCGGCACATCAAAATCAAGCTCATCACCAAGCCAGCTACCAGGCTCAATTACTTGCGGGTAGTCATCTAACTGTGTAGGAAAAGCAGTATGTGCAACAGGGCCTATTCCTTCGCCGTATCTAACCGACTGCTTTAAGCCCTGATTTATATAGGCTTTAGCTAAAATAAAAGCATCTTTTAGGGGGTAGTCTTTTGCTAAACACGCGGCAATAACCGAGGCCATGCTACAACCTGTACCATGGCTATGAGGGCTTTGAATTTTTTTATTACCAAGCCAATACTCTTCGCCGTTTTGTGTGCAGTAATCAATACAATAACCTGTTGGGTAATCCCAGTGCCCGCCTTTAATAACAACCGCTTTTGCGCCCCAACTTAATAGCTTTTTAGCAGCGTCTTTCACGGCGCTTGGGCCAATTAAATATACGCCTGTTAATAATTGCGTTTCGTGCGTGTTAGGCGTTATTACATCCACCAGCGGCATTAAGCATTCTTTAATGGCACTTACGGTATCTTCCTCTGTTAATACATCACCACTTGAAGCAATTGCAACGGGGTCGTAAACAATCACAGGCGGTACAGGCCATTTTGCCTTATAATGCGCTATATGCTCGCTTATTAATTGAATTTGCTGCACATTAGCCAGCATGCCAATTTTAATTACTTTGGCTTTCATATCGCTTTCGAGTGCGAGTAATTGCGATTCAATAATATCGGTAGATACCGCGTTAATGGCCTCTACACCTAAGCTATTTTGCGCCGTAAGCGCGGTAATTGCAGTACAACCATGCACGCCAAAACTTTGCATTGCTTTTATATCGGCTTGAATTCCTGCGCCACCACCTGAGTCTGAGCCTGCAATTGTCCACACTAAATTATTCATACTCTTTATTTCCTTACTGCTGATGCCAAAACGGCATACCCATTGTAGGGGTTGAGGGGGCTGCTAAGTCTTTTTCAGGCATTGCTTTGGCATTATACGCAAAGCGCCCAGCCTCTACCGCGGCTTTAAATGCACGGCTCATCGTAATTGGGCAGCCAGCCCCTGCTATCGCTGAATTTAATAATACCGCATCATACCCTAATTCAAGCGCTTGGCAGGCATGCGAAGGCAAACCAAGCCCTGCATCTACAATTAATGTTGTGTTTGGTAAGCGCTCACGAATTGTTTTTAAATTATAACTATTTAAAAGCCCCTTGCCGGTGCCAATAGGCGCGCCCCAAGGCATAAGCACCTCACACCCTAGCTCGTTTAAACGCTGGCAAAGCACTAAATCATCAGTGCAATAAGGCAATACTTTAAAGCCATCATTAATTAATATTTTTGTGGCTTCTAACAATGCGAATGGGTCGGGTTGTAAGTTGTAGTCATCACCTATTAGTTCAAGCTTAATCCAATCGGTTGCAAATACTTCACGGCACATTTCAGCAAGTGTTACGGCTTCTTTTACACTGTGGCACCCTGCGGTATTAGGCAGTATTTTAAGGCCTGTGTTTTTTATAAGCTGCCAAAAGTCATCCCCTGCGGCAGCGCTTTGCTGGCGCCTTAATGACACCGTTACTATTTGCGCACCACAGGCTTTTATAGACTCTTCCATCACCGCTGGAGAGGGATAAAGCGCCGAGCCTATTAATAAACGGCTATTTAGTTGCTCGCCATAAATAGTTAAGCAATCGTTACCTTGCATAATGCTACCCACCTTGAATAGGCGATAACAATTCAATGCTATCCCCTTCGTTAATTGTGGTGCTGGCATGCAAACTTTGTGGAATAAATTCGCCATTTAGTGCCACCGCGAATGGAGGCTTTGCACCAAAATTTTGTAATACATCAACAAGCATTGCGCTTTTAATAGTTAGCAGCTCACCATTAATTGTTATAGTCATTTATTACTCACCCTATTTGAGATAACGCATCAGCCACTAAGGCGGGCCCTAACATGTAGCCATGACGATATAAGCCATTAATGCTAATTACGTTACCTGTTTTTAAAACCGCAGGGCGGTTATCGCTAAATGCGGGGCGTAACCCGCTTTGAATATTTAACAGCCGTGCTTCGGCAAACCCGCTGTGCACAGTGTAAGCCGCCGAAAGTAGTTCAAGCGTGGAGCGTACTGTTGCAGGGCCACTATCATCAGACTCTATTTCAGTTGCACCAATTACATACTCATTATTAGGTTTTGGCGCTATATAAATTGGGTAGCGCGGGTGCATTAAGCGCACAGGCCGCGTTAAATTAACCTCAGGTGCATGTAATCTAGCCACCTCACCGCGAACCCCTCTAAGGGGTTTATCGCCTTTAGCACCTAAGCCACGACAATCAATAATGTAATCAAACGCGCGGTTATTCACCTCGCCGTTTTGAATGCTAACGCGTTGGTTAAAAACAAACTTAACCTTACGTTTATTAAGCATGGTAAAGCTTGCTTTATAAAAGGCCTGGTTATCTATTTGCCCTTCGCAGGGTAAAAACACCCCTTGATTAAAACGATTAGCTAATTCGGGTTCTAACTGTGTTATTTGCTGAGCATTTAACGCCTGCGCGCTGTGCCCTGCTATAGGCTTAATACGCTGGCTAAAGCTTTGTAAGTCACCTTTATCTTGCTGGTGCGCCACGACCAGCGTGCCTTTTTGCTGATAAAAAACCTCGCCTTCAAGCTCGCTCACTATCTCTGGCCAGCGCTTGAGTGAATTTAGCCCCATGATGGCTAAATCCGTTTCACATAATACCGACTCAGCAAGCGGAGCAAGCATTGCCGCAGCCACTTTACCGGCACTATTTTGTGTGTGTTCGTCACTGGCTTCAAACACTGTTACATGATGCGACTTACTAAGCTCGAGGGCAGCTAAGCGCCCTGCTAAACCAAACCCCACAACAGCAATGTTGTAAAACATAAAACCTCCTTTTAATAAAAGGCTAGCAGCCATAAGCCGCTAACCTGTTATTGGCTTATATTGCTTTGTGGTAAATTTCTGAGCCCGTTTGTTTAAACTCTTCAGATTTCGCTTTCATTTGCGCTTCTACATCAACCATTTTGATCTCAATTGCATCACCAACATTGTTAGGATCGATCCCGCGTGATTCGAGATCTTTGGCGTAATCGCGTACCTCTTGGGTAATTTTCATTGAGCAAAATTTAGGGCCACACATAGAGCAAAAGTGCGCTACTTTGCCAGACTCTTGCGGTAGGGTTTCGTCGTGATATTCACGGGCACGTTCTGGGTCTAAACCAATGTTAAATTGGTCGTGCCATCTAAATTCAAAGCGCGCTTTAGATAACGCATTATCGCGCTCTTGAGCGCCGGGGTGGCCTTTGGCTAAGTCGGCCGCATGCGCTGCAATTTTGTAGGTAATTAGGCCCTCTTTTACATCTTCTTTATTGGGCAAACCTAAATGCTCTTTTGGTGTTACATAACACAGCATGGCACAGCCGTACCACGCTATTTGTGCAGCGCCTATACCCGATGTTATATGGTCGTACCCTGGTGCTATATCGGTCGTTAATGGGCCTAATGTGTAAAAAGGCGCTTCGCCACAATGCTCTAATTGTTCATCCATATTGGCTTTAATCATATGCATTGGCACATGGCCTGGGCCTTCAATAAATACTTGTACATCGTGTTTCCACGCAATTTTTGTAAGCTCCCCTAACGTACGTAGCTCACTAAATTGTGCTTCGTCGTTGGCATCAGCAATCGAGCCTGGACGAAGGCCATCTCCGAGCGAAAAACACACATCGTATTGTTTTAAAATTTCGCAAATATCTTCAAAGTGCGTATATAAAAAGTTTTCTTTATGGTGCGCTAAACACCACTTAGCCATAATTGAGCCACCCCGCGATACAATACCGGTTACTCGCTTTGCCGTCATTGGCACGTAACGCAGTAATACGCCGGCATGAATAGTAAAGTAATCAACACCCTGCTCGGCTTGTTCAATTAACGTATCGCGAAATATCTCCCACGTTAAATCCTCGGCCACTCCGTTTACTTTTTCTAGCGCCTGATAAATTGGTACGGTGCCAATGGGCACAGGCGAGTTGCGTACTACCCATTCACGGGTTTCGTGAATGTAACGCCCAGTTGATAAATCCATTACGGTATCGGCACCCCAGCGGGTAGACCACACCATTTTTTCTACTTCTTCTTCGATTGATGAGCTTACCGATGAATTACCAATATTAGCGTTCACTTTAACTAAAAAGTTACGGCCAACTATCATGGGCTCGGTTTCGGGGTGGTTAATATTATTTGGTAAAATAGCGCGACCGCGGGCTATTTCGTCGCGTACAAATTCAGGGGTAATAAAATCGGGAATACTCGCCCCAAACGATTCGCCTTTATGCTGTGCTGCTAGCAGCTCTTCTCTAATTTGTGCACGACCCATGTTTTCGCGTATGGCTACGTATTCCATTTCAGGGGTAATAATGCCTTGGCGAGCATAATGCATTTGCGTCACGTTTTTGCCCGCTTTACCACGGCGAATTTTAGGTAAATGATCAAAGCGAATATGATCAAGGCCGTCATCGGCCATACGTTGCTGAGCAAATTGCGAAGTGACTGAGTCGAGCACTTCGGTGTCGTTGCGCTCTTTTATCCACTGCTCACGAAATTTAGGTAATCCCTTACGTACGTCTAATTCAAAGTTAGGGTCGGTATACGGGCCTGATGTATCGTAAACACGCAGTGGATCGTTTGGCTCATACACAGGGTTTTGCTCATCGCCACCAATAAACGTATCGCTTAATGTAATTTCGCGCATACCCACGCGTACACCGCTTTGACTGCCCTCAACATACACTTTTTGTGAGCTTGGAAATTGCTGACCCGTTAAATTATAAATGTAATCTGACGCTGCAGCGCGCGTTTCTCGACGTGTAGATTTATTTGTAGTGTTTGACATGACTTACCTCATTGCTAAAGGGTTGTCTTGTCAGATATTCCATAAGGAATAGAGAAAGATCGTAAAGCAGTGGTTACGCTGCTTTGCGGCCTAAAATGGCTAGTTATTTTGTTGTGCGCATAAAAAAAGACGCACAAGCGTCCCATTTTAGGCAGCTTGTTCCCTACGCAGGTTTTAACCTGATCAGGTTCACGGATCCCGCTTTCGCGATCTCAGCCTTAATTATTTAAGGCACTCCGACAAGTAAAATTATGTTCGTTGATTTGCTATTTTTATCAAATCAGCGTTGAGTGTACGCCAGTTAAAAATTGCCCGCAAGGGGCAGTTTTAAATACTCATGCCACTACTTTGCAATAAATAAAAAAGTTTGATCGCCCTGCATAACTAACTGTGAGCCTTGCATGGTAAGCGTTGCACCTTCTCGTAGCGCTTGTAAAAACTGCTGCTCTAGCTCATCAACGTCTGCTCCGCACGACTTACGCGTCATGCCAAGTTTATTAACGCTAATACTGCTGTCTTTAAGCTCGCCTTCACCAAAAAACTTATTACATCCTGCAAACCCGTTTACTTGCAACGCTTCAATAAAGCTCATTGATGCACTGTACGAGGCCGGCACAGCTAAACCATCAACCTTTGATAGTTGCCATTGTGTGTACTTTAGCTGCTCAGTGGTCACCGTCCCTGTGGCTGTACAACCAATACATAAACCGATTAAAAGCATCGGTAGTGCTGCTAATTTCATGCTATTTCTAACTAAATATTTAATTACCGTAATAGTAACAATTTTTATGCGGTTTATCCGTTAAAAATGCATGTTTTAAATGTAAATTTTTGTTCTATGATAGTTTAGAGAGTGTTGAACTTTGCAGATTAAAACGTTTTCCAGTAAGGGGGCTTTAATCGCCTTGCTTGATTTGTAACTTAGTGGGCTCGATAACAGCACCTACGCTGCTCGCTATTTACGATAAACAACTCCACTACCTAGGCGCTGCTATAAAACAGACTAGGTTAAGGTTAAATTTAATCCCAAAGGTCACAGCCCCTAAAAATTATACTGGATAATCTTGGGTGTAATTTTTAAATAAATTATCTATTTCGGGAGGTAAAAAAGGGCGGCCTTTTTCATTAACCGAGGTGCCTATAACCTTGGCTTGTAGCATTACTTTGTTGTCGTGTTTACGCACTAAGGTTTGCTTAAACGCAAACTTTATACGGCTTATACGCTCAGGTTCAACTGCTATATAAAATTCATCATCTGGTACAAGCGAATGTTTATAATCAACCTCACTGCGTATCACCACTAAATTAACTTTTTGCTTTGCTAGTAGTGCAAAATCAACCCCATTTACAAACAAAAACTCATGGCGAGCATGCTCTAAATAATTAAAGTACACACTGTTATTTACAATTCCTTGTAGGTCACATTCGTAATGGCGCACTTTAAAATCAACTTTAAAGGTCATATTAGTAATCCTGATTATTTAACGTATAATCGCTGCGTTATAACACAAGTATTAAAATAATTGCTACCATACGAGTCCCCAAAATGGAGTTAAGTAACCTAATGAACTTACGTTTGTCTTTAATTACTGCGGCGTTATTACCGCTAATTAGTACACCACTTATAGCAAACGCTGATGACAGCGACCTAGAACGAATTGTTGTTACAGGCGACTTTCAACGTGAAAGCATTCAAACATTAAGCGCTAGCGCTAGCCTATTTAGCAAAGATGAAATTAATCAACGTGGTGCAAGTTACTTAGACGAAATGCTAGGTAGTACAGCCAACGTAAACTTTACATCTGGTGCCTCTCGTGGTCGTTATATTCAAATTCGTGGAGTGGGACTTCGTTCACAATTTGTAGATCCAATTAACCCATCGGTTGGCTTAGTTATTGACGGAATTAACTACTCGGGTTTAGGTGGCAGCTCATTATTATTTGATATAGACCAGGTAGAAATTTACCGCGGCCCACAAGGCACTCGCTTTGGTGCAGACGGCATGGCCGGTATGATCCAAATGGAATCAGCTCAGGCAACTGCCGATCCGAGCTTAAAATTACAAGTGGGTATGGGTACTTATAACTCGCGCGAAGCAGGCCTTGCAGCAAGTACTGGATTAACCGACGACACAAGTGCCCGCGTCAGCTACTTTCGCAGAAAATCAGACGGCTACGTAGATAACCTATATTTAAACGACGAAACTCAACAACAAGATGAGCAAGTAGCCCGCTTTAAATTAAACAGCCAACTTACTGAGCATTTAAACACAGAGTTAAACCTGCACTACATAGATATAAACAACGGCTACGATGCGTTCACGCTTGATAACAGCCGTAATAGTGTAGCCGACGAGCCAGGCCAAGATAATCAACAAAGCTACGCCATTGGTATTAATAATACCTACACAGGCTTTAATGCCTTTGATGTAAGCTTAAACCTTTCAGCCATTGATACAGAGCTACTTTACAGCTTTGATGAAGACTGGGTATGTAACGATGCAAGCGAGCCACAATTATGTGCAGCTGGCCTACACCCTTGGGGTTATAGCTCAACCGATGTGTACACGCGTGATCGCGATGATCAATCGGCTAATTTACAATTTAATTCTAAAACAGGTAACTGGGTTGCCGGTGTTTACTATCAAAACCGCGACGTAGATTTAGAGCGCGAATACACATGGCTTGCAAGTCCATTTGCATCAACCTACGAAACCAGTAACGTAGCTGTTTACGGCCAAGTAGCCACACCTATAGGCCCTAAAACCACGCTCATTACCGGTTTACGTGTAGAGCAATACCAAGGTGATTACACCGACAGCAACGGCTTTATTGAAGAGACTGACGACGTAATGGTAGGCGGTAAAATAGCACTTGAATACCAAGTGATTGATCGTACTATGATCTACACCAGCATTACCCGTGGTTATAAAGCTGGCGGTATTAATTCAGAAGCATTAGCCAAAGCTAAAGATGAAGGCTTAAACCTAGATGCTGATTTTTTCCAGCAGCATACAAGCTTTGACCCAGAATACCTTTGGAGCAGCGAGTTTGGCGTTAAGGGTTCATCGCTTGATGATAAATTTACTCTTCGTTTAGCAGCATTTTATATGCACCGCGACAACATTCAGTTAAAAGCATGGCAAGTAGAAGGTCAGCAATTTACAGGCTACGTTGATAACGCAAGCTCTGGTAGCAACTACGGGCTAGAAGTTGAAGGTAGTTACCAACTTACCGAAGACTTATTCTTAACAGGTAGTGCGGGTTACTTAAACACAGAAATTGACGACTTTGTAACGCAATCTGGCTTAAATCAAGACGGTCGTGAGCAAGCGCAATCACCTAAATACCAATACGCATTTAGCGCACGTTACAACTTTACTAATGAGCTGTACGGTATGATTGGTGTTGAAGGTAAGGACGATTACTACTTCTCCGATAGCCATAATTCAAAAGCACCCAGCAGCAATTTAGTAAACCTAAGTTTAGGCTACGAAGCCGACATGTGGGCAGTGCGCGCATGGGCACGTAACGTATTTGACGAAACAGTACCAACCCGCGGCTTTGAGTTTGGTAACGACCCACTTGATGGCTACGCTACACACACCTACGTGCAATTAGGTGAGCCAAGAGTAGCGGGTATAACGTTTACGTTAGAGCTGTAAGCTTTAAGCTGTAAGCTGTAAGCTGTAAGCTGTAAGCTGTAAGCTGTAAGCTGTAAGAAAAAATAAATATTAAGCACCGCGTTTACAATAAACGCGGTGCTTTTTTATTGGTAGGCGTGAAGCTTGCTCACGCAAAAAGAAAAAGCGTAAATAGATTTTATATCAACGTGCTAGCAAGCAAGGCGTTTACAATTAATTATTACTTCTTCACTACTGCATGTTTTCTGTGGTGATAAAATTTCTTTAGTTTTTACTTAAAAGAACAATTTTGACCACCGAGGGCGCAGCGCGCTACACTGAGACGTTGTTTGCTCTTCTCCTTCACTTCTCCGTGTTCTCTGTGGTGATAATAATTTCTTAATTACTGATGCACTAGAACAAAACGCTTTTACCACCGAGAACACCGAGGCACTGCCACTACACTGAGAAACACACAAATAGCAGCGAGTTTATCTCGCGTCTGGCATTTAATACAAAATACGCGGCATAAAGCCGCGACTACAACATGACCCTCTAAAGCGCAGCGCCTCCTAACCTCTTTGTGAAGAAATAACTTAACCCCTATTGCACAAAGAGAATAAAAAGAGGAGTAAATGAGAAAACATACAAGTAGCAGCGAGTTTACCTCGCGTCTGGGTTTATTGTTTTAACGCGGTATAAATACCAAATGCGCCTACATTAAAAACACAATGTCGTAGGCGTGAAGCTTGCTCACGCAAAACTGCAAATACTCAATATGCGGCATACGAATACAACATGACCCTCTATAGCGCAGCGCCTCCTAACCTCTTTGTGAATTAATGCTTTAAATTTTTTGGGTGGATAACCACGCCTACAGGTAAAGCATCACGCCCTATCTACATCAAACGCGATGACTTCTTTTATTGTATCTTTAGCGGTGGCTAGCATAACTAACCTGTCTATACCCATAGCAACGCCTGCGCATTGCGGTAAGCCGTGCTCAAGTGCGGCGATTAAGCGGGTATCCATAGGCACGTGGTTTAGCCCATTGGCAGCGCGATAGGCGTTATCTTCATCAAAGCGCTTTGCCTGCTCTTTAGCATTAGTTAGCTCATTAAAGCCGTTCGCTAATTCCATATTTTTATAATAAAGCTCAAAGCGCCCTGCTACGCGGTTATCGTGCTCACAAATTTGTGCCAATGCCGCTTGCGATGCCGGAAAGTGATACACAAAACACGGTTTAGTTTGCCCAATAGTTGGCTCTACTTTCATACAAAATAACAGCTGCAGCAAGGTATCTTTATTGGTCTCGTTTTCGGCTATATCGGCAAAGCCGTGATCGCAGGCAAGTGTTTGCAATTGTCTAAGCGTAGCTGTTAATGGGTCAAGCGCTAACACTTGCTCAAATGCTTGTTGGTAAGTCAGTCGCTCTGCAGGCTCTACATTTAAAATGAGCTGCATTAGCTCATCCATTTCATCCATTAATGCAAACTCATCAAACCCAGGGCGATACCACTCAAGCATAGTAAATTCGGGGTTATGATGGCGCCCCGCTTCTTCGTTTCTAAATGCCTTACAAAGCTGAAATATGGGCCCAGAGCCTGCTGCTAGCAAACGCTTCATTGCAAATTCAGGCGATGTTTGTAAATAAAGTGGCAAGCCACCCGCGTGGCCTGGGCCTACAAACTGTGTATTAAAACTTGCTAAATGCACATCGGTTACACTGGCACTGCTTAAGCTCGGTGTTTCTACTTCCATTACATTACGCGTATAAAAAAACTCACGAATTATTCTCAGTATGGCTGCACGCTGCTTAAGGGTGTTTATGCTTGCACTAGGTGCCCAAGGTGTTGCTGACATATTTTCTCCAAAAAAAATCCCAGCTTAAGCCGGGATTTTATAAACCGTACTCAAGCTTACTTAACACGGCCTACGTATTCACCGCTACGGGTGTCTACTTTAATTACTTCACCAATTTGTACGAATAATGGAACGCGTACTACTGCACCAGTGCTAAGCGTTGCAGGTTTACCGCCTGTGCCCGCTGTATCGCCTTTAAGACCAGGATCAGTTTCAGTGATCTCAAGCTCAACAAAGTTAGGTGGAGTAACCGCGATTGGGCTACCGTTCCATAATGTAATAGTACATACATCGTTTTCAACTAACCATTTAACGGCATCGCCAAGTGCTTTTTCGTCAGCGGCAATTTGTTCAAATGTTTCGTTGTTCATGAAATGCCAAAACTCACCGTCTGTGTATAGGTACGCTAAGTCGGTATCCATTACATCGGCGCCTTCAACTGATTCACCCGATTTAAAGGTTTTTTCAAGCACCTTACCAGAGATAAGTTTGCGGATACGAACACGGTTAAACGCTTGGCCTTTACCAGGTTTTACCATTTCATTTTCTAAAATACTGCAAGGTTCGCCGTCCATCATAATTTTTAGGCCGCCCTTGAACTCGTTGGTGCTATAATTCGCCATCGTTTCCTCTATTTAATTTTTTTCGAGTAATCTACGTGCCAATGATACAAAGAAATGAAGCAAATTTGCATAAAAACTGGCAAAAAGAATTAGCAAATGTAGTTACCTGCCCAAAAACCTTGCTTGAAATGGTCGGTTTATCGAGCCAAGCCCATGAAAACGACCTAAAAGCCCGCAGTTTATTTCCGGTACGCGTGCCAGTCCCTTTTATAAAAAAAATACGCAAGGGCGATGCAAACGACCCCTTATTGCTACAAGTTATGCCACGCCATCAAGAGTTTTTAACCAAAACAGGTTTTAATAAAGACCCTTTACTAGAGCAAGACAACGAACAGCCTGGGCTTTTACATAAGTATAAATCCCGTGTTTTAATTATGTTTAAAACTGGCTGTGCAGTAAATTGCCGTTACTGCTTTAGACGCCACTTCCCGTATCAAGAAAACCAGCTTAATAAAAAAAGCCTGCTTGATGCGCTGAGCTATATAAAATCAGATGCCAACATAAACGAAGTGATTTTAAGTGGTGGCGACCCACTTATGGCCAAAGACGATGCCATTAGCTGGTTTTTAGATGAGCTTGAGCAATTACCTCAAATTAAACGCATGCGAATACACAGCCGTTTACCCGTTGTAATACCTGCGCGAATTACCGATGAGCTGTGCGCGAGGCTAAAGCAATCACCGCTAAAAATTATATTTATTAACCATATAAATCATGCCAACGAAATAGACGACGAGTTTAAAGCCGCCATGCAAAAGCTAAAGCAAGCAGGCGTAACGTTATTAAACCAGGCAGTTATTTTAAAAGAGGTGAACGACACCGTTGAGGCACAAATAAATTTAAGTGAGGCGTTATTTGATGCCGACGTACTGCCATACTATTTATATTTGCTAGATAAGGTTGAAGGCGCAAGCCACTTTGATATAGAAGAGCCACAGGCAATAAAAATAATGGCAGAACTATTAAAAGCTCTGCCTGGATTTTTAGTGCCTAAATTAGTAAGAGAAATAGGCGGTCAAAAAAGCAAAACACCTATCGACCTTAAGTTAGTTTAAACGTATATATTCACATTGTTACCCAGTGTTGCAGTGACCGACTGAGCCGGTGATTGCGCACTTGTTGGCTGGGCAGCACCTTCAATTAGTGCAAGTGCTGCTGCGCCATCTGCTAATTGCTGCTTTTTAGACAAAGCAGCGGTATATACTTCACCACCTTGGCCAGAGCTAGACATAGCGGGTAGATTTCCACCTGATATATTCATCGTTATAAGCCTTAATCAACCTGACATTTAAATGTAATCCAAGTACTATATCGGCAATGCAGTACAAAGCTTTAGGAAAACCATGGATTCTATAATTGAACAACTCAACGCTAACTTAAAAATTGTTTATCGCCAAGCACTTGATGCCGACAAAAAACTAGATGAGCTACAGCAACAAGGCCACGGTAAATTTAAAGCCTTGTTCCCAGCTGATGCCGGATTTAGTTTTGAAGCTAAACGCTTTAAGCCATACGTACTTGATGTAGCAGCCGATGTAGAAAGCTTAAGCACAGATGGTTTTGATGAAGAAAAGCTTAAAACAACGGTTATTAAGCTACAACAGTTACTTACCCTGCTCGCTACGTTTAAGTAATAGCGGTAAGCAAGAATAAATATTAAGCACCGCGTTTGCAATTAACACGGTGCTTTTTATTAGTAGGCATGAAGCTTGCTCACGCAAAATATAAACATAATTTTCCGCCTCTAAAGCGACCCGCCTCTTAACCTTTCAGTGAATAAATAACTTAATATTTTGCACAAAGAGAAGTGAAAGAGGAATAAATGAGAAAACAAGACAAATACTTACTTTAAGCTTTTCTTTTCCTCTAAAGCGCAGCGTCTCTTAATCTTTTTGTGGATTAATTCTTTAATTTTTTGAAAAAGTGGAGTGCAAAGCTAGTAGCAGCGAGTTAACCTCGCGTCGGATATTTTGCATTAATAAATATACGCAGCATAAATTCCAAATCCACTAGCAAGCAATGCGCCTACAATAAATTTAACCTCGGAGCTTGTTTGGGTTGTAGACGTAGAGCTTGCTCACGTTAGAAGCGAAGCTTCTCATGGTTTTAAAATATAATAATAACCACTGCTTTTAAACGCCAGCAAGCTGCGCATCTACCAGGTGGTACTTAACACCTCTGTGATTTCAATCTAAGCAGTGAAGCCTACTCACGCAATACTACCTAATCTAAATTTGCTAAAATTTGCTCGCCAAACCATTCGGTTATTAAGCGTTTTTCATAAAAAAGCGGCTCGTCGCGACCCATTTTAATTTTATCCATAAAGCCCATGTCTTTAAGCTCTACATCGTCCTCTTCACTCACTACACTCCCTTTATTATCGCTTAGCGAGTAATTGAGCTTAATGCGCGGAAAATAAATAGGTTTTACTACGCGTATTTCATCCATGCCGCCATAGCGTACGTCCCCTGCTAAATCGATATCGGTTATTTCTAAATTTAGCTTGTAGCCTTTTGGCAATTGCTCAGCAAGTTTAGAAAAATGTTTTTCGAACTGAGTAGCAATTTGTTTGTGGTACGACGCTTTACCCTGGCTAGAAGCGCGCACATCGCGGTAGTCTTTAAAATCTTGCCACTTAACTACAGATTCTCCAGCGTGTGCAAATGCAGGTAATGTAATACACATTGCCATAGCGATTGTTTTAACTGAATTCATAGCATTCTCCAAAGGGGCAGTACTAATTATTTAGACTTAGCCCAGTAATAGACCATACAAGTTTAACACTAGTTTATTAACCATTACTTAATTAACCTATTTTAATACGCTTTTAAAATAAAGCATGTAAATACTAAGAATATATGATGAAATTAAGATAATTGAAAAAGGTATCCACGGAGCATTCATGGCAATTTTAGTAACAGGCGGCGCAGGCTACATAGGCTCACACACCGTTTTAGAACTTTTACAGCAAGGTAGCGAAGTTGTTGTTGTTGATAACTTAAGTAACGCATCAAAAGAGTCGCTTGCACGCGTAAAGCAAATCACAGGCAAAGAAGCCACGTTTTACCAAGGCGACATTCTTGATAAAGTTTTTTTAGATGCCATTTTTACAAGGCACACCATAGAGAGCGTTATTCATTTTGCTGGCTTAAAGTCGGTTGGTGAGTCGGTAGCTAAACCTGTTGAGTACTATCAAACAAACGTACAAGGTACGCTAACACTTGTAGATGCCATGCGTGATGCAGGCGTATTTAAATTAGTATTTAGCTCATCAGCCACAGTTTACGGCGACCCTGCAAGCTTACCAATTAAAGAAGACTTCCCGGTAGGTGGCACAACTAACCCGTACGGCACATCAAAACTGATGGTTGAGATGATGCTGCAAGATATTGCTAAATCAGATGAGCGTTTTGCATTTGCTATTTTGCGTTACTTTAACCCAGTGGGCGCACATGAGTCAGGCTTAATTGGCGAAGATCCAAATGGTATTCCTAATAACTTATTACCATTTATTGCCCAAGTTGCAGTAGGTAAATTAAAGCAGCTTGCTGTATTTGGTGATGACTACGACACCGTTGATGGCACTGGTGTACGCGACTATATTCACGTTGTAGATTTAGCGATGGGGCACTTAAAAGCGCTTGATAAAATTGCCAACAATACCGGTGCACTTGTATATAATCTTGGCACAGGCAATGGTTACTCTGTACTGCAAATGGTTAACGCCTTTATAAAAGCCAGCGGCCAAGACGTTCCTTATCAAGTATCGCCTCGTCGCCCTGGCGATATTGCTGCATGTTACGCAGCGCCAGAAAAAGCACTTAATGAGCTAGGCTGGGAAGCGGTGCGTGGAATAGATGCCATGATGGAAGACACATGGCGTTGGCAATCAAATAACCCTAATGGTTATAAAAGTTAATTAAACATACTTTTTAATTTTAGGTGTGAAGCTTGCTCACGCAAAACTGCTAATACTCAATACGCGGCATAAAGCCGCGACTACAACGTTACCCTCTAAAGCGCAGCCTCTCTTAATCTCTTTGTGAATAAATAACTAAACCCCCTATTGCACAAAGAGAAGAAAATGAGGAGTAAATGAGAAAACATATAAGTAGCAGCGAGTTTATCTCGCGTCTGGGTTTATTATTTTAACGCGGTATAAATACCAAATGCGCCAGCAAGCAAGGCGCCTACTTAAAAACACAATGTCGTAGGCGTGAAGCTTGCTCACGCAAAACTGCTAATACTCAATACGCGGCATAAAGCCGCGACTACAACGTTACCTTCTAAAGCACAGTTCACCCGCATCTATTTTTGCTTGGTAAAGCCTTAAAATTTGTGGGTAGTTTACTGTCATGGGGTTTCACTATCGGCTATAATCGCGCCCATTGTAGCCGACTAAAAATGTGAACTAAAATGAAATTCCCTTGCCGCTTAGATAAATTTATTAGCCACCTAGCAGAGCTGCCACGCTCAAAAGCACGCGCTGCAATTAAGCGTCAAGAAGCGCAAGTAAATGGTGAAGTTGTTACCGCGTTCGATTTTCAAATAACCCAGCAAGATGAAGTAACATTTGCTGGCGAGCCTATGGTGTTTTTAGGCAAGCGCTACTTTATGCTGCACAAACCTGTAGGCTACGTGTGTGCCAATGTAGATGAGCTACACCCTACGGTATTTGATTTGCTTGATGAGCCAAATATGGCCGACTTTCATGTAGCAGGTCGCCTTGATATAGATACTACTGGCTTAGTGCTTATTACCAACGATGGCGACTGGTCGCATCGTATAACCTCGCCCAAGCACAACAAATTAAAAACCTATTTAGTAGAAACCCAAGAGCCTATAACCGAAGACGCATTAGAACAACTACGCAACGGCGTACAACTTCACAACGAAAAAGATCTCACCCGCCCAGCTAAAGCAGAAGCACTTGCCACCTACAGCTTACGTTTATCAATCAGCGAAGGTAAATACCATCAAGTTAAACGCATGTTAGCCGCAGTAGGTAACAAAGTGGTAGAACTACACCGCGAGCAAATAGGGAATATTATACTAGACGAAAACTTAGCAGGTGGAGAGTATAGGGAGTTAAAAGAGGGAGAGGTAAAACTATAGAGCGGTCAGCGGTCAGCGGTCAGCGGTCAGCGGTCAGCGGTCAGCGGTCAGCGGTCAGCGGTCAGCGGTCAGCGGTCAGCGGTCAGCGGTCAGCGGTCAGCGGTCATTTTTAATGTTGCGATTAAACTAGTCAACATTTTTGAAAGCGCTACGGTTTCATCAAGCCACTTTCGACCAACGGACTTATCTATATAACAAATATCTATTCCAATATAAATTTGCGTTCTTGCTTCAGCTATTGATGAGCGAGCGATATCTAAAAACCTCACTTTTTCTTTATTGCTGTCTCTTGTCATTCCCTCGGCTATATTACTAGGAACAGACAAGCCAGAGCGCGTTAATTGATCTCTAAATCCGTAATCTTTTATAGTGCTAGTCGCTTTATAAATATCAGCACTTAAGCGAGCAGATCGTTTCCATACTTCCAAGTTTTCAAAGTTCATGGGCTAAATCCTAGCTATTTACTGTTAGCTTAGAAGTATTTCAAGAAATAGAAACCCTAAACGCAATTAAAGCCTAAAACTGACAGCTGACAGCTGACAGCTGACAGCTAAAAGCTAAAAGCTAAAAGCTAATAACTAACAGCTTATAACTCCCCACTTTTCTTACGATTTTATCTGCACTAAATCAAAGTCAGCCATGCCCGGGACTATCGCTTGCAAGCGCGATTCGGTCACATCAAGTGCGTTTAAACATTCGCAATACTCAGAGGCTTTAAGCTCAAGTTGCTGGGCCTTTTTTTGTAGTGATTTATCTATTTCTTTAGAGATAATATTCATACGTTGGCCCATGTCGTTAATGCGGTCTTCAATATTACCTTCGCGTGATTTAAACGCATCTCCAAGTGACATTAAAATAGCGCCTAACGAGCCATGTACGGCAGAGTGTATTTGCTGGCTTATTTCTTTAGTGAAAAAATCATCTATTTGCGAGAGAGATTGTGGAGCAATAAAAAAGAAGTCATCGCCGCGCTTAAATTTATCCATAAGCGCCCGCTCTACGTACTGGAGCTGGGTTTTTAGTACTTCCGGCTCTTTATCAGACATCCCCTCAACCACATGCTCAATGGCGCTTAAACCTAAGTTAACCCCATCAGTGGCTAAGTTAACAAGCTCAGGCACCGTATGACGAATACCATTACTAAATTGCTCAAGTACTTTGCTTTCTTCAGTGCTTAAATCAACCCAATAACCACGAATAAAAAGCTGGTTATTATTATTAATTTGCACGCGGGTTTGGCCTTTATCAAGAATACGTATAACGTCGTCGGTAATTATTAAGCCATGACTCAACTCAACATCGCACTGCGACTGAGCTAAAACTGCAGAGCTTGAAAGTGCTAAACACAACGCCAATATCGAACGAGATAACAACGCCATATACACCTCAACAAGCTAAAAAAGGAAGGTAGGTAGGTTAACAAAAAACCAACTTTATGCAAGAGAAATAGCGGTTAGCGGTTAGCGGTTAGCGGTTAGCGGTTAGCGGTTAGCGGTTAGCGGTTAGCGGTTAGCGGTTAGCGGTTAGCGGTTAGCCAGAATAAATTATTAAACACTGTGGTTACAATAAACGCATTACTTTGTATATGGCGTAGAGCTTGCTCAGGGGTGATGCGAAGCTTCTCATTATTTATATTAATTATTACCGTGAATACAGCGGTGCTTTGCGCTAAGCTGTACTAGCTAAGCCGAGAATGTATTAGATCTTCTCCTTCTCTTCTCCGTGTTCTCTGTGGTGATAACAATCGCTTAATCACTTGAATGGGCTTAGCCCAAAACAAATCTACCACCGAGGGCACAGAGGCGCTACGTGCTACACCGAGAAGGTATTAGCTCTTCTCCTTTTCTTCTCTGTGTTCTCTGTGTTCTCTGTGGTGATAATAATCACTTAATCACTTTGTGTATTTAAAAACAAATCTACCACCGAGAACACCGAGGCGCTTCGCGCTTCACCGAGAAGGTATTAGCTCTTCTCCTTTTCTTCTCTGTGTTCTCTGTGGTAATAACAACCGCTTAATCACTTTGCGTGTTTAACCTAAAGCAATTTGACAACCGAGAGCACGGAGGCGCTAAGCGCTACACCGAGCAGTTATTAGCTCTTATCCTTCCCTTCTCCGTGTTCTCTGTGGCAATAACAATCTCTTAATCACTTGAATGGGCTTAGCCCAAAACGAATCTACCACCGAGAGCACGGAGGCGCTACGCGCTACACCGAGCAGTTATTAGCTCTTCTCCTTCCCTTCTCCGTGTTCTCTGTGGTGATAACAATCTCTTAATCACTTGAATGGGCTTAATCCTAAACAATTTTACCACCAAGGGCGCAGAGCCGCTGCGTGCTACACTGAAAAGTTACTAACGCCAGCAAGCTGTGCGTCTACAAGTAACAATTACTTCTCCTCTGCGTGTTCTCTGTGGTAATAACAATCTCTTAATCACTTGAATGGGCTTAGCCCAAAACAAATCTACCACCGAGGGCACAGAGGCGCTTCGCGCTACACCGAGAAGGTATTAGCTCTTCTCCTTCACTTCTCCGTGTTCTCTGTGGTGATAATAATCACTTAATCACTTTGTGTATTTAAAAACGAATCTACCACCGAGAACACCGAGGCGCTTCGCGCTTCACCGAGAAGGTATTAGCTCTTCTCCTTTTCTTCTCTGTGTTCTCTGTGGTGATAACAACCGCTTAATCATTTTTTAAAATGTTAAGCAAAATATATACACTTAAAAAAAGCGCGGCATATAGCCGCGCTTTAAATAATATAAGCTTAAAAACTCTATAAATTTACAACATTTTCAGATTGAGAAGCTGGTTCATCATTTACCAACGTTGTTAAATATTGGCCAAAGCCTTCACCTAACTTAGCATCGCGCATACCGTATTCAACAATTGCTTTTAAGTAGCCTAGCTTGTCACCACAATCATGCGAGCGCCCACTCATATGGAATGCTTCAACCGTTTCTTGGGTCATTAGTGCATCAATAGAGTCGGTTAACTGTATTTCACCACCCGCGCCTACAGGTGTTTTAGCAAGTAGCGGCCAAATGTTTTTGCTTAGTACGTAACGTCCTACTACTGCAAGGTTTGATGGGGCTTTATCTGCCTCTGGTTTTTCAACCATGGTTTTAATTGCTGCGCTATTACCTGGTGTTAATTGCACGCCGTTTATATCAGCAATACCGTATTTGCTCACATCCGCCTGTGCTACTGGCTCAAGCATAATTTGACTTGCTTTGGTCTCGTTAAAGCGTTTGATCATTGCGGCGAGGTTTTCAGTTTTTTGATCGGCAGTATAAGCATCAAGTATTACATCTGGCAGTAATACTATAAAATCGTCGTCACCCACAATTGGCTTTGCACACAAAATAGCATGGCCTAAGCCCTTTGCCTCACCTTGGCGCACACTCATTATAGTTACATCATTAGGGCAAATAGAGCGTATTTCTTCAAGTAATGCACGCTTAACGCGTTTTTCAAGCGTTGCTTCAAGCTCGTAACTGGTATCAAAGTGGTTTTCTATGGCGTTTTTAGAGCTATGTGTTACCAGTACAATATCTTTAACACCAGCAGCTACACACTCACTTACTATGTATTGAATAAGTGGTTTATCTACAATTGGTAACATTTCTTTAGGAATTGCTTTGGTCATAGGCAACATACGCGTACCAAGACCAGCAACAGGAATAACAGCTTTCATGGGTAATCCTTTATTTATAAATTAATTATTTTTAACTTAGCAGGTTAAATGTATATGGGGGCTGAATGGAGAGAAGCTATCAGATCAATCAAAATGATAATTAAACAATTTTTAAGTAAACATTGCTTTCAAAAAAAGCAGTGTTTACTTCGCTATAAAGCTTATTTATAGAAATTTTTATACCATTTAATTAGTTCGCTAACGCCTTGCTCAACACTCACTTGGGCTTTATAACCCGTTACATCAAACAAGTTTTGCGTGTGGGCATATGTTTTATAAACATCGCCTGCTTGCATTTCACGAAAATTTTTATTTGCCTCAGTACCTAGCTCGGTCTCAATTGCTTCAATAAACTTCATTAGGTTTATTGGGCTACCGTGGCCAATATTATAAATAGCATAAGGGGCAGAACTAGTCGCTGGTGAACCGCTCTCTACACGCCAATCTGGGTTTGCTTGAGGTATGACATCGGCAGCGCGTACAACACCTTCTACAATATCATCAATGTAAGTAAAGTCACGCCACATATCACCATTGTTATTCACATCAATAATATCACCGGCGAGTATTTTTTTTGTAAAAATATACGGCGCCATGTCTGGGCGACCCCACGGGCCGTAAACGGTAAAAAAGCGCAGCCCAGTAGTGGGTAGTTTATATAAATGCGAATAGCTATGTGCCATTAACTCATTTGCTTTTTTAGTCGCGGCATAAAGTGATACAGGATGATCAACACTATCACTAGCTTCAAATGGCGTTTTTTCGTTTAGCCCGTAAACAGAACTAGATGATGCATAAATAAGGTGCTTAACATGGTTATGCCTACACCCTTCCAGTACATTTAAGTACCCCACTAAATTAGAATCAGCGTATGTATCCGGGCTCTCTATTGAGTAACGTACGCTTGCTTGCGCAGCTAAGTGTATTACTTTATCAAACTGCTGTGCAGCAAATAGCTCACTCATTGCAGCCCGTGCGCTTATATCAAGCCTAATAAACGTAAAGTTATCGTGGCTTTCAAACAGCGCCAAACGTGCTAATTTTAAATTTACATCGTAATACTCGTTTAAATTATCAATACCTACTACGATGTGGCCCGCTGCTAATAATTTTTGACACGTTGCAGCACCAATAAAACCTGCAGCACCGGTAACTAAATACTTCATATTTTCCTAAATTGAGCAAAAAGCCGCATCAACATAAATTCAGCGGCTTCTTAAAGTAATATCTAACAACTATTATTTAATTAGTCACTACCAAATAAATCACGAGTATACACTTTATCCGCAATGTCGCTTAATTCGTCAACCATACGGTTTGAAACGACTACATCTGATATTTGCTTAAACTCGTTTAAGTCTTTTATTACGCGTGAGTGGTAAAATTCGTTTTCTTCAAGCACTGGTTCAAATACAACAACCTCAATACCTTTAGCTTTAATACGTTTCATAATACCTTGAATAGCAGACGCTCTAAAGTTATCAGAGCCTGTTTTCATTACTAAACGGTAAACACCAACAATTTTAGGGTTGCGTTTAATAATTGAATCAGCAACAAAATCTTTGCGTGTTGTATTAGCATCTACAATAGCGCCAATTATATTGTTTGGTACATTTTGGTAGTTAGCACGCAGCTGTTTGGTGTCTTTTGGTAAACAGTAGCCGCCATAGCCAAACGATGGGTTGTTGTAATGCTTTCCGATACGTGGGTCTAAACCTACACCTTCAATAATTTGCTTACTATCTAAGCCATGCGCTTCTGCGTAGCTATCAAGCTCATTAAAATAGGCAACGCGCATAGCAAGGTAAGTATTAGAAAATAGCTTAATAGCTTCAGCCTCTGTAGAGTCAGTAAATAGCACTTCTACACCTTGCTTGATTGCACCTTGCTTAAGCAAATTAGCAAAAATAGTAGCGCGTTCACTTTGTTCACCTACAACAATACGTGACGGGTGCAAGTTATCATAAAGTGCTTTGCCTTCGCGTAAAAACTCAGGAGAAAATATTAAATTTTCAGCATTAAGTTGCTTTTTAATTTCCGCTGTAAAGCCTACGGGAATAGTCGACTTAATCACCATAACCGCATTGGGGTTATGCGCCATAGTATCTTTTATTACGGCTTCAACCGAGCTGGTATTGAAATAGTTTGTTTCAACATCGTAGTCGGTTGGTGTGGCTATAATAACGTAGTCGGCATTTTTATAAGCAGCCACTTTATCGGTAGTGGCTGTAAAATTTAAGTCATCACGGGTTAAAAAATCGCTAATTTCTGCGTCAACAATTGGCGACTGCTTGTTGTTTAAAAGTGCTATTTTTTTCTCGTCAATATCAAGCGCAACCACTTCATTGTGTTGCGCCAAAAGCATAGCGTTTGAAAGGCCTACATAACCTGTACCTACCACGGCAATTTTCATATTAATCCTGTAGAGTTAAAAAGTTTAGAGTTAAGCATTTTATTAAGTACTGAGATATTAATTATAAAAGCTTACAAGTTGCTCAACAAAATTAGCCACTTGTAATTTGGGTAACTCATTAATACCTGCAGCAGCAGCTCGGCCACCACCTGTAGCAAACTGACTACATACATCAACAGCACCTTGCTTATTGTTAAGTGGCGCTCTAACACTTACTAAATAGCTGCCCTTATTATTAAACGTAAGTACTGCATGCGCTTTATTAGGTGACCGATTAGCAAGATCATTACCTAAAACGCCGCTTACTCGGCGAGCCCAAGCTTCATCTTCTAATAAAATTACCTTAGCTGTATCGCAATCATGAAGTATTTGCGCATTAGCCGCTTTTTCCATATCCGCTTTATAAGCTTGCTCAAGAGTATAATAAACTGAGCTTTTATCGTTAATTGCATCAAAAGGCGACTTATACTGCACAAGCAGCTCGAATAAATCTTCTGGTGCAAAGTGTAAATCAGCCACTTCACTTCCGTAGCCGTTATAATTTATGTAAGTACCAAATGCTTTCAACTGTGACTTTTGAAGTTCAGTTAATCCAAGCTTATCGGCCTCCCTATCAGCCTTGGCAAATAAGTTATCACCATAGGCTGCAGTAATTGCCCATAAATGAAATTGTTTATCTATTAAATCACTGACAATTAAACTGGTACACATATTCGCATCTAAATCTATGTGTGCAAATAAATTAGTATGATTAGGTATATCGCCAGCTTTATGGTGATCTACATACATAACACGCGCCCCAACACACAAAGCATCGTGAAGAGCCGGCATATTTTTTTCCATCGAAATATCCAATACCCTAATACAGTCCCCTTCTTGCGGAGTGATTTTTTGCATTAATTGAATATCGCGTTTAACACCTGTTACCTTAATGGTATCTGTTGGGTTTGCTAATTGCAGCTGTAATAAGGCAATAATGCCGTCGGCATCACCGTTAAAAATGTCGTATTTCATAATACTCTCAAATACATAAACAAAAAGACGCCAATATAACTAAAGGGCACGTAAAAAGCGCAGCCTATTGCCACTCACTCGCTTTCCTTAGTTGGTAACTTTTAGCCATTAGCATTTACAATCTTGTTATTAATTAAATAATCTACAATTTGTCCAGCGCACTGCTCAATGGTTTGTTCGGCCGTTTTAACATGTATATCAGGGTTTTCAGGCACATCAAATGCTGAACTGATCCCTGTAAAGTTCGGTATTTCGCCTGCACGTGCTTTTTTATATAAGCCCTTTGGATCGCGGCTTTCGCAAACAGCAAGCGGTGTATCTATGAACACCTCTACAAATTCACCTTCATTAACTATACTTCGAGCTTGATCACGATCAGCTTTAAATGGCGAAATAAACGCAGTAGATACAATAAGCCCCGCATCTACAAATAATTTAGCAACTTCACTTATGCGGCGAATATTCTCAACACGGTCTTCATCACTAAATGTAAGCCCCTTATTTAAGCCCATGCGTACATTATCGCCATCAAGCAAATAAGTATGGCAGCCTAATGAAAATAGCTTTGCTTCAACAGCATTTGCCACTGTAGATTTACCTGAACCACTTAAGCCAGTGTACCAGAGCAATACAGGCTTATGACCTTTGTGCTGTTGCTTCTGCTTTCTCGACACTGTTTGAGCGTGCCATACTATATTTTCATCTTGGCTCATTGAAATACCCTTGTTCTATACTATTTAATATATTACTACTAAAAAGTGTTTGCGTGTAGAAGTAAAAAGACTATCGAAAAGCCATGCATATATTTTAACCTTTGCAGTACTCATTTAAATTAATTCAAAACGATTTTACCACCGAGGGCACAGAGGCGCTGCGCGCTTCACCGAGAGGGTATTAGATCTTCTCCTTCACTTCTCCGTGTTCTCTGTGGTAATAACAATCTCTTAATCACTTTGTGTATTTAAAAACGAATCTACCACCGAGAGCACCGAGGCGCTGCGCGCTTCACCGAGAAGGTACTAGCTCTTCTCCTTTTCTTCACAGTGTTCTCTGTGGTAATAAAATCACTTTCGTTGTTTATTTAAAAATAAATCTACCACTGAGAGCACCGAGGCGCTGCACGCTACACTGAGTTACAAACGCCAGCAAGCTGCGCGTCTACAAGTAACTATTTACTTCTCCTCTGCGTGTTCTCTGTGGTGATAATAATCACTTAATTACTTTGTGTATTTAAAAACGAATCTACCACCGAGAGGGTACTAGATCTTCTCCTTCACTTCTCCGTGTTCTCTGTGGTGATAATAATCGCTTAATTACTTTTGATTAAAACCAAAGCAATTTGACCACCGAGGACACCGAGGCGCTTCGCGCTTCACCGAGAAGGTACTAGCTCTTCTCCTTTTCTTCTCAGTGTTCTCTGTGGTAATAAAATCACTTTCGTTGTTTATTTAAAAATAAATCTACCACCGAGGGCACAGAGGCGCTTCGCGCTTAATCAAGAAGTTATTAATAGTGCAAGTAAGCTACTTGCCTACAACACCCTAATTTGCACTAAAAGGAAAAAAAACAGGTACGAACAGCAGCACAACCAGCGCATACACTATGCTGATAGGTAAGCCTATTTTCAAAAAGTCGTTTAACCTATAGTTACCAGAATTAAATACCATCAAATTAGTTTGATACCCATACGGGCTTATAAAGCTTCCACTTGCAGCAAACGCAACCGCCATTACAAAAGGCAGTACATCAACACCAAAGCCCAAAGCAACGCTGTAGCCTATAGGAAACATTAATGCAGCTGCGGCGTTATTAGTAACGAACTCCGTCATTAACCAAGTAACTAAATAAACCAGTATAAACGCAGTATACACATACCTAGGGTCATCGAATTGACCTATAACCCCACCTAGGGATTCAACCACGCCAGAGTTAACCAACGCACTTGATAGTAAAAGTGCAGATGAAACCACAAGCCAAATATCAATGGGAAATCGCCTTACCAGCTCATTGGTTGTTAAGCTTCGGGTAAATAAAAGACCACCCATAAGTAACACCAACCCTTCTAATAAATCTAGCACTCCAGCAGCCGCTAATGCTATTGTGGTTACAAAGCCCCCAATAGAAAGCCACGCGCGCCAACCGTTAATTCTACTTTCTGGCTCTACACCGGATAATGTTAAAAAGTTTTTGTTTATATTAGTCCTAGATTTATAGTCATCACCCACTGCTAATACTAAAAAGTCACCAGAGCGAATAACTACATCACCTAACTTACCCGAAACCTGTTCACCATCTCGCCTTATTGCCACTACTGCAGCATCAAACAACGCCCTAAAGCCCGTAGTTTTAAGCGTGCGTCCTACAATTATACTTTCAGACCTAACCACTACCTCAGTAAGGTTGCTGTTTAAGGTACCATTTTTTTCTGCAAAAATTTCTAACCCTGAAAATTGCCCTAATTGCAGCAACTTAGTTATGTCACCACAAAAAATAAGCCTGTCTGAAGGCTGTATTACCTCCGACGGAGAAACTGGGCTGATAAGCCTGCCTGAGCGTACTATTTCAACTAAAAATAATGACTCTAAATGCCTAAGCCCATTAACCTCAACAGAACGTCCTACTAACTCTGAGCCAGTAGATACTTTAGCATCAATAAAATACCCTTCAGAAGTAACGTTATTTTGCTCAATACTCGGTAACATGCGGGTACATAAAAACATAGTTAAACCGCAGCAAAGTACTAAAATGGCACCTACAGCAGTAAACGAGAAAAACGATAACGACTCACCTGACGCCTCAATATACATTGAGTTAACGATTAAATTAGTAGACGTACCTATTAACGTAAGCGTTCCTCCTAAAATAGAGGCATACGATAAAGGTAATAGCAATTTGCTAGCAAAATGATGGGGGTTATTCCTAATTGGCGAAAGTAACGTAGCCACAACCGCAGTATTATTTAATATAGAAGAAAAAAACGTGGTAATACCAAACAACCTAAACCAAGTAGAGATATAACTATCTACAATCGTTTTAGACGCTATTACTCTTAAAAGGCGGGTTTTTTCGAGTGCAAGCGAGCACAGTACCAATAAAATTAATGTTACTAGACCTGGGTTAGCAATGCTCGTTAAAAACTGCTCTTTAGTCACTAAATCACAAGCGATCAAAGCAATAAGTGTTGCACCAAAAACAGCAACGGGGCGCGTTTGCAAAACAATTAAACCTAAAATTGTAAAAGCAAAAATACAAAGCGTTAGGTATGCATCTAATGGCATGGGTAAAGTAGCCATCCTTAGTTAAAAAATAAAAGTGCGGGCTAAAAAAGCCCGCTATATCTTGAGTAATCTAACGAATTACTTTTGCATCCCAATGCGGGAAGTGCTTACGTACAAGCGCATTAAACTCAACTTCAAATGCAGAGTGCTCGCTTTTAGGTTTACTTCCTTTTGCATCCAACGGTCTGCGTATCATACCCGCGCCAACAGTAACGTTAGTTAAGCGGTCAATTACAATAAATGCCCCAGTATGTTTATTTACATCATAGGCATCAAATTGGACGGGCGCTGTTAATGCAAATTGACAGTTACCAATTTCGTTTAGATTTAATTGTGATGCTTCTTGCTGCTCTAAAGTATTTACATCAACTTTATAATTAATCGCCTCAGCGTAACCATAAACCGATTTACTTCCTACTTTAATTTCGTATTCACGGTCAACGTGTAAAGCTTCTTCAGTCATCCATACTACATCTGCTTCAAAGCTATCAGCTGAGTGAGGTTTTTGATGAGGGCGTACAAGCATATCACCACGGCTTATATCAATTTCATCTTCAAGCGTTAAAGTAATAGCCATACCTGCAGAGGCTTTTTCAAGGTCGCCATCAAAAGTAACGATTGACTTAACCTTACTTTCTTTACCTGAAGGGAGTGAAGCAACCGTATCGCCAACTCTAATATCACCCGCAGCAATCGTACCGCTAAAGCCCCTAAAGTCTAGATTTGGGCGATTAACATATTGCACCTGTAGCCTAAACTCATCGTTTTTCGCATGGTTTACTTGTACAGTATTCAGTAACTTCATTAAAGTAGAGCCAGGGTACCAGCTCATAGCTTCGCTTTCGTTTACTACATTATCTCCACGTAACGCCGAAATTGGTACAAAACGTACATCATCAAACGAAAGATCCTGCGCAAACTCGCGGTAATCTTTTTTAATGTTTTGATAAACCGACTGCTCGTAACCTACCGCATCCATTTTATTAATAGCGACAACTACGTTTTTAATACCTAATAAAGAGCAAATATAGCTATGGCGACGTGTTTGCACCTGCACACCATGGCGCGCATCAATTAAAATAATAGCCAAGTCACAGGTAGAAGCACCTGTTGCCATATTACGTGTGTATTGTTCATGCCCTGGCGTGTCGGCAATAATAAATTTACGTTGGTCTGTTGCAAAATAACGGTACGCAACATCAATAGTAATACCTTGTTCGCGCTCAGATTGCAGGCCATCTACTAAAAGAGATAAGTCGAAATCGTTATCTGTGGTATTAAAACGTTTTGAATCCTTTTCGATAGCAGCCATCTGATCTTCAAAAATCATTTTGCTATCATAAAGCAAACGGCCAATTAATGTAGATTTACCATCATCCACGCTACCACATGTTAAAATACGTAGCATGTCTTTGTTTTCGTGTACTTTTAAGTAAGCTTCAATATCTGTAGCAAGTAAGTTTGGTTGTGTTTGTTCGGTCATTTTAAGTCCTTTATAAGCTGTAAGTGACGAGCTGCGAGCTGCTGGCGTCGAGCTACGTGCTTAAATTTGTTTATGTTGCGAGCTACGAGCTACGAGCTACGAGCTACGAGCAACTTTTAATTGTTCTAATCAGACTACCTAGCATTTTCCCAATTAATTCACATTCACTAATAATCGATAAGCTATTTTCTTTTGAAATATAAGCTAGTTCAGTTGCAATCATTAACTGCGTTTTTAATTCGCCTAAAGAGCCCTTTGCTATAACTAAAAAGCGAGCTTTTTCTCTATCGGACTCTCTTTCAAAGCCTTCTGCAATATTGCTAGGAACAGAAACGCCGGCTCTACACATTTGATCTTTTAAGCCAAAGTCTTTTAGCTGCTCAAATGTTTTATAAATTTTTATACTTAGGCGAAAACTACGCTGCCAAACCTCTAAATTTTCGTATCTCATAAGCATCCTTGTTTATTACTTTTGGCTACTTACTGAGAGCTAATAGTTGCATATTTATGCTCGCAGCTCATAGCTAGAGGCCCTAAGCGCTTTAGAAGTAGCCTTCCATCTTTTTCTTCTCCATAGAACCTGCAGAGTCATTATCAATTACTCGCCCTTGACGCTCAGAAGTAGTACATAACAGCATCTCTTGGATTATCTCAGGAAGGGTTTGTGCTACAGACTCAACAGCACCCGTTAGCGGGTAGCAACCAAGCGTTCTAAAACGAACCATTTTATTTTGTACTTGTTCGCCCTCTTCAAGCTCCATACGCTCATCATCAACCATAATAAGCGTGCCATCGCGCTCAACTACAGGGCGCTCTTTAGCAAAGTACAATGATGGAATTTCAATACCTTCAAGGTAAATGTACTGCCAAATATCTAGCTCGGTCCAGTTACTAAGCGGGAACACACGAATGCTCTCACCTTTATCTACTTTACTGTTATAAACATTCCACAATTCTGGGCGTTGATTTTTAGGATCCCAGCGGTGGTTTTTATCTCGGAAAGAATAAACACGTTCTTTAGCACGCGACTTTTCTTCATCGCGGCGAGCACCACCAAACGCAGCATCAAAGTTATTCATATCAAGCGCCTGTTTAAGACCTTGCGTTTTCATAACATCCGTATGCTTAGCACTGCCGTGTACAAATGGGCTCATGCCCATTGCCATACCTTCAGGGTTTTTATGAACAATTAGATCAAAGTCATACTTTTCGGCCATTTGATCTCTAAACTGGATCATTTCTTTAAATTTCCAGTTAGTATCAACATGCATAAGCGGAAAAGGAATTTTACCGGGGTAAAATGCTTTACGTGCTAAATGTAATAAAACCGACGAATCTTTACCTACAGAGTAAAGCATTACTGGATTATCAAACTCAGCTGCAACCTCCCGCATAATATGAATCGACTCGGCTTCGAGTGCCTTTAGATGAGTTAGCTTTTCTTCATTCATGATGTTTTTTCATATCCTAATTTATCAAAATCCATTCGCGTCAATTTTAATGACCGACTTAAAAATTTTATGCACCGGTAGTCTATGTTTAATTACTAGGGCATGCAATGTGTGTATTTATTCAAAGGCGCCTAGCGGTCAATTAAGCATCGGCCAATTTTGGCGTAGACGAAGAGCTTGCTCACGTTAAAAGGCCAGCTGCTCATGGCTTCAAAATGTAATAAACACCAGCAAGTTGCCCCTCTACAAGTAATAATTAACTCTATTTCTCTTCCCCGTGGGGATAACCTTTTCATCACTTTGTGTATCTAGGCTAAAAATTTTTACCACCGAGAGCACAGAGGCGCTGCGCGCTACACTGAAAAAGATCTTCTCCTTCTCTTCTCCGTGTTCTCTGTGGTGATAATAATTTCTTAATCTCTTGAATGGGCTTAACCCAAAACAATTTGACCACCGAGAGCACAGAGGCGCTGCGCGCTACACTGAAAAGATCTTCTCCTTCTCTTCTCCGTGCTCTCTGTGGTGATAACAATTTCTTAATCTCTTGAATGGGCTTAACCCAAAACAATTTGACCACCGAGAGCACAGAGGCGCTGCGCGCTGCACTGAGAAAGATCTTCTCCTTCTCTTCTCCGTGTTCTCTGTGGTGATAATAATCTCTTAATCACTTTGTGCACTTAACCAAAAGAATCTACCACCGAGAGCACAGAGGCGCTGCGCGCTGCACTGAGAAAGATCTTCTCCTTCTCTTCTCCGTATTCTCTGTGGTGATAATAATCTCTTAATCACTTTGTGCACTTAACCAAAAGAATCTACCACCGAGAGCACAGAGGCGCTGCGCGCTGCACTGAGAAAGATCTTCTCCTTCTCTTCTCCGTATTCTCTGTGGTGATAATAATCTCTTAATCACTTTGTGCACTTAACCAAAAGAATCTACCACCGAGAGCACAGAGGCGCTGCGCGCTGCACTGAGAAAGATCTTCTCCTTCTCTTCTCCGTATTCTCTGTGGTGATAATAATCTCTTAATCACTTGATGGGCTTAACCCAAAACAATTTGACCACCGAGAGCACAGAGGCGCTGCGCGCTGCACTGAGAAAGATCTTCTCCTTCTCTTCTCCGTGTTCTCTGTGGTGATAACAATTTCTTAATCTCTTGAATGGGCTTAACCCAAAACAATTTGACCACCGAGAGCACAGAGGCGCTGCGCGCTACACTGAGAAGTTATTTATAACGCCAGCAAGCTGTGAGTCTACAAGTAACTATTACTTCTCCTTCTTTTCTCTGTGTTCTCTGTGGTGATAACAATCTATTCATTTTTTATGGGCTTAACCCAAACGCTTAGTCTTTCGCTCACTTACTTCCAATTCGATTTATACGGCCCTTTTCGGCCTAGTACCCCATCGACAATACCTTTAAGCATAAACACCAAACGCTTGCGCCTATTTTGTTGCATAACCGAATTTAAAAATAACCTTACAGGCATAAAAAATAAGCATCTGAGTTTCCAGTACATTGGCACATAAGGCCTGCGGCTCAAAAGTAGAATGTTTCTAAATTGATAATAAAGCCTAATAGGTGCGCCTACCTTATAAGTTACGCCTACAAACTTACTACGTGAATCGCCTAACCGGTGGACCATTTCTACATTTTTGGCCTTAGCAATATCAAACCCCATATCACGAGCACGCCAACACCATTCATGATCTACACCATCAATAAATAATGACTCATCTTTAAGCCCAATATGATCCAATGCACTCAAATCAATCATCATACCTGAGGCTATTATTTGTGTAACGCCCACTAAATCTTCGTATTCAAACACATCATGCTGTATACGAGGGCGAACATTTTTATCTGAAAAGGTACACTTAATACGTGGCCCTATTGCAACAATGTTTTGTTGTACCTTTTTTGAAGCTTCAAATAAGCTATGCAATTCAAAAACTAAATTACTTGGGATTAAGCTGTCTTGATCGAGTAAAAGCGCATATTCACAACCAGCCTTAAGTAAAAATATGAGGCCTGCGTTGTGTGCTGCAGCAATCCCTTTGTTCTCAGGGAAATGTATATAATGGTAGTGTTCAATAACCTTTTTAAAATCATTTGGCTTAGGGCTATTATCAACTATTACCACCTCATCTGTTTGGCCGTATAACCGAGTAAGTAAACGTTCTGTCAACGTAATATCAGGGTTATAAACGACTAAAACGGCACCAATCATATGCTAATTATGCTTTTTTAAATTTAATAAGAAACGATCTACTTTATAGGCAAACTTTATCCCCCACGACGGCATCATTCTTAAAAGCAATACAAAAGTCGCATAACTGTAGTTTTGTAATGAACGTTGCGAAAGAGCCTCCATAGCTAATAATCGAGCCTTAAATTCGTTAATTGATTTACCTCGTCCACGCCTTTTATAAAAACCATCTACGCGCCTAAAATGCAACAAAGGCTCTTTAACGTTGGCAAATTTATAACCATCTTTCGCTAAAGCAATCCATAAAAAGTAATCTTGTGTGTTTAGCTTATCTGCTAAATATCTGTGTCCTCGTTTAAAGACCGAGTACCTAATAGCAACAGTGGGATGGTTTATAGGGCAACGCCTAGAAAAGGAAGATAACAGTTTAGAGTGAGTGAGTGGTAGCCTACGAACTCCAGCTCTTACACCTTGTTCATCGACTTCCCATAATGCAGAACCTAACACGTCTATTTCACTATGCTTATCAAGTAACGTGACCTGCTTTTCAAATCTGTGTAATACGCAAATATCGTCGGCATCCATTCTAAAAAAATATTTAGGAGCCAAAGGAAGTGTCATCTCAATGATATAATTCATACATGCACTCAACCCTTGGTTTTGAGTACCATGTACCAATATAAAATTAGTGTATTTTTTTTCTGTTTCTGATAAATACAAAGAAATGGCATCGGCTATACCACCATCAATTACAACAACAAATAAGTCTGGTGGGAGAGTTTGGTTTAAAACGCTTTCAACAGCTTGCGTTACCCACTTAATTTTATCGTTTTTGTAAACAGACATCCCACAAACAGTCTCTACGCTTAAAGGTAAAGCTTGTGGTGTATTCATATAAAAATGACTGTTTGCAGCCGAGGTTGGATTCATATTATCTCTATAAAGTTAAAACAACCAAATAACAGTCATATATACTTAGCAATTCTGTCATTTTATCGCACTTTTATTTATGATTCAAAAAAACTATTAGTGAGTTATTTGCAACTAACAACACTTATTCAAAGGGTTTTATCGAAAAGTTTTCCCTACGAAGGGTTAAGTTTGGATTATAAGCAGGATCTGATAGTATCGTATCCTGCCATGTTGACTTTAAGTAATTTAGTTCATTTTCAAAGCGTTGAACTTTTTCAGGAGTATCTTCATAGCCTCTTGAAACCGATTCATGATGATACAAAACCGCTTCAGCACAATACAAGTTACGTCGTCCCAATTGCTGCACTTTTAGGCATAAATCAACATCATTAAAAGCAATCGCTAAGCTTTCTTCGTTTAAACCTTCAACCGCCCAAAAATCATTTTGTTTAATAAGCAAACATGCTGCAGTCACAGCACTATAATTTTGAGTAGCAATAAGTCTGTTCATATAGCCGTGGTGATCACCAGGAAAATATTTGTGTCCGTGCCCAGCACCACCTCCATAGCCCATTACTACACCTGCGTGTTGTATCCGTTTATCTGAATATAATAGCTTTGCACCTACACAACCTATATCTTCACGCATTACATGGCTAACCATATTTAAAAGCCAATCGGGTGTAATTACTTCAATATCATTATTAACTAAAGCGAGCACCTCTCCTTTGGCTTGCTTAGCAGCAAAGTTATTTATAGCGGAATAATTAAAAGGCTTATTATACGTTAATAGCGTGATCTTAGGGTGCTCACTTAGCTGATTAAAATAGCGTAGGGATTCACTATCGTCCGAATTATTATCTACTAATAATATTTCGTAATTAGTATATGTTGACTTATTTAAAATTGAATCAATACATGCTCGTACTAGCTCTTTAGCATTACAAGTAGGAATAATTATAGAAACAAGCGGTTTATAGTCTAAATGCCACCGTAAAGATAAAGTCGGCAAGTCATTGCTATTGTCTATTTCAGCCACTTTATTATATAAGGGTTCCAAAAATGCTTTTGCATTAGCAAAGCTAACAAAATTAGATGGCCTTGAAAGCATTACAAGCGGTATATGCTGTATTGTTAAAGGCAAATTATTTAAATAACAAAAAGCCAAATATTTAACCACATTAAATGCACTCAAAGAACCGCATACATCTGTAAAGTCAGCTAACGTTTTAACCCATAATCCTGAGTTAATATAACCCGCAGTTAATTGCAAATCAGGATTCCAATCAGGCTTAAAGTCTGGGTACTCTCGTTCGTGTTCATCATTAAGTGTATCAGTATCAAAGTAAGCTAAATCGCTCTTTGAATTTATATAGTGTGATAATGAAAACGTTAAATAGCAGTCAAGTTTATCGCCACTGTATATAATAAAACTAGCTTTGTTCTTACATTCACTTAACCGAGCATCTTCACTTAAATCAGACGTAATAATAAAATCAAATTTACAATGCTGTAATAAAAAACTAAGTAAGTTTTTTTCGTCATCGCCCCTACACCAAAAAACAATGGTAATAAAAGGAGTATGCTGATTTTTAATAGAATCAAGAGTTATAAGTAGCTCATTACTATCATATCGCTCAATACACACAAGCAATACAGTTTCATCGCGAATACTTATATCTATTTCTGTTAGCGCTGTTAGCTGAGCGTTTTGATGTTTCATATAAGCCAAGTAAGACGCTTTTTGCTCTTCTATAGTTTGTAGCTGATACATCAAACCGCTTTTATGTAAATTATTACTGTATGCTGCAACCAATTTAGGGTGTTTTTTAATACCTTCAACCCATGTATTAGGCGTATAGTTAATAATAAACTTAGCTAAATTTGCTATTAATTTTCTGACAAATTGCAATTAAGTAGTCCCGTAGCAATGAACGATAAAGACAGCCAGCTCAAACATCAACCTTATCAAGACGCTAGTAACGCTTTAATATAAGCCATTAAACTGAAGCGCACCTGAAGCAAGTTACACACATAGCCTCTGAAATCATTTTTTTTTGTATTTATTGTTTTCTCGCTGTTTACTATTAGCGTGGGGTAACGGCTGTAAATAGCATCTTTAGTGTATTGTATAAAACTGGGTAAAGCTTCTTTTGGCCGAACCGTTTCAAACAATGCAGCCACAAAAGGAAATCTATCCTCTACCTGTGGTTGAGCATAGACGCACAAAGCTAAACTTTTTAATAAAGCCCGATCTTGTGAGGCTATAAAATTAAATACATCTATACATTGCGCCTTAGAAACTTCTTGCTTAAAAAAGTGTTGATGGGGCTGCTTTTGTATTACAGCTATAAGCTCTTCTGCTTGCTCAAAAGGTGCTTGCTCTGCAAGCCTCTCTATCCAACGAATAGACTGCCTTTTATAGTCATTAAACTGATGCTTACCCACAAAAGTAAATTGCTTTATTCCTTTGTTATAAGCTTGCAGCACTCTGTCTAATCGGCCAGCATATTGACCTAACTCGTAATAATTAAAACATCGTTTAATTTCAAGTGCCTCTAAACAATATCCAGGGTTTATTCGCTCAGAGACCTGCACATCGTAATCAGTATTTTTGTTATTAAATACTACACTTAAAAAATCACATACAATGCTTTTTTTTACAAATAAATCGTCATGATAAGCTCGTAATGTAAGCTTTTTACCAAGCTGTTGCCCGTATTCTCCCAAGCGTTTTAGTGTGTGCATAGGTAGTGTTTCAGCCCTTTTTATAACCGCGGTATTACCATGGCGTTTAACTGACTGATTATAATGAGACTCGTGCAACTGAGCTGGGTTACGAACATACGCAATACATTGCGCATCAGGAATCGCTTTTATTAGTGCAGGTAAGCGGCTAAAAAAGAATTCTGAGCTTAATAACAATGTACTACAGTTAGCAGCTTGTGCTTTAGTTATTATGTCTTGCAGCTTCTTTGGGTTAAATACATAATCACCGTTATGCGCAGAAAAAACAGATAAAAAGTTACCCGAACTAATTCCGTTACTATCTTGCTGATGCTCGGGGTAATAGACCCCTTTAGCTAAAAGATAGCTGGCATGATCTTTCAGCCACTTTTGAATAGCAGACGTCCCCGTTTTAGGGGGGCCAATATGAATAATTGTTTTCATTAAAAATCTGTACGGTTAAATAAGCTTAAAAAGTTATTAACTCGCATATTTTCAGCATTTAATTTTAAATACGAGTTAACATAATCAAGCGTTGCTAAATTGGCCATTGAGCCATCCTCACGCTCAACTTGAACCGGTATATAATTAAGGCCACACGCTACACACAGCTTCCAAAATTCGTCCGACCAATGGCTAGAAAAAAGCTCAACCACGGTTGTACCTGGCCTACAAAATACTATATTAGCTAAACCGGCACCGTGCGGGGCAACAACAACATTTGCGGCTCTAAAAATTTTAGCATTTTGTTTTACCGTATTTTTCTCGCAATATATAGTATCAATACCAGCTAAATGTAGTTCGTTTATAAACTCGTTTTCATTTGTAATTATTCGTTTGCTACCTAAATTACGACTAATATACAAAGACGTACCAGCACTTATTGGTAAATTTGAAGAGAACGTCTCACGGATAAAATCAACAATCCAATCAGACGTATAAAGCGCATCCCTTGGCTCACTTACCGACACAAAACAACTACACTTTAATATCCTGTTATAGGCACTTCTGCCCTCTACTTTATTAAAGTCGATATTAAGAATCTCGAACGCTTCTTTAATGAAAGGCAAGTCTTTAAAATTAATAATTATTTTATCAAAAAAGTTTAAATCTATACCTAATGACTTAATAGCTTGCACTTTTGGTAACACGTCAAACAAAAAATGGCTATAAAACTTACCGCCCGGAGACGTTAAATCAAGCACCTTACACTTAGAATAGTCGGCATACTCTTTAGCAGCATTTAATTTATCAGCAGCTGCTTTATAGCTAAAGCCATTTACAACTTTACCGTGGCTTAAAAAACCTTTTTCTTCATCTAAACACGCCATAGCGTTGTTTGATGCAAAAACAGCAACCCCTTTTTGTTTAAATACATTGCCACGAAAACGGGCATGCTGAGAGACAGCCTCGGGTACTGCTACTGCCGGGTATTGAGCGCCCCTTTTTATTGTTATTTTTTCGCTTCTATTAATAATATCATCAATAATAAACTGACTATTTTTAGGTTTTGAGAGGCGTTTTAGTCGGTTTAAAAACACAAAATATCCCTACAAGGCTTTTGTGCAAACAGCTCATCTTGGCCTATAAACTCTTTAGCACAACGGCGATTTGGCCCTAAAAAGTGTGCATTTAAAGCCTGCAACTCACCTTTACTGAGCAAAAGGCGGGTAGGCTTTTTTGATTCTGGGTAGTCATTAATTTCAGCTATTAGCTCATCACGTATACGCGTGTATTGAGGTATATCGGTAACCCCCTTAGTACGCTCCTGCATGAGCATTAATGCACTTGTAGGTAAAGACTTATTTACAACAACATTGTCGTTAGTACTTTTAAGCTGAAGATCAAACAACCTCAAAAACGTCTCAACTACGCCATCGTCGTAATTAACCAGCCATATATTTTCTTTTCCTACCTTCGAAGCCCAACGATTAAGTTGCTGAAAGTAATTTAGTCGCGGAAAGTTATTCAACGCCATTTGAAAAAAACGCCCCTGATATCTTACTTGAGGATCTTTTACTAACTGATTAAATAACGATAAAAGTAAATCCGACTGACGCCTTACAGTGCCAATTACCACAACCTTTTTAAACTTTTTAACCCATTCCTGAAATCGAGGGTTATTAAAATAAAAAGGCGAAAGCTCACTAGAGATTAGTGCAGAATGACATTGATTAGCCCGTATCTCTTGCTCGAGTAAATCAAGTACTTCTGGTATTTTGTACTTTGCAGGGTAGCCATGAATAGGGGCAAAAGCTAAAGCAAAATGATGGTGCGCTTGGTCGTTCATTTGTAACAGCGTAGAATATAAAATCCCTTGTTGTTTTAGAGTCTCTTTTTGCAAATCTAACTGAAATTGCACTGCTGACGTACCGGTTTTAGACCAACCAATATGCAAATATAAAGTATCAAACATTAATTACTACTCACCTAAAAACCCAAAACGGCCAAAATCACTCACTAACACACCCCATTTAAGAATGTGTGCTTCGTTTAAACTTAATTCACCCACAAAAGGATTTACATACCCTGCGGCATGCCACTTATCGAGAGGGTTTAAAATATGTAAATTTTGCAGCCCAAAATCCCCTGGAATTTGTGCATCGGCTACAGCATTATCGCCCACATGTATAAAGCTCTGCCCCTCAGGCAAGCTTTCTTTTATATGTTGCCACAATGTACCATTGTCTTTACGCTTACCTAACTCACTTGAAACCAACAGCTCAAACCCCACGCTAACACCTACTTTTGCAAGCATAAGCGCCACTTGATTTTGTGTATAATACGTATCGGAGGCAACCGTTACTTGTTTGCCTGATAAAATTAAATGGTTAAACAAATCGACCATTTCATCTTTAGGCAAAATCATTTCTAAATCGTAGGCAAACTCTTGCTCTGCATAGCTATTAGCTTGCTCAACGGTCCAGTTATAACTACTAGCCAAATGTAAATACGTTTCAAAAATAGTTACATCGCCAACAAAGTTTTTTTGCTGCCTCACTTCAAACTCGGCATTGTTACGGGCTTTAACAAACTCGTGTTCATTTAAAACAATACCCTGCTCTACTAAATTTTTACCGAGCAACAGCTTAGCGTAGTCTGGCGCGTGATATTTGCGCCTTACTAATGTGTCAAACACGTCAAAACTAATATGTTCAAAACTATTAAGTTGATGAGTTAAGCCCTCAGCACTATTAACATACTGCGATAAAATAAAACTTTTATCATGGGTAAACTGACCCGAGGTAGGATAATAAAACAACTGTTGATAGCCATTTTTTTCTGCAAGAGAGCCGATTAAACGCTCAAGAGCGTGAAGCTCTGAGCCATCGTTAGGTAAGGGCTCTGCAGGAAAATCATCATAGTTGTATGACTTATTTAATAATTGCTTAAGTGCGTCAGGCCTTGCCCAAAACATACCACCAGCAGGGTAAGCTATAAAGTCATCCGCAAGCTCTATTTGCCACTCACCCGCCATTTTTTTAGCATGAGGTTTATTTTTAAGCCAGTGATTAACCCAATTAGGCATCATCCAAAACGAGGTTGGGTAATAAATTCCCGTACTTGGGTTATTATCAAAATGATTTAAAACTTGTTTAATAACATGCTGGTCTTTTAAAAGGTATTCGCCTAGGTAATCGGCCCATTGTGTTTGAGCGCGGCCAGAATAAAGCGATTTTTTAGAATGCATATGACAAAACAAATCGTAATTTTGTAAATCTTTAGCAAACTCAACAAGTAAAGGTCCAAAATTGCGCCCATGATTAGGCACAACTTTAACAGTTACCTTACTTACTTTTGGGCAGGCACTAAAAACATTTTGTGCTTTAGCTGCAAGCGTGTCACTCGCAACGCTTACAAATACATCCACCGATTGCTCGTATTTAGCTAAACAGCTGGCGTAATAATCTATAAACTCACCATAAAAAACATGAAAACACATGGCAATCTTTTTACTTTTTGGTGTGCCATCTGCGGTGGAGCTAATCGCTTTAGGGTGCCATTTACGAGCAGCAGGCATAGCTAAACGTCCTTCTGCTTGGCCATGTGCCATATAGTGCACTAATGCATGCTCGCCTTGTAAATAAATATCGGTATTACATTTATAATAAAGCTCAGTATCAAAGTTGGGGCTTGGGTTAACACAGCTAAATGTGCCCTTGTGTAAATAATCTTCAAAAGCTTCTTGTTCGCAGCTAAACACACGGCATTGATTAGCACTGTACCAATGACTATCAAACAAACCTTTAGCTTTAGCAGTCGTTAATAACATGGCTATTTTTTTTGGTGAATAATGTTTAAAACCAGCACTTCGTTTAACATACTGACGGGTTAATAGCCTACGCTCTACCCCTTTTGCAATCCTGAATAAAAAAGACTGTTTTTTAACAAAGTTAAATAAGCCAGGTGCTGTTTTTTTTATAAACTGTTTGTTAATCATTAACCTAAACCAAAAAATTGAATTGCATTTACGGTACCATTACCCGCCACATCGTCATCAATATCAAAAATGTGTCTCACCGCATGAGGGATCATATTAGGCTTAGCTAAATAGCCTTCTAATAGAGTTTCTAGCTCATTAGCTGTAAAACTAACTGCATACTGTGCATTGTGCTTACATAAATTTAATGCGCCCGCCATAACTTGCTCTAATAAGTGAAAGTAGCGCTGCGATGCAACCTTTCGCCCGTAATACATATCAAATTGTTTAGGGTTAAGAGTATTAAATTTAATGTCTCTAAACTGCCCGTTAGGTGCCGTTAGCAATGACTCTAAAAACATAGAACGGTCTAATGCTAAGTAACCATCTCCTAGTTTAACCCCCTCTTTTAAATAGCCTTGCATAAACGCGTTTGTGTTCGCTACTTTATGCGAGCCTGGGTTAGAAGAGATCAAATAATGCCCATGCGTATTTTTGTTAAGCAATATGCCTAACAAGCACTGAATGGTACCTGAGTAACCTAAATCGACTAAGTGCAGAGTATGTTGAGCGGTTACCTCTATTGACTTTAAATACGCTAAATAAGCACATTTTATAGGCGCAACCAATAAACCTATTTTATCGTGGTTATCAATTAATATAGCAATGACTTTGCTTTTATCTTTTTTTAAATCTATCTGCGTATTAAAAACGTGCTCGGTAAAAATGCTAGTAATTTCCGAGTCGCAAAGTAAAAAGCGAGTACGCATTAAATCATAAAATGTACCTGTAAAATTGCCTTTTAAAGAATACGCATAGCTTCGCTCATCACTAAGCAGCAGCTTGAATAAAAATGCACGCGACGCTAATAAATAATAGCTGTTACGCTGTTTGCCAGCGCCATTTAAATGCTGGTTATATGCTTGCTGTAACCAATAGCCTTCACGCGCTAAAAAATACAGTGGCTGGTCTGGCGGCTGGTTGTTTAATAGCCGTTGCGAAAAAAAGCTTAGTACTGGGCCTAAAAATACAGAGCCAAAGTTAGCAAAGCGAGGCTCACTTGTTGGCATTTCACAATTACTTAGCATAGTTTTAGTCCATACATATGTTTAAAAAGCGTTTAGCCGCACTATTTTATATACAGCTAAATTAACCGGCGGTGTATTGTAGGTTGCAATACAGCTTGAGTAAACTGCATTACTCCACACATAGGTAAATAACGATAGAAATGGGCCACCTAACTTTTTTAACACAAATAATGGCGTAAATTATATGCAAAATAAGCTTAATTTGCGCCCTCAAGCATTAGCCGCTACTTTTATGTAAGCTATATTATAATTACAACCTTCAGACTAACACCTCATAAACTAAGTAGGCAGCTTGGGTTAATTAAAAAAGGGAGACTATGCAAATTATTCACCACGGAGCGGTTAATGGCGTAACAGGGTCATGCCATGAGCTAGTAATTAACACCCACACTAGCATATTAATTGATTGTGGCCTCTTCCAAGGTGAAGACTCTAAAGCCGACTTATCAATAAAATTCAATACAACTAATATAAGTGCGTTAATAGTAACGCATTGCCATATTGACCATGTAGGGCGCATACCTTATTTATTAGCCGCTGGATTTACAGGCCCAATATTTACAACCTCTGCATCAGCAAGTTTGCTTCCTCTTGTAATTGAAGATGCCTTAAAAGTAGGTGTAACACGCGACCCAAAAATTATAAAAGCCTGTTTAAACTTACTACAAAAGCACATTGTAAAAGTTAACTTTAAAACATGGTTTACCCTTGCATGCAAAGGAGAGCAAAATGCAAAAGTAAGATTTCAGCGCGCTGGCCATATACTTGGCTCTGCATATGTAGAAGTAGACATTTCCAATAAAACCAATGTAAAGCAACCCAATAGCTCCCCCCATAGAGTGGTATTTTCAGGTGACTTAGGTGCTCCTTACACGCCCTTGTTACCAGCCCCAAAAGCTCCCTACAAAGCAGATACATTAGTAATTGAATCAACGTATGGAGATAAAAACCATCAAGGCCGAAAAGAGCGTACACACACATTAAAAAATATTATAGAACGTGCAGTTGCAGATAACGGCGTAGTATTAATACCTGCATTTAGTATTGGCCGTACACAGGAGCTACTTTACGAGCTAGAGCAGTTAATACATCAATCGGCTAAAGGCTCACCTTGGCGTAATATACACGTGATACTAGACTCACCTATGGCAGCCAACTTTACAGAGCAATATATTAAATTTAAACACTTATGGGACGCCGAGGCTAAACGCAAAGTAACCAAAGGCCGCCACCCGCTAGACTTTGAAAACCTAACCACGGTAGATACTCATAGCGAGCATATCGCTATTATTAATTATTTAGCCTCGCGCCAAACACCCGCCATTGTTTTAGCAGCTAGCGGCATGTGCAGCGGTGGGCGAATAGTTAATTACCTTGAGCGTTTTTTGGGCGACAAAACAACCGATGTATTATTTGTTGGCTACCAAGGACGCGGTACCCTAGGCCGCGAAATTCAAAAGTATGGCCCACGTAATGGGTATGTTTTTATAAACGATACGCGTATTACAATTAACGCACAGGTGCATACCATCAGCGGCTACAGCGCCCACGCCGATCAAAACGGCTTGGTTAATTTTGTCACCGGCATGCGTAAAAAGCCCAGCCATATAAAAATTGTGCATGGCGATGACAATGCAAAACGCACTTTAGCAAATAAGTATAAAGAGGTATTGGGCACTGAGGTTAAAATTGAGATAGGAAAGTAGCTTAACTCAACACATTTTTACCCCCAAGGGCACAGAGGCGCTTCGCGCTTCACCGAGCAGGTATTAGCGCTTCTCCTTCTCTTCTCCGTGTTCTCTGTGGTGATAATAATCTTTTAATCACTAAACCATTTCTACCACCGAGGGCACAGAGGCGCTTCGCGCTTCACCGAGAAGTTATTAGTTCTTCTCCTTCACTTCTCCGTGTTCTCTGTGGTGATAACAATCTTTTAATCACTAAACCATTTCTACCACCGAGGGCACCGAGGCGCTTCGCGCTTCACCGAGAAGTTATTAGTTCTTCTCCTCCTCTTCTCCGTGTTCTCTGTGGTGATAATAATCTTTTAATCACTAAACTATTTCTACCACCAAGGGTACCGAGGCGCTGCGCGCTACACTAAGATATTATTAGTGAATTACGCCAGCAAGTTAGTTGCCTACAAGATGTACTTTCCTTTACTTGTACCCGTAAATAATATAATTTTTATTTATTAAATTTTTAAGGAAGAGAATAATGAAAAAGGAACAATGCTCTGCACTCATGCTGTTATCGGGTTTATTTTTAGCCACACCTACAATAGCAAGTACAACCAACTTAGTTATAGATAAACTCCCTAACGCCAAACGCCTATCAAGTGCTTCATACGCTTATACACCCCTAGACATACTTATAAACACAAATAAAAAGCAATTTAAAACCCTTGAAGGGCAATACCATGTTTACTCTCAAAAAGTAGATGCCTCAGAGCAAATTAGTCACACCCATTACTTAACCGACATTAAACAAAAATTACAAAATGAGGGTTACACTGTGCCCGTATTTTGTTTAAAAGACTGCAATATAAAACCACTCAGAAACGCCATTGAAGAGGGCTTTAGATATAATAATTTGTATAAAATGAAATTAAGCAATGTAGAAAAAAATAGATTTGGCTTTTTAACAGCAATAAAACCAATCGACGGGCATGAGCAAGCTATTACTATTTTCGCACAAAATAATCGCTCAAATGATTTATTGGCTAGTTACGAACAACTAACCGAAATACCACTACCTAGCAGTGGTGTAAAAATAGCGAAAAACTTTGTTATTGAGCCACTCGACTATACAAGCTTAAAAGCCCCTAAAAAAGATACCAAAGGAACCTCAGACCATCCTTTAATTGAGCGTTTTCCTGGGAGTTATTTGGTGGGCTCTGCGGTTACCGATTTTGAATCGTACCCGTTAATAACTGGTAAGTATAAAAAAACCATACCCACTAAAAAAGTAGAGGGTAAAGTTACCACGGTTAATTACCGTATAGACAAAAAAGTAGGCCCCTACGCGGTATATAAAAATTATATGAATGCACTACAACAAGCAGGGTTTACCATTTTGCATAGCTGTAAGGCATCAACATGTGGCAACATGGTGTTACGCGATAACTTAAAAAATACCGTGTTTGTAAAAAACCATAAAAGTGACATATACAACATGAGTAAAAAAAGTCACTACTACCTTTTCACAGCAGAGAAAAAAGCCCCAGAAGGAAACATTTATACCTCTTTGTATAGCTTTCAACGTAGGGGCAGTGAAGAAGTAGAACTCGTTGTTGATATAATTGAAGAGCGCGAAATGAGTAAAGTGGCGCTAAATGTAGATGCCGACACCATAGGCAAACAAATTCAAAGTACTGGGAGCATATCGCTATATGGTATTGAGTTTGACTTTGACAGCCACACACTTAAGCCAAGTTCAAGTGAGCAACTTTCGCAAATAGCTGCATTTTTAAAACAAGCTAGCAATGTGAGTTTATACGTTGTTGGCCATACCGATAACAAAGGAGCCTACAGCTATAACCAAGACCTATCAGCACGCCGGGCTGCAGAGGTAGTAAAACAGCTTGTTAATAAATACCAAATAAAATCAAGCCGATTACACCCCGTAGGTGTAGGCCCTGTAGCGCCAGAGGCCATGAACGACACAGACCAAAACAGGCAAAAAAATCGCCGTGTAGAACTGGTATTAAAATCGCCAGAATATTTATAACTCGCTTTAAAAGTCGCGATTATAATAGCAAAAAGTCTTTATGGGCTTTGTAATGCCCATAAAGACTTTGGCAGGAAAGAAGTAAGACCTTTCGTTTTTGATAGCATGTATTTCATTATTAACTAAATAACAAATCTTCCTTATTACACTGCTTACTGTAAAGTGCTAAATCTTCCGCATACAGTTTTTTTACTAACTGTACTAGTTCTTCGGTATATAGTGCCTTATGGCTTGGGCATTTACCCGCACGTTTAAGTACAGCAATATCAAAGGCTGCTGTTTGGCTGTAGTTAGCATCGTTAAGCATTTCAAATTTGTCGGTGCCATGACCAGTTAAACTACGTGCATCAACCACGTTAAAATCGATTTTTTCATTTAATGTGACTATTGCCTTATCAAAATGCTCAAGGGCAAAGTAATCATCGTACTCTTTATAAAGTAAAAATTGGTTTTGCGGCTTCCAATGTATATTAGCCCCTTTCATGGGTGGTACAGCCAATGATTTTACAAATTGCTCAAAGGTTAAATCATCAAGGTTAACCTCGCGCTTTAGTAAATCTCGGTACTGCCACGCATCGGGCTCTTTAGCAACAAACTTATCTAAAAACACGCTTGCTAAACGTCTAAATGGGCAACGCAATACAACAAATTTATAGTGTGCTGTAGCTGCTTCTTTTAAAGTAGGCTTAAATGTTTGGTTATTAGCATGTATCCAATTACCTTGCTCAATACCGCTAATACAACCATTTGCAATTGCAACCGATAAGCGCAGTGTAGAGCAGCCATTTTTAGGTATAAAACTATATACGGCGTTACTATTAAACACCTGCATAGCATAGTTCATACAAAATTGATGCTGTCCGTTTTGATTTAAATTATTAAAATTGTTTGTGCTAAAATTAAACATAACTACCTGTATTCCTTGTTGATAAATACAATAAGTGTATTTTGCGATTTAGTTTTAACTTAATGCTTATAAATCTCTAAAAACTATTCCTAAGCCTTTTAAACTCAGCGCTTATACACTTATCTTTGTTTAAGCGTTCATTTAAACGCCCAATTACCTTTGAAACCGATAAATAGCGCCCAATATCAAACTTATCAGCAATCTTAAATAAAGTCGCTCCGGTTTAATCCTGGCACAGTTTAATAGCAAAACTTCTTGGTATATTTCGCCCCTTAACCCCACCAAATACTTTGTGCAAGGGCTCCGGCAGCCACATTAAAAAAGCCAGCTACTTTTATCATCAATATCATACCTTGCCACTATAAATTGCGTTTCGCTATTCGTGGTTAAAAAATTACCTTTTACCCACTTAATAAAAATCACTGCCAAGCATCGACAACTGCTTTTTAGCACCATAAAACGCTGCAACTTCTTCGTTTAACTCGCCCTCTACAAATAGTTTATAAGCTACTATGTTTTAGCGTTTATTCTGCAATGCAAAGGTAAAGATTTTATAAAACCAAGGAGGCGTTTTGCATTTATTTAAAAACATCGGATAACTTGTCCACTTATAATCAACCAGTTCGTTGACCATAAGGGTGCTACTTTCTATTGGGTTGCGGTGAATATAGCGGCTACATATGATAAGTAGTTATCTGCATCAACCAGTATTGCTTTGTAACGACCACTAAATAAAACACCGCCTTAATGGTAAATACGGTTAAACCACTGTTTATATAGCCATTAATATGCTTCATTACTTTGCCTAAATTCGCATCAGGCATTTTTGTCAATATATGCTAATGAATTGCCATTAAGCAATAGGCATGTATTTCGCAGTTAAATCGCTGGGTGGCAAGTTCTATACAATAAAGAAACTGCTTATAATCTCGCGCCGACAAAAATATATTTTCACGCCCTCTAAAACGGTTCATAACAGGATAAAAAGCGTTTTCATATTCAATTCTGAGTGGGCTAGCTATAGCAGCAACTTTAAACGTTATAATTGCTTAAAAGTAGAGACCGCTATGTCTTAAGTCAAGATTTGATCCAGCAGATCCCCACAGTCTTGGATTGGTCCATTGGCCCTGTGTAGTTTTTAACTAATAAGTTTTATAGCCAACATTTTTTAGTTCTTGTCCTATATTCTCTATAAAAATAGATTTTAGCTCGTCGCTTAGCTCTTTTTCCCACCTTAGATTAGACGAATCACCTTCCTTAGTTGTAAGGTGTTGTTTAACATTAGACCTATTTCCTAAAACAAAATCATAATCCAACTCACTACCTAGCCATTTAGATAGCCTTTTAGTCTCGTTATATGGCTCTTTTATAATATCTTCATATTTAATTTTAAATCTACGTTCGTCTTCTTCAATACTTGAAAAATGATGTAAATATTGCTTAAAACCAACACATAGCTCACGAATAAAATCGGCTTCAGACTGCTTTTCTTTCCAGCCAAAACCCAAGAAGTCCCTTTTCTTGTTAAACTCTCGGATAGAAATAAAAATATCCCTAGGATCCCTAATTAAAAATATATTTTTACAAAGTGCAATATTGTTATAATTTTCAATTGCTTGCGGCGTTGCTTTTTCGGGGTAATAAATACACTCTTCATTTAAACATTTTTCTTTACTAATGATCATATCAAAAAGGGTGTTTAAAAATCTTTTCCTTAATTCATTCGATAAGTTTTTTTTATCAAATATTTCGATGTCATTGTATGGTATAGGACCAAGTAAATTATTACCTTCAGATATTAATGAATCATTTGTCCATGTAGATAGTGGATCATTTCCTATAATAGAGGCAGCTTTGTCAAAGTAGGAAAGATACCTGTTTTCATATGGGTACTTATTGTCTACATATACATTTTTGCCTGATGAAAGTAATTGCATCATAAGCGTGCTACCACATCGCCCATGTATTAATCTTAAGAAAATAGGTATTTTCTTCATATTTCTTCCCTTTATAAAAATAATGATTCTTGAATTAGTTTACTATAGTTTTTTACCATAGACTCATAGTTAGGTAGACGTTTTAAGTGATACTTCGCGCCAGTAATTAATGATTTTCTTTTCGGTGTGTTAATTATAATCTTACTTAGTTTTATTGATAACTCTTCTACATCCCCTGGCCCATAGAACAGTGCACTCACTTCATCTTTAACTTGCTCAGCAATGCCAAATACTGGCGTAGTGACAATGGCTAGGCCACAATGCATCGCTTCTTGAATAACACGCGGAAAACTCTCAATACGAGAACAACATACAAAAATATCTGCTGCCGCATAATATAAACCTACATCTCGTGTTTCTGGAATTATAGCTATTTTCTTTTGTCGCTCTGCAGGCAGCTTTTTATATGCTTCATGCAGAGTATCACTATAATCTGATTTACGATCACCTATTACAGCAAATCGAGAACCTACTACAGTTTCATCTTCCAATAGTTCGATAGCTTTAATAAGGTCTACTTGTCCTTTTCTCTCACAAACTGTGCCAACTATAATAGTGTAGATCTCATTGCCTTTAAGGTTCAATTTAGCACGCGCTTCATCACGGGTGTAAGGTACACGTTCTGACATCAGTTCATCATCAAAGCCATTATAAATAACCGAGTAATTCTGTTTAAGTGCATACGGTTGATATATGTTCTTAGTTGCTTCAGAGACGAAAACAACTTGATAAGCATGCCCGAGACAAGCTTTCGCAGCGTTTATAGCAACTTCCCCCCATTCAGAAATATGACTAAATGGAGTTTCACTTTCATGAATAATCCAGACACTCGATATACCTAACTTTTCTGCTACATCCACTCCCCAAAAACAAAGGATAGTGTTAGCAAAAATGACATCGATATTATACTTATTTAACCAGTTAGTAATTAAATTTATACGATTAAAATAGTCAAACTGGATACCAGCTAATACTTCTGGTGGAATTATCGCAACCTCAATTCCTAGCTCTTCAACTTGCTTTCGTAAAGGGCCGTCTTGAGGGCTGATAAATAGAGGTTCAATGCCTTTTGACTCTTTTAACCCTGCTGCGATATCTAATAACTGAATTGGCGCACCTTCTAAATTTAGGTTGTGGGAGAAAAATGCAACTTTTTTATTGCTCAGATCACCTTCGTCATCTATGAAAGTACGCCCTTTAGCATTAAAGGTTTCATGGCTATTTACTAAGTTAGGGTTGTAGTATTTCTCCTTGAAATTTTTATATTTATTAACAAATGCAACTTCTTCTTTAGGGTTATCTTTATACCCACGTGATTTACCTTCATAGTGGTACAATTCTGCTGTTGGAGCATAAACAACACGTTTGCCACTTTCTAAAATTCTATAACACAAATCAACATCATTGTAAGCAACAGCAAAGTTCTTTTCGTCAAACTGACCTAGTGAATTAAAATCATCTCTTCTCATTAATAAGCATGCTGCTGTAACACATGAATAATTCCTAAGTACTTTTGCAAACCCCATATAGCCACCATCATAGTCTGCTAAATGCTTTAAAGAGTGGCCCGGTAATCCGTGATGTAAATCATGTAATACACCAGCATGTTGTACAGTATTATCAGGGTATAAAAGTCTAGCCCCTACTGCCCCAACCCCGTCAATTTGAAGGTAGCCAACCATTTGACTTAACCAATTCGGGGTTATTACCTCGGTATCATTATTCAGAAACAGTACAAGCTCTTCTTTGACTTTATTTACTGCTTGGTTATTTACGTAGGCATAACTGAAACCAGATTTTTTATTCTTAATATCAAAAACGGTATGCTCAGTTTGTTCAAATAGCGCTAGCGCGCTTTCTTCATCAGACTCGTTATTGACTATATAAACTTTAAAGTTTTTGTATGTTGTTTTTTCTAGAGATACGAGTAAACGTTTAGTAATTTCAGCTTGATTTTTTGTCGGTATTATAAGGGCAACACTTGGCCCATTATCACCAAAAGCATGACTATAAACACCACACCCTGCTTGCTCTGCCCATTCTGGCTGATAGGCCTTGGCAGGAATACCGCGCCTATCCAATGCGTCTTGTACAGCATTAATACCAGCAACAAAACTATAGTGTTTTTCGTTACCACTTGCAGCAGTTGAGCCAGGTAGTACTCTCCAATGATACAATACTTTAGGGATGTGACCTACGTGCCTTGCTTTTTCTGTGACTCTTAAAGCAAGATCATAATCTTGGGATCCTTCATAACCTAAGCGCGTTCCACCCACTTTTTTATATAGCTCAGTACGCACTGTAAAAATGTGGCACATGTACATGTAGGATAGTAATAACTCAGGAGACCATTCAGGTTTAAATTGGGGTGCAAATCGATTACCTTTTGGATCGTTTTTATCATCATCGGTATAAATTACATCTGACTCAGGGTTTGCATCAATATAAAGGGCAATTTCAGCTAAGGCATCAGGTGTAATTTCATCATCTTGATCCATGAAAACTAGAAAGTCACCGGTTGCTAGTTCTGCGGCACTATTAGTGGCTGCGCTAATGTGGCCATTTTCTTCTCTGAAACATATTTTGACTTGGTCATTATTTTTTGAATACTCTTCTAAAAAATGTTTCAAGTTAGGATCTGTACTACAGTCATCGGCAATACATAGCTCCCAGTTCCCATAAACTTGCTCTTCTATAGTTTTTAGAGCTAGCTTAAAAAACTTCATCGGAGGATTATAGACAGGCATGATAATACTGAGCTTAGGGAGCTTTTTATTTGATAATTTTTGTTTCAAAGCCCAGAAATGTTGGGAATTCCATTTATTCGCTTCACACCATGTTTGATAATGATCCTTCTTGGTTAATACCGGCTTACTGGCTTTAGTCTCAAAGCTTGTACGCGGTAAGTCTGAAATAGGCCTTTTTTCGCTTTCCCCCCAAAGTACAAAGTGTGTAAGCAAACTACCTTCAAAGTCCTTCAGATCCTGATTATTTTCTAAGTATACTCTTGGGTTGAAAAGAGGCTGGGGTTTACGGCCCTCACTTTCACCTATGATTAAATAATGATAAAAAGGATTTATACCATTTTCAGCCACATCTGGGTTAGTCGCTAAATAATAACAAATATTAAAGTGAGGGTTTGGATTTTTACCTTTTGAGGCCCCCTTGATAATAAAATCATAGAGCTTATTTGCGTGACATATTTCATCTGGATCTAACTGGCTAAAGTAATAACCTTCATCCCACAAATGCGACTCCTCTATCACTTTTGCTATATCCGCAATAGGAAGCTCACCAATAACTTTTACAGCGGTAAGTAGAGTGCTACTTTTTATTGTAATTGTTTTTTGCTCTATAACCGCATCACTGTCTTCTTTTTTAAATACAGCTTTTAATAATAAGCTATCTTTTAAAAACCAATGGGGCTTAATATAGCTACCATTTACAATATGGCTAAAACCACAACAGGTATTTTCTACTAAATCAGCTAGGTCGGTACGTTCGACATTGCACGGGCTACTCGTTATATGCTCGTGTTCAATATAGAGCTCAACATAATCGGCTTCATCACACCAGCCTGCTATAGAGCTTTCAATAAGCCCATCAAAACTATATCGGGTAACAGTAGACGGAATTTTAAAATGTAATTGTTCAGCTAACTGCTCGACACTTACTATACATTCGGCTACCTCATCAATATGCCCATTTATTATAAATTCGGCTTTCATAACAAGTGTTGTAAGGTGGCGCCATTCTTTTTTTATTTCAGCCTTAGTTAACGCGTAGTTAAAACTTGCGTTTGGATTAGATAAAACGCCTTCTAAATCTTGCCTAAAATCTTTGCAAGGTACCTCTGCTAACTTTTCACCTGCTAAAGAAATTATTACTGTATCGGCATTCTGAGCCCAACCTTTTAGTTGGCCATCAACTAAGCCATCAACAAATACGGCTGGTAAATCAACGTTAAAAGTTGGCTTTATTGTTTTATTACGCTTGAACACTACTTAGCTCCTAATAATGGGCCCCACCAGGCTTCGTTATCTAAATACCAATTTAATGTTTTGGCAAAACCTGTTTCAAAGCTCTCTGCGGGTACATAACCCAGTTCGTCATTTGTTTTGGTTGCATCAATGGCATAGCGGCGGTCGTGCCCTGCGCGATCTTCAACATAAGTAATTAATTGCTCAACATTATTTGCTATGGCCGATTTAGCATTCGGAAAGCGCTTTGCAAGTTCTGGGTTTGTAGCAAACTTTTCACCCATTACTTTGCACACGAGTTTAACTATATCTATATTGGCCCATTCGTTGTTGCCACCAATGTTGTAGTTTTCACCAATGCGGCCCTTTTGTAGCACTAGCTCTATACCACGAGCGTGGTCTTCTACGTATAGCCAGTCGCGAATTTGCTGGCCATCGCCATACACTGGCAGTGGCTTGTCGTTTAAAATATTAGTAACAATTAAAGGAATTAACTTTTCAGGAAAGTGGTACGGCCCGTAGTTGTTTGAGCAGTTTGATGTTGTTACCTCAAGCCCATACGTATGGTGGTAGGCGCGTACTAAGTGATCGCTTGCCGCTTTTGATGCAGAATAGGGTGAATTTGGTGCGTAGGCAGTTTCTTCGGTAAAGGCTGGATCGGTTGCACTTAGTGTACCGTATACTTCATCGGTACTCACGTGGTGAAAACGGTGCGCTAAAGGGGCTTTACCCGCGGCTTTTGGCTCATCTATCCACTTTTTTTTAGCTGCTTTTAATAAGCTGTATGTACCCAGTATGTTTGTTTCTATAAAGGCATCTGGCCCGGTTATTGAGCGATCAACATGTGACTCGGCAGCAAAATGCACTATGGTGTTTAATTGGTGCGTGTCGATTAAGTTTTCTATTAATGCAGTATCGCAAATATCACCATGTACAAAGGTCATATTTGGGTTGTTTTCTACTAGGTCAAGGTTGGCTTTGTTACCTGCATAGGTAAGGGCATCAAGCACAATTACTTTGTCTTGTGGATGGTTTGCAAGCCAGTAATGTACAAAATTGGCACCTATAAACCCTGCACCACCGGTTACTAATAGATTTTTTACTGTCATTTATTTTTCCATTTAAATTGGTTTTACAGCCCTGCGTAATCACTACAAGTAGTAAGCTGCAAGACTACACATTATTCAATAATACTTATTTTACTCGCCTAAAGAGTGAGGCTTATAACTCTCTCAATAAGCATTTTTATTACAGAGAATTGGTAACGCCAGCAAGCTGCGCGTCTACAAGTAACAATTACTTCTTTTTCACTTCTGCGTGTTCTCTGTGGTGATAAAATCACTTTCGTTGTTTATTTAAAAACAAATTTACCACCGAGAGCACCGAGGCGCTGCGCGCTTCACTGAGAAGTTACTAACGCCAGCAAGCTGCGCGTCTACAAGTATCAATTACTTCTTTTTCACTTCTGTGTGTTCTCTGTGGTAATAAAATCACTTTCGTTGTTTATTTAAAAACAAATTTACCACCGAGAGCACCGAGGCGCTGCGCGCTTCACCGAGAAAGATCTTCTCCTTCTCTTCTCTGTGTTCTCTGTGGTGATAAAATCACTTTCGTTGTTTATATTTAAAAACAAATTTACCACCGAGAGCACCGAGGCGCTGCGCGCTTCACCGAGAAAGATCTTCTCCTTCTCTTCTCTGTGTTCTCTGTGGTGATAAAATCTCTTAATCACTTTGTGTGTTTAAAAACAAATTTACCACAGAGGACACCGAGGCGCTTCACCGAGAAAGATCTTCTCCTTCTCTTCTCTGTGTTCTCTGTGGTGATAAAATCACTTTTGTTGTTTATTTAAAAACAAATCTACCACCGAGGCGCTGCGCTGAGAAGTTACTAACGCCAGCAAGCTGCGCGTCTACAAGTATCAATTACTTCTTTTTCACTTCTGCGTGTTCTCTGTGGTGATAAAATCACTTTGTGTGTTTAAAACAAATCTACCACAGAGGGCACCGAGGCGCTGCGCGCTTCACCGAGAAAGATCTTCTCCTTCTCTTCTCTGTGTTCTCTGTGGTGATAAAATCTCTTAATCACTTTGTGTGTTTAAAAACAAATTTACCACCGAGAGCACCGAGGCGCTGCGCGCTTCACCGAGAAAGTTCTTCTCCTTCTCTTCTCTGTGTTCTCTGTGGTAATAAAATCTCTTTCATCGCTTATTTAAAAACAAATCTACCACCGAGAGCACAGAGGCGCCGCGCGCTACACCGATAAGCTTTTAATAACGCGTCTACGGGTTAAATTTTTAGCGCTAGTTCATCTAACATATCACTTAACTGTGAACGCCAATGTATTGTTTGCACGCCACTCAACTGTTCTGCTTGCGCTTTATTTAACACGCTAAACGCGGGGCGCTTTGCCGGTGTAGGGTAGCTAGTTGCCGGTATAGGGCGTATTGGTATTGCTTTACTTAACAGCCCCTTTTCTATAGCAAGCTCTTGTATTGCTACAGCAAAGTCAAACCATGATGCTACACCTGCATCAGTCCAATTTAAAATTGTTGTTTTATTGCTATTTAGTGTTGAATTTATACCGCTTTTTTGATTTTGTTGAGTAGCTAATGCCCATAACATATTAGCAAGCCCTGCAGCCCACGTTGGTGTACCCACTTGGTCTGCTACTATACCTAATTGCTGTTTTTGTTGCATTAAATTCAACATACTTTTGACAAAGTTCCCACCAAAAACAGAGTACACCCACGCAGTGCGCACAATTATAGCTTGGCTGCCTAATAGATTGCTCACAGCTTGCTCGCCCGCTAATTTAGATGCACCGTACACACTTAACGGGTTGGTTATGTCGCTTGCTTCGTAAGGGGTGGTTTTTGTGCCATCAAACACAAAATCGGTTGATACATGAATTAATTTAGCGCCAATGGTTTTACACACGGAAGCTAAATTAGCAGCGCCTTGCTCATTCACTAAATAGGCTTGTTCCGCATCGCTTTCGGCTTTATCTACTGCGGTATAGGCTGCTGCGTTAATAACTACATCGGGAGAGTGTGCAATTAACACCTCATTTAGTGCAGCCATATTGGTGATATCTAATGCTTTACTATCAAATAATTCAAGTTCTATATCGGCAGGGCGTAGCTTTGCAAGCTCACTGCCTAGTTGGCCATTTTTACCTGTTACTAATACTTTCATATCTTTACTAACTTAAATTTATTAAAACGTAGGCGCAGCATTAAATGCAAGGCCTGCCTCATCTTTTGCCGAAAGCTGCGGGGCTTTTCCTTTTACTAGTGGCCAGTCTATGTTAAGCGTCGGGTCATCCCATTTAACTGATACCTCGGCATTTGGGTTGTAAACGTCGGTACATTTATATACAAACTCGGCGCTTTCGCTGGTTACATAAAAGCCATGGGCAAAGCCTTCTGGCACCCATAGTTGGCGTTTGTTTTCGGCCGATAATAACACCCCAACCCACTGCCCAAAGGTAGGCGAGCTTTTACGCATATCTACCGCTACGTCAAACACTTCACCTTGGGTAACACGCACTAATTTACCTTGGGTATTTTGTGTTTGGTAGTGCAGGCCACGCAGTATGCCATGTGCCGATTTACTGTGGTTTTCTTGCACAAAGGTGCGCTCGCCACAATGCTCATTAAACAGCGATATACGAAAGGTTTCCATAAAAAAGCCGCGCTCGTCACCAAATACTTGTGGTTCTATTATTTTTACATCAGGGATTTTTGTTTCAATAAATTTCATTTTTAATGCCTATTAAAATACAGTTTGATCCAATAGCCCTAGTAAGTACTTACCATAGCCCGACTTTTTAAGCGGTTTGGCTAACTTTTTAAGCTGTTCTGCGTTTATGTAACCCATGCGGTAGGCTATTTCTTCTGGGCAATTAATTTTTAAGCCTTGGCGTTTTTCTATTGCGCGAATAAAGTTAGCGGCATCGAGCAGGTCGTCTAATGTGCCGGTATCTAGCCATGCGGTACCGCGGCCCATAATTTCTACATTTAACTCTTTTTTGGCTAGGTACTGCTCTATTACATCGGTTATTTCTAGCTCACCGCGTACCGACGGCTTTACATTTTTTGCAAATTCAACCACGCGGTTATCAAAAAAGTATAGTCCTGGCACTGCATAATTTGATTTAGGTTTAGCTGGCTTTTCTTCAATTGATATTGCTTTACCGTTTGTATCAAACTCCACTACACCATATGACTCTGGGTTAGCGACATGGTAACCAAACACCGTGGCGCCATTTTCACAGCTAGTCGCATTTTGTAACGATACCGATAAGTCGTGGCCATAAAATAAATTGTCGCCTAATACTAAGGCAGCACTGTGGCCTTGTAAAAAGTCTTCGGCTAATAAAAATGCTTGCGCTAGGCCATCGGGGCTAGGTTGCTCTACGTATTCAAAGCTAATACCCCACGCACTGCCATCGCCCAGTAGCTCTTTAAAGCGTGGCAGCTCGGTAGGGGTGGCAATAATTAAAATTTCGGTTATGCCAGCAACCATTAAGGTGGATACGGGGTAAAAAATCATTGGCTTATCGTATACAGGCATTAACTGTTTACTTACCACTTTTGTAAGTGGGTATAAGCGCGTGCCAGAGCCCCCCGCTAAAATTATACCTTTGCGAGACGATTTTTGTTTTGGAGCAGTTATTATATTCATAATGTATCCGATTTATTTACTTTGTGTTTAAGTTTTTGTTAAGCCTACTCCCTTTTAGCTTAACGTTATCTGAGCTCTTTTACTGTTGCTAAAATTATTTTACCAATACCAAAAAGCATAAGCTGTAATACTGCAAACAGTAAAATATTGTATAGCGTTTTTGGGTATTGATTATCTTGCGGTAGTGTCGGTGCCTCTACCACTATTAGGTATTTTAATTGGCGGTACGCCTCTATACGCGCTTTATCAAGCGATACCTCTGATGCTGTATAGCCTTTTATAGCCAGCTCAAGCTCTATTTTTAAATCCGAAAACTGCGCTAATACTTCGCTTACTGCAGTATCGTTTGTATTTAAAGGTTTAGCTGTTGCTGAATTACTACCTGTACCTTGCTGTTGCGAAAGTCTTTCTCGCTCAAGCTCTAATTGTATTTTTAATGCGCTAAGCTCGGCCTCTAGCATAACCACTTGAGGTGCTTTTTCGGTCATGGTTGAGCGCAGCCCTTTTAGTTGTGCACTTTTAGTGGCTATTTCGCTTTCTAACCCATACGTAATTTGCTGTAATGCTGCGCCTTCTGCCTCAGGGTCTAGTAAGTTGTTTTTTTGCTGAAAGGCTAAAATTTTACTTTGTGCGTTACGTAGGCGCTGCTCTACTTTAGTATGTTCTGTTTTTATAAATTTAAGCTGCGCATCTGCCAATTGGTGGCCTATAGAATTTATGTACCACTCTGCACGGTTTACTATGGTTTGCGTTAATTGCTTTGCATACTCTGGTGTAAAACCCTGCACCAGTATTTTAATTACACCTGAATCTTCGTCAATTTCAATTGTGGTGTGCTCTTGGTAATATTTAAGTAAATCTTCAATACTTGCACTAGCACTTAATCGTGAAAAAATATCACCGCCTTCGTAATAGTGCTGCTTTATATTACTGTGGGCTTGTAAGTAGTTAAGCATGTCTTCTGAATGAATGTATGCTTTGGCTATTTCGGTATCGGCAGTCGAGCTAGAAGCAACCCCTAAACCACTTAGTATCGCCATAGAAGGGTCCATGGTTGCCATGCCATCAGGTTGCTGAATAATAAGCTGCGCTCTGCTTTCATACCGTGGTGCAGCCCACACAAGCTGATAAAACGCAAATAATATAAATGGCACTAACAATAGTACAAACCATGGTTGAGTGTATGTTTTAAAGTGTGGTTTTTTGCTTAACTCTGCATAAAAACTTTGTGCTTTTATAATATGTTTATTCTTATATAAATTATCAGCACTATTTTTTTCTGTAGATGAGCTTGTTTGTGTTTGCTTTGCCTTATTTGCTATTTTTGCTGAAAGGCGCTCAAGTTCTTTATTTATTTTCTCGCTTTGGGGTTTTAAGTTGCGGGCTCGTTGCATAATTCGGCGAGCTAAATATATGTCGTTTGGCTCTACTTGTTTAGCAAGGCCAATTAATTTTTCGCCATCATCCCAAATAGCTTTATCGGTTTTTAAACCAATATCTTGAAAACGTTGTTCTATTTTATCTACCGCTTGTTGACTCATAATTATAATGCCTGGTAATGAGCAATTCCTTGCTCTAAATCGTTGTAAAAAGTGAGTTCGCCTTTATGGAGCACAATCGCACTGTCGCAAAAATGCCTTAATTCGTCCATTTCGTGGCTTACCATAATAACATTAGCGCTTTTACTTTTTTGGGTAAGCGCTTGGCGTGTTTTGTTTCTAAAATTAGCATCACCTACCGATGTAACCTCATCAATTAGGTATACGTCAAAGTCGATACCTATTGAACATGCAAATGCTAAGCGGGGTTTCATACCACTTGAGTACGTATTTACAGGTAGGTCAAATTTAGGGCCTAGCTCGGCAAATTGGCGCACCCTGCGAACATATAGGTCTAAATCGGCCACACCGTTGATCATGCCAATAAACCGAGCGTTCTCAGCGCCACTCATTTGCGGGTGTATCCCTGTTGTAAGTGCTACCGGCCACGAAAGGTGTAAGTCGGTAATAATTTCGCCTTTATTGGGGTATTCGCTACCGGCTAACATTTTAAATAGTGTTGATTTACCCGCACCGTTTGAGCCTAAAATAGCAATATTGTGGCCACTGGGTATTTCAAAGGTTACGTTTTTAAAAATGTACTGGTTACCCAAAGATGAGGGGTAATACTTAGTTACATTACTTAGCTTAATCATTATTTAGCCTTATGTCCGTCATCGGCTAATTGCCTGCTTCCACGACACATGGTAGGTCGCTAATGCAAAAAATAGTAAAACTAACGCTGATGAAAACAAGTAAAACTCGCTAACGCCATCGGTAGGGTATGTTTTATACGCGGCATGGCGCGAAAGCTCTATTGCGTGCAACATAGGGTTCCAGTCTAAATAGGGCCAATATTCTTTGGGTATATCCTGCATCGAGAAAAACACTGCAGAAATAAAGAATAACGGCCTTACTAACACACTTTGCACCTTACCTAACTCAGGGATATAGCATTTACCTACAGCAAATAAAAGCCCTAGAGATATTCCAATTACCCATACAGAAAATGCGTTAAATAATAAAAACAAAGGGTCGCTAATTTTGAAATCCATACCTAAAAAATACATAAGCAAAATTATTAAAGTAAACACGACCAATTTAATTAATAAATAAAAGCTCGCCGTCGCTAAAACACTACTAATAGGCTGTACTTGCCTAAAAGCAAATAGCGCTTTGTTTTTTTTAATTGAGTTAGATGTATTCATTAACGTATCTAAAAAAAGCTGAATTAGCAGCATTCCATACATCATAAACTCAAAGGTAGGCACTGTGTGCGAATCGCTCCCTGCAATCATTCCACGTATGTACGATAGTAAAAAAATAAAACTTAAAGGCTCAAATACAGCCCATGCAAGCCCAAACTTATCATTAAAACCAGTGCGTATTTCGCGTACAAACAGGGCAAATATAACATCGCGCCATATTGCCCAGTTATTACGTTTTATAATAGTGGTCATTGGTTAGGTAGCCACATTTGCAGCTATCGCAATTTGATAAATAATTTGGGTAATATCTTTAACCGATTGCATTAGCTTAGTATCTACTTTAGGGAGCACTAAAATTTGGTCGCCCGCTTTTAGTGGTCCTGTGGCATCAAGGTCTATCATGCCATTAGGGTGAATTACCATTATTTGTTCATAGTTGGCTCGCTCGCTGTAGCCACCGGCCCACGCAACATAATCTTTAATTGTAGCTTGCTCGTTATAAACTAATGACTGTGGCATTAGTACCTCACCACTTACATGTACTAAATCGGTTTTTGCAGGTATATGAATAATATCCCCTTGCTCTAAGCGAACATTAGCCACTTTGCCACCATCAGAAATAACAACTTTACCTAATGGCACAGCTTTACGCGCTCGCTCGGTAAATTCTAAAATCATTCGACCTTCTTCGGCTCTAATTTTAGCTTCGCCGTCTGATGAAGCTGGTGCTGTAAATACACTTCGCTCTAGCCTATCTAACGATTGCTCTATCATTTCTTTTTGTTTAGCCGCTACACTTTTACGCTGGATATAAATGGCTTGATAATCAGCAAGGTCTTTATCAATTTCGATATTAGCTAGGAGGTCATGAAGACGTGTTTCTTTTTTAACAGCAAAGTACGACGGCCCTAAATAGCTGCCTGCGACTTGTATATCTAAAACTTGAGCACGTATGTCGTCATTAAATATAAGTTTATCACCATCTTTTAGCGTAAAGTGTTTAAATTCACCGTATGGCAAGTACACAGAAAAAGGCCCGTCGTTTCTATCCCCTGAAATTGCTACGTGGCTTACTTTAGCCATAGGTAGTGCAAACTCAGCTAATTGTTCGCCAGTTGCTTGGCTGCCCTTAAATTCAAACCTAAATGGAGCTCGTACACTCCCTGATACAACTACGGTTGCTTTTTGACGCTCTACTAAAATTACGTCACGGTCTTTAAAATTAAATTTGGGGAGGTAACCTTTTAAAATAAAGTCATATAGGTCAATATTTTGGATTACTTTATTGTCTCGTAATACTTTTATGCTGCGGTAACTACCGCGTTCAGAGTCTATACCACCTGCGCGTTTGAGGTAATAAAGTATGCTATCTGAGGCGATACCGGCATATTGCCCTGGGCGAGCAACACTACCGCTTATATAAACGCTAACCGGTGTAGCGGTAAGCAAGTTTACGTAAATCTCAACGCTCTTTTTATATACTTGCTTAATTTTTTTTGTCACGTAGCTATTTAACTGGCTGGCTTTAACGTCTGCTACATATACTGGGCCAATGTTAGTGATAAACAAATTACCCTGATTATCTACAGTAATAACCTCTGATTGGTTAATTGCACCCCATAACCATATTGATACTTTATCTCCTGGTGCTATCGTATAGTCGTCATTTAGACCATCTTGGCGTTCGCTTTCATAACCCCCAGCAAATAAGTTTGCACCGTAAGGTGGCGGTAAACCAGCCTCTGCAGAAGGTAGCAATTGCGAAGCTGACATTTCGCCCGGTAACATAGTCCCTGCGCGAGGCTGCGAATTGTAGGTGCCGTTTTCTAATTGGTTTAACGAAACTTTTTCAGCAGCATATGCAATATTTGTCACTTGTAAGCTTATAGCTAACAAGACCAACGCATAGATTGATTTTAAATTATGGATAAAAGTGTTCATAGCAGCCGTTAAACTCCAAAGCTAATTTGGTTATTTTTATTTTCGATAACTTGCGGGGTCATAGACCATTGCTGAGTTTTTTCGTTTTTGCATACTGTTCGACGCTCTTTTTTTACTTTGTTGTTTTCATCACTTAAATATATTATGCGGCACTGCGTGCCTAAAGCAGATGTATATTTTTTTCCTAAGAGCATCATTGTCCCATTGTAAATACTAACATATCCTTGTGGGCGGCCTTGAACTGCTTTATCTAGCTCACTAGGCAATGCATCTACTTTATTAGACTCTATAGGTTTATCAATAAGGGCAACTGAAGCTTTTATAACTGGAGGAGACGAAGTACAACCTAGTGTAAATAATAGAGGTGTAAGCAACGCAATTAAACTTTTATGTTTCATTTTATAATTCATAACCTTACGTATTAGAAAATTAGCAAACTAATGCTAACTATTTTTAAGCTCAATTTTATTCCATACACGCTGTGTTATAGCAGCATAACAGATAAATAAAATAATAAATGTGACTAGCATAATCCATTCAGGCACTAGAAATATATCAGCAGCACACCCTAGCACAGCCAGTAACGAGGCAAAACTAGAAATACAAATAAGTGCTGACGTACGACTATACCCTGCAGCTTCAAATAAATGATGTAAGTGCTGACGATCTGCAGAAAAAGCGGAGTTTCCAGATTTTAACCTGCGTATTATCACAGTAGCCATATCTAAAATAGGCACCCCCATTATATAGAGAGCGGTTACAGGCTTGAATGCAGGAGTTTCTAAGTTGACGCTTAATACCATTAACCACACCAATGATAAACCAATGAGCATGTTACCTGAGTCACCCATAAATATTTTTGAAAAAGACTTATGTAGCTTTAAGTTAAACATTAAATACGCAAGTAATGAGGCTATAAATAAAGTGGGGAGTAAAAACCAGTCATTTGCTACCCTATTTAAAAAAAATGCTATAGCAGCAAAAGCAATTAAGCTAAGCGCACCCGCAAGCCCATCGATTCCATCCATCATATTTATTGCATTAATGCCGGCAATAATCGCGACTATGGTTACAATAATTCCAAGTGTTCCAAGCTTAATTTCGAAATCACCTAAAAGATAACCAAGGCTATTTAAGTGCATTTCTGTTCCAAATATCATTAAAGAAGCAACAATAACTTGCGCAACTAACCTCGTTTTTACAGATAAGTCGTAACGATCATCCAGAACCCCTAAAAATAAAACTAAGGCTGCGGCGACTAAATATATATTTAAATTTCGGCTTTGCTCAATAAATAATACTGATGCAAGCATGATAGATAAATATATTGCTATACCACCTACTAAAGGTATGTGCCCTTCATGTACTTTGCGTGCGCATGGGTAATCAACTAGGCCTGTTTTTATAGCGATAGGATTTACAATCTTTATTGCTAAAAAAGATAATATAAAAGATATTGTTAGAGGTAACCAAAAGTCCATATTTAGGCCATTGAAACTGTTTAATCTGTATAAGTTAAATGTATATGCGCTTAAACAACTTTTATAGGGTTTGCATTAACCTACTAAAAAAGCCTTCGATAGAGCGTATGCTAAGCCCGTTAAACTGTAAACTCAATTAAATTTGCTTTGTAGTAAAACGCCTAACAAAAGTAAGTACCTTCCAGATGTGTAATATAGTAACACTGTAAATTAAGAATAAAATAATAAACCCAAAAAACATTACAAACTCGGGTACATTAAGTAATTCAGCTACCACACCTACGCCTGAAAAAAGTACACTTAAAGTAAATATAATTATCAAAGCTGAACGTGAGCTAAACCCAGCCCGAAGAAATATATGGTGAAGGTGATCTCTATCAGCATGAAATGGCGATCTCCCCTTTTTTATACGCCTCACAATAAGTGCGGCCATATCCATTAATGGTATAGCGACTATCCATAAGGCAGTAACAGGTCTAAAGCTTGCCGATTGTCCTTGAGTGTTGGTCACTAGTAACCATACAACCGTAAAACCTATAAACATACTACCAGCGTCTCCCATAAAAATTTTTCGATAACGGGTTCCACAAAAGCCTAGGTTAAAAATTAAATATGGAATTAATGCAACTACAATTAACACGGTAAATAGGTTTTCTTTTTGGTTTAGCAGTAACAAAAGTGCAATTGCACCTAAAGTGTTTATGGCCATAGCCCCTAAGAGACCGTCTATCCCATCAACCATGTTAAAAGCGTTTATCAAACCAATCACAGCTAAGTAAGTAAAAAAGATGCCAAAATAGCCTAACTGCACATCACCAAAATAAAAAATATCACCAAGTTCTACAATATAATTATCTATTGCTATTATCATGAACGTTGCCACAATAATTTGGAAAACAACTCTAAATTTCACGCTTAATTCGTGTTTATCATCCATCACACCAAGCAAAACCATTAAACCAGACGCACATAAATAGCTCGTTAGTTCTTGATTAAAAGGCAGCCAGATACTGCATGACATAGCAACACTTGCAAAAACAGCGACTCCACCAATAAGCGGTACATGTCCATCATGGTGTTTACGCTCATTTGGTTTGTCGACAAGATTATACTTAACTGCAAATGGTCTAAATAATTTAATGGAGCAAAGCGACAGAACAAATGATGAAATAATAGCTAAAATAAATTCCATACGCCCTCCTATGCTGTGTAATGTCTTAATGATAATTTATTAGTACTCATGAAAACCCATTTTTATTGTTACGCGCAATCTTAAGCGATTTATAGTATTTTTCTATAAATATGTGACTACTAACTTATGGCGCTTTTAAATGCGGATAAACCAATTGATATGAATATTATCAACAGATTCCTTCCCTTAAGCTTAAAGCATCCTGCTTTAAATTAACCCTAACCACTACTGCGTATCTAAACTTAACGCACCCATAAAATGAGTGGAGTTAAATTCTACTTTAAATCAAATAGTCGGAGATTCTAACATAGCTTTTTTTGTAAATCACAACTGTTTACACTGAGCTTGCAATTTACGAAAGCTTTTTAACTAAAGTCATACATTGAGTAGCTATTACGTTTTAATATCTCTTTTTACCCTACGTGTATTTACTAAGCGCACATTTGAGCTATGGCAACCTAAATAAACTTAGGTATAATCCCTCCACTAAAATTAAGTACGTCACTAATTAAGCAGGGAAAAATAATGGGCAATGCTGATAAAGCTTTAGAGAGCTTACCGCCTCCAGAACTGAGTGAAATAATAAGCTCTATATGGTCTTTTAAACTTTATATCTTTGCAATTTGCTTTGTCTGTGCAGTTATCTCTTTTTTTGTAGCCATAAATACTCCCAATACCTACAGAGCTGAAACATTACTAGCCCCAACACAGTTGCTTCAAGGGCAAAGCTCACAAATGGACTCACAGCTTGGAGGCCTTGCTTCTCTTGCTGGTTTAGGTAACTTAACAGATGACGATTTTAAAACAGAAGTTGCACAAGCAAAAATGTTAACCAAAGAGTTTGTATATGCGTTTATAAAAAAATACGACCTACTTGCACCTCTTGTTGCCGCTAAGAGCTGGAATAAAGAAGAGCAGTCATTTACATACGATTCAGAAATATACGACACTAACAACGCAAGCTTTTTGCTTCCAAAAAATACAAACCCATATTGGCTTGCCTTTAAAAAGTTTGAAAGCAACCTGCTAATAGATACAGAAAAAAATGGATTGGTGAGAATCTCTTATGAGCATATTTCCCCTGTACTCGCGCAACAAATTGTGACCAATTTAGTTAAAGATATAAACGCACAAATGCAAAGTTATGATATAGAACAAGCAGATAAAAGCATACATTACCTCAACGAAAAACTAACACAAACTCGTATTGCGGATATGGAAGCGGTTTTTTATAGGCTAATAGAAGAACAAACTAAAACAAAAATGTTAACCGAAATAAAAAGTGAGTATATATTTACTACTTTGGATCCGGCTATTATTCCTGAAGAAAAGGCTGGTCCTAAACGTGCTTTCATTATTATAGTAAGCATTTTTTTAGGTGGTATTTTTGGAAGTTTTATAGCCCTAATTCGCTTTTATAAGGCTCGCTAATGCAAGCCCCTTTAATAACAGTTTATATGCCAACGCATAATAGGCTTAACAACCTAAAACGTGCTGTACAAAGCGTGCTTAGTCAGTCTTACTCTCAGTGGGAGCTTATTATAGTCAACGATGGTTCATCTGACGGAACCTTTGACTACTTAAATGAGTTAGCGCTCACTGACCCACGCATTATTGTTTTTCATCATGAAACAGCCCTTGGGGCCTGCGCTGCTCGTAACAAAGCAATTAACACAGCCTCTGGTGAATTTATAACAGGCCTTGATGACGACGACGCATTCACATATGACAGGCTTTCCTATTTTATGGATAACTGGTCTGATTCATACACCTCGTTATGTACTCCTGTAACCGTATGTAAAAGCAACTCAAAAGTTGAGCACAATTTCTTTATAGGCGAACTTACCTTAAACGATATCCTTGTAGTGAATAAAGTAGGCAATCAATTGTTTTGCAAAACTGAAAACCTTAAAAGTATTTGTGGGTTTGATACTAAGTTTAAAGCATGGCAAGATTACGACACGTGGATTAGATTTTTCAAACATTATGGCACCGGCCTAAAACTACCTAAATCCACCTATCTACAATATGAAGAACAATGTGATACAAGTATAACGCGCTCTCCAAACAGGCTTACAGGATTTAAGCAGTTCTTAAATAAACACTCACTATTAATGGACAATAAGCAACTAAACGCCATGAAATGTTGGGAAGCAATTATATGTGGCAATTGGGTGTCGCTTAGTTTGCTAATAAATTCACATAAAGATATTTATAAGTATGCACTGCTTCACAATATGAAAAAATTACTGGGACGTTAGGTGTTAACATGCACATTTTTTTTGTTTTTGAAGACTTTTGCTTAGGTGGTGTAGAAAGGGTAACCGAGCAGCTTATAACCGGTTTGCAATCAATTCATAACTGTAATATTACGATTGTGTGCGAACAAAAAAGTGGCGAATTAACGGCTCGTTTTAAAGAACTAGCGCCAATTTACGAATTGGGTAATAAAAATAAATTTATAAATTTTCGCCAAATATCGCTCGACTTAAGCCCCGATTTAGTTGTATTCACTAAAGGCGGGCTATCTAAATATGGATTATTTATATCTAAAAAAATAAAAAAAATAGCCATACAGCATACACCTATTAATCTTCCTCAAGAGAGCAGATTTAAAAATGTCGTTAGGCGCTTAGGTGCCACATTCCTATACTCCCAGCTGGACGCTGTAGTTTGTGTATCAAAAGGTATTTTAACAAACTTAGTAAAACTAAATGTTGTATCAAAAAATAATGTGCATTGTATTTACAACCCTGTACTAGATGAGTCAATTAAACAATTAGCAAACAAAGAAGTTAAATACAGTGATTACTTTGTGTGTGTTGGTAGATTACATCATCAAAAAGGTTACGATTTACTTGTTGATGCGATTGGCAAGGCTAAGCAAACAAACCACGTAATAAAAGTCGTAATTATTGGCGATGGTCCTGAGCATAAAAATTTAAAAAAACTGATAAGCGATAAAAGTTTAAGTGACAATATAATTCTTCATGGTTCAACAAATAACCCATATAAATATATTGCCAACGCAAAGGCAATATTACTGACCTCACGATGGGAAGGCTTACCCACTGTTTTAGTCGAGGCCGCTTATCTAAATACACCAATAATAACGTTTGATTGCCGATATGGCCCTAAAGAGCTGACTAACAATGGTAAAAATGGCTATTTAGTCGACTTTTTAGATACAGATCAACTTGTAAAAGAAATAATCACTGTAAACGAAAAAAGAAACCTAATGCCCTCTCCTGCCGTGGATGATTTTTTATTACCTGCAGCCACACAATACTATTACACATTATTCAAATCACTATTATGAACGAACAGCTTAATAATAAAATACACTCTGGCGATCGCTTTATTGATATTCAAAACAGTGCATTTGAATCAAAAAATTCAACTGTCATTTCGTTTCTCAATCCCTTTTCGTATTACGAAGTAGTTAAAGAAGAAAGTTTAATTAATGACGTTGATATTTATTTTTCTGATGGCGCTTTGCTATGCATTCTTCACAACTTATTTTTACCCAAAATAACCAGGGCAAGCTTTGACTACAGCTCAATTGCGGAGCCTTTCTTACAGTATGTAGCAACAAAAAATAAACGCATTGCAATTATAGGTGCCACTACTGACGAAAATACGCTGGCCGTTATTAACCTAAAAAAGCAGTTCCCTAACTTGAATGTTGTGTACCAGCGAGATGGATATATCAATGACCCTGATAAGACAATTAATGAGCTTAATTTGCTAAAGCCTGATGTTGTGTTAGTCGGTATGGGTACTCCATATCAGGAACATTTTTCTATAAAGGTAAAACATCAACTGATTAAATCTGCTGTTATTATTACTTGCGGCGGTTTTTTAACGCAAACATCTATAAAACCCGATTACTATCACCCTTTAGTGAAAAAGCTTGGGTTAAGATGGCTACAACGTATGGTATTGCACAAGCATGTGCGCGACAGAGTATTAAAAAAATACCCTAAATTTACAATAAGCTATTTATATAAAATGATTGGGTTTAAGTTTGCAAAAAAATAATGTTCCTCTAAACACTGCACAATGGCTAGTGCTATCGACATTATTTGTTTTATGTTACTGGCCTACGTACTTTATCCCTACGATTGATGCAGCTGTGATGCAAAAATCATATTTTGTAGTGATGCTTGCTTATTTAACATTAATTGTTTTTGCAACTAGAATCAAAGTTAGCATACCTAATGTTGCGTTTGTATACTGCCTCCCGCTTTTTGCGATGTTGATAAGCTTTCCTTTTGCTATTAGAAATTTTTCAGCTTTTCATTTTTCTGTCCTAATTAAGCCGATTTTATTATTTTCATACGTTATATTTTTCTATTCTTTACTTGTAGAAAACTTCAATATTATCAATAGTATAAAAATAAAAAAAGCTTTAACCACTATTTTTATTATTCAATTAATAGTTATCTTATTACAAATAGTATTTGGTGATATTGCAGCATTGAAAATACTGAGCTTCAAGGACGTTTATAGTGGGTTTGGCTTTAGAGCACCTGGTACATTCGATTGGGTTTATATTACCTGTTATTTCTTAAGCTTTTTTATAGCTGTTTATATTATTGAGTTCTTTTTTGGTAGTAATAAAAAAGCTGCGGCTTTATATATTATTTTAGCCTTTCTTGCGATTTTTTTATCACAATCAAAAACCGGTTATTTAGCAACTGTAATTACTGCATTATATTTTACATTTTTTTCTATAATTTTAAGGCTGGGGATAGCTAAAAAAATTATGCTTAGTATGGTTATTCTTCTTACTTCATTTATATTTTTAATAGTCTATTTTGGAGTGAACCTTGATTACATAACAAGGTTTATTGATCTATTACAACAAGGTCATTTAGATGGCTCAACATCAACTCGCAAAGGACAAACCTTACTTGCCCTAAACGAAGGCTTTAAACATTGGTATAGCGGCTCACCAATGTCTCTTAAGGGCGTTATTATTGAGAATAGTTATCTAGATTATTTATTTCGCTATGGACTGCTTGGCTTAATCGCCTTTACTTCAATGCTATTTATTTTTTATTGTTATTCACTAATGGTTTGCATGAAGTGTAAAAAACTTTACGATAGAGAATTAGCTAGTTTTGAGCTATTTCAATTAAGTGTTGCTTGTCATATTAGTTTTTTTTCAGCAACGCTTTACTCATTTACAGGCACACCTGTAGATGCATACCGCTCTGCTTTATGGTCTAGTTTTCTTATCGCGCTTGTTGCTTTTATAAATAGACTAAATAAAAAACACCTCAAAACGCTACATAATAAAACGATAGCAAATAATAAATTTTAATGAAAACCATAGGTCATACATGAATTGTATAGCAATTACGGCACACCAAATAAGCTCCTCATTAGAATACACAGTATTAAAAGCGTCAAAAAATCCAAAAAACATCATTTTGATACATGTAGATAAAAAATCTAATATTGAACCATTTTTACACTTAAAATCTAAAAATGTTATTTTTATAGAAAAAAGAATAGAGGTGTCTTGGGGGGATGTATCGCAGATTGATGCCACTCTCGAACTTATTAAAGCCTCTTTAGAGTACCAATATCAATATTTTCATTTAATATCTGGTGACGATATATTAATCTCACAAAAAAGGTTAGATACATTGCCAAGTAATGGAAAGTATGAATATATTGCCTTTCAGGAAAGCCGCACTTCGCCTATAAACCCAGATCTTAGGGTGTTGTTTAATTATCCTTCTTTATGTTTTAAAAAAAATAACTCTTTTATTGAGAAAGTTTGTAAAAAAGTAATTTTTCCATACATTAATATACGTTTTAAATTAAGGCTGTACAGTAAACTCGACATTCAACTTTACAAGGGCACTAACTGGTTTAGCTTAACCAAAGGCTGCATTGAGATGATAAATAGCTTTGTTGCTCGCAATCCTCACTACAAGCTCAAATTTGCGCGTTCCTTATGTGCTGATGAAGTCTTTTTTCACTCTATAATTTATAATAGTGAGTTTAAAAATAACATTTATAAACATCCTAAATCTTTAAATATTGGTAGTATCGCGGAGCATGCACTGCGTTATGTAGATTGGAAAAGTGGTCCTGACTACCCGAGAACGCTGCAAAAAGAAGATTTTCAAAGGGTAAAAAATAGCGAAATGCTTTTTTCGAGAAAAATATCGAGCTCAATTTCATTAAACGAGCTTCGCTATTTTGATATTGAGTCTGACACTATAAACGACAGCATTTAAGCTGTCGTTTGTCGCTCTATAGCAAAGTGTAAAAAAAATATACAGACACATATAATCCCAAATTAGCACATAATATTAAAAAGAAACTTCTTTTCGATATGCTTTGGTTATAACGACCAAAATAGAAAAAAGATCCTATAGTTAAAGAGACTTGCAACCCAGCAACGCCTAACGCAAATTGATTTATATTGTTAAGTTGTGCGATAAAAAATAATGAAGTTACGCTTATAAAAGCAGATATCATACTCCATTTAAATTCAATTTTAGTATTACCCTTTGCTTGCGCTATTACGCCAAATAAACTACCAAAAGGTGCCACCAAACCAAGTATAAGTAATATGCACAATACGGGTAATGATTTTTCGTATTCATGAAAGAAAAAGCTTACTAAAACAAGTAACCCAACCACATAGAGTAAGTATAGGGTAGAGTTTAATATTAATAATGTTCTAGCCGAACCATTTAGTACCTTATAAAATTCTCTCTGGTTATCTTGAAATAGTGCAAGCTTTGGATAAAGCATTCTAGCAATTAATGTACGAATAAATTTAACTGGCTGCATTATGAGCTCTTTCGCAAAAGAGTAAAGGCCTAAGATTTCGACCCCCATCACCTTTCCTATAATTAACTGATCTAGCTGTGTACGCACTTGACTGACAATTTGTGAGCCCATTTGATAACTTCCGAATTCAAGCGCTGGCTTAATTATTTTTAGGTCTAATGTAAATGTTGGGTGCCATGTTTTTTCTGCATTGATTATAAAAATAATATAACGTGTAAAATTCATTATAAGATACGAATAAAGGTATGGAAAAATACTGGGTACACCTAATTTTATTAAGATGAATGTAGAAATTAGCATGCCAAATTTAACAAAAATATCAATTTTTGCTAAAACAACGTTTTTTTCACTTTTGATAAAATTGGCTTGATATTGCGCCGATATAGCCAATAAAATGAAATTAAAGGCCATAATATACATGCTTTTTGCTATATCATTGGACTCATAAAAGTTTTCAGCTGGCGAAGCCAGTAGCAAAATAACTATGCTCGCTAAGCCACCTAAAGCACAATTTGTAAAATACAGAGTAGAACTTTCTGCTCGGGTTAAATGCTGCTTATATATAAAGTAATTAGATAACCCCATATCTTGCACTAAAAATGCAATTGCTAAAAACACATTTACAATGGCTAATACACCAATTGCTTCTGGGCTTGTGTAATACGCTAGCATTGAAAATATTAAAAACTGCACACCTCCTGCTACCCCTGAAGATAAAAATAACCAAGCTCCCTGCTTTTTATTGCTCATTAACCTTTTCCAATATCCCTATAAACTCTTTGTAAAGTTTGGTTTGTTCAAAAGAAGCATCAATCCGTTCCTTGGCTTCTTTACGTATTTCTTCGATATTTATTTCATCATTTACTATTTTTAAAGCCACTTTAGCTATTTCTTCGGCATTACGCTCTGGTACTAAAAAGCCACTTTTCGAGTCAGTTATTAATTCTGGTATACCACTATGGTAAGTAGATACAGCAATTAGCCCCATGGCCATAGCTTCCATTAAGGACACTGGGATGCCTTCCATATCTCCTGACTTTGCTGTTATTGATGGCAATAAAAATACATCTGACTCATTAAGTAGATCTGAGACTTTATTTTGCGGCTGAAAGCCTAATAATTTTACATTTTTTAATGCTAATTTAGCTATTTTATTTTCAATATCACTTTTTAATTCGCCGCCACCAATAATATTGTATTCAAACTCAATTCCTTGGTTTTGCAATATAGCCATTGCATCTAGCGCGTATGTAAGCCCTTTTTTTTCTGTAAAGCGAGCGACGGTGATAATTTTAAGCTTTTTAGATAAAGGCTTATCAAAACTCCTACACTTAAACTGCTTACTATCTATCCCCATGCGATTGACTTTTATTTTATTCTCAGGACAGCCTAGCTCTTCTAGCCTACTCCTCCAGAGGTCACTAATAGGAACCATAAGTTCGCCGGTCATAAAGAGTTTTTTGTAGTCATCTTTAAATATTTTTAATATGGAATGAACAGAAATATCCGAACCATGGAAGATCGTTACAAGTTTACCCTTTAATAAATTTAGCTCTCTTAATTTGTTAGCTACTACGCCTGCGGTTCCAAAATGAGCAACAAAGATATCAGCTTCAAATACCTTGCTATTTCGAGTAACTATACTAGGTAATAATAGTGACTGACTGTGGAGCCCAAAACGATTAATATTTAATGCTTTTAATTTATTTTTTATGTTTAGTGGCTTAATTGTATTTAATATACGTTTAGCTCTAATATTAATCGCGCTATCTTGTGTTAATTCGCTTGTTAAGTAAGTCGTTTTTTCTATTAGTGAGTAATCTATTACAGATTGGTGGCACTGCGCTATATTACCCTTGCGAGTAGCAATAATATTGACTTCATTTCCAAGTTTGATCAGCCCAATGATCTGATTAATAACAAATGTTTCTGAGGGTTCTGGAAATTGGTTCAAAAAGAACGTGATTTTCATTTTTTTCCGCTGATATTATTCAATGTATTTTGTACCATCATCCTTACTTTTTGCCTTTCATGTTCAACCTGAACATTCATTTTTACTTTAACTTGCTCAATGTTGTTTAGTACTTCCTTTGCAGTGGTTAATAAATTACCATCAAATAAGGTACTAATATCTTTTGAAAGCTCGGGCATTTCCAGCTGCGCCATAATGCCTTTAGATTTGTGCTCGTAATTTATCGCAATTGCAGGCGTGCCAAAGTTCATTGAAATAATGGCGCTGTGTAGGCGAGTACCAATCGTTAAGATACAGTGGCTTAAAAAAGAGCCTAATTCGATGTCATTTAGCTCGTCCATTATGACATGGCAATGCTCAATTTCCGTAACTAATCTTTGGACTTTTAAAGCGACCATTCTATCGTCTCGATGATAACCTCCAATCCCAGTACACGTTGAACAAAGCACTACTTGATAGCCATCAGCTATGAGCTCATTAATGGCAAATGCAAAACGAGCTTCGTACTCTTGCTGAGTAACACCTAAGCGCTTGTCGAAAGGCGCCAGCTTTCTAAGTGTTATAGCAACGGTAGGTCTACCAGTAACTAATTTAGTAAGATGTGGCTTTAAAGTAAGTACGTTATTAGGCACCGTCCATGCTGTATCAGCGCCGCTAGTTACTTTTGAAGTACTAATGGATGCGCTATGCATATAATCAAGGCTTAAACTCTCTCTTAACGCTAGTGAGTCAATTGATGAAAAAACTTGATTTGCTAGAGCAGAATATTTTTTGCTATCGAATGGGCCAACTGAGTGCCCAAGCATAAATAGTTTTTTATTAGCAATTAAAGCACACAAAGCATGCTCGAACTGAGCAGGGCCATATAAATCAACGAAGAAAGACCCCCCTACTTGTATAACAGCGTCGTAATCTTTTAAACTCTCTATATATTGCTGAATATGCTCTGGTAACTTACTTATATTATTTGCTTTAAGTTTTTTAGCTAGACTGTACCCTAAAAACCGTTGACTGATTTTTTTCCATAAACGCTCTTTAAAAGAGCCACCAGATGAGTGGTACTCATCAAGTGGGTCTGGGTGCAGGGTTTCATTTAGTAAGTAACTTGAACTAATAGGAAAGCGACTGTAAATATCTAGCTTTATATCTGGATGTTGTAACTTTAATTCGGCAATTAAACCTCTTAAAATTGCACCATCGCCTCTATTCCCACACGTATGGTTACCTACTAATAATAACTTCATTTATATACTCATCTAATTGTAATAGGCGCACTGTATAGCTCAGCCATTGCTTCGCTGAATTCATCTACTTCGAAGCTTTCATTCACTACTTTAGTTGTAATTAGCATTACTAGCTCTGTGCGATCCATTGAATCTACATTGCTTTTAAATAAATTACCTAAAATAGGTATAGTGCTTAGTAATGGCACGCCATTGTTATATTTATTTTTCTTTTCTTGAATTAAGCCGCCCAACGCAACTGTTTGCCCGTCGGCTGATAAAATTTCAGAAGTGATTGCACGGTTTGTTATAGTTGGCGAAGTACTACCACCCAGCTCATTAGGATTTGCATCACTCACTGACATAGATACACTCAGTGTAATTACACCTTGTGAGTTAATAATGGGTGAAATAGACACATTTACACCTGTAGAGCGATATTGTACGGAGTTAGATACAGCGCTATTATCACCTAAACTTTCTACAGTTTGCGTAATAATAGGTACCTGATCTCCTGAGGTAATCGTTGCTGATTCGCCGTCTCTTACAATTAAGTATGGTCTTGATATAACACGCGCATCGCTCACGCTATCTTTCCAATTGAATGTTGCTTGCCAGTTGCCACTTAACACAGCCCCAGCAATACTACCTGAACTTGAAAGAGTTGCACTACTAGCAGAAAGCGAGTCGTTTGTATTTGAGTTTTCATAAAACCAATCTATACCCGATGACATACTATCACCAAGCGTTACTTCTAAAATGGTTACATCAAGAATCACCTGCCCAGGCAATACATCCATTTTTTGCATTAGCGATTCAACTAAACGATATTCATCGTTTGTAGCGTAAAAGATTAACGCATTTTGCTGCTTGTCGAGGCTAAAGCGCATAGTACCCGTTGTACCACTAGTTTTTCCTCTTTCCCCTTCACCATTAGCCCTTTTTGTGGTCGGAGCTTGGCCATTTAGCAATCCATTTATTGACTCCAACATTTCTTCTGCTTTAGCAAATTTAGGTTTGTATACAAAGTACTGCCTTTCATCACCAGCAATTGGAACATCTATTTTATTTGCCCAAAATGTAATTCGGTCGATTATTTTTTCACTCGCAGCATACGCTACAAAAGCATTAATACGAGGAATAGGAACAAACGATGCATCGCCCTCTTTAGATACATGCATACCATCTTCGATTAGCAGTTTTTCAATTTGCTCTATCCCCTCAATAGGCGAAATATTAGCAAATTCTATCAACCTAATCTGTCGCCCATATGCGCGTGGTACATCAAGCATATTAATTATTTTCATAGCGCGTAATATTTCAGCGCGCTCGCCTTCTAAAATAATTAATTTTTGTAGTGAATTCACTGTAACTTGGGCTGTTGATAGCTTTTTCATTATACTGGTAATGTTTCGGCTACTACTATAAACATATGGCACAATCTGTGTGATTGCACCTGATATGTCAGGGATATCCGCAGTATTATTACCTATACCAATTGCTATTGAATTTTTTTGATCTGAAGAGGTTGCTTTAGAAAGATATAAAATATTATCTTTCCTTAAAGTTCTAATAGCACTTTCTTCAAGTGTTTTTATTACTACTTCATAAAATGCAGCTCTGGAGATAGCACTCGATATGTTTAGTGTTATTTTTTCACCTGATGCCGCTAATTGAGGCGCAACTACATAGTTAATATTTAATAGATCGTCAAATACACGGCTTGTAAACTCTTTTATAGACACTTCGTCTGCAGAAAAAGTAATCGGCTCTCCGGTTAGCTCAGGCGCTTTTTTAGCTTCTTCTTCTAAACGTGTTATACCACCTAAATCTTGTACTTTTAATGAACTAAATTCAGCCTGCGTTTTAGTTTGTTCTTTAGCTATCTGCTCTTGCGTTTGTTTAATGCCTGTTGTTTTTAATATTGATCTATCTACTGATAAATCGTTATCTCGTAATTTACTTGTTGTTGTACAACCAGAAACTGCTAATGCAACTAAAACTAAAAGAGATCCTTTTAATGGTTTATTATTCATTTTGTTACTTCCTCAACACCATTTGTTTTTGTAATACTGATAATTTCGGGTTTATACATTTTCAGTAAAACTTGTTGACCGTTATTAGATAATTCAACCGCAGCTGCTAAAATTTCCTGTAGCTCTAACGATTCAAACTTATCTCCTTTTGAAAGGTTAATTAACTCCTCTCCATCAGGGGTTTTTATCTTGATTCTTGCATTTGCAACTTCACCACTGGTGTAAACAGAAACTAATGAAAGCGTAGCATCTATAACATCTGGGCCCTCAGAGTTTTCGCTTTCATCTTTACCTATTTCTGTGTAATCAACGCCTAAGGTGTTAGCCAATTGCTCTATATTAAATTGAGTTTGCGCTACTTTACTTGCATTTAACTTTACAGGTGCAGTATCCTTTTTTTGGCGACTTTGATTGTCGGGTAACAAAAAGTCACTTACCCATATAATTATCGCAATACATACACATAAAAGGATTAATATATTTCTCATGATTTTTTAAATACCCGTACAAACTCTATATTTGCAGTTACCCTATCGGGTGTTGCTTTTGTGCGCGTAAAAGAAACCTGCCGCACACGGTTACCCTCTTTTATATTTTCGAGTTCATAAAGTAAATTTAAAACCTCGTTATAACTTCCCGATACATTGAGTCTACCTGCATAGACAGAGTATGCATCGTTAATTTTTACTTCTCTAAAAGGGGCTTTGTTATTAATGTTCAGCTCATACCGCTCTACCGCCGCGTCAATGACCTGAAGCCATAGTAATGCAGGGTCCTGATTTTTATCTAAAGTAGGCAGCTGTGAGAAATCACTTAAGTTAGCTGCGATCGACTCGGAATTATTTTGCACCTGCTTATCTGAAGCTAGCAAGCTCTCCTGCTTCACTACTATTTTCTCTAAACTTTTTAGCTCATTTTTACTCGAATCTAACCAATCTAGCCAAGGGAAAACCAAAAACTCAAAACTTAAAAGCAACGCTATAGATATACCGCCCCACTTTTTTATAGATATAGATGATGCACTCACTTCCATGTCACCTCAATAGTAAATGTTTCCAAACCTTGTTTGTTTTTTGTAACAGCTCGCGAAAATTTTGCCTCTTTAATAGATTCAGCATTAATTATTTGCTCAAGTATTTTTGTTGCAGAGCCCTGTGTTGTACCAAATAGCTCAACTCCGGTAGGTATCAGTTTAACTCGTTCAATAAATACATCATCATCCTTGAGACTTACTTGGCTTAATTTATCAAGCACGTTTGGATTGGTAGCCAAAAATTCGATCAAACCAGAAGCTAAAGTTAATTCTTGATTTGTTGCTTGTCGCCCTGATAGGACCTCAGTTACAGCAGCTTCATTTTGTAACTTTTTACCGGTGTAATAACTAGTAGCAAGCATTAGATATGCACTTAAAAAGATAGCTGTTGCACTCAATAAAGAAATTATTGCTATCAGCAATTTTCGATTTGAAAGCTTTTCAGGTTTACTAAAAGCTTGATTGTTTAAGCCAAATAAACCCGATAAATTTAACCAGCTTAACGCATTCGCATGTGATGAAAAGTCGACTTTTTCTACATTATGCTTTATCAGTAAGGGTTGTACTTGTGCTTCTCCAGCGCTCGAATAAAGAGGAACGATTAAACGGCACTCAGAAGGAACTTTATCCAATACGTTCTGAGGCACCACAAAGTACGATATTGTAAACTGATTATTACTCAGCGCTTCTATTGACCAATAAAATTTTCCCTCCATAGGTGGAAGCTGCATTTTTTCGGCTTGAATTATGCTTTTAAGTTCAGTTATTGAAGTGTTTTCATAAGTGCGTGTTGTTGCCCAAAAAAGGTTTCTATCGAGTAAACACCCAGTTACCAAAGACAGCCTAGGCTTGCTCAATTTAGTTTGCTCTACAATACACTCTGCTGTCAGATGGTATTTGTAATGGCAAAAAGCCGAGGGAGAACCTAGCTTTTTTAATACTTTTTTCATTATCTAAAAATTAGCTCTTCATCTGTTATAGAGTATGGACGGAAGGAATCCTGTCCCCGTAATAAAATAAACTTTTTTGTTATTGAAATATTTTTATTTGAAGAAATCTTGATCAGAAAGCGTCCGCTAGGGTAAGTAACACCATCCTCTGATGTAGTTTGAGCGCTCTGCTCAGAAATTCCTAATGCGGAGTATAAAGATTTAGGCACAAATTGTCGAACTATGTAGTCTCCCCCATACATTGTAATATAAGGTTTTATTTGTTCATATAAAGCTTCGTTGTCTAAAACATAAATCAGTTCTTTCGTTGTTTGAATAATTCCATTTTTAGGCAGCTCAGGTTGTGCGTAATCGCCTTTTTCAGCCCCTTCTAAGTGCCTGAAGTTATCTTGGTCTTGCCAATCATCAAGCCTATCTTGTATTTTTAAAAGCTCTGTCTCTCCAACGCCTTGTAAGGCTAATAAGCGGTTAAAATCTTTTTTATTAAATGGCACAATAGAAACTAAGCCGCTTATATCCTGTACCGTAACACTGTAGTCGCCTCGTTTTTTGACTCCACTTGTTAAATTTTTAGTGAAATCGTTATTGACAGGCTTTCCTAAATAATCGGATCTAGGTCCTAAAATACTAAAGTTACTTGTCATGTAGCTGTAAATCATTTCTGCTTGAGCGCTTTCTAAGCGTAAATAGGCATCTGTGTTTTGTTTTACCATACCGGCTAGTCGTGCACTATTTTGGCCTTGCCCAGACATATACAGCATAATAACCGCCATTACAGCGGTAATCATTAACACAACAATTAAAGCCACCCCTTGGTTTGCCTTAACCCTCGAAAGCATTACTTGCTCCTAATTCAAAAGAAGTTAACTGAGGTATCTTAAATAATATATCAGTTTGTTCAGCTAAAGAGATCCGTACATATAGCGGCAACAGTTTTCTTTTTGCACCAGAAAAAGTTGCAGACCACAATGGTTTAGGCTTTACAGCTATATTTAAATATTCAGAATAAAAATTACTCAATTCAAAATTATCTTTCCACCCGAAGTAAGTTATAGAAATATCCTTGCCTGTCACATAGACAATTGGTGAACTACAGTCATTGGTAACGTGTTCAATATCTTCAAGTAAAAATGTACCATATTCGAGCTCACAGTATTGCACCGTATCGTCAACCACTTTTAACGTAGCAACCGCTAAGGGGGAAGTGACTTGAATGGGTCTATCTGTAATAAATGAAAATGCGTTACTACTACCTTGAAAAAAAGGAACCTGTTCACCCATCTCTGTTCTGAAGATAAACGGGATTAATGAATGAATTTGGCTGTTAATTAATTTTGTTGTGGTTAATAACTTTATTGAGTTATTTTTTTCTTCTTTAGTTAACTCGCTTAGTGAAAACCTGTAACTGGTTACAGAGACTGTCATTACTAATGAAAATATTACCATTGCGACGAGTACTTCGATTAACGTAAAAGCCGACTGAATCCTTTTACTGCTTCCAATATACATCTTTAAAGCTCAATATTTGTTTTTCTTGCTTTGTATCTCTTATAGTCACTTCATATAGCACTAAGTTATCTTCTTTTTTTCCAGCATCTTGTGTCATTTCTGAGGAGATAACGCGTACTACGGGCTTTGATTCAATGACTTCTAAGTTCCATTTATATTCGTTAGTACCTAACTTATAACTCCCTTGCGCTACATTTTCATATTGGTACTTATAACTCACAAAATCTTTTATATGTTCGGCGAGTATACCCCGAGATATATTATTTTTTAGCTTTTGCTCATGCAGCATTGACGCTCGAGATACAAAGCTAATTGCACTAACAGCTATAAATAAGATAATAGAAGCGATTAATACCTCTATAAGCGTCATTCCCTTGCTATATCTCAATTTTTTCCCTCTTTTGAGTTCCATTAATGCCAATAGTTATTACCACCTTTTTAAAGTAGCTATGTGCATCAAAAATAAAAGACTCTTCTTGTAATGTTAATGTATTAAATTCAATTTTTTTAATTAACCGCTCTAAACTTTCAGCGCTCTCTTTTTCACCTTGTAAATTTTGTTCATCATCAGGGTTATTCATTCCATCTGCGATTTCACTAACTTCTACGTCAGATTGCGGTATTTTTTGTTCGTAGACTCTTAATGTATCTTCGTTTAAAACTAACTTTAATGACCCCCCCTTATAAACGCTGTACTCTTTAGCAAAAGTTATAATTGAAGAGAGCTGTTTTTTTTCGCTATATAGTTTAGCTTGATCGAATTGTTTCCACATATTTGGTAAAACAAACGATGTTGCTAATCCAATCAGCACTAATACGATAAGGAGCTCTATTAAAGTAAACCCTTTATATTTAGAATGAGACATCGTTTATCGATACAATACTAAGTAGCATGGTGATAACCACAGAACCAACTACCCCACCCATAACTAAAATCAGTAATGGTTCTAGCATAGCTGTAAATTTAACTAGCCATTGCTCAAAGCTTAATCTTGAGCGCTGAGCTATTTCGGTGAATGAACTTGTAAGGGTGCCACTTTCTTCACCCACGGAAATTAGCGAAATTCCAATATCATCAAATAACGTTAATTTAGCTAACTCGTCACTTAATACGCCGCCAGCAGATACTGATAATACAATATTTTTTAAGCTTTTCTTTAATTTAGGGTTTATTACGGTTTCACTGGCTAGCTGCAACCCCGAAGATAAACTTACGCCACTTTCTAATGTCAACTGCAATGATGTGGCAAAGCGTATTCGATCTGATTGTTTAATTATAGTGCGTATTAAAGGTAAGTTTACTGTTGCCTGTATCATTTTTATTTTAAACTCATGATTTTGAAAGGCAAAAATAAGGCCCGATATCACTGCTATAATGCACACTAGTAAATGAAGCTGATAACTCTGTATCCATTGTGATGCGTCAATGAGTACTTGCGTGTAAGTAGGAACATCATCGACAGAATCAAACATTGATGACATGCTAGGTATAACAAAGTTAAAAATAGCCCAAATAGCGGTAATACATACTATAAGTATAAAAAAGGGATATGTTATTGCTTGAATTACCTTATTGCGCAGCGCATTTTGAAACAAAAGGTTTTGACTAAGTCTATTGAATACTTGAGGCAAGTTACCTGTACTCTCTCCTATTTTAACCATTTCTACGAATAAAGTAGAAAATGCCTCTGGTCTTTTTGCAAGTGCATCACTTAATAAAGCGCCTTGTTTTATATCTGAAAGCACAGATGACCATACCAAACCTATTGCCGATTTTTGATTTGACTTTACAAGCACAGAAAGTGCTTTATCAATTTTCAGCCCATTTTTAAGCAACGTTGCTAATTGATTTGTTGATTGCTCTAAATCAGCTAAGGTGATTCTTTTGCGCTGTCTTGCTTGGTAAGTTGCATTTACTTTAATAACTAACTTGTAATCTTCCTTTAATTTAGAAAACGCTTCTTTTTCATTTTCGGCAGTGATTTCTCCATTTACTGTTTCGCCGCTATGAGAGTAAGCTTTATACTTATACAGCTGGCTCATCCTGCCACCCTCATAACTTCTTCTATCGTGGTAACCCCTTGGATTGCTTTTAGTAATCCATCTTGCTTTAAGCTACGTAAGTTTTTATCTTCCATTAGTTGATAGAGGTGATCTAAAAGCTTTTCATCTTTAGGGATTTTTTTAATATCGCTATCACAAGGAAGGTACTCTAAAAAAGCAACACGTCCCGAGTACCCGGTATGCTCGCAATGATCGCAACCTACAGCCTGGTGTAACTTAATATTTTGTAACGGAGCTAACTTATTAAGTGTATATTTAGCAATAAGATCTTGACTGTCTTCTTGCTCTAACGGCTTCTTACAATGGCTACATAAAGTTCTGGCAAGGCGCTGCGCCATGATTGAGACCAAACCCGCATTAAGTAGGTATTCTTCTATACCTAAATCCATTAAACGGGTATAAGCTGAGGGCGCATCATTAGTATGAACAGTACTAAATACTAAATGCCCGGTTAATGCAGATTGCAGAGCAATTTTCGCTGTTTCGTTATCTCGGATTTCGCCGACCATAATAACATCAGGATCTTGGCGTACTATACTTCTTAAACCAGCAGAAAAATCAAATCCAATATCAGAGTTTACTTGCACTTGGTTTACACCCGCTAATTGGTACTCAATAGGATCCTCTAAGGTGATAATTTTGATATCGGGTTTATTTATCTGATTTAAAAAAGAATATAATGAAGTTGTTTTACCTGACCCTGTAGGGCCTGTCATTAAAATAACACCAGATGTACGCTTTAGATCTTGGTTTATATAATCTATTAAGTCCTCAGAATAACCTAAAGTACCTAAATCGAATTTAACCGCATTTTTTATTAGAAAACGCATTACAACACTTTCACCAACCCCTAGTGGTAATGTTGAGCAACGTATATCTAAGTCTGTAGAGCCTGCTTTCATTTCGATTTTGCCGTCTTGTGGTCGACGCTTTTCTGCTATATCCATACCTGATAAGATTTTTATTCTAGAGATAACGGCAAGCTGCAGACTATGTGGGATTGGATCAGCTTCTTTTAAAATTCCATCGATTCTATAACGGGCACGATATCGCCCGTCCACAGGTTCAATATGTAAATCGGAGGCTCCAAGCTTAACACCTTTATTTATAAGGCTATTCACTAAGTTAACTGTAGGTGCCCCTAACGCGAGCTCTTTAAGTGCGGCTACATTATCTGATGAAACTATTAAATCGGGCTGCTGCTGGAAAAGCGCTTTAAATTGCTCGCTGAGAAGCTCAAAATCTTTTTTTGATAAAGCAAAAAAATCTATTTCAAAATCTAGAAACCTTAGATAATCTAAACCATCCATATTATGTGGGGAAGCAAACCCCAGCTTAAGCGTTTTATTATTTATTTCTAGTGGCAATAGCTGTGCTGAGAGGAGAAAGTCTGTGTTGACAGCCTCTAACGCTTTTATATCTGCTTGATCTAGCTGCAGTGGCTGAGTCCACCTACCACACTTTAATAAGTCAGCGTACATAATACTTAGCTGATCTTCATCGATCCAACCAGAATTTAATAAGAGAACATCTAACTTCTCTGATGTTGCATTTTGGTATTCAAGAGCTTGAGAGAGCCTGTTTGCATCAATTAAATTATGTGCAGTTACATATTCCTTTATTTTAGTATTCCACATCAGCGTCTTCACCCTCGCCACCTAATTTGCCATCACGTCCAAAGCTTTTTAATACAAACATATCACTATTAGCTTCTGAGCTGGCAGAATAGCTGTACTCATTACCCCAAGGATCTAATGGGATTTTTTGTGGGAAATATGGTCCATCCCATTGTCTTTTAGTACTTTGGAGTAATTCATTTAGGGTGTCTGGGTAATAGCCAATATCAAGACGATATGAGTCTAGAGCAGTCGCGATTACTTGCATTTGCGCTTTCGCTGTCCCTTCTCTTGCAGAATCAACTTTACTGAACATGCGAGGTGCAACAATTGAAGCTAAAAGGCCTAAAATAACCATAACAATTAGCAGTTCTACGAGTGTAAAACCGGAGCTTTTAAATTTGTATTTCATAATCAAATCCATGACGTTTTGTTTTTTAGATAAAAAAGGAGGCTTTTTATTTAGCCCCCAAATTTATCACAGCTAAAAAGCAATGCAACTACATTCACTATTTAGATTTTTTTACTTCATCTATTACAGTTCCAAATTTTTCTAAGCTTCCAGCACCTGTCAATATTTGGTAGTTAGTAATATAATTACCTTCTTTTTTGCCAATAATAAACGTTGGCGTTGAAGATAAACCAAGTTCTGCCGCATCCTGTAGCGAACGGGTAACAATATTATGAACATCAGTATTTGCTAAACAAGCATCAAATTGCTCTTGATCTAAGTTAAAATCTTTTACAATTTCATCTAAAGAGCCTTTAACAACAGATTGACCCAGTTCGAACAAACGTTCTTTTACGTTTTCGTATTGATCTTGCTCATCGGCACAACGCAACGTAACGGCTGCGTAAGGCGCTTTAGGATGTAAGCTTGATAACGGAAATTCACGTGCCGAAACAGCTAATTTGTTAGTATCAACAAATTTGGCTTTTAACTCAGGCCACACTGTTTGCTGGAACTTTTTGCAATATGGGCAGTGTAAATCTGTAAACTCTATCATTACTACTTCAGCCTCTTTACTACCGATCCAAATAGCTTCTGAAGATAATTCTATTTTTTCTGGTCGAACTAGCTCACCTAAGCCTACTTTAATAGCAATTTGTCTTTGCACTTTCTTTAATTGCGCTAGCTCTTTTTTTAACTCTTCACTTTCATTGTTTTGCGTGCTTTGGCACCCTGATAAAATAACAACAAAACAAAGTAATAATAGCTTTTTCATTAATATTCCTTTTTATTAAAAAAAAACCCCCGCCTAAGCGAGGGTTTATCAGTAAATAACTAAACTAGTTAATTATTACTGGCTCCACTCGTTACGGTCAAGTACAGGCATTACACGGTCAGAACCGCCTAATGTACGTTGTACTGATACACCGTGAACTGTGTCACGTGGTGCTGTAACTGTGAAAGTTAACGTGTGACGGTTAGAGTTAGAGTTAGCATTTGAACCTAAATCACCTGCAGCGTAACCGCCGTCAGCGCCAGTGTAACCAGCTTGATCAACAGCTTCTTCAATTAGGTCTGGTACAAAGTAAACTACTGAAGACTGAGCAGCAACTGTGCCAAGTCTAACAGCGGTTACTTTACGGTTGTTAGTCGTACCGTCATCAGATTCGCCGAACACGTCTACAGTTACTTCTGCAGCTTCATCGTGCTCGTTTGTTACACGTACAAAGTTACCTTCGCCGTTTACAGCGTATGGTACTTTAAGAACCGCACCGTTAACACCAATTTCGTGTGAACGTACATTAAGGTTACAATGATCAATGTAATCTTCATCACCAAAATCTAATGTGTAGTTAGTATCCACAGTGTAATTGAAGTTCATAACACCGTCTGTGGTGTTTGTGTTAGTAACTGCATAAAACATTTGGTTGTACTCAGCACCATAGAGCTTACTAGAAGTTGGCACTGGGTTAGTTTCAGCATCGCCATTTACTTCGTTCGGTGTAAATACATCTAGCGCGTATGTTTCATACATAGGTGCAGAAGCTTCCGTTAAACCATAGTCACCCCATAGAGTACTTGCTTCAGCAGGCTCTTGTTCATCTAATACGCCCGTTGATGCTAGGCGAGAATTATATAGACCCATACGTACTGTATTACCAGGGTCAACTGAAGTTACAAATTTAGTTTCTAACTTGTCATCTAAGCTTAAGTCAATTTTACGATCCAGAATTGTTGCGCGATCATAAAAAGCAGATTTGAAGATAACTTGACTCTTACGAGACACTAACTGATTAGATGCATCAGGATCAAATACAAACTCAGTACGTGCCGTGATTGCTTCATTTATAGAGTTAGTACTTTCTGCATTTACGTCGCCTTCAGCTGTTAAACCATCTTGGAAAGCGTAAAACTGAGCAGAGATATCTGCAATTTTTGTATTTTGAGAAATTGCACCTAGTATACTGTAGCCATTACCACCATCAGTAATTGCTTCAAGTGCTTTAAGACTTACTGAACTAGAGATATCAGCAGTAGTACATGCATCATTAGCAATTAAAATTCCTACTGGCTCAATTGCATCACCTTCAAATTCATTATCTTCACCAGTAGAAATACGAGAGAATGCTAAACGCGTACCTGCGCCAATAGTAATACCCGCTTTAGTGATGAAAGTAATTTCTGACTCTCCGTCAACTTCACCATCTGAAGATGCTACCGCTTCAATTCTTGCAGCACCATCTTCATCTGTATGTTTAACTAAATGAATTTGGTTCGCGTTACCGTCGAACACAGCACCCGTTAATTTAAACTTAAGCTTTGTACCACCTGGAATATCAGTAGTTGGGATGTAAACTATATGTTGGTCGTCACCAGCTTCATCTACTTGAATATCACCGCCGGTGATATCATCAAAATCAATCGGTAAGTTTCCAGTAAGCTCGTAAGCGATCTTTATTTCATTTAATTGAAGTAATGTTGAGGTTGCTGGATTTGTTACTGTGAATTCTTCAACACGATCACCAGCACAAGCTGCGCCAGTGTACTTTTTATCAAACGCTGAAACGCCAGCATTGTCACCAGTTTTGTAAATTTCAAAACATGCTTCCGTACCAGCATATGCGTTACCTGCTAACACAGCTGTTACTGCTGCAGGGATTAGAGCGAGTTTAGTAAAACGCTTCATTTTTATCTCCTTGACCTTTTAATGTGCCAGTATTAGCACGTTAGTTTTAAAACTGTTTTTGCTAACTAAACCTAGTTAACATAAATATTCTTAAACTCATCCGATACTCCTCAAAAAGAAGCATCAGTTCGAGGTAGGGCAATTATGATAACTTAGGTTACTAAATTCAAGGATTTATTAATAAAAATGCTGCATAAATAATAAAAAAAAGGTTGAATAATGTTCAACCTTTTGAATATTAAGACTTTTAATTGCCATTCTATTAGTAACTTTTTATGAACATTTGTTCCTAATTAAAGCGCACTTAAAGCAGCAACAGCGACACCTAATTGATATAAAACTTGAGTCGCTTTACTCCACAGAGTTAGTTTATCCATATGCTCTGCATTTAATGGCACGACTATAGTATCGCCTGGCTCTAGCAGTGTTGCTTCATTAGCTGCAAACCAACTACTTTTATTGGGCACTTTAACTGAACCATTAGCTTTTATTATGTATATTCGATCGTCCGCAGCTCTCGATTTTAAGCCACCACTTTTGTCTATGTAATCTTCTATTGATATACCTCTTTCGTACAAATGCGATGTCGAGTAGTTAACCTCACCTATAACACTTATAGAATCACGCTTACTAGGTACAAACAGCATGTCTCCGTCTTGTAATACTAGCTTTTGTTTGTCTTGTACTATTGATGGTAAATTAATAACTAATCGGCCTACCGCTTTAACATTGGCTAAATCATCAAGTAGATTATTCATTTCGTCGTACGATAAAGAATTGCTGGTTATAGAACTTTGAAAACTTTTTGAAGCTATATCGCGACGTAACTCTGTTGATAAACGAGCTAATTGCTCTTGCTCTTGCTTTTTTATAGATTTACGAGTGAAAACGGCGGCACTTTGCTCGGCAAATTGCGAAAAACCACCTGCTCTTTTTAGTAAATCATTTAAAGTTTCGCCTCGCCTTATGATATATACCCCAGGAAATTTAACCTCCCCTTTTAACTCAACCTTTACATTTTCTTGCCAATTTGGAATAGGGAATATATTTAAGCTATCCTTACTTTTTAGCGTTATATTGTCATGATTATTGCCACTAACGACACTGTGCAAGTCAAACTGTATATGCTCAATCTTAGAAATATCTGTTCCCGCTATACGCGTAATTTCTGCTTGCTTTACGTAAGCCGACTCTAACAAACCTCCTGCCGCAGAAATTAAGTCACTCACTTTCCCACCTACGGACAATGGGTAAATTCCAGGGTAGGTTACATGCCCTGAAATTTCAACTAACTGCATGTTCTGATTAAAAGAGGCTTGCTTTCTTAGCTTAGCAATAATTGGCTCTAAAAGATTAAAACGACTAAATGTTGCATAATCTTCAGGTTTTAAGCTTTGCTCTTCCTCTTTTTTACGCTCAGTATATTCTGCTATTGTTAATATTTGATCATTATCAGTTATTAACTCTTGTTCCTTTTCGTTGATACCGATGTACTTTTCAAATTCTTTTTGTTCAAATTTTTGCCACTGCTGAGTTTTAAGTTGCTGAATGCGCTGCTTTTCACTTAAAGCCATATTAGCTAACGCTACTTTCTCAACTTCTTTCTCTTCGAATCGGCTAAAGATAATAACTTTATCGTTTGCTTGTAGCTCTAAATCGTTTTTCTTATTTTTAACTATTGCTTGCGCTACATCAAATTGATGAATTTCTATGTCACCATTAATATTTATTTCACGAATAACCAAACCATAGCTTAGATCCGCTTGTGGAAGCAGGTCGCCTCGTACAGACTTTAAAACATCAGAAATTCGCTTGCCTGATTGCCATTCATAGCTCCCAGGACGTGCCACAGCACCAATTAAGCTAATTGAATTTAAATATTGTTCACTTATTGAGTTGAAGCGTAAACGGTCACCATCTTGAGGGGTGTAATTAACTTGAGGTTTTGTAAAATCAATAGAAAGAATTTCTTTTCGTTCAGCGTTAAAGCGCTCTACAACAGCATTTTTAGCATATGCTCCTGGTTTGAGCCCACCGGCCATAGCGAGTAATTGCTTTGCTGTTTCGCCCGCTTTTAGCTCAAATATAGCTGGGCGCTTTACTAACCCCTCAACAGTTACTTGTTTTCCTACTGGAGGAACAAAGACAACATCGCCTGATTTTAATACTATGTCGTTACTGCTATCGCCTTTGATAAGTAAATCATAGAGATCGAAGTTAGTAATAACCTGACCAGAGCGCTTTACTTGAATATTTCGAAGTGAAGCTATATCTGATACCCCACCACTAACGAATAAAGCATGTGACACTGTAGTTAATGATGAGACGCTATAACTACCGGGTTTATAAGCTTCACCTAAAACAAGAATACGCATGCTACGTAGCTGCCCTAAAGATACAAATGCCTTAACCCCAATAACCTCTTGCTCTACCTTTAGTTTAATTAATTCTTTTACTTCAGCGAAAGTAAGGCCTGCGACCTCTACAGGGCTGAGATTAGGTATGCTAATGCGTCCCTCTCTGTCAACGGTTATATCAAAACTGTTACTTTCTTTTCCATAAAAACTAATTTTTAGCTCATCACCAGTACCAACAGTATAGGTATCTGGGATAGAAGCATTTTCACTTGGCATAAAGGTAGTTGGTTCACCAGCAAAAAGTTCATATCCAAACGGTTTCAGTTCTTCTACTTTAGGCTTAAACCGCTCTTCATCGGTTAAAGTTTTTTCTTCCTTGTCTAAACGTTCCGCAATAGATGTCTGCTGAGGTGAGTTGCTTGATTGCGAGGTTTGCTCATCACCTGTAATAGCTGAAATATCTACACCGTACTGCTTGGCTAAAGCCTCTTGCTGAGCGCGTGGTAAATTTTTAAATTGTTCAAGCTGGGCTGCTGTTGGTGTAAACGCTAATAAATTAACGCTAAAAACTAAAAATAAAAAACTTACGTAATATTTCAAAGCTTTCACGAGTGTATATATCCCTAATCGACGACCGAAAATTTCAGCTATCATACATTATTTGCTTTTAAATAGAAGCGCAGGGGATTAAGAAGCTAGCTATTTGTATTAACTATATTGAGTATTAATATGGCCTAACTTTATATTATTTTTCAGTAAGTAACAGGGTTTAGTACACCACGGAAAACGTAAAATATACATGAGGTATAAATCTTTTGGATTACAAATTGTTTAACCTAGAGAGAATTTTATTGCAACGTTAGGCTTTCACTCTAAGGAGCCCGATTACGCCCCGTGCTTTATTCAAGAAAATTACACCAGTATAGGAAAAGCTTCCGCGTCCTGCTCACGCTCCTTACCTACATCCGTGTAGGCAAAGCTTCCGCGTCCTGCTCACGCTCCTTACCTACATCCGTGTAGGCAAAGCTTCCGCGTCCTGCTCACGCTCCTTACCTACATCCGTGTAGGCAAAGCTTCCGCGTCCTGCTCACGCTCCTTACCTACATCCGTGTAGGCAAAGCTTCCGCGTCCTGCTCACGCTCCTTACCTACATCCGTGTAGGCAACAAAGAGTAATTTCTTCCAAACGGAACGATTAGATAACCCTTTTTGACTTTTATTCTACGTTATCGCCTATTTATGGGGGACATATACTTAGCTTTACCTAAATTCAAAACATATTGCTAAGAATTTAACTTTCGAAATCTGAAAGAACCTTTGAAATATTATACACTTACTATTTAAGCGAGCACTTTAACACTTAGATAATACAAGCTTTGGTATCGATAAATAATCCCTTCTAGCTGCGCCATACTTTAACGCTTTTGCTTAGAGTTAAGCTTATATATATACTTGCAGCATATTTATTACGGACATTTCTTTTTATTTATGCAGTTTAGAAAAGATATTAATGGACTAAGGGCTTTTGCAGTAATAGCCGTTGTACTATTTCATTTTAATCCAGCCACGCTACCTGGTGGGTTTGCTGGTGTAGATGTTTTTTTTGTTATTTCTGGTTATTTAATGACAGGAATTATTTTCAAAAAGCTCGATGCTAACAATTTTTCTCTATTCAGCTTTTATATAGCACGCGCGCGTAGAATTATTCCTGCTTTAGCCACACTCTGCTTAGCACTACTGCTTTATGGTTGGTTTTACTTGATTCCTTCTGAATTTCAGCTACTTAGCAAGCACACTAGCGTAAGTATGGGGTTTATTTCTAACTTAGCTTATTGGCGAGAGTCTGGCTATTTTGATGCAATTTCACACGAGAAATGGTTATTGCACACGTGGTCTTTATCAGTCGAATGGCAATTCTATATCATTTACCCTGCACTATTACTTTTGTTAAAAAGGAAGTTTACTCTTAGCGCAATAAAAAAGTTTATCTTGTGCTCAACCATTGTTGGGTTTTTGTACTGTATATATGCAAGTTACACCTCTCCTAATCTAGCTTATTATTTTTTATCATCAAGAGCATGGGAAATGATGATTGGCGGACTTGCTTATTTGTATCCGTTCAAATTCAATAGCACGGTAAGGAAAACCTCTCATTTAATAGGTATAGCTCTGATACTCGCTAGCTATATATTAATTGGCGAAACAAACTATTGGCCTGGTTTTTTAGCTTTAATACCTTGCCTTGGTGCGTACCTAATTATTATTGCACGTGATGATTATAGTTTTTTTACTGGAAACTATATATTTCAAAAAATAGGAACATGGTCTTACTCTATCTATTTGTGGCACTGGCCCTTAGTTATTTTTTACTATGAACGTTCAGGGGGCCATAGCTCGCCAATAGTTTACATTTTTCTATCTGTGTTTTTCGGAGTGCTGTCTTACAGATATATTGAATCTATTAACTTCAGACAACCATCCAATTTGTCTATTACTAATATTATTAAATTTAAACCTGTATTAATCACACTGTTTATTGCCCTCCTCTCTGTAGCTATTTACTCCACTACTGGCGCTGACTTAAAAGCTAGAAGTGCAGCTCAATCTGATACAGCGCTTTATTTAAAAAGATACCAAAAGGCAAGTTACGTCTCTAGCTTCGTAAAGCAAGCATATAGATCTGAATGTAACTACTATGATGGCAGTCTAGCAAAAAGTGATATTGCAAACACCTGTACGAGTAACGGCAGTGGCGGTATCTTTGTGTGGGGAGATTCACACGCTCAAGCATTGGGATACGGGCTGAGAAAAACTCTAAATAAAGAGAACTTCAATCAAGTAGCTACTTCTGGCTGCAGGCCATTAGTAAAAGAAGATAGTGAGAGTAAAGGAGAATTCAAAAAAGCATGTGATAGGTCTAATAAAAAAGCAATAGAGGCTATTTTAAAGATTCACCCTAAAGTGATTGTATTAGCGCAAAAACTAGATCACCATAAGAATGACTTTTTTGAAATAAAGGAGTTTTTGAGCAGAAACAATATTAATGCTCAAATCATATTGGCAGGGCCGGTACCTCAATGGAGGCCTTCGCTACCTAAAGCTATTGTTAAGCGCCATTTCGATACTCAAGAAAAATATATAAATGATATATACTTTCTTAAAGAAACCACTGAAGTAAACGCAATATTGAAAAAGCGTTATAATAACTCTACGATACATTATGTTTCTATTATAGACGCACTGTGTATTTCTAGTAATAAATGTTTAGCTAAAGTTGATGACAATAACACCCCTTTGGTCTGGGATTATGGGCATCTAACATTAGAGGGCTCCTTATATATTGCGGAGAATGTTTTTAAACCCGTTTTAAATAAAGCTCTACAATAAAAAAGGGACTTTCGTCCCTTTTGTCACTTAAATGTCATTAAATACGGTTTTTGGTTAAAAACTGTAAACTAACGTTAATGACGTCTCTGTATCTGTGCTTTCTTCGTCATCAGCAACTTCTGAGTTGTTGGTAACATTAAAAGCGACTTTCATTTGCAGCGAGCCATTTATTTTTGCTAGCAATGCAGTTTCTGAACGCGTTTTGGTGTTTGAATCACCGTACTCAACTGACACAAGCTGAGTAAAACGTGCGCTATCTGAAATCTGCCAGTTGTAATCAAGTTTACCCAAAGCAATTACTTCACTGTCGCTTTCGCCTGCAAGTAGATTACCGTCGTCATCAACTTGCGTGCTGTCGTCAGAGTATTCAAAAAATTTGTAACCCGGACCAAACTCTGCATTTAACCACATATCTGGTTGGTCAATTAAACGTAAGCCGTAACCCGCAGAAATTACAGATTCAGTTCTATACGCGCCAAAGTAGTCTGAAACGTGTGAACCATAAATGAATAAATGAGAATTCTTTTCATTTAATTTGTAATTACCTTGCGCAGATGCAGAGTACTTTTCGTTCGTACGCTGCTTGTCTTTGTCGCCGTTGTCATCCTCTACTTCATCTTCTTTATAGATGCCGTCGATTTTGTACTCGTTATTCCAGTTTTCTAGGTGATGTAATACCTTTAAACCGCCTTTTAACGTTGTAGTTTCAGTGTTACCACTAGTGACAATAGCACCTAGCTCGCTTGTTACTTCCCACGTTTTTTTCTCTGCGTCTTCAGCGAATGCGTTAGTTGCAGCAGATGCTGCAACTAACAGTGTTAAAAGCTTTAATTTCATTAAAAATAACCTATCTAATCCTAAAAATTATACTAATTCGCTTAATTAAGTAATCTATTTTGAGGCTGGAAAAACGTGTTGATAGCCAGGCAAAAAATTCGCTATTTAGTTGTTCTAAATGAGAATTTTTTAACGCAGATAGCGACACGTTTAACCCCGCAAAATGATTAAGTATTATTGCGGATTTGTATTAATCTTGCTTGTGTAAATGTACATCCATTTGTGGAAATGGGATTGTAATGTCTGCATCATCTAATGCAATTTTAATGTTCTCTAATAATGCCCAGTACGTTGGCCAGTAATCACCAGAGTTTACCCAAGGACGCACAATAAAGTTTACGCTTGAGTCTGCAAGTTCAGAAACTGCAACAGTGTATGCTGGATCTTTAAGTAAACGAGTCTCTGCGTCAAGTACTGACTGTAATACTTCTTTTGTTTTACGTAAGTCAGCATCGTAACCTACACCAATTACTAAATCGATACGGCGAGTAGACTCACGCGAGAAGTTAGTAATTGCACCAGACATAATTTGTGAATTTGGTACGATAATTACTTTGTTATCTGGAGTGCGAAGCTCTGTAGAGAATATTTCGATTTTTTTAACTGTGCCCATTTTACCGCCAGCTTCAACAAACTCACCAGATTTAAATGGACGAAGTAATATAATAAGTACGCCAGATGCAAAGTTAGACAGCGAACCTTGCAGCGCTAAACCAACAGCTAGGCCAGCCGCACCTAAAATAGCAATAAACGAGGTTGTTTCTATACCGATTTGCGAAAGTGCCATTAAAATAGTGGCAGCAAATACGATAGCATAAACTATACTCGATACAAATGAGCCTACAGCTTTATCAACTTTCTTTTTATCGAATGTTTTTTCTGTTAAACCTGCACAAAACTTGGCAATACGGCTACCAAGTAAAAAGATAACAAGCGCAATAACTGCTTGAATACCGTAGTGTAAAATTAGGCCTGAATTTTCGTTTAGCCAAGTAAGTATTGAATCCATAGTAACTCCAAATAGTTTTTATTAAGCAATTTCCCGCAAGTGAGTATACATTAATTTACATTTTATTCTCATTAAATAGTAAATTATCACTACAAAATAGTTTTTATTGTCAGCGCTATTACGCTACACACTCTTTATGAACCTTTACTGATAGTAGGCAATTTTATGAAATATTTATTTTTTTTGATTTTTTTTAATTTTAGGCTTCACAACATTTATAATATTATGTATTATGCGCGCCACACCAAACGAGGTGTGTAGTGGCGGTTGTAGCTCAGTTGGTAGAGCCCCGGATTGTGATTCCGGTTGTCGCGGGTTCAAGCCCCGTCAATCGCCCCATTCTTTTCCTTTTGTTCCTGTTTTATCCCCCGTTCGTTTTTAAATTTAAATTTGCTCATCTATCCTACTTTACCTAATACCTTACTTGATCAGATACTAAATTAGTTTGCTGTTTACAATCGCACAATAATGCACCAATATACTTTACATATAAACAGAAAGTGCTACCTTATTAACGTTTAATAGCATTTAGTATTAGCAAACCACCACTTCTTCTTGGGATATTCTAACGAGCATGATCAAACACGCTATTTTTATTTTATTACTTGGTTACCTTTCTTTTGCTAGCTTGAATGCAAAAGCTCAAAATAATATTTCCTATGTAAAGCTACTTGGTGAACTGCAATATTTAATTTCGCAAAAGCAATTTGATGAAGCATACAAAAGCAGTCAAAAACACTATAAATATTTGGGCGAACCTGATTTTGACTACTTACTTGGGGTTTCAGCACTAAATTCTGGTCTTTCTGCTCCGGCGGTATTTGCTTTTGAGCGAGTAATAGAAGCAAAACCACAGTGGTATGAAGCACGTTTATATTTGGTAAAATCTTATATTGCTGCCAATAATTTACCTGCAGCTAACGCTCAAGCGACTTTATTAATTAATACTGATACTTCACCAGAGGGTGTAAAAAAATCGGCTCGTTCTTTATTAGCAACATCACAGCACAAGCAGCGCTTAACAGAGCGTACATATGATCAGAGCATTGAGCTTGCATATGGTGTAGATGGTAACGTTAATGCAGGCACCTCTGAGGATACAATTTTAATCCCTAATTTGGGTGAGTTTTTACTATCACCAGAAAGTAAAAGCACCGACGATAATTATATAAAGCTAAATTATAAAGGGCGGTACTTTCACCCCATTGATCAGCGAAGCTCTTTTGCTTTAGGAGTAAATACCGATTGGTACAAATTTAATGAGCTATCTGAATATGACCGTATTAATACCAATATATCAGGTCGATACCAACAAAAGTTAAATGATAACACCCTGTGGTATTTGCAAGCTGGTATTACGCCTTTACTGTTAGATGGCGAGCTATACAGAACCGAGACATCATTAACAAGTGGAGCTAGTTACCAATTTGATAAACAATTAAGTGTATTTGGAGCGCTATCAATTGGCCTTATGAATAATACATTTGACGAGAAACTAGATAACTCCTTTTACACTCTTAATATAGGTGCAAGTTATCTGTCTCAAAAATGGTATCAAAGCGTTAGCGCAAACTTTAAAAATGAAAGCGCTAACATTGACGAAGGTGAGTTTAATGCAAGAAGCATTAGCGGAATTTATTACCAAATAAATGCATTACTTAGCCAACAATGGCAAGTCTCTGCACAAACAGGGTATCAATGGATTGAATATCAGGATGAGCACCCGCTATTTCTTCAAGAGCGAAGCGATAACCTATTGATACTTTCTAGCTCGTTACGCTACTTAGTTAATAAAAGTTTAGCGTTGCAATTAGCATTGAACTACCAAGACAAAACCAGTGATATTTCTTTGTTCGAATACGATCGCTTTGATACCAATATAAGCGCAAGTTACTCATTCTAATTAAGGTACTTATGAAACATTTAATTCCGGTATTAACCACCTTACTTTGTGTGAGTTTTTATTCTCAAGCGAGCACAACAGTTGCAGGAAAAACTATTTTAGCCCGGGGCGCTGTACTTGCTACAGATGCCGAATCCGCCCAACAACGAACACTTAAGCGACGCGACACGGTATATGGCGTTGATAAAATAACGACTGGCGAAAAAAGCAAAGCGCAATTTTCAATGTCTGATGGCGGCTTAATTGCATTAAAAGAAAACTCTGAGCTAAATATTGCTAACTATGAATTTAATACAACGACTCAGCAAGGCTCTGCCTCTATTGAGCTAATAAAAGGCGGGCTGCGTTCTATTTCGGGTGTTATTAAAAAAAATGGTGGCGCGTACAGTGTTAAAACACCGGTTGGATCAATTGGTATTCGCGGTACCCATTTTGAACTACAGCTTATAGATGGTGATATGTATGTAGCTGTTTGGGATGGCGCAATAGATTTAACATTAGAAGATCAAAGTGTTGTATCCCTTGGCAGTAATGAGCCTTTTTCTTTTGCGCAGGTTACTTCATTAGGGCGCGTGATTAAAACAACTCAGGCACCTGCTGTTTTTACCCAAACCATAGCAACTATTAGTGATGACACAAGTGCTGAGCAACCAACAGAGCAGCAATCAATAGTACAAAACAATACTTCAGAAAAAACGACAGATGCCGATATATCAATAACTGATGTTTATGCTCAGCAGCAATTTCAAGCGGTAAATGATGCAACCTTAATTGACCAAATCGCGCAGCGCCAAGGTGTTTTTAATTACCAAGCAACCAGCTTTGATGTGTCGTCGAGCCTAGGAGCAGTCAGTGATTTTTCTATGTCTATGTCGGTAGATTTTGATAACGGCACGGTTCCCGATGGTGAAATTAGCTTTAATGATGCTGGCGGCAACTGGTACGCAGCTTACAGCGGCTTAATTGATTTAACCAAACTAGATTTAGCCGTTACATTTGCTTCTCATAACAACAATAAAGCAACTGGCCAAATTGATGCTGTGTTTTTAAATGACATAGATACCATCACGGGTGATTTTAGCCTTAGTGAAATTAATAATCCTGCTGTAAATGCCGGTGGCGACTTTAGATTAGAACCTTAAGTAACCTGCACTGTGGGTAATAATTTTCTTAACTAGTATTCAGGTTAAGTAATTTGAATATAAAGCTTTTTATTGGAGTATGTAGAATGACAGCAAAGAACCTCTTTTTGCTCGGTTCAATGGTTTTTTTGCTTAGTGCGTGCGGAGGCTCCGATGAGACAGCTCAACAAGACTCAGAACAGCTACCTGTAGAACAAGTTACACCCACCCCTTCTGCTACACCGATAAACCTTACAGGTATAACGGGTAACTCTGTTGTTACTAAAACACAGGTGTCGGGTGCTGTCGCCTCTAGCAGAGGGGTTGTAGGCACAACGGTTGCAAACTCTCAGGCTACAATAACTCTTTCACAAATTAATGAAGTTATACAAGGCAATATCACTTTTTTACTTAGCGTATCTGATCCCGATGGCATTAGCGCAGTAAATTTAGTACTGCCGAGTGTAAATAAAAGCCTAGCACTTTGCACACAAGCATGTGGAACAGATTTTGAGCAGTCGGTTATAGGGTTGAGCCCTTACTTTTATGGCGTTGATCCTGGTGATCTACGCTTAGAGATATGGATCACCGATAGCCTTAACAACCAGGTACTTGCAGACGCAGTGACGGCTAATTGGCAACCCTACCAAATAGAAGGCACAACAGCACAGCGAGACGGAGAAACGATTAATTTAGCGTGGCAAGAAAACGAAAACTTAAACCGCTACAATATTTACTTAGCAACCGAAGCAGGCATTACCACCAGCAATATAAATACGCTAGAAAATGGCCAGCAGTTTTTAAGTGTATCTGGCTCTAGCTTTAGTGTAGACAACCTATTAGCTGATAAAAGCTATCAAGTTTTAATAACTGGTGTAGATGGCAGTGGTGAAAGTGGCTTTGCTGAGTTAATTAACGTAGCACCGCAAGGAGGAGAGCTAAACTTTGCGCCAAAAGCGGTAAACGATCAATTTTTAGTTAATGAAGATCAAGCCTTGCAAGGCAACGTTTTAACTAACGACACTGATGAGTACCAAGGGGAGCTATATATAAACACAACCCCTTTAGTTACCCCTCAGCATGGCAGTATTTCACTCAGCGAAAGCGGTGATTTTACTTATACCCCGCGAGCTAACTTTAACGGCATTGATGCATTTAGTTACCAAGTAATTAATGAGCTTGGGATGACAGATACCGGCATTGTAGAAATTACGATTAATGCTGTAAACGATGCCCCCATAGCCCTTAATAACACATACAACATAAGTGCTGACGGAACGTTATTAGTTGGCGCCCCCGGCTTATTAAATAACGACAGCGATATAGACCAAGATTTACTCACTCTAGATACAACGCCTGTTAGCCTACCAAGTAAAGGTACTCTCACACTTGTTGCTGATGGCAGCTTTGAATATGTAGGTAGTGCAAATATGCAAGGCACTGATAGTTTTCAGTACCGTATTTTTGATGCTCAAGGTGCTGAGGCTATTGCAAGTGTTACAATTAATGCACTGGATCAAAATAGCCCGCCTACTGCTGCAAACGATAGCTATAGTGTAGATGAAGATACCACACTTGTAGTTGATGCTAGCCAGGGTTTACTTGCTAACGACACAGACCCTAATAATGATACTTTCATCATTGATGATACTTATATTGTTTCACCTGCCCATGGGCAATTGCAATTAGCTACCGATGGTAGTTTTTCATATATTCCTGATGCTAACTACTACGGTATCGATGAATTTCAATACCAAGTGATCGACACTTTCGGTGCCACTGCCACTGCAACGGCAACACTCACAATAAATAGCACGCCTGATACCCCTAATGCTCAAAATGATGAATACCAATTTCAATATAATCAAACACTGGTTATTTCAGCTGAAAATGGCTTACTTAAAAACGATGTAAACATAGAGCCAGGTAATCTCACCGTTAACACCACTCCCGTAGTTAACGTACAAAGCGGTACTTTGGCACTTAACGTTGATGGGTCATTTTCCTATCAACCCGATTCAGATGCATTAGATGTTGATAGTTTTACTTATTCAGTTTCAAATGAACAAGGGCTAACATCCACAGCACAAGTTGTATTAAGTAAAACAGGGTCTAACTCCCCTGCTGAAGCTAATGACGATGAATATACGTTATTAGAAGACAGCCCAGCTACTTTGTTAAACGTATTAGAAAACGATACCGATGCCAACGGCGATACACTTACCCTTACTAATGTTACAAATACAATCGGCAGCGCACGCATTGTAAACAATAGAATTGAGTATACACCTGAGCCCAATTACTTTGGTGAAGTAACCCTAAACTATACGATTTCTGATGGCATTGCAGATGGCACGCCAGCTCAAAGTAGCGCAATAGCCACCCTCATTATTATACCGGTTAACGATGCCCCCATTGCGGTGGCTGATAGCGCCGCAATGCAAGAAGATGCATCGCCAATTTTAGTTGATGTGCTTGCCAACGATACAGATATAGACAGTGATAATTTAACTATAACAAGTGTTGGCACCGAATTTGGCTCAGCCAGTATTGTTGATAATAAAATTCAGTATAGCCCCCCCCCTCACAGTAATGGAGTTGCCATTGTCTCTTATACAGTATCAGATGGTAATGGAGCGAGTGCCAGCGCTAATTTACAAATAACTATATCTCCGACTAACAATGCACCCGTGGCAAATTCCGATAATATTACAATTGCTGAGGATGCACAGGCAACTTTAATAAATGTACTAAGTAATGATACTGATTTAGATGGCGACAACTTAACAATTAGTTCAGTAGTAAGTGATGTTGGTAATGTCTCTATTGCTAATAATCAAATTCAATATACACCTGAAGCAAACGATAATGGCACTGCCCGCGTTACCTACACTATTAGTGACGGTACGCAAAGTGCTACAGGTACGCTTACAGTAACAATTACACCTGTGAACGATGTCCCTGTAGCAAACCCTGATACTGCCACTATTTTAGAAGATGCCGCAGCAACAAATATAAATGTGCTGAGCAACGATACTGATATAGAAAACGATACTCTTTCTATTACTTCTGTAAATGCTGATGTTGGCGCTATTTCTAGCTCTGGTGCTAACGTTGTTTACACGCCAGAAGCCGACTTTAATGGCCAAGTAATCGTAAATTATATCCTAAGCGATGGTACAGACACTGCTGCGGGAACACTAACCATTAATGTAACCCCGGTAAATGATGCGCCTGTAGCGCAACCTGATACAGCAACAATCGATGAAGATGCTCCCGAAACAACCATTGACGTTATAAGCAACGACACCGATGCAGATGCAACCGATACCCTAGCTATAACAGCTGTTACAGCGGATATTGGTACAGCGAGCCTTGAAAATAATGAGATTAAATATACCCCCGCCTTAAACAACGAAAGCACAGCAACAATCACCTACACATTAAGTGATGGTACTGATGAGGTGCAAGGTAATTTAACCATTACAATTGTACCAATTAACGATGCTCCAACGGCAGTAAACCAAACCTTTGCTATTGGTGAAAATGCCACAGATGGAGAAACAATTGGTACTGTAACAGCGTCTGATATTGAAAATGATACCCTCACATTTAGCCTAAGCGGTGGCGAAACCTCATTATTTAATATTGATAGCAATAGCGGGTTGTTAACCGTAAATGGCAACAGTGCCTTTGATTTTGAAACAGCTACACAGCACACAGTTAATATAGATATTACCGATAACGGCTCTCCAAATGAAACCACTACAATAACCATTAATGTGAATATTACGGATGAAGAAGACCCGTTAATTCCTGTAGAAGATGATACATTTGGACGAGCGATTAGCGAACAGTTAGATCTTTCGAGCGTTTTTTCAAACGGTGAATTTAACGATAGCATTGAGCTTAACACTAACCTTTATTTTGTAGGTTACAATAACAACACAGATACAGATATCGTTGTTGTTTCTTATACCAATACGGGCGATTTAAACACTGCATTTAATAGCAGCGGCTTTAAAACGATAGATTTTGGTGAAGATGAAACAGGCACTGCTATCATCTCTGGTAATGGTGAGCTGTTTATAGGTTATTCAAGCTTTAATGGCTCAGAAACTGAAGCATGTTTATTAAAAATGAGTGCTACAGGCATTATAAGTACTAACTCTGGTGACGCTAACAGCGGTACTAAATGTACAACACTGGCTAGTGAATCTGTAATAAACGACCTTGAGTTCACCGATAATAAAATACAAGGCGTTGGCTACTCGGTAAGTGGCTCAGACAAAGACAGTTTATTTCTTAAATTTGATGTATCGTCCCTCGCTTATGAATCAGGCAGCCCAGGTATAGTGGATGTAAGTGGCCAGAACCTGGATGATGAATCTCACGCTATTAAAAACTTTGGTAACTCTGATTTACTTGTAGTGGGCAGCGCCATAGGTGAAGAAGGTGATTTAGATGCAACTATCAGATACCTTATTCCGGATGGCAACAATCGAGGAAGTTTTAACTCTGGCGAAGCGCTTATATTAGATTTATCGGATGAAGAAGGGGACGATGAGCTATTTGCTATTGGTGGCATAGACGCGATTAATTTTACTGCTTATTTAGGAGGTTATATTACTCGTCCATCAGGTGAAAAAGAAGCAGTTTTGATTTCAGTCGACCACTTAGGCGATATTGACGATGATGATATTGAAGAAGAAATTACAATTTATAATATTGATGGAAACTCGGGCTCTGCTAATGGCGGCGCACAAATAACGGGTGTGCAATACGCCCCTATGAGTAATCAACTAATTCTCTCAGGTACTACTGGTGTGGAAGCCTCTGGTGATACCCAAAACGAGCAACTATTTTCGGCGCGAGTATCTATATCTGATGGCGCGCTTGACACCAGCTACGGCAATGCAGGCATAAACATCGTCTCTAACGTTATCAGTCATCAATCTGCTAATGCATCAACTATTGATGTAAATGACACTCTGTGGCTATCAGGCAGATTTAACGATTCATCTAATGAGCCTTTTGTAACGTCAATAACGAGTGATGCAAATTTAAACACCGACTTTGCAATAAATGGCTATACAAGTATAAATGACTTAAGTGTTAGCTCAGACGACTTATCAATGAATGTATTGCAGCTACAAAACGGCGTGCAAGCCAATAAGTTTTTAAGTGCCTCTATTGCACAACTTAATACTAATAATAAGCTAGTGCTCACTCGCTATACCAGTGCAGGCATTATTGATACCAGCTTTAGCCTTGATGGTAGTAAAGCCCTAAATATTAATGTTGCCTTTAAAACCATTACTTTAAAAGAGCTTAGCGATGGCAGCATCATTATTGCGGGTACACTCATAAACGGTTTAAACGAAGAAGGCTTTATAGCAAAAATAGACCAGGACGGTTACCTAGATGAAAGCTTTGCCACCGAAGGTATTTATACCACTGTAGATATATTAAATATCAATATTAACTTTGCAGATGTTGCAGTAGATAGCAGCGGCTATATTGTTGCTGTAGGATCTTCGACTAATGCTTTAAGCGTAACAAGATCGTTTGCAACGATGTTAAAAAGCGATGGTAATTTAGAAAATAGCTTTGCTACAAGCGGTGCTTACTACGGCAGCGTAGATGAGTTTTTTGAAACACTCTATATAGATGCAAATAAAGATATATATATTGCAGGCAAGCAAGTATCTGGCAGTGACTCGCAATTAATAATGTTGAAAATAGACGACGATGCTAACGCGCTATTTAGCTATACAGATAGCCGCTCTTCGACAGATATTAGTAATAGAGCAGCAAAAATACTCGCCGATAGCGCGGCAAATCTCTATTTAGTTGCTAATGAAGGCACTACGCCAAACCAAGCGGTGATCATCAAGTTACAACCAGATGGAACTGAAGATACAAGCTTTGCCACTAGTGGTGTGGGGCAATATCAATTAGCACCAAGTTCTGATACTAAAGTTACCGATGCGGCGATTGATACTACAGGTAATATAATTTTATCAGGCATGAGTGATTCTAAAGGGGTGATTGGCCGTATATTAGCTAATGGCACTATCGACACCTTATTTGGAGAAAATACGCTTGGTTATTATCAGGCTAATCAATGCGATGGCACACATCAGTTTACATCAATGCTTTTACAAACAGATACCCAAGTGGTACTTAGCAGTACATGCTTTGATAATGCCTCTAATAATGTCAGTTTATCTAAGTTTAACTTTTACCCTGATGGAGTTAAGCCCTAAATTATGAAAGTTAAATTTTATGGCGTAAGAGGCTCAATGCCATCTCCGGGTGAGCATACGCACCTATTTGGTGGTAACACCTCATGTGTGTATGTTGAGCAAACAAATGGCAAAAGCCTGATTCTCGACTCAGGAACGGGCATTGCACAGTTAGGTGAAAAGCTCATAGAGCACACGACCCCCATTGCAATTTTATTAACGCATAATCATTGGGATCATATTCAAGGCTTTCCTTTTTTTAAGCCTATTTACCAAGCCGATCGTGATATAACCATTGTTGTAGGTGATGTTGAAGACGAGCAAACTAAAAATGCGATTTTAATGCAAATGTCTGGCTCTTTTTTTCCGGTTAGCTACCAACACTTACCTGCAAACATTACATTAAACACTCAGCTTGCTACTCAAAAAAACTTTACTCTAAATAGTTTTAACGTATTTACCGCGCCGTTAAATCACCCGGGCGGTGGTACAGCGTATTGTGTGCATGCTGAAGGCAAAAAAATTGCTTATATAACAGATAACGAATTGGCCCCACCCGGTGTTGTTAAAACCACAGTTACCCAGTGGGCTGATTTTATTAAAGATGCTGACTTATTAATTCATGATGCACAATTTACTACCGAAGAGCTCACGCTTAAGCACGGTTGGGGGCATAGTACATTTAAGCAAGTAGCTGAATTAGCAATGCAATCGTGTATTAAAAATTTAGCGATTATAAGCCACGACCCAACAAGAACCGATGACGAGCTACTCGCAATAGAAACACATTTACAGGCAAATTATGGCGAGCATATTAATATTGAATGTGCCAGAGAAGGCCGAACGTTTGAGTTTACGCCAAGTAAGGATTAATAGTTATTTCTCGCGTTTATATTCCTAAAATTTATCGCCACATATTTGTAGGCTTAGCCATTACGCTGCTTATAGCTGCTGTAGAATTATTCTCTAGTGGCGCATTAGCCAAGCTGCTCAATAGGGTCGAAGGTATTATTTACGACTCTAGGCTATTGCTAACTTTACCCGATACTCCCCGTCAGCTCGACGAAACCGTTGTTATTATCGACATAGATGAAAAAACGATGCAAGAGCAAGGGCGTTTCCCGTGGAGCCGGGCAAAAATGGCTGACCTGGTAAATAAACTCACAGAGGCCGGTGTTGTAGTTATTGCATTTGATATATTTTTTTCTGAACCGGAAACAAACCCTGTTAACCAAATTCAATCTAGAGCCCCTGATTTATTAAGTGCATACAAAGTAGCTTTAAATGATATTAAACATCAGGTAGATGCTGATACCACCTTTGCTAAAGCACTCAATAGTAACGATACCGTATTGGGTTTTTTATTAAACAACGATACCTACAAACAGCGTAACCCGTTGCCAGAGACAAGCGTACTATGGCCTAAGAGCGAGCAAAGTAACTCCCAAGTAACCCAGTTTTTAGGCGCTACTGTTAATATACCTATGCTGCAAAATAGTGCTACGGGCAACGGATTTATCAATGCTCACAGCGAAAACGACGGATTTATCCGTAAAGCGGCACTGGTTAATAGAGTAGGTGCTAAGCTCTACCCTTCTTTAGCACTTGAGGCAGCACGTTTATATACCTTAGCGGACAGTGTTGAAACACGCGCGAGTGCCCAAGGCGACCTGACTTTTTTTGAAGGGGTTAAATTTCATGAGCATTGGATTCAAACAGATGAGTACGGCCAAATTTATATCCCGTACAAAGGCCGTGCTAAAAGTTTTCAATATTACTCTGCCACAGATGTATTAACCAAAAAAGTTGCCGAGCAGCAATTAGAAGGCAGCGTAGCATTTATTGGTACATCCGCAATTGGTTTAGCTGATTTAAGAGCAACACCAGTGGGTTTACAATACCCTGGGGTAGAAGTGCATGCCAATATTTTTGAAGGGCTACTCCATCCAGAAATTTTACCTTCTCAACCCACATGGGCTTTAGGGGCAACATTATTAATAATTACCTTTGTGGGCTGTTGCTTATCGTTTTTAAGTTTTCGTAAAAGCGCCCGCTTTATTGTCACGCTTTCAGTGAGTATGGCCGGGCTGGTTATATTGCTTAATTTTTATTTATGGTCAGTACAAAAAATTAGTCTGCCGCTATTTATGCCGCTGTTACTTATTTCCCTATTAGCAGCCTACTTTGTTTTTATTGGCTCTATAGCAGAAATGAAGCACAGCCGAAAAATTAAATCGATGTTTAATCAGTATGTACCGCCTGATCATATTGAGCAGTTAATTCGCCAACGTAAACAGCTTACTCAGCAAAGTATAAAACGAAATATGACCGTATTATTTGCTGATATAAGAAGTTTTACTGCGCTGTCGGAAGGAATGAGCGCAAATCAATTAAGTGATTATTTAAATCAGTACTTATCGGCGACTACAAAAGTTATTTTTGATCACAGCGGCACTATAGACAAATACGTAGGCGATATGATTATGGCCTTTTGGAATGCCCCACTTGAAGATAGCGACCACGCAAAACACGGAGTTGAAGCAGCAATGGCAATGGTAGCAGGCCTTACAAGCCTTAATAAAGCATTTGCTGAGCAACAGCTTCCTCCCATTAGCATTGGTGTGGGTATAAGCACTGGCGAAATGAATGTTGGCGATATGGGCTCGGTGTACAGAAAAGCCTATACAGTACTTGGAGATGCAGTTAATTTAGGCTCAAGAGTAGAAAGCTTGACCAAATTTTACGGGGTAGCTATTCTGGTTACAGAAGAGACAATGCTTGCTTGTCCACATATTGCATTTCGCTTAATTGATAAAGTACAGGTAGTGGGTAAAGTAAATGCAACTGAGCTATATGAACCTGTCAACTTTATAGCTGATATAAGCGAAAGCCAGCTATTTGAAATTAAAAAGTCGTTCACTGCTATGCAGCATTACAATAATAAAAATTGGCAACTCGCTCTATCGTTATTTGAAGAGCTAAGTGAAACTAGCTTATTGACTGACCACGTTTACCACATTTTTATTAACCGAATTAAAAATACCGATTTGCAAACTTTAGCACAGGATTGGAATGGCGCCTTTATTCACAAAACAAAGTAGTAATAATATGTCTGAGTACATTAAAGATAGAACAAATCTTCATCACTTTATTGATATTAGTATTAGGCTAACAACAGAAAAGGATGCGAGTAAACTTCTTGAAGAAATTCTACAAGTTGTTATGTCTATTTCTAACTCTGACGCAGGGACTATTTACTCTATTACAGATGACAAGCAGCTAAAGTTTGAAACGGTTATTAATAAATCTTTAGACCTCTATTTAGGGGGAGCTTCAGGGAAGCCCGTTGACTTTCCTAATATAGATTTGTTTATAGATGGAAAAGAAAACAAAACAGCTATTGTCGCTCATGCGGTTAACTCTGGTGAGATTATTAATATTCCGGATGTCTACGCGGCCCTGCCCTTTGATATGAGCGCTGCGCGTAATATGGATGCGCGTACGGGATATCGTACTAAATCTATGTTAACGATTCCGCTAAAAGATCATACTGATGATATTATTGGTGTGATCCAACTTATCAACGTAAAAGATCAACACGACAATATAATCACTTATAGTGACGAACTTGTCACATTGATACGATCATTTGCATCGTTAGGCGCTATATCACTGACAAACTCTACCCTTATTAAGGGAATGGAAGAGCTATTTTCTAAGTTTGTAGAAACCATTGCTATGGCCATCGACGAAAAGTCCCCTCATACCGGCGGACACTGTAAGCGAGTTCCTGCGCTTACTTTAATGCTTGCTGATGCTGTGCATCAAATTGACCGTGGTCCCTTGGCTAACTTTTTAATGAGCGATTCAGACCGCCATGAGCTAGATATAGCAGGCTGGCTTCATGATTGCGGCAAAATAGCGACCCCCGATCACATCATGGAAAAGTCGACCAAGTTAGAAACTATTTTTGATCGTATTGAACACATTGAAGCTAAATTTGAAGTTATTAAACGTGATTTAGAAATAAGCTATCAAAAACAAATTATCTCTGCAATGAAGCTCAATAGGCCAATTGAGGTTTTACAATTTGAGCGCTTACTCGATACCGAATTAAAACAACTTTCTTTAGACCGCGCGTTTTTGCAAAGAGTTAATGTGGGTGGCGAGTTTTTATCAGATGAAGATGTTGCGAATATTGACCGCATAGCATCTCACTATCATTTAACTATAAACGGCAAAGATACCCCGTTACTAAACGCAGATGAAGTAGAGAATTTACAAATACGCAGGGGCACACTAACGCTCGGCGAGCGCGACGTTATGAAGCGCCATATGGATGTGACTAAAAATATTTTAGACACACTGCCATTCCCTAAACATTTAAGTAATGTGTCTGAATATGCATTGGGCCACCACGAAAAACTAGATGGTACAGGCTACCCGCAAGGATTAACTAAAGAGCAAATGTCGATTCCGGCAAGGCTAATGGCCATTGCAGACATTTTTGAAGCCTTATCAGCAGTAGATAGGCCTTATAAAAAAGCAAAGCCTGTGAGTGAGTGTTTAGCTATTTTAGGGAAAATGGTAGAGAACAACCATTTAGACGCCGATATATTCGCGGTATTTGTAGAGTGTGAAGTGTATAAGCACTACATAAATGAGTACGCAATTGCAGAGCAATTAGACTTTGTTGATTTAACCACCCTACCGGGCTATTCACCTATAAAATAAGCCGGCTTCACTTAGTCAAGCTATAAAAAATGCCACCTTGCGGTGGCATTTACACACGGGTTATTTCTACAAGTAGAAATTCTTTTTATTTTTGATTACTTTTAAACAAAAATTATGCCGTAAATGTAGCACTAAGGCCTATATCTAGCAATAAAAAGGTAACCTGTAGTTATAGATCACTTAATTAAGCAAACTGGTATTAGTAACCTAAGCTGTGTTGGATAAACCAATTTTTCATGGTTTATGGTGTCATCGTTTTTAAACTTTGATACACACGTATTTTTCTTCAAGGTATTCATCAAGCCCTTGATGGCCGCCTTCTCGGCCTAAGCCTGATTGCTTAACCCCACCAAACGGTGCCACAGGGTTAGATATAACCCCTTCGTTAACACCAACCATGCCAAACTCAAGCCCTTCGCTAATACGATAGATCTGCTTGATATTTTGACTGTAAAAATAAGCCGCTAAGCCGTATGGAACATCGTTAGCAAGGGCAAGTACTTCGCTTTCTTCATCAAAAGGAATAACCGTTAATACCGGGCCAAATACTTCTTCGTGGTATATATCCATTTCGGTCGTTACGTTAGTAACAATGAGCGGGTTTTGAAAGCTGCCGCCTAAGTCGCTGTTATCCCCTATTAGGTCTGCGCCTTTATCAAGTGCATCTTGCACAAGCTGCTGCACTTTTTCTTTCGCTTTTGGGTAAATAAGAGGGCCAATGTCTACGTCCTCTTCAAACCCATTGGCTACTTTTAATGCGGCTACTTTAGGCGTAATTTTACTCAGCACTTCATCTAAAATACTGCGCTGAATAAAAATGCGGTTTGCGGCTACACATGCTTGGCCACTGTTTCTAAACTTAGCCGCCATGAGGCCGTCGATTGCTTCGTCTATATCGGCGTTATCAAAAATAATAAAGGGGGCGTTTCCGCCAAGTTCCATGGAGGTACGTTTAATCGTACCCGCACACTGAGAAAGTAACTGCTTGCCTACGCCTGTTGAACCTGTAAAAGTAAATTTGCGCACCACTTCTGAGTCAGTAAGTATTTGTCCGACTGTTTTTGCGTCTTGCGAAATCAGTACGTTAAAAGCCCCTTTTACAAACCCAGCTTGATCGGCAAGGTATGCCAACGCCAAAGCACATAAAGGTGTATATTCAGAAGGTTTTAGCACAAAACTACAGCCTGCAGCGTATGCTGGCGCCACTTTACGTGTCACCATAGCAACCGGAAAGTTCCAAGGAGTAATGCCAGCCACAACGCCTACAGGTTGTTTAAAGCTCGTTAATCTATGTGTATCGTCGGTTGGGGGGATCACATCGCCGTAACTGCGTTTAGCTTCTTCTGCAAACCATTTTATAAACCCAGCGCCATAGTCTATTTCACCTAACGACTCTTTAAGCGGTTTACCTTGCTCTTTGGTCATTAGCTCAGCAAGCGTTTGCTTGTGTTTTATTATCAGCTCATACCAACGCATTAGCGTATTACTTCGCTCAGTGGCATTGGTTGATTTTAACTTAACAAACGCACCTTGCGCTGCCTTTATTGCGCTATTAACGCCTTGCTCGTCTATATCACTTACTTCAACAATACTTTTTTCGGTCGCGGGGTCGTCAACGCTAAAACGTTTATTGGTTTTATAAAATTCACCATTAATAAACGAGTCACAAAAAATTAGATTACTCAAAATAGACCTCCGAAATAGTTTTATGGGTTAGGTAAAACGCGTAGCAGCGGGTTTAGCCAAAAGCGATAATTCCTTGACTGTAATTCGACCTGTAAAACGTGATCACTTTAGATCTAGGCCTATTTTAAAAACGCGACATAAAGTCGCTGCTACGTGCTTATACAATCTCTTAAACAAAAAAGCCGCTGTAAAAAACAGCGGCTTTTAAAAAATTCTCGTTAATTAAAAACTAGTGCTCTTCATTAACGATATTGAGATTGTACTTAGGTATTTCAACTACTAAGTCTTCATCTCTAATCACTGCTTGGCATCCTAAGCGAGATTCTGACTCTAAGCCCCATGCTTTATCTAGCATGTCGTCTTCGAGCTCATCGCTTTCATCTAGTGAGTCAAAGCCTTCGCGGATCACTAAATGGCATGTAGTACATGCACACGATTTTTCACATGCGTGTGGAATGCTAATGCCGTTTTTAAGGGCCACATCAAGGACTGTTTCGCCCGCAGGCGCTTCAAGTGCTGCACCGTCAGGACATAATTCCGGATGGGGAAGAAAAATAATTTGTGGCATTCTAACCTCTTTAAACGTTGTCTACTGACTGCCCTGTAAGGGCCTTTTTAATTGATGCATCCATTCTGCGCGAGGCAAAATCGCTGCTAGCGTTATCTACTTTTTCAATTGCGGCTTTAATTTCACCTGGTTGCTGTGCGGTCTCGCGCACTTTAGCAAGCTCGCTTATTTCAGCTTTTAAATTAGCAAGTTGAATATCGTCGAGCAACTCACCGTCGCTAGCAAGTGACGCCTCTAGTGCTTCTATAACACGTAGCGCCTCTACTTGTTGCTCTTTAAGCATACGTGCTTGCATGTCATCTTTAGCGTTGCTCATTGACTCTTTAAGCATGTTAGCTACTTGGTCATCAGATAAGCCAAATGATGGTTTAACTTGGATTTCAGCTTGCACACCAGTCGATTTTTCCATTGCTGATACACTTAACAAGCCATCGGCATCCACTTTAAAGGTAACACGAATATGTGCAGCACCTGCTGCCATAGCCGGTATACCTTTTAAGCTAAATTTAGCCAGCGAGCGGCAATCGTCAACCAGTTCGCGCTCACCTTGTAGCACATGTAAAGACATTGCCGTTTGGCCGTCTTTAAAGGTAGTAAATTCTTGCGCACGAGCAACAGGAATAGTGGTATTACGCGGAATTATTTTTTCAACTAACCCACCCATCGTTTCAAGGCCAAGTGACAGTGGCAATACATCAAGTAATAGCATGTCAGAATCGGGCTTATTACCTACTAATACATCAGCTTGTAATGCTGCACCTAGTGCAACAACACGATCCGGGTCGATTGATGTTAGCGGCTCTTTTTCAAAAAACCCTTCAACTTGGCTGCGAACCAGTGGCATGCGAGTTGAACCGCCTACCATTACAACTTGCAGCACTTCTTCGTTTTCGATGCCAGCATCTTTTACTGCACGACGACACGAACGAAGTGTTTTTTTAACAAGTGGCATAGCCAGCTCGTCAAAAGTTTCGCGTGTCACTTCTACGGTGTGTTTTTGCTCGTCAAATTCAAGCACTACATTTACTTTTGCGTACTGGCTTAGGGCTTCTTTACAGGCTTTTGCTTTATTAATAAATAAGCGAAGCACAGAAGGTGATAATGATGACACACCTGTTTGCTGCTTAAAGTAATCGACTAATAACGAATCAAAATCATCGCCACCTAAGCTTGAATCACCGCCAGTTGCCATTACTTCAAACACACCTTGGTGTAAGCGAAGTATAGAAATATCAAAGGTGCCGCCGCCTAAATCGTAAACAGCAATGATACCTTCTTGGCCCGAGTCTAACCCGTAAGCGACTGCCGCAGCGGTTGGCTCGTTTAATAAACGTAATACGTTAATGCCAGCAAGTTCGGCTGCATCTTTAGTGCTTTGGCGCTGTGCGTCATCAAAGTACGCAGGCACAGTAATTACTGCACCTAAAATGTCTTGATTACCAAAGCTTTGCTCTGCACGCGCTTTTAGAGCCGCTAAAATATGGCTAGAGGCTTTAACAGGGCTGATTTTTCCGGCATCGGTTTGAATGGCAAGCGAGCCGTTATCTTCACAAAACTGGTACGGTAATTGGCCGTAGCTTTGCTCTATTTCGGCTTGAGTTTTACCTAAAAAACGCTTAACCGAAATAAGGGTATTGGCTGGGTCTTGTGTTGCAGCTTGTGCAGCATCGGTACCTACCGTGATGCCGCCAGCTTGGTAACGCACAACCGATGGCAACATGGCTGCACCAAGGTCATCTGTTAATGTGCGGGCTTCGCCACTTTGTACCGTTGCAACCAATGAATTAGTGGTACCTAGGTCAATACCTATTGCTAATTTGTGTTCATGTGGTGCCGCGCTCTGCCCCGGCTCAGCAATTTGCAATAATGCCATAATGCTCTTTAAACTCGTGTTGCTCGCTTTACAGCAAGTAATTAATCGTCAAATAAACTGTCTTCAATGCGCTCAAGTTCGTCTTCTAATTTATATACAAACTTTAATTTGCGAATGTTGTCAGCAGCTTGTTGATATTGCGCCTCGTCGTTACTTGCAAGTTGCTCGGCAAGTTCATTACTGTATTGGATTTTTAATTGCTTTATTTGTGATTCAAAATTGGCGATAGCGGCCTCAGGGTTACTTGCTGAAGCGAGCTCTTCAAGCTCCTCACGCAGTTCCATTTGCTGCATTAAGAACATTGGATCTTGCAGTGTTTGTTGCTCAGCTCGAATATCAACACCTAGTTCGCTGAGCATATATTCAGCTCGTTTTACTGGGTGTTTTAGCGTTTGTAGCGCATCGTTAATTTCAGCGGTACTTTGTACGGCCATTAACTTATCACGGCTGCTCGCATTAGCGTGGCGATCGGGATGCACTGCGCGCTGCAGCTCTAGGTAATGCTTATTTATTGTTGCCAAGTCAATGTTGTAATCAACTGGTATTGCAAATAACTCAAAGTAACGCATAGCTTCAACCAATAAAATTTAGAAATACAAATTTCACAAATAACAAAGCCCTACAATTACTGGCAGGGCTTAAAAATACTACAAAGGTAGCTGAGCTTAAACAGTAAAGCTTTCGCCACAACCACACTCGTCGGCTTGGTTAGGGTTATTAAATTTAAACCCTTCATTTAAGCCTTCTTTGGTGTAGTCAAGCTCAGTGCCGTCGATGTAAACCAAGCTTTTAGCGTCAACAATTAAGGTAACGCCTTTAGCTTTAAAGGTTTCATCGTCTTCGTTAAGCTCATCAACAAACTCGAGTACATAAGCAAGACCTGAACAGCCCGTCGTTTTAATGCCAACGCGCAGGCCTAAACCTTTACCGCGGTTTGCTAAAAATGATTGTACGCGGTTTGCTGCCGCATCTGTCAATGTCACTGCCATGAATTTCTCTTACTTCGCTTGTTTGCTTTTGTAATCAGCAATTGCTGCTTGAATTGCATCTTCAGCTAAAATTGAACAGTGAATTTTCACTGGTGGTAATTCAAGCTCTGCACTGATATCAGTGTTTTTAATAGTTGATGCTTCGTCTAGTGTTTTGCCTTTCACCCACTCTGTTACAAGTGACGATGAAGCAATTGCACTGCCGCAACCGTATGTTTTAAATTTTGCATCTTCAATAACGCCTTCAGACGATACTTTAATTTGCAATTTCATTACGTCACCACATGCTGGTGCGCCAACCATACCCGTTGCCACTGACGGATCATTTTTGTCTAAAACACCAACGTTACGTGGGTTTTCTACGTGGTCGATTACTTTATCACTATAAGCCATAATTCTATCCTCATTACCTGCTACGGTAGGTGCTCACTCGTATTAGTGGTGAGCCCATTCAACTGAATCTAAATCAACACCTTCTTGATGCATTTCCCATAAAGGAGACATCTCGCGTAGGCGACCGATAGAGTTTTTCATTAATTCAACGGTGTAATCAATTTCTTCTTCGGTAGTAAAACGGCCAATACTAAAACGAATTGAGCTGTGTGCTAGTTCGTCGTTACGGCCAAGTGCGCGTAATACATATGAAGGCTCTAAGCTTGCTGATGTACACGCAGACCCTGATGATACCGCTATGTCTTTTACTGCCATAAGTAACGACTCACCTTCAACAAAGTTAAAGCTGATGTTTACAATACCTGGTACTGATTGGTCTTGTGCGCCGTTAAAGTATACTTCGTCCATATCAGCCATAATGCCGTCAATTAGGCGTTTACGTAATGCGCTGATGTGTGCGTGATCTTTTTCAAAATCTTGCTTAGCAATTCTAAATGCTGCACCCATACCTACTAGCTGATGAGTTGCAAGTGTACCTGAACGCATACCACGTTCATGGCCGCCACCGTGCATTTGCGCTTCTAGGCGAGCACGTGGTTTACGACGAACGTAAAGTGCGCCAACACCTTTAGGGCCATATACTTTGTGGCCTGAGAACGACATAAAATCAACTTTAAGCTGTTGTACGTCGATTAATACTTTACCTGCGCTTTGTGCTGCATCTACGTGGAACATAATTTTACGTTCGCGACACATTTCGCCAATAGTATTGATATCTTGAATTACACCTAGCTCGTTATTAACGTGCATAATGCTGACAAGAATAGTGTCGTCACGCATAGTTTCTTCAAGCTTTTTAAGATCTAATAGGCCGTTTTCTTCAACGTCCATGTAGGTTACTTCAAAGCCTTGGCGCTCAAGTTCACGACACGTATCGATTACTGCTTTGTGCTCAGTTTTAGCGGTAATAACGTGCTTACCTTTCTTTTTGTAAAACTGCGCTGCACCTTTAATTGCAAGGTTATTTGATTCTGTTGCGCCTGATGTGAAAACAATTTCACGCGGGTCAGCATTAATTAAATCGGCAATGTCTGTACGCGCTTGGTCAACTACTTCTTCAGCTTGCCAACCAAAACGGTGCGAACGTGACGCAGGATTACCAAAATTACCGTCCATTGTCAGGCATTGCATCATTTCTTTTGCAACACGCTCGTCAACAGGCGTGGTCGCTGCGTAATCTAAATAAATCGGTAACTTCATTTCTCTCTCCGCTGCAGGTCAACTTTTATAGTTGACAGCTTACTTGAATGTTTTCCAACTGCTTAATTGCATTATTGATGCTGTTATCTTGGCGAGATGCGATTTCTTTCACATCTGATTTTTCCACCAATTCAGCTAAGGTAATATTATTTAAAAACTCTTCGATACGTGCGCTTAAATCAGACCATAGGTTATGAGTTAAACAACGCATACCGCTTTGACACCCGGTATCGGCACCTTGGCAACGTGTTGCATCTACCGATTCGTCTACGGCGCTAATTACATCGCCAACAGAGATAACCGCGGCTTCTCGGCCTAGCAAATAACCGCCACCAGGACCACGAACCGAGCTCACTAAGCCATTTTTACGTAAACGGGCAAATAATTGCTCAAGGTAAGACAAAGAAATTTCTTGTCTTTGTGAAATATCAGCAAGGGCAACAGGACCTACACTCGCATGTAGTGCAACATCCAGCATAGCTGTTACGGCATATCTGCCTTTTGATGTTAACTTCATAACGCCCCCCGCACAAAAGAGTGCAAATTTTAATTACCAGAGTAAAATAGTCAAGTATTATCACTTGATAAAAATTTGATTAAAGAACACTGTTCTATTAACAAATTTTTAATACCTGACCTTTTTGGTCAAGTATTAGGTGTATTGTAATTACTTGAGTGTTTTAGTCAAGTATTAGCTCGTTATTTACCCGCAGGTTTTTATAACCAATCGCTATACCTTACTTAGGAATAGATTTATTAATTGAGGTAAGAATACCGCGCAATATGTTTAGCTCTGCCTCTTCTGGGCGTGCACGGTTAAACAAACGGCGTAGCTTGGTCATTACTAAACCTGGATGCTGCTTAATAATAAAACCGGTGTTATCGAGCGTCTCTTCTAAATGTTCGTAAAATAACTCTGTTTGTTTTGAGCTTGGGTAAGCAGTCTCATCGTCTGCTTGCTCAGCCTTTGGCTGCTGATTTAAAAACGCCATACGTGTTTCGTAGCTTAGCGTTTGTACCGCCATAGCTAAATTAAGCGAGCTGTACTGTGGATTTGCAGGAATACATACATGGTAATTACACAGCTGTAGTTCTTCGTTAGTTAAACCGCTGTTTTCACGGCCAAATACAAGCGCTACAGGGCCGTTTACAGCCTCAGCAACTAGCTTTTCACCGCACTCACGTGGCTCAACCATAGGCCAAGACAGCGTGCGTGAACGAGCACTCGTACCAATAGTTAATGCACAATCGGCAATCGCATCAGCCACGGTATCAACAATAACCGCATTACCTAAAACATCGGTTGCACCGGCTGCTAAGGCGCTTGCATGGCTGTCTACTTCACAAGCAGGGTCCACTAAATACAGTTTTGATAAACCCATGGTTTTCATGGCGCGAGCCGCCGAACCAATGTTGCCAGAGTGTGAGGTATTAACTAAAACGATGCGAATATCATCTAAGATCATTGCTGTGCTACTTTACTATGCCAAAAAATTGTGCGAATTCTAACATAAAAGCGCGCTAAGATCCTAGATCCTTAAAGCCGATCAACACGCTAAATACCGTTAAACCATGGCCGCTTTTACATACACATCAAAACGGTTCTTTTTTGTTTTAATTTGCATACTGGGGGTTTGATTGTTTAAAAATGGGGCGTAATCAGGGCGTTTAACGACCACACGCTTACTGGCAAGTGGGTAGGCGAATTCAAGTAAGTCATCGGCGTCGGTATCTGCGCCTACTAATGCCTGAAATACGCGCATTTCTTTTTTAACTAACGCTGATTTTTCTCGGTGTGGAAACATAGGATCTAAATACACTACATCAGGCATGCTCTCGCACTGCTCTAATAACGTGTGGCTTGAGCCAAACACTAAGCTCATATTTTGCTGCATCCACGAACCAATCTCTGCATCTTCGTAAGCGCGTTTTAAGCCATCAAATAATAAAGCTGCTACCACAGGGTGGCGCTCATGCAGTATAACCTTACAGCCAAGTGACGCTAGCACAAAGCCATCTCGGCCAAGCCCGGCGGTGGCATCAAGTACAACAGGGGTTGCGCCTTTATTTAACCCTACCGCTTTTGCGATTGATTGCCCTTTGCCGCCGCCAAACTTACGCCTGTGAGCAACTGCACCTGTTACAAAGTCTACGTTTATTGCGCCAAGTTTAGGCTCATCGCTTTTTAAAAGGCTAAGGCCTTTATCGTCGTAATGCAGAGTAAAACCGCTACAACTTTGCGCCCATTGGGCTAAGTTAAAACGCGTTTCTAGCTCATTTAAATATGGGCGACACTCTTTAAAAGCACACTGAATAACCACTACACACTCCGACGAAAAATTTCAGCTGCAGTATAACAAGCGTTAAAGCACTAAAATAGCTCTATATCGCTTTGGTGCGCAAGACTATGTGAGCTGGCCTCCTCTACTTTAGAGCGTAAGTTGCACAATAATTCGTTGCGGCTCTCGGTCACTTGTTTAAGCTGGTACTTTATAAACGCTAAATCACTATTTGCGGTTACTAGCAGCTGCATAGTTTCGTCTAATTGCGACATGTATAAAGTTAAATCAGCAGGATTGGCGTGTGCTTGCGTTTGCTTAATTGCACAGTTGAGTTCATGAAGCTGCTCTATAAACTGCCTTGTGTAGTCATTTTGTACAACATTTTGGCTGGTAAGCTGCTTTACTATATCTTGCAAAGCAGTGCTAATTTGGGTGGCTTGTTCAAAGCTATTTTCGTTTCTTTCCATAGCAACGACCTTTTCGTTTGTCACTTCGAGTATGTGGGGAAATAAGTCTTTATAACGGCCGTATAAAGCACGATTATCAGCCGGCATATTCTTAATTAATAAAGATATTTTGGGGTAGTTAATAATGGTGCTGTTACCAATATCCACAAACCGATTGGCATTACGGTGCTGCTCTAAAAGCTCCTGCTCGAGAGGGCATACACCACTTTCTAAACTATAAAAATAGCTCCCCCCCTGATACCAAAACACAATAACCACGTCTAAATTAAACGGGCTAAAAAAGGCAAGTAAGTGCTCGCTTAACGAGTGAAAGTTATGACAGTGATAGCTTTGCCCCACAAACCTAACAATACGCCCCATATCCCCCGACTCCGCCAAAGCCATTGCGGCGGTATCTTGCGCTTTAGCTACATCAAATTTTAGCTTTTCACACTGCTGCCGGTACTCATAAAGCACTTTAATGCGTGCCATTAGCTCTTCGGTGTTGAAGGGTTTTATGATGTAGTCAGACGCGCCTACGCTGTAGCCTTTTACTCTATCGTTAAGCTCCACCTTAGAGGACAAAAACATAACGGGTATATCGTGTGTTGACTCATCTTCTTTTAGTGCTTGGCATACTTGGTAGCCGGATTTACCGGGCATTTCTATATCAAGTAAAATTATGTCGGGCGTGTGCTTTTTGGCTAGCTTAAGTCCTTGTTCGCCATCTTTAGCGTGAATAAGCTTACAAAAGCCCGCTAAAGCCTCTTCAATAATTCGATGAACATACAAATCGTCATCAATCGTTAGTACCAACTTTGCCATGCCCTAGTCCATTTTGCTGCGTATACACAAAGCATAGTACGGGAGGTTAAAATTACTAAAAACAATTGGCCAATATATTAAAAAACATAAAAAAAGCGCCATATAGGCGCTTTATAAGGTTAAGTAGTTGTTTATGCAGCTATACCACTGTGACGCAGTAAGGCATCAACATTTGGCTCGCGACCACGGAACTTTTTAAATAACTCCATAGGTTCTTCACTGCCGCCTTTTTCTAAAATATTTTCTAAGAAGGCTTTACCTGTTTCGGCGTTAAAAATACCGTCTTCTTCAAATTTAGAAAATGCATCGGCAGAGAGTACCTCAGCCCACTTGTACGAGTAGTAACCGGCGCTATAGCCACCTGCAAAAATATGACTAAAGCCATGTTGAAAACGATTAAACTCAGGCGGGTTAACCACCGACGTGCGGCTACGTACGTCGTTTAAAATCGCTTGAATTTGGCACTCTTGGTTTGCCTGGTAGTCGTGGTGGATTCTAAAATCGAACAACGAAAATTCAATCTGACGCAGCATTTGCATGCCAGAATTATAGTTTTTAGCAGCCAGTAGCTTATCAAGTAGCTCTTTTGGTAATGGCTCACCACTTTCAAAGTGGCCTGAAATAAAGCTCAGCGCTTCTTCATCGTAACACCAGTTTTCTAAAAATTGGCTTGGTAGTTCTACGGCATCCCATGCAACGCCGTTAATACCAGCAACAGGAGCAGCATCAACTTGGGTAAGCATGTGGTGTATACCATGGCCAAATTCGTGGAAAAGCGTGGTTACTTCGTCATGTGTAAATAGCGCCGGTTTGTCGCCTACCGCTTTATTAAAGTTACACACTAAGTATGCCACGGGTGTTTGCAATTCTCCGCTGGCGCGCACTTTACGCCCCATACAGTCATCCATCCACGCGCCGCCACGTTTGCGCTCGCGTGCATATAAATCAAGATAAAAACGACCGCGCAATGTATTACTGCTATCAAAAATTTCAAAAAAGCGAACATCGCTGTGGTAGCTATCAAAGTCGCTTACTTCTTTTACCTTAATACCAAAAAGGCGGCTAACGGTTTCAAATAAACCGCTAAGTACTTTATCTGCAGGGAAATAAGGGCGCAGTACTTCATCTGAAATTGCGTATTTTTCTTGCTTGAGCTTTTCGCTGTAGTAACCAAAATCCCATGCTTGAAGCTCAGTAATGCCATGGTGTTGCTCAGCATAGGCTTTTAGCTCTGCCACTTCTTGCTCTGCTTGAGGCTTAGACTTAGCGGCTAAGTCTTCTAAAAATGAGAAAACTTGCGCTGGCGACTCAGCCATTTTAGTTGCTAATGATTTTTCAGCGTAGTTATTAAACCCTAATAGCTGCGATAGCTCATGGCGTAGTGCAAGCTCTTCTTTCATAATGGCTGAGTTATCAAACTCACCCGCATTAGGGCCTTGATCTGAAGCGCGCGTACAAAATGCTGTGTAGGTTTCTTTGCGCAGTTCGCGGTCATCTGCATAGGTCATTACCGGTAAGTAAGACGGAAAATCAAGCGTAAATACCCAGCCGTCTAAACCTTTGCTTTTAGCTGTTTCGCTAGCAAGCGCTAATGCCGACTCTGGCAAGCCTGCCAATTGGCTTTCATCGGTAATGTGTTTATGCCATGCAAGCGTTGCATCCATTACGTTGTTGCCAAATTTAGAGGCAAGTTCAGATAAACGCGTGCTAATTTCGCCGTAGCGCTTTTGATCTTCTGCTGATAATGCAATGCCTGAAAGTTTAAAATCACGTAGGGCGTTGGTGATGGTTTTTTGCTGCGCAGTGCTGAGTGTTTTAAATTCATCGCTGTTATAAAGCGCATTATACGCTTCGTACAGCCCTTGATGCTGCCCGACAAATGTTGAGTACTCAGATATAAGTGGTAAACATTGCTCGTAGGCTTCACGCAGCTCGTCGTTATTCATGACTGAATTAAGGTGCGATACCGGTGAAAACATACGCGAGAGTTTATCGTCGGCTTCTTCAAGGGGTAATACTAAATCGTTCCATGTAAACGAGCCTTTTTCTAACACGTCATCTATGGCTTTACGACATTGCTCTATACCGTGCTTTAGTGCCGGTACTACGTACTCTGGCTTTATTTTTGAAAACGGGGGTAAGCCTTCTAGGCCAATGAGTGGATTTGTTTGTGCTTCGCTCATGAATTTTCTCAATTTAATTGACTATGAATTTGAAGTTGGGGCAAAACGGTGAAATACAAGCCTCCATTAATGGGTCTAATATAGCTTAGGATGAAACTGATCGGCATAATAAACAATTTCGTTTGTTGTATTTATCAGCTTTTTAGCGCGCCGCGCTGGGTGACTTGCACTTAGCATATGCTATCATCGGCACATTATAGTTAAATATATTTTTTGAGGATAAAACATGGCTCAGCATTTTGATTACATTGCGATTGGTGGTGGTAGTGGCGGTATTGCCTCTGCTAACCGTGCGGCAATGCGTGGCGCTAAAGTAGCGCTTATCGAAGCAAAACACATGGGCGGCACCTGTGTTAATGTAGGCTGTGTGCCTAAAAAAGTAATGTGGCATGGCGCACAAGTTGCTGAAGCAATTAACTTATATGCACCTGATTACGGCTTTAACGTAGAAGTAAAGGACTTTAACTGGAGCAAACTCGTTGAGAGCCGCGAAGCGTACATTGGTCGCATTCATAAAGGATACGACAACGGTTTAGCGAACAATGGCGTAACCGTAATTAATGGTTTTGCTAAATTTGTTGATAGCAAAACCGTAGAAGTAAACGGCGAGCATTACACGGCCGATCATATTTTGATTGCAGTAGGTGGCCGTCCGCATACTCCTAATATTCCAGGTGCTGAGTACGGTATAGACTCAAATGGCTTTTTTGAATTAACAGAGCAGCCAAAGCGAGTAGCGGTAATTGGCGCAGGCTACATTGCTGTAGAACTTGCCGGTGTACTGCATGGTTTAGGCACAGAAACTCATTTATTTGTACGCAGACACGCGCCACTTCGTAATTTTGATACGCTACTGGTTGAAACCCTGGTAGAGATCATGAAAAAAGAAGGCCCAACACTGCATACCGAATGCTCGCCTAAAGAAATTGTTAAAGAAAGCGATGGTAGCTTAACCATTCATTTTGAAAATGGTTACAGCCAAAATGTTGACCAAGTAATTTGGGCTATTGGCCGTGAGCCAAGCACTGATGTAATTAACATTGCAGCAGCAGGGGTCGAACTAAATAGCTCTGGTTATGTAAAAGTAGATGAATATCAAAATACAAACGTACCTGGTATTTATGCTGTGGGCGATATTATTGAGCACGGTATAGAACTTACGCCTGTCGCAGTTAAAGCCGGCCGTACCCTATCAGAGCGTTTATTTAATAAAGACCTACCTGATGATTTAAAAATGGATTACAGCCTTGTACCTACTGTGGTATTTAGCCACCCACCTATTGGTACTATTGGTGAAACCGAGCAAGAAGCCATTGCTCGCCACGGCGAAGAAAATGTAAAAGTGTACAAGTCGGGCTTTGCCGCTATGTACACAGCCGTTACACAACACCGCCAACCGTGTGCAATGAAGCTTGTATGCGTAGGCCCTGAAGAAAAAGTAGTTGGCTTACACGGCATTGGTTTTGCCGTTGACGAAATGATTCAAGGCTTTGCGGTTGCTATGAAAATGGGCGCAACTAAAGCTGATTTTGATGCTGTTGTTGCACTGCACCCTACAGGCTCAGAAGAGTTTGTGACGATGCGCTAAGCAAATTCTGCTTATAACGTTAAAAGCCCTTACTATGTTTTAGTAAGGGCTTTTTTATGTTTAACGCATTTAACCCTATACAGCACAACTAATTAACTCAACTTATTACAAAAAACACATCATAAATACATAATATAAAAACATAACCCATTAATTTAACAGCAAAAAACTTAGACCGATAAATATATAAAAAGTTTCTATAATGTTTTGGCTTTTAGCCATTTTTATAATTAAACTGCCGCGCATTGTTTTCTATTTGAGCTTTTATATGTTTTTACTGCGATCTTTTATTTACTTATTATGCTTAGCAGGTGTGGCTTTTTTAATTCAGCTTGAAGGTTTTGATTTACAGCAAAATGCACTTTACAGTGAAGAAACACTAACAGAACACATGCAAGATATTTTAACGTTTTTAAGTTGTATGCTGTTTTTCTACGCCTCACGTATTCACTCTAATCTTAAAATAGCCTCGCTGTTACTGGCTGCATTGTCGGCTGCTATGTTTGTTAGAGAATTTGACACCTACCTAGATATGTATGTGTTTGATGGCGCATGGCAAGCAATTGTATATACGCTATTAGCGAGCGTACTACTTTACTTAAAAGCCCAACGAGGCTTTATTTACAGCTCGTTAAAAGCCTATGCGCAAACACCGAGTTATGGTATTTGTCTATCTGGCTTAGTGACCTTACTCGCTTTTTCGAGAATGATGGGCAAGGGCGAGTTTTGGCACTCAGTTATGGGGGAACAATACGTTCGGGTCGTTAAAAATATTATTGAGGAAGGCATAGAAACCCTGGGTTACACACTTATTTTTATCGCTGCCATTGAGCTTGTATTGTTTTGCCAAAAACACGCTAAACACACGCAGGTCTCTATTACAGAGCAAACAGCCTAGCTGCTAAGTAATACCGGTTTAATTAAGTAGTAGCCATTCTAGCGTGCAAAATAAAGCGCTAATAGGGTTTTAACGCTATTCACCTATTACTATAAATGGCTCATGTCTTAACACAATTGGTATAAGTGATTTTATGTAGCTTAAATTTGCTAATTGGTTTGATTACTCAATATACTTAGCGTGCCTATTGCTACTCGTATTTGGAAGTTATGATTAAAGACATACTCATGCACCCTTTTTTAGTTTCTGTGCTCGTGCTTGCCATTGCTTTTGTGCTTAAAGTACTGGTTGATAAACTAGCAAGAAACCGCGCAGAAAAAAAAGAAAAAGACATTCGTTACATCACTCATAACATTAAGCACTTTATTAATTTTGTTATGGTGTTGTCGCTACTATTTGTATGGTCGACCGAAATACAAAATTTTGCGCTGTCTATTGCTGCGTTTGCTGTAGCTATAGTGCTTGCAACTCGCGAGTTTATACAATGCGTTATAGGCTTTTTTTACCTAGTTACCACCCGCCCATTTAGAGTAGGTGATTGGATACAAGTGGGTGACTATTTTGGTGAAGTAGCCGAAACAGACTGGGTAAAAACCACCATGCATGAAATAGACATGCACACTTATCAGTTTTCGCGCAAAACAATTTATATACCAAATAATAAGCTGATCACCAGCTCAATTAAAAACCTTAATTATGTAAAGCGCTTTGTTACTCATCATTTTACTATTGTACGCAGAGAGAGCTTTAACCCTTATGTTATTCATGACGAATTAGTCAATCAGGCAAAACTATACTGCGAAGAGTTTCACGATGTAGCAACACGTTATAATTCGATGATAGAGCGTAAACTCGATGCCAAAATTTCAGGTCCGGCACCGGTTATTCACTTTGGCACTACAGAGCTTGGTGAGTTTAAAGCAAGCTTTACGCTATTTTGCCCAACCAACAAAGCACTTGAAATAGAGCATAAATTAACTGAGTGTTTTATGGCTTTGTGGTACGAACAGGCGAAGAAGAACAAAGAAGAGCAAAGCGAGGCGTAAACCTCGCATTGGTAACCTAAAAAGCGCGAACTGCTTCGCGCTTTATTGTTTTATGCGGTACCACCTACTGTAAGTTGGTCTATTTTAAGGCTTGGTTGACCTACCCCTACAGGAACGCTTTGGCCATCTTTACCGCAGACACCTACGCCTTTATCAAGGGCTAAATCGTTGCCTACCATAGAAATATGCTGCATCACCTCTGGGCCATTGCCAATCAGTGTTGCACCTTTAATTGGCTGGGTAATTTTACCGTTTTCAATTAAATACGCCTCTGATGCGCTAAATACAAACTTACCTGAAGTAATATCTACTTGGCCGCCACCAAAGTTTGGTGCAAATACCCCTTTTTTAACTGAGCTTATAATATCGGCTTGGCTATGCTCGCCCCCTAACATGTAGGTGTTGGTCATACGCGGCATAGGTAAATGCGCATACGACTCACGACGTGCATTACCCGTTGGGTTTACACCCATTAAACGCGCATTGAGCTTATCTTGCATGTAGCCTTTTAAAATACCGTTTTCGATAAGTACGTTATAAGCTGCAGGTGTGCCTTCATCGTCAACGTTAAGTGAACCGCGGCGATCGGCCATGGTGCCATCATCAACTACTGTACACAGCTCAGACGCTACTTTTTGCCCCACTTTACCGCTAAATGCCGAGGCTCCTTTACGGTTAAAGTCGCCTTCAAGGCCATGGCCTACCGCTTCGTGTAAAAGCACGCCAGGCCAGCCATTGCCTAACACAACTTCCATTGTGCCAGCTGGTGCATCAATTGCCTCTAGGTTTACTTTAGCTTGGCGTACTGCTTCTTCGGCAAAGCCCATCCAACGTGGCTTGCCTTCAACTAGTTCTTTAAAGTAACCATAATCTAAGCGTGCGCCGCCTCCTGCACCACCGCGTTCACGGCGGCCATTTTTTTCAAGTAAAACGGAGCAGTTTAAACGAATAAGCGGGCGTATATCGGTAGCAAACGTGCCATCGCTGGCAGCAATTAATACTTCTTCGTATACGGCCGACATTGAACTAATTACTTGCTCAGCATCAGGGGCAAGTTCGCGTATGTAGTTTTCAAGCTCACGCAATAAACTCACTTTATCGCTGTCACTCATGCTTGATATTGGCTGATGCGGGGCAAATTGCTCTTTTGCTTTCACATCGCTAAATACTTTAATGGTTTTATCTTCGCCTGCATCGGCAATGCTACGAGCCGCCGTTGCGGCTTTGTTTAACGCTTCAAGGTTAATGGCATCAGAGTAAGAAAACCCTGTTTTTTCACCACTAACGGCACGAACACCTACTCCTCGCTCAACATTGTAAGAGCCTTCTTTTACTAAGCCGTCTTCAAGCACCCATGACTCATGATGGCTTGATTGAAAGTATAAATCGGCGTAATCCACTTTATGCTGATGAATATACCCAAGCGTTTTTTCGAGTTCTTCTCGATTTAGCTGGCTGTCGTGTAATAAATGCTGTTCAACCGAATTCATAATAAATGCTCTCTAAATCGTTGATGAGATTGCACGGGCATATCTCTTCTAATTTTATTTAACTGGTTTAGGTCGGCGTAACCGCTTATAAACCCTACCCCACTTTCAAGCGTTGCTATTTGCTCGCCCCACGGTGAAATAATAATACTGTGGCCGTATGTTTGGCGACCATTTTGATGCGTTCCATACTGCGCAGCTGCAATAACGTAACATTGCGTTTCTATTGCGCGTGCTTTTAATAAGGGTTGCCAATGTGCTTGCCCTGTAGGGAGTGTAAAAGCACTGGGCACTAAAATTATTTCAGCCCCTTGGCGCGTAAGTGCGCTAAATAATCCGCTAAAGCGCAAATCATAACATACTGTTAAGCCAATTTTACCAAACGGTGTAGCAACAACCACCACATCATCGCCTGCCTGAGTAAAGTCTGACTCTCGATAGCTGGCGGTTTTATCGGCCACATCAACATCAAATAAATGCATTTTATTATACGTGGCTACGCATTCACCTTGGCTATTAAATAAGTGCGAGGCCGCAAAGTATTTATTATTTTTGTGTGGCTCAGGGATGGTGCCCGCATTTAACCAAATATTATGCTTTTTACACAATGCACTTAATTGCTGCTTGTAGTGAGTAATACGTTTAGCAACCGCTAGCGTATCATGGCCACTTTTACTAAATACTAAAAACGCCTCGGGTAAACATACAAGCATTGGCCTGGCTGCGGGGAGTTTATTTAACGCCTCGCCAAGGGTTGCCATGTTTTCGTCGGGGTTGGTGCCTGAGCACATTTGCAAAGCAATTATATTGGCGTTTAGCGTACTCATTGTGTTGCTGTTACCGCGGCATCTTTAAGTGTGAGTGTACTGGCCGCTTGCGGCTGATTTTGCGCAGCTTGCGGTAAGGTAACTTCTTTACTTTTACGCTCAAGCTCTTGTACCACAGGGTCATTCATTTTGCCGGTTACTTTAAAGTTAATTTCGGAGATCACCCTTGCTGAGTGAATAACCTTATCAAGCGCTAAAGCGGCAAGCCCTGTGACGGGATTAACCATCCAAGCCACAATAACCGGAATACTAGATGTTACTTGTGGTGCCACAGCTAAATCGTAATCTATTTCAAGGGTGTTTAAATTAGCATAGCCGTTAATCGTTAAATCGGCTGGTACGCCATCCATTTTGGTATCTTTTGTGTAGGCTATACCTTTATCTAGCTGCATAGAGCCTTTTAAGCTGTTATAAAAAAAGCCTTTTGAAAATACATCTCTAAAATCGAGTTTTAATTTACGCACTAGCGAGTCAAGGCTAAGTAACGAAAACACACGTGCCCCACCATCACTTATTTCAGCAATGTGGCCTTCGCCTAAATCCCACTTAACTTCACCGCCCAAACTTGGTATATCAAAGTCATACGGAGCGCCTTGCCAAGCAAGGTTGTAGTTAATATCGGCTTTTGAGTCTTTTATTGCGGTGGTGATATCAAATTCATCAAATAGCGCGCCTATATCGTCACTTTTAAGTTCACCATTAAATTGCGTAAAGCCACCTTGCCATTGCCCTTTGGTACGTAAAATATGGTCGCCCTTATCAACCACAAGCTCAGAAATAGTGAGCTTGTCGCCTTCACCGACCAGCGAAGCGCTCACTTTATCAAGCTGATAACTTGCCACTTTACAATCTGCACACTCAAATTCAATGGCAGGTACTGTGTTAAGCCACGCTAGGTTTTGCTCTGGCAGTACATCGGTGATCTCAAGATCTTCTTCTACTTTAGGTGCAAAGTTAAGTCTTAAGTAATCGCTATTTATACGTATCGGCTGGCTTGGCTGAGAGTTGGGAATAAACACGTCAGCACGCAGTTCTTTGGCATTAAGCTTTAAATATAAGTCGTTTTGCTGGGGCGCTAAGCGCATTTCAAAATCGTTAAAAATAATGTCGCTAGCATTAACTTTATCAATATGCGCAACCACTTCATTTAATGGCGGCATAATACCCTCAGACTGCTGGTTTGGCTTAGCTTGAGCGGCTTTAATTATTTGGTCTATTAATTCAAACCATGCTTCTAGTTGCGTTTGTTCAAGGTTAATATTAACGCTTAAATCTTTTTGATTTAGCCCTAAATTTTGCTCACCAAGTACAATATGCATATTACTAAATTGCGGCTGACCGTTTTCTAAAATCGCATTAAAATATAGCTGCTGATTAGCATTAGCCGTAATAAGATTTGAAATATCATCGCCTTGCACTATGCCCGTTAACGGCCAAACCTGTTCACTTGTTTTGCCATAGGGCGCTGGTAGCGTGCTCGACAAGCCACGTAGCTCTGAGCTTACCTGAGCGCGGTAATTAAATCCTTGCTCAGTAAAATTAAGTGCAAGGCCTATATCAACTTCACTTTGCCCACTCAGGTACCCTTTCAGTACACCTTGCGCCTGGGTTGTTAGTGTATCTGCATTTAGTAACGCCGTTATATCAATATTAGCGGTGTACTGCTGTGCTTCGCTTGCACTATTATAGTTAATGCTAAGCGGCATACCCAACCATGTAGCGCTGGCGTTTTGCATGCTAATTGTATCGTTTTCAAAGCTGAGCTCGCCGCTTAGTTTTTCAAGCGCAATGCCTGGGGCTGCAATATAAACAGGCAAATCGTTTAGTTTTACTTTGCCGCTGACACTGGCTCCACCTTTAAATTTAGAGCCAATTAAAAGTGTTACGCTTGCATCGGCTTGACCTTTACCCTGCACCACTTCAAAAATATTGGCCAGTGGGTTTGCAATCGGGGTGGCTGCAAAAAAGTCATGCAGTTTTTCCATTTGCGCGCGTTTATCTATTTGTACAATGAGTTCATCAGCGTGCATTAAATCGGCAATACTCACTTGCACGCTATCGCCTACTTCTAAATTAACTAACTGGCCTTGCTGGCTATAAATATCCATTCGCTCGTTGGCAAAATGCAGCTGCACATTAGCGTTAGTTACTGCCGGCCAATTGGGGTCAAACGCGTACGTTGCGTTATCTATTTGCGCGAGTACATCAAATTGGCCGCTGCCATCGGTGAAAGGAAAACCTGAAAGCGGACCTGCAAATAATACTTGCGCCTTAGCTACTTCGCCCCCTTTTATTGCGCCGTTTAAGTAGCTTACAAGTTGAGGGCTCATTGCCTTTAACGGAAAGTAGTGCCCTGCTACTGTGGCATCCTCTGCATAGGCTTCTGCGTATAGATCTAAGCGAGGATCGTCGCTAAGGCTTACATTTAGCTCAGCCGCTAAGGTAACTTCGTTATTATCAAACCAAATATTATTACTGCTTACATTCCAGTAATTATCTGTTTTTGCTAAATCCAGATCGATATTAATTTGGTTGTAATCAATATTTTTACTGAAGCTGTCGCCGGTTATTAAAGTCCCGTTTTCGCCAAATAGCTGCACTCGCCCGCGCTGCTGATTTATAAGCCCCGAGACTCTAAGCGCCTGCGCTGCAGGAATACCAGACACTTCTTGCCAGCCAATATTATTAGCTGAAAACCATAACTGCCATTGCTCATCTGGATTAAGTTCTAGGTAGGCTTGATCGATAAAACCACTTGGTTTGCGGTTTAAAAGTGGCTGTAATGCTTCAAAATTAGTTAACGACGCCAAGTTACTCAGTAAAGAAAGATCAACCTGCTGCAGCCACACTTTATTTTGCTTACCTAAGTTTGCCTCAAATTCTAGACTTGGCCAGGTTGTGTCGTTATTACTAAATGTTAGGCCCGTGCTTTTTAAGTGCCAAGCGTTTGCCTCAGGAAATAAATGAAATCCCCCTTCGCTTAAGCTTACTTGTTTAGCTTGTTGGTTGTTTTGCCAGTGCACAAAGCTAGGTAACCACTGCATTTTTACATCGCTGATAAAACCATTTTCGAGCTTAAGCCAAGACTTTAAGTTTATGTCTGTGTAAAGCTGTTGTTTTTCAGTATTAATATATTGCGCCAACCAATTAGACACATCTACGCTATTTGCTTGTACGTAAATATCACCCGCAATTTGCTCTATAGTTTTGCCACTAAGTGCGATACGAGCGTCAAAGCTACCCACACTAATGCCGGGCAAGGCGAGGCTGCCGCTTCCTAAATGCTGTTCATCTTGGTTTTGCCATACTATGTTTTCGAGTAATAGTTTACGCTCTCTACCATCTTCTAAAATAAAATTAATACTCGAATTTTCAATAGCAAAATGCCCTGTATCTCCTAAAAACAGCTCTTCAATTAACTCTTTTTGTTCAAACGAGACATCATCGTTATTGGTGTTGTTAAATAAATTTTGAATATTTACACTGGTATGAAAGCCATTAATAACAAAGTAATTAGACTTTAACTGAAAGGCTTTAATGCTCTCCCATAGGTTAAGTTCTAGGCTTGTTTTGGCAATAGTGAGCGATATAGGCGCAGTTTCGTTATCCTTAAAGGAGAGATCTTCTAATACCAAGGCTGGGCCGGCTCCATGCCAACTGGCAGAGATTGCGCCTATAGAAAGACTAATGGCAAATTTATCGTGCAGGTAGGTTTCTATATCGCCTTTGTAGTCGTTTGCATAAGGTAAGGTGTACTTTAAAATAGAAACAATCACGGCCAGTAATACTAAAATTATGGCGCAGGTTTGCCATAACTTTCTAAAACAAAAAAAACAGACCGCTTTCGTTTTCATTACATCATTACCACATCAAACTGCTCTTGGCTGTATAGGCTCTCTGTTTGAATATTGACCTGCTTACCAATAAATAGTTCAAGTTCGGCAAGGTTATGATACTCATCATTGAGTAAGGCTTCACTTACAGCCGGCGCCGCATACACCATGAATTTATCGGCATCGTAGGCGCGATTAACGCGTACTATTTCGCGCAGTATTTCATAGCATACGGTTTCGACTGTTTTTTGTGAGCCACGTCCAGAGCAAGCCGGACATACATCACACAAAATATGCTCAAGGCTTTCGCGGGTGCGCTTACGGGTCATTTCTACTAAGCCTAATGCGCTTAAGCCGTTTATGTTGGCTTTTGCACGGTCTTTAGATAGTGCTGACTCTAGAGAATGTAATACTCTGCGTTTATGATCTTCGCTGATCATATCGATAAAATCGATAATAATAATACCGCCTAAGTTACGCAGGCGTAGCTGCCTAGCAATGGCTGATGTGGCTTCTACATTGGTATTAAAAATGGTTTCTTCTAAATTACGATGCCCTACAAACGCACCTGTATTCACATCAACTGTGGTCATCGCTTCGGTTTGGTCGATAATTAAATAACCGCCTGACTTAAGCGTGACTTTACGATGCAATGCTTTTTGAATTTCGGTTTCAACGTCAAATAAGTCAAAAATTGGGCGCTCACCTGGGTAGTACTCAAGTGCCTGCGAAAGCAAAGGCACAAACTCCTCAGTAAACAGCTTTAGTTCTTGATAGGTTAGCTTAGAGTCAACTCTAATGCGCTCCATATCTTCACCAACGTAGTCGCGCAGGGTTCTAAATGCAAGCGTTAAGTCTTCGTGTAATATACTGGCTTTATTGGTTTTTTTACGACGTGATACAATTTTTTGCCACAGTTTTCGTAAAAATTCAGCATCGTGTCTTAGCTCCGCTTCACTGGCGCCCTCTGCCGCTGTACGAACAATAAAACTGCCATTATCGTCGCCGTATTCTGCCACTATTTTTTTAAGTCGCGCACGCTCTTCTTCGGTTTCTATACGCTGACTAACACCTACATGCGTAGCGTCTGGCATAAACACTAAATAGCGCGAAGGAATAGTGATATCGGTAGTAAGCCTTGCTCCTTTAGTGCCTAGTGGGTCTTTAACCACTTGGACCATAATGTATTGGCCTTGGCGTACTAGCTCACGTATGTCTTGTACTTTTTTAATTGGCTCGTCGTCTACACCCTCAACTATTGAGGCACTATTGACTATGTCTGATGCATGTAAAAAAGCGGCTTTTTCTAGGCCTATATCAACAAAAGCAGCTTGCATGCCTGGTAGTACGCGGCTTATTTTTCCTAAATAAATATTGCCTACAATACCTAGGTTGCCTATACGCTCTAGTTGAATTTCTTGTAATACACCGTTTTCGATTAGGGCAACACGGCTTTCACTTGGCGTGACATTTATTAGTAATTCTGTACTCATGTTACCTTCTTAAGAATGCTTGTAATAATTGTTCGGTCTCGTATAAAGGTAAGCCTACAACAGCAAAATAGCTACCCGCAATGTGTGTAACAAAGCGACCACCTAAGCCTTGAATACCATAACCACCGGCTTTATCTTGTGGCTCGTTTGACTCCCAATAGCTATTTATTTCTTCATCGCTGAGGGTTTTAAAGGTCACATCGGTACTCACCACACAACTTAGTACATCTGTTTGTGTAGCAAAAGCAACGGCAGTAAGCACTTGATGTGTATTACCAGATAAACGTTTAAGTGTTGTTATGAAATCGTTTTTATCGCGTGGTTTACCCAACGATTCGTTATCAATAACAACCACAGTATCGCTACCAAGCACTGGGCGGTCTGTGTAACCAAGCGCCACGCCTGTTTGCGCTTTTAAGCGAGCTAAGCGCTCAACCAACGCATGAGGCTGCTCGTTTGCAAGTGGGGTTTCGTCTGCATCTACACTGAACTGTTCAAACTCAATGCCTAACTGACTCAACAACTCTTTACGTCGCGGGGAGGCTGACGCCAAATATACTGTGGTTGTCATTACCTGATCCTAAAATGTCTACGGTATTTGCGAAGAAGCAAAAAGACCCAAAACCAGCTAACCATACCGGTCGCCACTGGCCACAGGTATTGTGGATTAAAATAAACACCTAATAAAAAGTGATTTAACCAAAATTGCATTAAGTGATACAAGGTTAAAAATAAGCCCACTAATAAGCTTTGCTGCCAAAGGGAAAAGTTACGTATTTTTTGAAAGTTACTCGCAGTCACATATATACAAATAGAATACGTGAGTGAGTTCACTCCTAATGGCGAGCCTAATGCTAAGTCCATGAGTAGGCCTACAATCCACGCGGTACCAATATTTAATCTATGCGGCACTGCCAACGACCAATACATTAATACCAGTAATACCCAATCTGGTCTGAAGGGTTCAAACGAAAAAGGCAGTGGCATTAATGCCATAATTAAAGCAAAAAAGATGCTTAGTGCAATTAACAATGAATAACGATTAATCATCGCTGATTTGCTCCTGTTGATTGCGCCATAAAATAACCAACAAACGAATACGGTCTAGCTGTGCAATAGGCTCTGCAAATACCTGGGCAAATGGGTGTCCTTCATCGCGGTTTATTTCGGTGACAACGGCCACCGGATAACCTTCAGGAAACGTACCGCCAAGCCCCGAGGTCACGAGTACATCACCAATACGAACATCAAGGCTATGAGGTACATGCGAAAGCTTAACAACATTAATTTTACCTATGCCTTCAACTACCGTACGCACGTCGTTTCGTAGTATACGTACCGGCGTAGCATGAGTTGTGTCGGTCATTAGTAACACTCGCGATGTAGTAGAGCCTACTTTTGTTAACTGGCCAACAACTCCCATTTCATCGATTACGGCTTGGCCTTCGCTTAGGCCGTCGGTGGTACCGCGGTTAATAACCACTTGATGACTATAAGGGTTTGAATGTACAGAAAGTACTTGGGCTATTTTTTTACGATTAGATTGCTTAGCCGATGAGCCAAGTAAAGCGCGTAACTTTTGGTTTTCGCGAGCTAAAAATTGGTATTGTTGCAATTGCTCGCTTTGTAGCATCTGCTTTTTTTTCAGCGCTTCGTTTTCACTCAGTAACTGATCGCGGGTATGCAGGCTTTTAGCACCTAAGCTAAATATTTCGTAAGGTAGGTTGGCAACGTAAATTAATGGGCTGACAAGTGTATTAAGGCTCGTACGTACAACCGTGCCGCCTTGTGTAAACTTATCGCCCGCAATGAGCACTATGCTCAAAAGCACTGCGACAAAAAGTCGCAGTTGCAAAGAGATGGTTTGTCCAAACAGTAATTTCATTAATCGTAACTAAAAACGTCACCACCATGAACATCAATCATTTCAAGTGCTTTACCGCCGCCACGTGCTACACACGTAAGTGGATCATCGGCAACAACCACAGGAATGCCTGTTTCTTCCATTAATAAACGATCTAAATCTTTTAATAGTGCACCACCGCCAGTCAGAACCATACCGTGAGCTGAAATATCCGATGCAAGCTCAGGTGGAGACTGCTCAAGTGCAACCATTACGGCACTTACAATACCCATTAGCGGCTCTTGGAGTGCTTCTAAAATCTCGTGCGAGTTAAGTGTAAATGAGCGAGGAACACCTTCGGCTAAGTTACGACCGCGTACTTCAATTTCAATTGGTTCGTCAGTTTTAAAAGCAGAGCCAATTTGATGTTTAATATTTTCAGCCGTTGCTTCACCAATTAGGCTACCAAAGTTACGGCGTACATAATTAATAATGGCTTCATCAAATTTATCGCCACCAATACGCACAGACGATGAGTAAACAACACCGTTTAGTGAAATAATAGCAACTTCGGTAGTACCACCACCAATATCAACAACCATAGAACCAGTTGCTTCTGATACGGGTAGCCCAGCACCAATTGCTGCGGCCATTGGCTCTTCAATTAGGTACACTTCGCGCGCGCCGGCACCCATTGCTGATTCGCGGATTGCACGCTTTTCTACTTGGGTTGCACCACACGGTACACAAATAAGTACACGCGGGCTTGGGCGCATAAAGTTATTGTTGTGCACTTGTTTTATAAAGTGTTGTAACATTTTTTCGGTTACATAAAAGTCGGCTATTACGCCATCTTTCATTGGGCGAATCGCTTTAATATTACCCGGTGTACGCCCTAGCATTTGTTTTGCTTCTGTACCCACAGAAGCAACACTTTTAGGTCCACCAGCGCGTTCTTGACGAATAGCTACAACTGAAGGTTCGTTAAGTACAATACCTTCTTCTTTTACATAGATAAGGGTATTGGCTGTACCCAAGTCGATCGATAGATCGTTTGAAAAAATACCACGGAGTTTTTTAAACATGAGGCTGGATGACCTTTGAAATACGTTCTTATGTTAGCTGCACTCACTTTAACATGCCTAATTAGATGAGCAATATAAAGCGCAACTACCTTTGTTAATTTGTGAAAAAAGGAAGCTAGGCTTCCTTGGTTAAATGCTATCGTTCGCGGACTAAGCGAAAGCCAATGTAGTTAGATCTAAAATCTGGCGCTAAAATTAATCGTGTTGAAGCACGTGCAAGGCTCGGTGCAAAGTTCCACGCCCCGCCTCTTACTGCAACATCAGATTCGCCTGACTCTTTAGCTGTCCATTCCCACACATTGCCTACGGTGTCGTATAATCCAAATGCGTTAGGAGAAAAAGAACCCACCGGTGCTGCACGTTTGTTTGACCATTCGCTACCACACCAACCACAGTTAGCTAAATTTTTACCTATTTCGTTACCCCAAGGGTATTCTGTTTCTGTACCTGCGCGAGCGGCGTATTCCCATTCAACTTCATTAGGTAAACGGTACTGCTGCCCGGTTTCGCCAGAGAGCCATTCGGCATACGCTTTCGCGTCGTTAAATGTTAAACACACAGCAGGAAAATCGCTGCTTTGCTCAAAACCTGGGTTACGCCAGTTTAAATTAGCTTCCCATACGGGTTCGCCATTTAAATAATAAGCACACCCTTTGCTTTGCTCTGCTTGTGTTTTATACCCAGTACTTGCTACAAACGCTTCGTAGGCACCTACGGTAACCTCTTTGGTTTGCATAGCAAATGAACTGGCTATCACTTTTTCAATAACCGGGCGTTCATTTGCTAAACCATTGCCGTTAATATCGCCCATCTTAAATTTACCGGCGGGCACAACTACAACATTATTTTGTACATCAGCAGAGCGATTAGTGCTTGCTGTACGACTTACAGGTTTTGGTTGCTCGCGAGTGTAAGCCGGTGCAGCAATCGACTCAGACTTTTTTACTAAGTTAGCATGAATAGTCTGTGCTTTAGTTAAATCAACTCTTACTTTGTAAGGCTTATAACCTAATTTACGTATTTCTACGTTATGCACACCACGCGGTAAACGCGTAACTAAACGCGTAGAGCCAAAGCTCACCCCATCAATAAACACTTCATCATCGTAAACATTTGAACGTAAAGTCAGCTCAACTTGCTGATTTTTCTCTTTATTTATAATTGATGGATAGTTTTTTTTTGTAGGTGCAGCTTTCACTGAATAATCGCGCACTGGCTGATTGTTCATTCGCGATACAGACACAGTGTCGGTATTATCCGCGGCGTTGCTGAATGTTAACTGACTATCAGAGTAGGTTGTACCGTAACCAGGCTGATACGCTGTCGCGAGTGGCGAGCCATATTCAGAACAATAACGGTTATCTACGTTTAATAAGTTACATAGGCGGCTGCTGTTTACTTCGCCGCGCATGGTTACGCTTAAGTTAACGTTGTAATTGCCTTGTCCACTAAATGCACTGTTAACTACATGGCTACTTAAAATTTGTACTTGTGCGCCTGCCATGTTGCGTTTTGGTTCAACAATTCGCTCTTCTGTTAAATTAGCAAATATTTGATCAACAAAGCGCTTAGTGGCTTTTTGTAAACCCATTTGCTGGCCGCGTTGCTCACAGGCTGCGAGCGTTTCGGTACGCTTACAGTTAATTGTGTGGTTTACTTCAAGTGTACCTTCGCGGGTAAACTCATTACGTAAACGCTCTACTCGGGCTGTAGTTAATTGCTCTTTTAAGCTTTCTAAGGTGTTTAAAAGCGTATGTTTTGCAACACGAATTTGCTCTATATCTTTACGATGAGATGCAATTGCCGCCAACTGCATTGAGATGTCGTCTTTATTTTGCTTATGATCAACCACGGCTTTTTGATAGCGCGATTGGGCAGCACTAATATCAAGCGTAGGATCGTCAATTAAGCGGCGATACATTTCGTTCATCGCATCAAGTGCTTGGTTTTTCTCTTTATCAAGCTCTGTAGAGCGAGAACGAAGTAGTTCAAGTTGGTTTTGTAACTGACTTTCTTCTTTTAAGTGTTTTTCAAGTATTTGTGTCGAGTTATCGTATTCTGTTTGTTTAATACTAATCTCTGATTCAATTCCGGTTACTGTTGCTGTGTCTTGTGCAAATGCACTACTAGCTAACAAACTAGCGGAAATTAACAGAGATAAAGGAGCAATTCGCATATATTCCAGTCCCAAAAAGCGGCAATTATTTGGTCGTTATTATTGTTTATTAGAGTGTACTCACTTTTGAAAGCTGAACATTTTTCAACCATCAAAAATCAATACACCCAATGCCTTATGCTATGTACTTGAAGCACAAAACACAAGCTTTGTTCAATTATTATCTTAGTTTACAACTATTCTCTTGTTTCACGCCAGTAAATAACCCGATCATTTCCTCTAAAGCGACCAAATTGCAAAATAGCATGGGGATCTTGCTGTGAATTATCACCAAGCCAATCCCACTTTAACCAATTTTCTGTTTCGTATTCTAATGTAAATGTACCACTGCCATTTGGTGTTGCATAAATAGCATTGTTTGTAGGGTAGCTGCCTGCCTCTAATGAACCCGCTGCACCTGCACCATACTCATAGCTTAATATTGGCGTTGAAGGCGATATTTGGGATAACTGCGGATGCTCAAATACACTGCAGTTATCTTCGGTATTTAATACAAAGCCTGTTCCATTAAAGTACTGAGCCTGCATTGGCACACGTAATGAGTCTAAATCTGAGCCGGCATTGTTGCCTAGCACTAAGCGTCCAAAGCGAAAGTCTATTGGCACATCATTTAAACGCACGCTATTGCAATCAGTGCTGCAGCTTACTTGCGTACTCGGCTCATCGTTAGCATCAATTAACATAGCGCCTTCTGTGTTAGTGACGGTGGCCATAAGGTTAACCATAGTAAATGGGCCGTCGGGGTTATTTATAGCCAAGCGCGTTAACATGGCAGTGCTGTCGCTCATTTGCCACTGTCCATCGGCTAGAGTGTTCCAACTATTGCTGCTTATATTGGCTAACCTGCTGGTTAGCGTGGTTGCTGGTACATAATTACCAGCTTGATTGTTTTCGGCATTTATTTGTACTTGGGCTTTTTCAAAGCCTTGTTTGTAATTAGCCATTAGCTGGTTGTTATGATTAAGCGCTTGTACCGTAAAACCAAGCTCAAAGGGCTGATCTAAATAGGTTAAATTACTGCCTAACTGTGTACATTGCGCAGCAGCTTGAACACCTAATACTTGATAGTGCGATGGAGCAAACCGCCCTACGTTGTTTAGCTGCCCTTTTACATCGCCCACACCAAAATAATCGCCATCTTGTAAACCCGCAAATACGTTTATAGTACCCACTTGGTCATAAGCGTACTGCGATATGGATTCACTCAAGTTTCCCGTATCAGTAAAGGCAAGGGTACTTAGCGCTTCAATTTGCCCCTCATTACCGGGGCTGGGTAATACTAAGCTATGTGTTACTAAAGGAGACTCGCTAATGAAGTGTTTGGCAATGGGGTTGCTATGAATAGCGCTATAGTTATCAGGTATCCCATCGTTGTTATTGTCTTGCCCTGCACGCCACTGTACTGCATTCATTTTTAAATCAAATGACTCACCCGTTAATCTAAATAAACTATCGTTTGCTGTTTGAGCATAGCCGTCACTTGCAACTTGCATAGCTAATCCAAAGGGCTTAACTACATATTCGTTAGAACTACCGGTTAAGCTTACTGATAAATTAGTTACTGGGTCTAATACAATTGTTGCCCGTGCATTTAAGCTTAATTTAGCGGCATCAGGGTAGTTAATAGCAATAGGGGCTTTTGAGTCTTGATCAAAGGTGAGCGAAAAAGTTTGATATGCTTGCTGCACGCTATAAATATTCGCATTATTACTAAGTTGTATTGGATCTGAACACGTAGCGCCGGCACTGCAGCTATAAGCTAAATCTAAATCAACTTGACCACCTGCAGGGAATGCGGCTTCGCATACGCCTGTTGTGGTATTTGTTTTAACCGCTTGAATGGATAGCTCAGCGGCATTAAAACCCTCGCTAGAGGGTTTACCAGATAATTGAGTGGGGATACTCGCTGTATTGGCGGTGTCGTTATTAAAAATAAACCCTGCATCAGAAAAAACCACTTTGCACCCGCCCAGCCCTACGTTACTACCATTAATATAACAACGCAGCGGTGCAGATGGGTCGGCGGTATTATAGCCAAGTGTAACGGTGCCTGTGGTACGCTTTGCAAGCGCTACTGTGGCAGAGCCTGTAAAGGTAATATTTTCACCGCTTACCCAGCTTTGCTGGCCACTGTTATCTGGAGACAGGTCAAGTGCGGAAGGCTCATCGTAAAGTAAATCACATGCATCGTTTGCACAGGCGGTTAATGTCATTTCTTTTGCTTGGCAGGTTAAACCTTGGTTATCACTTAATGATATGCGGTAGTGATCAAGCAAAACCGGCGTAAAAATACCGCAAAACCCAGGAATACTCTCTGGCACTGTTAACGCATCAAACGTAGAGCTGCCCTCGGTTATTACTTGTGTTGCAGCGGTTATAGAGCCCTGGTACGTGACATTTTGGGCAATTCTTACCTCCCCCGTTGCGACAATATATGCAGCAATATTTGCATCGGCCGCAATGGCAACATCACCATCGACATATATAGCTAAATACGCCCCTTCTTCAACCGCAATATTCGTTTTGCCTATGTTCAAAAATGCGCTAGAAATTAGCGACGATGTATCTTTTAAAAAGATACGGGTGGGCGCTGTTACCTTGTACTCATCTTCCAATAAGTTAAGTGCTAGTTCGTCATAAAAATAATCACCAGCTAACGATACAGGCACATCACCGGTAGAGCTTCCATCGTTTGTGACCGTGGGTACTTGCGCAGCTTGATTTGGCTCAAGGGAGTTATACCCAGTGGCCACACAGCCTTGGCCATTACACAAAGGTGGGTTGGTGAGTGCAGTTGATATTAAATTAGTGGTGGTAATAAATTGTGCATTGCTATCGGTTATTTCCACACCTTGAACAAGCTGCACTTGTCCATCATTGTAGGTAGAAATAGCGCCAGGAAATAAAGTATCACAATCTAAAATATCGCCATTAAATACAAACGTACTGGTCATAGCTAATATAGAGGCTTCTTCTTTTACGTGGTTACGCTCTCTGTCGCCATCACGGTCTTCATCAACCACCAGCCCTAACCGATCCGCTCTTAAATTACAGCTGCGCAGCCACCCACCGTCTTCTTCAAGTCGGGAATTTTTACTTGCCACCACCAGCGGTGCCTCACTAAAGTTATTGTTAAAATTAAAGTAGTTACACCCATCATTCCAACCATCAACTTCGAATCCTGTAAAAAAGGTCTCCCACGACACTTCTACCCCATTGTCATCGGTAAAGGTGCGATTACTGCCAGGCTCTACAGCCATGTAGGCCACCGTTTCAGTTTGAATAACACCTAATGCGGTTTCTGAGGCCTCTAACGCTATATTTACCCCGCTTGTAGATAAAGAACCACTTTGCACTGCAATGGTTAAAAAAGGCACAAGCGCTTGAGACGGCGGGTCACTATCTAAACTATTTAGTGTTTGTAACGAATGAAAAAAGTTAGGCCTTACCGCAAACGGTTTATTAAATGTCAGTGATTTGTAACCTTTAGGTGTGATAGGTGCAAACCCCGACTTATCACCGTATTGTAGCTCAAGGCGTAAGTCGGTGTTCCCCACTTCCATAATGGTCCCATCAGGAAATTCATGCACTCCATATTCTACCGCTAAATAGTGCGCGCCCATGGTTATATGCTCGCCATCTTCTCCTGATGGCTCAAGTGGCAATGCTTCAAACCCTGTGGTTGTTACATTGCGTATTCTCACTATAGCGGGGTTACCGCCTTGATTAGTGGACAACATAAATACCGCAGGAGGGGTTATGTATTGCTGCTGAAAATTTATTTTTGTCCATATGGGTGAAGTGTACGTGTCTTGTAGCTCTATAAATCGCCCTTCAATTTTAGGCGGTACAGCCATAGCGCATCGGCTTAGTAGCAAACTTATTAAACATAAAATACAGAGGGTATGTTTGCTCATGGTAATGTTTTAGCCTCCACACTTAGAGTACGTTGGGTTTGCCAATATTCCTTTTGACATGCTGCACCGGCAGCACAATCATTGGCGGCGCACGTTGCAGAGCTTTGTAAGTAGTAAATATTAACGGTGCCAGAGCGGGTGCTGCTATCGGGTAAGGCTATGTATTCACTACAGCTCAGTTCAACCTCACAATTAGCTAGATAGAGGGTGCTAAAATTCCTACTGGTGGTTACTGCACTGCAAGTTTGCGCAGTGCTATTTAGTGCAAAAATTTCGCTTAAGCCGGTTTCTAATCCGCTTTGGGCTGCCATGTAAGCGCGCGCGCCGTAATACTCAATGGTATTTTGCTGCGCCGCACCCGATAACACTTTAGAAAGCGCCAGCCCTAGTGCCAGCAAAGTGACAATGATCACCAACGTAATTATGAGCAAATTACCTTGCTGCTTTTTAGCAAAACTGATGTTTTTTATATTAGGGGACATTAGGCACATGCACCTCATGGCTAATACTTATTTGTTCGGTGTCGTTAAACCCCATTTGCGCAAACACATTAACAACCGCGCTGCGCTGTAGCGAAATCTCACTTAACGTAAAAAAGGCTCTGCTCGTTAAGTCATTGGCAATATAATTACTCATTAAATCGCGTTTAACACCCGAGCTAACCTGTAAGCTGGCGGCGTTTAATTGGTTTGTAGTAAAGCCGTAGTTGCTATAGCGATACAGTGAATTACCTTCTACACAAAAGCTAACGGGCTGATCTAATAAATAAAGGCGCTTACTCGGTGACTCTTGAGCAAATGCTTTGCTAAATTGCCATGTATCTAGCTCACTTGTAACGGCGCTGTAGCCACTAACTTGTAGGCGCTTGTTTTGACTTTCATCGTATATATCGCTGCTATTTAATGGATAGATACTTGCCCAATCGTTTATTTGTGGCTCAGTTAAATTATTAAGCGCAAAATTAACGGCGGTAATCTCAAAAGGGGCACTAGTGGGTAAGTAATCGGTATAGTGAGTGGCAGATAAAAACGGCGTAAATTCTAAACATTGCTGCGTGCTACACGCTCCAATGCTGGCGTTATCGCAATTTAAGCGCAGTGAGTTAGGGGTTGCGTGGCGAAGCTCTTTACTTAATCGAGTTAAAACAAAGCGACTTTGCGCCACCGCTTCTTGGCGTTTCACACCTTGGCTGTAAATATTAAATCCAGCGCTAATAAACGAAAATGACGCTACCGCTAAAATGCCAATAATTACCATAACAAGTAATAGCTCAACTAAGGTAAAGCCACGCTTTTGCTTTGCTCTATTCATTAGTAATTACCTTTATATGCACTAAAGCCGTACACTTGCCCCAAGGGTGAGGTTACTTCAATGGTAATTCGTTTAAAGGCAACGCCATCGTTATTGGTTGCCTCGTTTAGGTCGCTGTCGTATTGCACGTTCACAACCAGTGAAAAGTCGCTATATTGCGCTAATGTATTCCCTAAACTATCACTAATAGGCTGCCCTGTGAGCGCAATGTAATCATCAACATCGTTAAAATTAGCCCGTGCTTCACCGCTATCAGCACCAAGCTCAGAATGAGTACTACAAGGCTGGGCACCTAAGCTTGTTTCGGAGCAGCGCCTAAATGGTGGCGTGCGCTCGCTATGTTCATCAAATGATTTAGCTAATATTTCGTTCATTAATGCTTGCCCAAGCTCTGAGGCCCTGAGTGCGACAATAGGCTTGGCACTTTGTTTTGCTTGAGGTGCTATAAGCGCTGTAATAATACTTAGCGCAATAGCAAACATCACAATGCCAATAATCAGCTCAATTAAGGTAAAGCCTGATTGTATTTTAGGGGCAGGCATAAATAAGCCCTTCACCGCTAATGCACACCGCGGCTAGACCCAGGTCAATTTTACATTGTACTGTGCAATTTTGATCTGCTCGCCCAAGTGGGTCAAAGTTAATTTGCGTAAACGCATTAGCATTGCTATCTAAGGCATTAAATCGTACGTCGCTGCGCTCGGTATTGATAGCAACAACTAAATGCTCGCTATTATTGGTACTTGGGCCACCAGTACAGGTTTCTGGCTCTGGCCCCGCAACCAAGGTAGGTGAAATATACAGTTTATGGCAGCTGCTTGTTGCAGTATTTTGCATCGCGCGTAATTGTACTGTGCGTAGGGCGTTTAATACCCTATCTCTGTATGAGTATGCTTGCTCTGTTGAACTACCTAGCAACTTGGGCACTGCCGTTACCGACAGTATGCCCAAAATAACTAAAGTAATAATTAATTCAACCAGTGTGAAGCCACGCAATCGTTGATTACTACTGCTATTCATTTATATAAATTAACACCCACTCGTGATAAGCGTAACAGTAGGAGGCGTTACAGACACAGGCGGTGTGCCGTCGTTTGCATCTGCTGCTTGTGTATACTCAATACGACAATCATCAGTTTGCACGTAGCTATTAGGGAAAATAATTGCTTTTTCATCAGCAGCAACTGCTACAAGGTTAAAATCTGCAGAGTCATCAGATGCAAATTCTACATCTAAAAAAGCCTCAAAAGCTGCTTCCGTCGCTGCAGGATAGCCATAAACTATAGATACGTCTGCACCACTATCTACAGAAACCGAATCTGAAGCTTTTTTATGGGTACTGGCGATAATAGACTTACCATTAACAATATTCATACCACTGCGAATTGAGCCTTGTAAACCTTCGAGTGTAGAAGCGTTAGCATCACCCTGCAGGTTTAAAAAACGAGGGGCAGCGGTCACCGCTAAAATACCTAAAATTACAATTACAATTATTAGTTCAACAAGCGTAAAACCTGCTTGCTTATTCATTGGTTGTTTTAATGACTGCGTTTTCATAAGTAAGCCTCTTTATAATTACTTAGTTTTTAAAAATTTGCACTTTGCCTGTTGTTGGAAAGTACGAAAACCCTACTTTTTTAGCCATAACGGCGCCATCGGTAGGTAGGTTATTGGTGTTTAAATTATGAGTTAAATAATAAATACACTGGTTGTTTTTAGTGTTATAACGCACTAAATAACTCACCTTGGTTATTATAGAAACCTCGGTACTTAATGTGCTTGTTGGCGCATCTTGTAAAATTACCCTTAATACTTTTTGGCATTGCAGTGCAGTCATTGCGCTGGCCCGCGTATCAGTATTAGTCGTTTTATCACCCGTTGGTGTGCCTCTGTGCCCATCGACACCAACAATGACACCTCCGTAATTAATATGTGTTGTATTATTAACGCCCTTTGGACGCCCCGATAATTCCCACTGACCTTTGACCATCAACACCGCAGAGGCAAATCCACCAGCCACCACATCCACACTCGCATTGTGTGCCTGATTTTTAATGCCTATGTATTGAGGTATAGCAAAAGCCATAATAACTGCCAGTAAAACAACTACTAAAACAAGCTCAAATAACGAAAAACCTGTTGCACGAACACGACCGTTAGTCACAATGGCTACCCTTTAATAGCCGACATCATGTTCCACATCGGCATAAAAATACCGAGTGCTAAAATAAGCACCATAATGGCAACAAACACCGTCAAAATGGGCTCTATTTTTGCGGTTAAACTGCGTAAATCGTAATCGACTTCTCGTTCGTAAAAATCAGCCGCTTCTTGTAGTAGCTCATCTACGCGACCAGTTTCTTCACCCACTGCCACCATTTGCAGTACCAACTGTGAAAATAGCTCGCTACTTCGTGAAGCCCGCAACAAACTGTCGCCTTTTTCGATATCTTGGCGCATGGTGATAATGGCTTTTTCCATGTAGCTGTTATCAACTGCATGGGCCGTTAACGACAGCCCTGTCGTCATAGGGACGCCCGAGCGCAGCACCATGGCTAAACTTTGGCTATAACGGCCAAGTAAGGTGCGTTTTAAAATATCGCCTACAAATGGAATTTTGAGTTTGTGGTGATCCCACTTAAAGCGCCCAGCCGACGTATTTAAATACCGACGCCATGCAACCACTCCCCCCACTAACATTAGCGCTAGCAGCCACCAATAATTGACAAAAAAGTTACTGGTGCCAATGAGGATCTGGGTCATTAAAGGCAGCTCTGCATCAAACTTTTCGAACATGCTGGCAAAGGTTGGGATCACAAAAATATTTAATATGATCATCGCAACTAAAAGCGCCAAAATAACAAAAGTGGGGTAACGCATAGCGGCTTTTATGCGCTTACGAGTCTCTTGCTCTTTTTCAAAGTAAATAGCCAGCTGATAAAACGCATCTTCTAATCGTCCCGACCCTTCTCCGACTTTAACCATAGAGATAGTTAAGCGGCTAAACACCTTGTTGTGTATAGCTAACGCACTAGATAGTTCACGGCCTTGTTCGAGCTGGCGTGTTACCTCAAGCAATACACTTTTAAACTCTTTATTTTGCGTGGTATCAGCAAGCCCTATCATTGCCCTAATAATGGGGATACCGGCTTTAAGTAAAGAATACATTTGCCGTGAAAACATGATCATGTCATCAAGGGTTATTTTTTCGCTAAATAAGTTATCGAATAACTTTATATTGTTTTTTGTTTCAACTAACGAAATTGAAATAGGTATGTACTGGCGCTTTAATAAGCTATCGGCCACACCGGCCTCATTATTTGCCTCAACACGCCCTTTAACCAGCGCACCTTTTGCGTCTTTGGCTTTGTAACTATAAAGCTGCATCGTCATCACCTACCACTTCAGGTACATATTCAGCCACTTTAAATACCTCATCTAACGAGGTAATGCCTTGCTTTGCATACGTTAAAGCCATATAAGAAAGCGGTGCAAAATTAGCGCTATTTTTAGCCGCTTCGGCAAAGCGCTGTGTGTCGTTAATACGCAGGGCATCCATCATAGCGTCGTTCATTTCTAACAGCTCAAAAATCCCCACCCTGCCTTTGTAGCCGCTATGGCTACATGCTGTGCAGCCTTGGCCTCGCCAAAACTGTGTGCTGCTAATATCTTCGCCTAAATAGGTAAGCCAGCTTTGTTCTTGTTTATCTGGGTGATACGGTGTTTTACATTCATTGCAAATACGCCTAACTAAGCGCTGAGCAATAATAGCGCGTAGTGAGCTTGCAACTAGATAAGCGGGTGCTCCCATATCAATTAAGCGCATTGCGCTTGATATGGCATCGTTGGTATGTAACGTAGAAAGCACTAAATGGCCTGTTAATGCAGCCCTTAGCCCTATATCAACGGTTTCTTGGTCACGCATTTCGCCAACCATAATAATATCGGGGTCTTGGCGTAACGTGGTTCTTAATACACTGGCAAAACTTAAGCCTATTTTGTTGTTTATTTGCACCTGGTTTACCCGTCCAATGCGGTATTCAACCGGATCTTCTACGGTAATAATTTTACTTTCTTGTTGATTAAGCTCACTTAAAGCGCCATACAATGTGGTCGTTTTTCCTGAACCGGTAGGCCCAGTCACTAACACCATGCCATGAGGGCGTTTTATAATGCTGCGCAGGCGTTTTAAAATATGCACCGGCATGCCCGTTTCATCTAACGATAACAGCCCTGCAGATTGGTCGAGCAACCGCATCACAACTGACTCGCCATATTGCACAGGCATTGTCGATAAACGTACATCAATGCTGTGCGCGTGCACTTTTATATTAAAACGGCCATCTTGCGGTAACCGCTTCTCCGATATATCTAACCCCGACATAAGCTTTAGCCTAAGTACTAAAGCAGAGGCTATTTTTACTTGGTTTAATGTGTGCTCTTGCAATACACCATCAACTCGTTGGCGAATGCGTAATAGCCTTTCATCGGGTTCTATGTGGATATCTGAGGCACGTACTTGTACTGCATCTTCAAATATAGATTGCAGTAGTTTTACTACGGTGGCGTCAGAGGTTTCATCTGCTAAGGAATTAAGATCAAACTCTTCTACGTCTTCGTATTCTTCGTGTAGCTTTTCAGCAAAGTTAGTAATATCTTCTGTTCGGCGGTACACATTATCAAACGCTGCCATAAGCTGGCTTTCTTGCACAACAGCAAGCTCAATTCGCTTAGGGGCTAGCATTGGCGCTAACTGATCCAATGCTCTCAAATCAGCGGGGTCACTCATTCCAACTAACACAGAATCACCGTTATCTTCTATTACTAATGCTCGGTAGCGCCTGGCATAAACCTCTGAAAGTAATTTAGATACATCTGAAGATATTTTGCGCTGCGAAATATCTAAAAACGGTATTTGTAATTGTTGAGCTAAAAAGCGCAATAATTGCGGCTCACTTATAAACTCAAGCGCAATTAATGTAGCCCCTAACTTTCGCCCTGACGCAGCTTGCACATTGAGTGCTTCGCTTAGCTGCGCTTCGGTGATCATTTGCTCATGAACGAGTAAGTCCCCTAAGCGCATTTTTAAACTGGGTCTCATACAGCCTCCTTCAATGCGACTAAGCGCTGTAGTGCATGTTGCGTCATTGCGGCATTTAAACCGCCTAAATCTAGGGCAACTTTATAAAGGTGCTTTGCATCAGCAAATTCCCCCAACGCATCTTTTGAAGTAGCTAACGCCAGCCACCACTTAGCCTGCTGAGGCTGAAGCTGTGTAAGCTGTGTAAAACTCGCAAGCGCTATTTGATGTTGCTGCGCATTTTGTGCTGCAGTGCCTTTTAATACCCAAAACTCCAAGTTTGCTTGCGGCTCAAGTTTGGCTATGAGCAGTTTAAGTACGCCTTCGTACTCTTGTTGCATAATTAAAATTTTACTGAGCATTACACGCCACTGCACAATCTCAGGGTTTATTTTTATGCCAGCAACTAATAACTGCTGAGCCATAAGTACATCTTGTTGCTGAAAATACGTTGCCGCGAGTAAATTACGCGCTTCTATATGCTCAGGTTGTGTTTGTAAAATAGCGGTTAAATCGTTAATCGCATCATCATATAAAGCAAATTCCAACGCTTGTTTAGCACGCTTTAATTGCAGTGCTATACGCTGGGCTTTGCTTTGCTTAACACTGGCAGTTTTTACTAATTTATTTTCAGCGGGCGGCTGCTCAGCCTGTGTAATGCTTTTTACTGGTGCACTGCTTTTTGCTTCAACTGGGGCATTTATTTCTGTGCTAGTGGCTACTTTAACGTTTGCTTCTGTGGGGCTTGCTTTTTTGCTCAGTAGCGCAGCTTTGTCTGCAGCGTGTAGCTGTATTACTTCGTCTTTTGGCTGATTAAGCAATGCGTTATTGCTTTGTACCTGCGCCAGCTCTTTTTGCGTATCTGCATTAATATGAGCTGCTTTAGCGCCAGTGTTTTCTTCGCTTAATTGTTTTAAGGGCTTAATTACGGGGGTAATTTTAGCTTGTGCAATTTCAATCGGCTGACTGTTATTATTAACCGCATATGCTTTTTCAGCCGTGTCCTTACTCGCTTGTGGTGCCTGTGCAAAAGGTAAATAAAGGTAGGCTGTAAAAATTAGTACAATCGCTAATAAAACACTCAGCACTTTAAATAATACATCGTGGTAGTCGCGTACAGGGGGAATATCGACCCCGCCACTTTGCTGATTACGCTGTGCAGTTTGGCGCTGGTCGATATTTTTTAGCATGTTATTAATAACACTCATAACCATTGCCTCCATACCCACATAACTGCAATAACAAAAACACTAATAGCTAATAAGCTGTAAGCCCAGTAATGGTTAGCATGGTGCTTTTTGCAATCTTCGGTGTCTGCAATGGCAAGATGTATATGGCGCGGTGTTACTTTATTAAGGCCTTCACCGTATGCCTGCAGTAAAACTTTATGGCATAAAATATTGACCAAACGGGGAATTCCTCGACTCGCACGCGCTATTTTTAATCCTAAACGATTCGTAAATAGGGGTGGCTGATTAAAGCCTGCCACCTGTAAACGGTGATTAATATAATAAATAACTTCACTGGCGGTCATTGCACGCAATGAGTAGGAAAAGCTGATCCGCTGGCGTAGTTGCCTCACTTTACTATTGGCAAGTTTTTCATCTAATTCAGGTTGGCCAAATAGCACCACCTGAATAAGCTTTTCGGTTTCGGTTTCTAGGTTTGTAAATAATCGAAGCGCCTCAAGTGTATCCCAACTCAGGCACTGCGCTTCATCTATTAGTAGTACAACCCGTTCGTTATCTTCTTGCAGCTCTAATAAGTAATGGTTTATTTGCTGGCTTAACGATTGTTGATCTAGGCTTTTATCTACCTCCATGCCAAGTTCTACAGCAATAGCCCAACGTAATTCTTCAGGGCTTAAATAAGAATTAGGTAAATAAGCCACAAAGTAGTCTTCTTCAATTTGATTTAAAAGTTTTCTGCATAGTAAGGTTTTGCCTGTCCCTACTTCTCCTGTTACTTTTATAAATCCCTCCCCCATTTCTAGCGCTGTGGTAAGTACTTGCATCGCTTCGTGGTGCGGCTCAAGTGCACAAAAAAACTCGGTGTTTGGGGTTAAGGTGAAAGGCATTTCACTTAAATTAAAAAAGCTCAAATACATAGTTAGTTCTCATACCATGTATTTAACAGCGCGCGGCTGTGAGCTTGTTGCTTTTTCCACGTGTCGGGCATCACCACCGTTGGCTTGATTAAAATAACGAGCTCTTTTTTCTCTTGGCGCTTACTAATACTTTTAAACAAATTACCTAATATTGGCACATCGCCCAAAATGGGTGTTTTCGATTCTTCATCTTCTGTGGTGGTTTGCATTAGCCCGCCAATTACGACTATTTCACCACTTTGGGCGCGGATCACCGTGTCAGATTCGCGAATATTGCTTTGCGCAAGCGGCAACTCAAAACGCTGATCATCTAAAGTAATCACCTTGAGCTGCTCTTCTGTTTCGGTTACCGACGGGTGAACGTGCAAAATAACTGAGCCATACTTATCAATTTGTGGAGTGACATCTAAGGCAATTCCCGAAAAAAACGGAGTTAAATCTATTTCTGGTGACGTAGTCGTTGAGGTGCCCGTTACTGTTGTGCTCGAAACGTTAGTAACAAAGTACTCATCTTGCCCCACTTTAATCACGGCTTTTTGATTGTTTGTTGCAGTTACACGCGGGTTAGAAAGCATTTGCAGGTCGCCCTGCGTTTCAAGCAAACTAATTACGCCGCTAAAGTCGCCTTTTTCAATCGTTAACGAGGAAACCCCTCCTAAAGTAGCTGAAATAGAATTACCTATGCTGCCTGCTGTAGTTGCAAACGACACCCCACCTTCTAACCCTCTAGAAATTCGCTCCCAGTTAACCCCTTGTTGGTATTCATCTTTTAAGGTTATTTCGACAATTTTAGCCTCAAGAATAACTTGTCGCTGAAGGTTTTCTTGGCTTTGACGTAAAAAGTCTTTTAACTGGTTTATTTCACTTGGTAATGCATTAACCGTAACCAAGCTTGCCTGTGGGCTGGCAACCACATAACGGCCATCGTTTGAACCAATAAGCGATTTAAGAGCAACTTCAAGCTCCTTCCAAAAGTCGTTTTGGTTAATTGTTTGGATGCGAGAGCCATTTAGCTCGGTATTTTGATTATCGCTGCCAAACTGAATATTTTGGCTCGAATTATTACTACTGTTTGAGCTTGAATTTGAACTTGAGTTGTTTTGTGAAAACTGGCTCACTCCACCAGCAACAACACTTACCGTTGATTGCCCATGGCGCTGCATCATTAAATAATTAACCGGTATAGTTTCTGTGCGCATGACCGCTGGCAACACCTGCACAATACGACCTTCTTGGACAATATCTAACGGGTACATGCGTTTAATAACAGCTATAACTTCTTCAAACGTTACGTTTTTTAAATTTAAAGAAATAACTCCGCTCACTTGTGGGTGTACTGCCACGCTGTATGGAGTATCAGCAGTTAATCCATTAAAAAATGAGCTTATTTCTACCTCTTTTGCGGCTACATCAAAACGCTTTACAGCTAACTCATTTGTTAAACTTTGCTCGCTATTAAGTGACGAAAGTAAGCTTTGTGTAAGCGCGCTACTCACCTCTACCGGGGCAACACTTTTAGCGTTTTTGCTTACAGGAGCAAGCTCTTGTGCTATATGTGGCTGAATCTCTTTTCCGGGCTTAAAACTATGGCACGCCGTTAAAAAAGGCGGTATTAAAATAAGCGCAAGCCATGGCTTTGTTATATTATTTTTTAATTTCATAGTCGTATAATTCTAATTTTATTTGCTTATCATCATTCGCTAACAACACTGAATTGGCGTTTATTGTTAGCACCCGAAATTCACCTATTACATCTCCTGGCTTATACAACTGCTTAGAAATAATCGCTTTGTATTGCTTTTCGGTTTTAATAATTGACTGTAACGACAGCGCTGCATTGCTAACTGCAGCGCCTTTTAGTATTGGTGCATTGCTTGGCTGAGTGGGGTCGCGCAGTATTTCAGCTGAACTAACAGAAAAAAAACACATGCAACATACACACAAACTATAAAGCGATAAATTTTTCATTGGCACTCACCGTTGCGATTTGTAATGTTAACTCTGCATTAGGGTATGTTTGCACCTGATAGTTAAACTGCTGTATTAACAACTTTTGTTGGCTAGCTTTAAGGCCTTCTAAATACTGCTGTAAGCTAAAATAACGCCCCTGCAAAGTAACCACCATTTGGTGTTCGAAAAACAAGGTTTGCGTATCGTGCTCACCAAGTTTTTCTACATCAATTGCTTTTGCTGGGTTTACTCTAAAGCCAACCACTTGCACATCGGGGGTATTTACTAATAAATCCTTTAATACAGCAGGTACTTTGTTTGCTGAAATAAAGCCTTGGCTAAACGTGCTTAACTTATTATTTATATCTTCTAGCTCGCGCTGGGTTTGCCCTACCTGATTTCTAAGTACTTTTGTGTAGTCATGCTCTAATGCCTGGGTAAGCATAGAGAGCTGTGCTTCATTGTGATTGAGTTTTTGCCACAATGTATTTTGTTCCACGCGTAAACTATTTACTGCATCTTGCTGTGGAAACACCACAAACCATAAACCTAAATAAACAATAAGAAATAAGCCAACAAACAGTACAGAATACTTTTCCCGCTGCTGTAATGCCGCAAATTGTGCTTGGTATTTAACAAATAATGGCCAGCCTTTATTTTCATTTTGCTCATTCATTGTGCTACCTCACTTGAACTAAGTTCTGTAGCCACATTAAACTCGCTCACGCCATCACTGCTCGACAGCTCCAGCACTGAAAACTCCTTCCCTTTAAAAAAGCTCGAATGCTTGAGATTAGCAAGCCAAATAGGTAAAAATTTGGCTTGCTGAGTACGCCCTTTGAGCATTACTTTTTGGCCTTCAAATTTTATCTGATCAAGCCAAATTTGCGGTTCGTGGTACGCTGCCAAATCGCGCATTACATCGGCATAATCCGTCTTCGTGTGCATGGATGTGTTTTCTAAATAATCAAACACCTGCTGTTTATGCAAAATTTCTTGTTGCAGTACTTTTAGCTCATCTATCAAATGCGATTTATTTTGTTTATCAGCTAATCGCTGCTTTACCACGTTTAATTGCTGCTGCGTTTGCTTTAGATAAGCTTGGCTTTGTGTAAGTAATTGCTGGCTATTGTGCTCTTCGTATAAATAAAACAACCAAGTTAATGCAACCACTAGCAATGTACCTAGCCACAGCAACAGCATTCCCTTAAAAGGCACGGGGTCGCGTCTAACCCTAATGGCCTTTTGGTAAAAATTAATCCGTGTTTTCATAGCACTGAATCCGGATCGGTTAATTGATACGCTGCGCCTAATGCGTAATAAAAGCTTGGTTCGAGCTCCTGTGCTAAATCTATATTAGGTTTAAAATCAACAACCTTTACTTGCAAAAACTCTGCAAGGCCTGCCCTTAACGTTAAAGACGATAAATCATCGCAATGCAGCTGAATGCTTCTAATAGGAGGCTGTTTTAGTTGGCTTTCAAAAAAATCCATTGATCGTTGGATCTCAAGCCCTAAGGCTTCAACCAAACCGTGTGTACGCTCTTTATCTGAAATGCCTAAAAATCCGTTTAAACGCCTAGCTAATAAAAGCTGACCATCACGAATAATTAAAATACGCGGCTCATGCCCTGCATGTTGCACTATAAGCATGTGCGCGCTTTTGTCTTCGCCAAACAAGGTCACTAAAATCATTTCTTCCGAGGTCATTGCTCTGAGCACAGGCTTTATTTTTGAAAAGCTATCAATAAAAGGCAGTAACTGTAGTTTATTAGTAAGAAACACATTCATTTTACTGCTTTGCATAGGCTGAATAATGGGGTAATCGATAAAGTCGGCAACAATGTTCTCTGGTGGAATATCAACTAAGTCTTTTGTTGTCCATGGTAGGGATTGAATGATCTCTTCGTCACTCAGCATGGGTTTATCCATTTGCACTATTTGATAAAAATAATGAGGAACCACTAAATTTACAGGGCACACCTCAGCGCAAACTTCATTTGTGCAAGTTGCAATAGCGACTGTATAATCCGTTTGGTCCTCTACATTCACACTGTGTGAGTTATGTACGTACCACTGCCCTTGATTTTTTTTTAAACACACCGCGTTTACTGTATCTGCATAAGTAGCAATACCAATCGCAGTGCTTGAGTCTAAACTGCGATTTAACCAAGATAACAACGAAAACAGCTTTTTTTTCATATAGCTACTATTGTTAATAAGAGATTAATTAAGTGTCGTACAAGATTGTTAGTTTGCAAGTTTAAACGCGAGAAATAATGCTTAACTTATTTAATATTGAAAAAGAAAGTCCAATACAACAAATAGATAGCGACTGTCTAAAAAAGAGAAACATACGGTTAAGTATAAAAAGAGATGACTTACTTCACCCGCTAATAAGTGGTAATAAATGGCGTAAGCTAAAATATAATTTACAGCAAATGCAAGCCCTTAATAAAACACAACTACTCACCTTTGGGGGGGCTTTTTCTAATCATGTTCACGCCTGTGCAGGGGCGGGTAAACTATTTAATATAAAAACCCACGCCATAATTAGAGGGCCACACTTAGATACTCAAAACCCCACCCTGCAATTTGCTAAACAGTGTGCAATGGATTTACATGCGGTTACTCGTATTGAATATAAGCAGCGCCATGACCTAGATTATTTAGCTCAGTTGCAAGCACGCTTTACACAAGCCTATATAATCCCAGAAGGTGGAAGTAATACATATGCCCTGCCTGGGTGTGCTGAGCTTGCTAAAAGCTTACCAAAACATGATTACTTAGTATGTCCCACAGGAAGTGGAGGAACTCTTGCAGGCTTAATTGAAGGTAGCTATGAGGCCACACAGCTATTAGGAATTGCGGTATTAAAACAAGCCGAGTACTTGAACAATGAAATTACAGCACTCAGTAAAAAAGCAGCTCAGCAATCCAATTGGCAGCTACTTACTGAGTTTCATGATGGCGGTTATGGCAAATTTAGTAATGACTTATGGCAGTTTTGCCAACGCATGCAGCAGCAACATAACTTACCTCTTGAGCCTATATACAGCGGTAAAATGATGTATGCACTATGGCAACTTATCGAGCAAGATTACTTTGCTGCTGGTAGTCATATAATGGCGATTCATACAGGCGGTTTACAGGGGCTCAATGGGCTAAAATACCGTAGCCTGATCTAGGGCTATTAACCTCTGGGCATTAAAACATGCTTACTTAAGGCCAGTTTAACCACGGTGCAATGTGTAACCTAGTGAGCTCTACAACCGCTGCTAGAGTGGCCCTTTTGGCTACGCTTAGCTTAAAAGGATTAACTGCCCTTAGTAAAACGTGGCATGTGTGTATTCCTGCAAGGGCTCAGAAAAGTAAAAACCTTGTGCGGCAACTACGCCTAGTTTAGCCAACATAAGTAGCTCTTTTTGGGTTTCTACACCCACCGCGTACACAGGTATATTGAGCAACTTGCTTTGCGCCACAATGTTTTTAACTTGTTTTTGCTGTTGTGTTTTTTCATCCACATTATGAACAAGCGGATACCCTAGTTTTATACCGCTAACTAATTTTTGAGAAGCAATTTGGTTAATGTGCTCCACATTCTGTACATTATCAATCACCAGCAAACTTTGTAGGGCTGTAAGTTTTTCAAAGGCACCTGCTAGTTGCGCTTGGTACTTAATAAAGTCTGCTTCGCTAATTTCAAACTGTAACTTTCGCTTTGTCGTAAAATCTTTCATATTGGTGACAAACCAGTTCCAAAACTGCTCGTTAAACCAATTACTTATATGCAAATTAACGCTTACCGTTAGAGCACTGGGCTCAGCTAAAATAAGCTTTTTAACTTGAAGTAGCACCGCTTTATCTAACTCAAATGCTTGGTGATTGTTAAAGTCTTGATTAATAAAGTAACGTGCAGCTAATAAACCGTGCGGTTGCTGCCTAATTCTTATTAGCACTTCATGTTGTACAATATCGCCGCTGGTGATCATAAATAACGGTTGAAAGAACAAGATAAATTTATTCTTTTTAATATTTTCAATAACCTGCTTACTTGAAATTAAGTTCCCTTGCTCGTGCTGTAACGCGAGCCTATGCCAGTGCTGAATTAAGCTTTTTTCTGAAAATACTAAGGCCGATTTAGCGAGTTTAAAAATAACGGGTTGCTCAGCCGCATATCGATAATCGCACAAACCAACCTTTATGTTTTTACGTGTTACTGTGCTTCGATAACGCTTACAAATTTGATAAACGCATTCGTGTAGGCTTTCACTGTATGTATCTAGCTTTGCTACAGGGATATTATTTAAAGTAATAGCAAGGTTGTTAGCATCAAATACATTAACTGATACTGCAGGAAGCTCTTTAAAATATTTTGCTATCAATACCTTAAAGCTTGCTTGGGTATCGGTATTTTCATCAAACACACAATCACATTTCACTATGGCAAATAAGCTATGACGCGCTGCACTAACACCGTACATAGACTTTACTTCGCAGTTTAATGTGGTGATTTGCGTAGAAAGTTTTTTTGCTGCTTTAGTTTTGCTGTAAGGCAATGGCAGGTTCGCTGCCGGTTTTTTTACTAATACTTTCCACCATCTAACCCACCAACTAGTGGCACCTAATATAATGATATTTAATAATAAAAATAAGTAGGCTTGCTCCACCCAGGCAGGCCAGTGGTATAAACTTATGCTGAGCGTTTTATAGCTAAATACATCGTGCTGTATATCAACTAAGTATTTGAAGTGTTCGGCATTTGAGTGTGCAGCCAGCATAAAGCCCTTACTTTGCACCAATGCCTGCACTATTTCTTTATCGGCATTGGCATTAATTTGCAGCTCAAAAATTTGCTGCGTTAACTGCTGACCATTTTTATGAATTTTTTTATGGAGCGTATCATTTAAAAGCACATTAAAAATAATTACCACCAGCGTGAAACTGGTTAAGTAAATTATTTTTTTTTGCTCAGCAATTTTTATTAAGGCTTTATGCATAGTGCTCTCTGTGGCAACGCGACTATTTAAAGTGTTGTTCAAAATAGTCATTAGCACAAGCAGGCAAAGCAAGTTTAAATGTTTATAATTTTGCTAAACAAAAAAAACCCGTGTAAACGGGGTTTTGGCAAATAGTTTATTACTTTTAGGGTTGCTCGCCCTGCGCGTTTAATATCATTTCGCCGTCTTCTTTGTATAGCTCACCTTTAGGCCATTGTGCTAATAGCGTTAAAACTTGCTCACTAGGGCGACATAGCTTAACCCCTTTTTCGGTGCACACTATAGGTCTATTAACCAGTATAGGGTGCTCAAGCATGGCCTCTAAAATAGCTTCATCTGTTACATTTTCATTTAACAAGCCTAGCTCTTCAGCAGGCGATTTACTCACTCTCAACGCTGTTTTTGGTGTTAAGTTTGCTGCGGCAAATAACGCTAACAATTGAGGTTTTGTCCAGCCCTCTTTAAGGTATTCAATAACCGTGGGGTTATAGCCAGCGGCTTTAATAATCTGCAATACATTGCGCGAAGTACCACAATCAGGGTTATGATGAATAACGACCATGACACTCTCCTAGTTAAACCAATGACGCGTTTTATTAGCAAAATAAACCAAGCTAAGCATAACAGGTACTTCAACAAGAACGCCCACAACGGTGGCAAGCGCAGCACCAGAGTGTAAACCAAATAATGAAATGGCTACGGCAACAGCGAGTTCAAAAAAGTTAGAAGTTGCAATCATGCAAGCTGGAGCTGCAATATTATGAGCTAGGCCCATTTTTTTTGCGGCTATATAGGCTATTGCAAAAATACCGTACGTTTGAATAAGCAGCGGAATAGCAATCAATACAATGGCTTCTGGGTTATCTATTAATGTTTGAGACTGAAAACCAAACAAAAGTGCCACCGTTGCCAGTAAGCCAATTATAGAATACGGTTTCATTACCTTTAAAAAGTGATTTAACCGTGTGTGATCTTCACCTTTATCTAACTTTTTGCGGGTAATAGCGCCTGCTATTAATGGAATAAGTACATACAAAACCACCGAGAGTAATAACGTGTCCCACGGTACCGTTATGTCTGTTACCCCTAGTAATAAACCTGCTATGGGCGCAAAGGCAAATATCATAATAATATCGTTGATAGATACCTGCACTAACGTGTAATTAGCATCACCTTTTGTTAATTGACTCCACACAAACACCATTGCAGTACATGGTGCTACTCCTAATAAAATCATACCGGCTATGTATTCTGTTGCCGTTTGTGGGTCGACAAAGTCTGCAAAAATGCATTTAAAAAATAACCACCCTAGTAAGGCCATGGTAAAGGGCTTTATGAGCCAGTTGATAACAACTGTCAGTACTAAGCCTTTAGGCTTTTTGCCTACATCTTTAATAGAAGAGAAGTCAATTTGCACCATCATTGGGTAAATCATAAACCAAATGAGTACAGCGATGACAATATTAACATGTGCATATTCTAAGCTTGCAACAACACTAAATACATCGGGTACGGTGTAACCGGCGACAATCCCTACCGCGATTGCCAGCGCAACCCACACCGATAAAAAGCGTTCAAATAACCCCACAGTAACCTCCTAAATGTCTTTTTGATTTACGCGTTTACTGAGCTGCTCTGCTGTTTCTACTCGCTCAGAGTATCTATCAACAAAGTAATCTTTTTGGTCGCGCATTAATAAGGTAAATTTTACGAGCTCTTCCATTACATCCACAATTCGATTGTAAAAAGCGGAAGGCTTCATTCGGCCATTCTCTTCAAATTCTAAAAACGCTTTAGGCACCGATGACTGATTAGGTATTGTTACCATGCGCATCCAGCGCCCTAATACGCGTAACTGATTAACCACATTAAATGACTGCGAACCACCACAAATCTGCAGCACAGCCAGCGTTTTTCCTTGTGTAGGTCTTACGCCACCCAGGTTTAATGGAACCCAATCAATCTGGTTTTTAAATACACTCGTCATAGCACCGTGTCGCTCCGGCGAGCACCATACTTGCCCTTCAGACCAGAGCATTAAATCACGTAGCTCTTGCACCTTAGGGTGCGTCTCATCTTCACTATCTGTTATGGGTAAACCTTCAGGGTTAAATATTTTAACCTCAGCACCAAAGTGGGTTAGCAAGCGTGCACTTTCTTCTATAACTAACTTGCTATATGAGCGAGCTCTTAGCGATCCGTATAACAATAAGATTTTAGGTTTATGAGATGAAAACGTTAGCGTGAAATCCTTAACGGTAGGCGGAGTGCTTTGTGAAAGTTCTAAATTAGGTAGCTCGTGTTCAATTGATTTACTCATAATCCTTAACCTTGTAGTTCTATAGTGAACTAAATATATATGAAAAAACGAATATATGAAATTTCACATATTAAAAGGTGTGAGTCAAACCCTATTTATATAAATTTTGCGTTTGGTTTTTTAACGTTGCAGGCGTTAAAGCCTGCTATTAAAGGTAGGTAATTGATAAGTTTATTTATTTAAGCAATTAAGTATTGTATCGCGTAATGTTTTAGCTTTTATTGGTTTAGCAACATGTGCATTCATACCAATAGATAGGTAGTGAGTAATATCATCTTTCATTACGTTTGCAGTTAACGCAATGATAGGCATAGAGGCAAGCGCAGTATTGCTATCACTGCGTATTACTTTAGTCGCTTCTACACCGTCCATAATGGGCATATGAATATCCATTAAAATAATATCATACGATTTTAATTTTACGGTTTGTATGCATTCTAAACCATTTTCTACTACGTGCACTTGCGCCCCACTGGCGGCTAATATATCGGATACAATTAACCTGTTTATGGCGTTATCTTCCACAACGAGTATTTTTACCCCTTGCAGTGGCTTTTCGGTGGCAGGTTTATGGGTATTACTTGTAGAAGGGCTAACCACTTTGCTTTTCATCGCTTCAAATAATACGCTGGTAAGCACAGGCTTATGCAAAATAGTTTTAATGTTTATTTTTTTAGCTATGTCGTAAATTGCGTCGTTTTTGCTTGCTGTAAGTACAATAATATTGTTGCAAAGCTGTGGGTTTACTTTGTAAATGCGGGTAAAAAACGTTTCACTGCTCATGGTCGGCATTTCACAATCAACAATAATAATTTTATAAGTGTTTATATTTTCTTTAATTATCTCTATTGCATCACTTGCCTGCTTGCAGGGCGTACAACGCAGCCCCATTGCACTAAGCTGACTTTTAATTAAGCTTAAATCATCTTCGTTATCATCTATTAGTAATACATCAAATGGTTCAGCAAATGATAACTGTGGGCTGTCTTCTATTAATGCTTGGGTGTTTACCTCAACGTTTATGGTAGCAATAAACTCACTGCCTTCACCTTGCGTACTGCTTACAGAAATATCGCCACCCATTGCTTGGCATAAACGTTTACTAATGGCTAAACCTAACCCAGTTCCCCCGTATTTTCGGGTTGTAGAGCTGTCGGCCTGAGTAAATGATTCAAACAAGTTAGGTAAGCTTTTTGCATCAATACCAATGCCAGTGTCTTTAACACTAAAGCGTAAAACAGTACTTTTGGTGTCATTGGGGGCTTCTTCTGCGTCTATTTGCACCGAAACAGCTCCATTAGAGGTAAACTTAATAGCGTTAGAGCACAAGTTAATTAATACTTGGTTTATACGCACCACATCGCCAACTAAGTTATGTTTCACGTTATCGCTAATATTAATCTCAAACGCAATACCTTTACTCCGCGCCCTATTTTCAAATGTAGTCGTTATATAATCGACAACCGCGTTTAACGAAAATGCAAAGGCCTCGAGTTTGATATTTCCTGACTCGATTTTTGAAAAATCTAAAATATCATTAATAACCACAAGCAATTGATCTGACGAGTACTTTATTTTTTCTAAATACTGTTTATCTTCTTCAGGTAAGTTTTTGCCCAATAAAATATTTGTCAGCCCTATAATGCCACTCATTGGGGTTCTGATCTCGTGACTCATATTGGCTAAAAATTCAGATTTTGACGAGGTAAGTTGCTCTGCTTCTTCTTTAGCTTGTAATAGCTCTTTGGTGCGTTGCTCTACACGCGATTCAAGTCGTAGCTTTTCTTCATCAAGCGCGTTTACAAGCTGAATGCGGCGGCGGTTTAATCGTAATACAAACACTAAAAAAGCGCTCAATACAAAAATAGTAATGGCGGCGCTGTAAATTAACACTTTATTTTGTTCAAAGTAACTCGGCTTGTAATAAGCAATAATCGATTTTTCTGGCAGGCTTTGCGGGGCAACATTATATTTTTTTAGCTGTCGCCAATCGTATTTATGAACACTTAAATTTTCATCGCTTATAGTAGGTAACACGTTATTTTCACTGTAAGAAATAATAGCTTCACCCACGCGTTTACCTATTTTCTCACCTGATAAAACATAACCACCCACTACACCTGAGCCCAATAAAACTTCCCAGTAGCTAAAAATGGGGGCGTTACTGTGCTGAGCGAGTAAGCTGACGAGCTGATACGGGCTAATCGACTTATTTTCGTAATTTCTAAATATAGGGGTAAACAAAATAATGGCGTCTGAAGGCACATTTTTTACTTTTTTCATCAGTTCAGCAGCCGGAAGATCAAACCATTGCTCAATCTCTAAATACGAAAAATCTTGGCTGATAATATTGAACAGCCCTGTATAAAAGTTTATACCTATTTCATTTTTAGTATCTAAGATGACTATGAGCCTTTTAGGTTTCATTAAATTAACCGCGCTGGCGGTTGCTTGCTTGTAGTCTAACTTAGCCTGCATTGAGGCACTATTAGTGTTTGCCGGCAGCCTAAACTGTTCGCCAGGTTCTAAATAAATTTTTGGTGTGCTAGTAAAAAAATCATTCAATTGCGATATTAACGTGGCAGCTGAGGGGGATTGCGTGACAATTATATCAATGTGCTTATTTTTATATTTTTGCTTAAGGTAGTCGCTCATTAATTGCGTTTGAGTGGCCTCATCAAAGCGCCCTACATCAATGTTTTCAACAAAAAGCTCATAGTCAAAAGTCCGTGTTGATAGCTCGCTATTTAAGCCCTCTTCAACACTTTTATGCCAAGGCATATGTTGGTTTGTAGAATTTATAAATAAGACATTGGTAATTTTAGAATCCGGTTGAGCGCTTACCGGCAAACTGGCAAATTGAAAAACAAGAAATAAAAATAAAATAATGGCTTTCATGTTTCTCATAGTTGCTTGAAGTAATTAGTACCACTAGAGTAGATGTTAATTAGTTACAAATCAATCAAATGAGATGTAAATTACAAAGGTGTTTTTGCGTTTTTGCGCATTTACGCCTCGCTAATTATTGCAGTGCATAAGTTAGCTAAAAGCGCTTTTATAAAGCCAACTCAATTACGCATGCTAAGCTGAATCTCTGCTTGGGCATTAAGTGCCATTTCTACAAACGCTTGCGTGGTAGCGCTGCTGTTAATTTGCTTGTATTGCAGCTGCAAATAAATTTGTGTGTCGACCTTTTCTAACTCTATAAAATGGCAACCCTCGCTATATAATTTACTTACACAATAAGGCGCTATAGCTAGCCCTAAACCAGCGGCAACCTCTGTTACTAAGGTTTGCATATGCCTTGGCTGACTAATAATGTTAGGTGAAAAGCCAGCGCGCTTGCAACGAGTAATAATTTCATCAAACAACCCTAAGGCTTCGTCGCGATTAAAAAGAATAAATGGCTCATTTTTAAGGGTTTTCAAATCAATAGTTTGCGCCGATGCAAAGGGATGATTTTTGTTGACCACCGCTACGAGGCGGTCAACGTACATAGTTTCACTTATAAACTCATCGGCTATGGTGCTTGGTAACGGCCGAGAAAACGCGACATCTACCCGTTCGTTTTTAAGGGCCTCTATTTGCTCGGTCGCGGTCATTTCTAGCAAAGTAACGTGAACATTAGGAAACTGCGACTTATACGTTCGGATTAATTTGGCCAAAAATGTTAAACACGCAGAGCTTAAATACGCAATACTCAGCGAGCCTAACTGCCCGCTATCGACCAGTTTAACCTTATTTTTAGCCCGCTCTGTAAGCGCTAAAATTGCCGTGGCATCTTTAACTAACTGCTCTCCGGCTTGCGTGATCGACACCTCCCGAGAGTTACGGGTAAACAAGCTAACACCTAGCTGCTCTTCTAACGAAGAAATATGGCGACTTATAGCGGGTTGAACTGTATGTAGCTCTTGAGCCGCTTCTGAAAAGCTCAGGTGCTTAGCCACTGCAATAAAACTTTTTAATATTTTTATATCCATGTGTGACTCAAATTTGCTCTGTGTGAGAGGTATAGCAGCAACTATACGTTATTTGTATAGATTCCATCAAATTTAAACATTTCTAACATCAAGCATCTCCCTCTATCATTCGCCTACCTTTTAATGTTGGAGAGCAAAATGACCCAGGTAACGCAAAGCGCCTCGTTAAGTCGCTTTATTTTATTGTTGATGACAACCGCCATTGCAGCAACCGCTGCAAACCTATATTACAGCCAGCCAATTTTACCTCTGATTGGTAACGAGTTTAATTTAACGGATTCACAACTTGGTAGCATTCCCGCATTTACTCAGTTTGGTTACGCTTTTGCCCTATTGTTTATTTCGCCGCTGGGGGATTCTATTGCGCGTCGTCGCTTAATAAGCATTTTATCGGGCTTACTGGTTATTGCATGTAGCTTTGCCGTATTTACACCTAACTTACCGCTGTTATTAATGTCGGTATTTTTAATAGGGGTAAGTGCCAACATTACCCAGCAATTAATCCCTTTTGCGGCATCACTTGTATCTGCTGAAAATAAAGGGGCTACATTGGGCACCTTAATGATGGGTCTAACCATTGGTATTTTACTTTCACGCACGTTAAGCGGTTTTATAGGAGAGCACTTTGGTTGGCGTGGTGTATTTGTTATGTCTGCAATATTAGCTGCGCTATTTGGTGTACTACTTAAGCTCTTTTTACCCCTAAATAAACCACAAATTAGCTTACGTTACTGGCCGCTACTTAAAAGTACAGTGGCGTTATTTAAACAGCACAAACCACTACAAGTGTTTACTTTAACTGGCGCGCTTTGGTTTGCTGCTTTTAATGTACTTTGGGCTACTTTAGCTATTTATGTCAGTGATGCACCTTTTAACTACAGTGCCCAAGAGGCCGGATTATTTGGCATCATCGCATTAGCTGGCGTAATAGGGGCTAAGTCTTCGGGTAAGTGGGTCAATGCGTTGGGCTCTAAAAAATTAGTCATGATAGTACTCACACTTGCCGCAATTGGTTTTGCTATTACAGGCGTTTTTTTAGGAAACCTAATAGCCCTAATTATCGGTATTATTTTAATCGACTTCGCTATTTTTAGCGCACAAGTAGCCAATCAAGTCCGCGTATTTAGCATAGACCCAAGCGCACAAAGCCGTATTAATGGTGTTTACATGCTTGGCTACTACTTAGGTGGCGCATTTGGCTCAATTATTGGTGTGAAAGCCTTTGCTTTGTACCAGTGGCCTGGCGTAGTCGTCCTTAGTGTAGTGTTAATTACCATCAGCGCTGCTTTTAACTCTCTCGCAAAAAAATAACCGCCATTAACTCCTTGCAACTAAGCGTAAGTCCCCCTTAGTTGCCCCATTTAAAAACAGAGAATACTTATGAATAAACTCAATAATGCAGGAAGCTACACTTTGCTGTGTATAGCTTGCTTAACAATCATGGTGGGTGCATTGGTTGCACCTGGTTTAATCAGTATATCTACAGCCCTAAATGTTGCTGACAGTGCGGTATTTTTAGTGACCTTACCGGCTTTAGGGGCTGTTATATTTGCGCCTATTGCAGGTAAATTAATTGATAAATATGGCGCTTACCGTTCATTAATTATTGGCTTATTTTTATACGGCTTTTTAGGTGCAAGCGTGTATTGGTTACAAGGGCCGTTGTTGGTTTTTGCTAACCGTATTTTGCTTGGCGGTGTTACCTCAATTGTTATGGCCGGTTGTACCGTTTTAATATCACAGTGGTACTTTGGTAAAGCGCGCCTAGGCATGCTTGCTAAGCAAGGTATGGCAATAGAGCTCGGTGGCGTTATATTTCTATTTATAGGTGGCCTACTTGCTGTGCAGCATTGGGCTTTACCATTATCGTTGTACCTTATTTCTTGGGTATTTTTAGCCATGTTGCTACTTTTTGTGCCGCGTAATCACCCTCAAGCACAAGAGGCACAAGCAACACAAGAGCACGTAATATCAAATAAAGGCTTATCTCTTAAGCATGTGTATTCGCTGGCTGTGCTTGCAATGATCACGTTTTTTAGCGCAATTGTTTTACTACCCAGCACAATGCATGCGCAAAATTATAATGAAGAACAAGTAGGTTTTTTACTCTCTTTCATCTCGTTAGTGGCTGTTGTTGGGGCACATTTTATGCCTCAGTTAACTAAAAAAATGGGCGAGCAAAAAGTACTTGCGCTGGCATTTATAGGCTATGGGGCATCATTTGCTTTCTTTTTACAAACGGGTACAGCGTTATTGGTAATAGGCGCTGTGTTTAGCGGTATTGGCTTTGGTTTTAGCATCCCACTATTAAACCATATGACCGTAGAGCGTAGCGCAGCCTCTGTTCGCGGTCGTAACCTCTCTTATTTCACAATGGCTGTTTTTTCTGGGCAATTTCTAACATCGTTTGTTGAATATATCCCCGGAGGCACACGCAATATTTTTATTAGCTGTATCGGCTTATGTGCTCTCACTGCGCTGTACTTATTTGTTAAAAAAAATCATTCACAATCAGTATAAAAGAGGTTTTTATGTCAGAGTCATTTAAATTAATAGCCGGTAATTCATTTCCAACAGTTACCGCACACTTGCTCGATGATACAACCGCAGATCTAAGTAAGCCGCACGGTGGCGCCGAGTGGCAAATGCTCGTGGTATACAGAGGCAAGCATTGCCCGCTTTGTATGCGTTACTTAAATTTACTAGAAGCGCAATTACCCGCATTAAAGGCACTTAGCGTAAGCGTTTGTGCCGTTTCTGCAGATACCCGCGCACAGCTAACACAAAGTATGGACACGCTCGCGATTAGCTTTCCTATTGCGTATGGATTAACACAGCAGCAAATGAAACAACTTGGGCTGTATATTTCCTCATCTCGCTCTGAGCAAGAAACCGATCACAACTTTGCAGAGCCCGCTATGTTTGTCGTAAATGAGCAAGGGATATTGCAAGCTGTAAATATTTCTAATGCCCCGTATTTACGCCCTGAGTTAGACGTGGTTGTAAGAGGCTTAAAGTTTATTAAAGAGCAAAATAACTACCCTATTCGCGGCACTGTTGTGTAACCATTTAAATTGCAGCCGTGGCGTTTATTACCTTACGGCTGCTTTATTAAGGCATAAGCTTTCATGAAAAACTTATTTAGTAATCTTTTAAATTTAGCCAGCGCGCTTTTTATGTTTAAGTTTGCCCTGCCAAAGTTATTAGCAGCGCAAGTAAGCGTTAAAACCTTTAGCTACTTTGCGCAGGTACTGCCCGTTAACGCTAAAATTTATATGTATAGCGTTGGTTTACTGGAGTTGGTAGTGGGTTTAATGATGCTTGCTCTTTTGTTTATTAAAAATGAAAAGCAAAAAGCACTGTTTACCTATGTTGCGTATGTTTTATTGGCGGGTACGTTAATTGGGGCGCTGTTACATGAATATTTTGTTCGCCCCGAGCCAATTGCTCAGTTAGTAACTTACTCAGGCTGCTTTTTAGTTATATGTGCCATTCAATTTTTAGCCTATAAAAAAGCGCTAATAGCGCGTTTTGAGTGACTTTAAGGCGTTAAATGGTAGATAGACACTGCACCTTTTGTACTAAAACGTGTTGTTACAAAAAAGCCGCTAAATAGCGGCTTTTAATATTATTTTTCAACATTCTTATTTTTGTCTTAGGTCAAAACGGAATGTCGTCATCAAAATCTATTGTTGGTTCCATAGGATTTGATGCACCGCCCTGAGGGGCGTTTTGCGGCTTAGGTGCAAAACCACCTTGCTGCTGTGGCGCATTACTTTGCCCAGGAGCAAAGCCACTGTTGTTTGATTGTTGGTATTGGTTATTTTGCTGTGGAGCAGGTGCTGCAGCTGGGCGTTGTGCTGGTGCAGCTTGTTGCTGTGGTGCATAACCACCTTGCTGGCTGTTTTGAGCTTGGTTGTTTTGACCATAGCCACCGCCTTGTTGATTATTTTGGTAACCGCCACCTTGTTGGCCGCCTTGATTACCTTGATAACCACCACCTTGCTGATCGCCACCGCGAGCGCCTAGCATTTGCATTTGACCCGTAAAGCCATCAACAACGATTTCTGTTGTGTATTTTTCTTGGCCTTGTTGGTCGGTCCATTTACGTGTTTGAAGTTTACCTTCAACGTAAATTTGCGAGCCTTTACGGCAGTACTCACCAACAATTTCAGCTAGCTTGCCAAAAAATACTACACGGTGCCATTCAGTTTTATCAACCATTTGGCCAGTGTTTTTGTCTTTATAGCTGTCTGACGTTGCTAAGGTAATATTTGCTACACCATTGCCATTAGGCATGTAACGAACTTCAGGATCTTGTCCTAAATTACCAACCAAAATTACTTTGTTCACACCGCGTGCCATGGAACCATCTCCTATAAACGTTAGATTAAACCAGCTACTTTACGTGCTTGGTCTAGGTCAAATTCTTTATCATTAATCTTTAAATAGCTGCGGCTTTCGTCGCGTACTACTGTTGCTTCTATTACGCCAGGTAAAGCAACTAGCTGAGAAGCAAGTGCTTGAGCTTGCTCTTCAGAACTTAAATTGGTCATTAAACTAATAACTTTACTTTTCGGTGGGACTTGCATTTTCCACGCAATAATAAGCCATATTAACCCAACAAGTGCCGCTGCCGCAAACACAGCTTGCGTACTTGTAGTTTGGGCAACATAACCCCCTAAAATACCACCTAAAAAAGCCCCCAAAAACTGGCTAGACGAATACCCACCCATTGCCGAACCTTTTTGGCTAGCGGGCGCAATACGCGATACAAGCGCAGGCATAGTGGCTTCTAAAAAATTAAATGCTACAAAATAAAGCAACATACAAATGGCAATGCCAACCACGCTATTCACCCAAATAGACATAGCAAGCATACTAATAGAAAGCAGTGCTACTGAGCCAATAAACGCTTGTTTTTCTTTTTCTTTTTTAATGGCAATAATCATAATAGGGACCATTAAAACAAACGCTAACAGCAATACCGGAATATATAAATACCAATGGTGGTTTGCCACTAAGCCATCTTTTATTAGTTGGCTGGGTAGTACCACAAAAATAGTGGTTAGCGTTAAATGTAGCAGTAATACACCTGCATTTAAGCGCGATAATTGCGGATGCTTAATAAGCTTTTTAATATCACTAAAGCTTGCCAAGGTATCGCCTTTGGGCGCTTTGTTTACTGCGTTTGGCACTAAAAATAAAATAATACCAATACCGAACACGGCAAGGATTGCTGTTAACCAAAATACCCCCGCTACACCCCACGACGCGGCAACAATAGGCCCAAGTAACATAGCAAAAGCAAAGCTCATGCCTATACTCATACCAATTACGGCCATTACTTTAGGGCGCTGTTCGTCGCGGCTTAGGTCGCTGGCAAAAGCAAGCAGCGCACTGGCTATAGCGCCCATACCTTGTAGTGCACGGCCCACTGTAACCATTTGAATAGATTCAGCAAGGGCTGCAATAACAGAGCCCAACGCAAACACAACTAAGCCACCAACAATTACTTTTTTACGGCCTATTTTATCTGACAAACGCCCCATAGGAATTTGCAGTACCGCTTGCGTTAAGCCATACGCGCCAATAGCAAATCCTATCCACATAGGCGAAAAACCATCAAGCGATTGGCCATAAATAGCCAATACAGGCATCAGCATAAACAAGCCGAGCATTCTAAATGCAAACACACTCGCCAGCGATACAGCGGCGCGCTTTTCTCGTGAATTAAGTGAAGATGCGGTCATTATCTGCGTATTCTTACGATATGAAAAATTTAGGCTGGGATTCTACCACAAGCTTGGCAATAATTAATCGCCTATAAGTAAGGATTTTTTCGTTGATCATTGATTAATAATGTTTCGTATTATGCGATACTGGACAAATAATTTTGGTAATAAACGAGATAGCATGGAAAACATTGAAGTCCGAGGCGCCCGTACGCACAATTTAAAAGACATCAGCCTAACCATCCCACGTGATAAATTAATTGTTATCACAGGCCTATCTGGTTCGGGAAAGTCATCACTGGCATTTGATACTTTATATGCAGAAGGACAGCGTCGTTATGTTGAGTCACTTTCTGCCTACGCAAGGCAATTTTTATCGTTAATGGAAAAGCCCGACGTTGATCATATTGAAGGCCTCTCTCCCGCCATTTCTATTGAGCAAAAATCTACATCGCACAATCCTCGCTCAACAGTAGGTACCATTACCGAAATATACGATTACTTGCGTTTAATGTTTGCCCGCGTGGGCGAACCACGCTGCCCAACCCACGACTTACCACTTGCAGCACAAACAATTAGCCAAATGGTTGATACCGTTTTAGCACTGCCAGAGGGCACTAAGCTGATGCTTTTAGCGCCAGTGGTTAAAGATCGTAAAGGTGAGCACGTTAAATTACTTGAGCAACTTGCAAGCCAAGGCTACATTCGCGCTCGTATAGACGGCGAAGTATGCGACTTATCAGATCCGCCAACACTTGAGCTTCATAAAAAACACACTATTGAAGTGGTGGTTGACCGCTTTAAAGTAAAAGATGGCCAACAGCAGCGTTTAGCAGAGTCGTTCGAAACCGCACTAGAGATGTCTGGCGGTGTGGCAAATGTAGCCTACATGGACGACAGCACGATAGAAGAAATGCTGTTCTCGGCAAATTTTGCCTGCCCCACCTGTGGCTACGCAATGACCGAATTAGAACCGCGCTTATTTTCGTTTAATAACCCTGCAGGTGCGTGTCAAAGCTGTGATGGTTTAGGCGTACGCCAATACTTTGATCCTAACCGTGTGGTACATAACCCAGAGCTCAGCCTTGCAGGTGGTGCTATTAAAGGATGGGATAAACGCAGCTTTTATTATTTTCAAATGCTACAGGCGGTCGCCGAGCACTATAACTTTGATTTAGATGTGCCATTTGAAAAGCTGGCTAAAGAATCGCAAAAAATTATTTTAGAAGGCTCAGGGCAAACAAAAATAGCCTTTAACTACCGTAACGACAGAGGCGATTTAATAACACGCAACCACGAGTTTGAAGGCGTGTTAAACAACATGAACCGTCGCTATCGCGAAACTGAGTCAAACTCGGTGCGTGAAGAGCTCGCTAAATATCAAACTAGCCAAGCGTGTCCTAGTTGTCATGGCTCGCGTTTACGCCAAGAAGCACGCCACGTATTTATAGGTCAAACAAACCTGCCTGCTATTACAACTATGAGTATTGGCGAAGCGATGGACTTTTTTGAAGGGCTATCACTAACAGGCCAAAAAGCCCAAATAGCTGAAAAAATCCTGAAAGAAATTCGCGACCGCTTATCGTTTTTGATTAATGTAGGCCTTAATTACTTATCGCTTGAGCGCAGTGCCGATACCCTCTCAGGTGGTGAAGCCCAGCGTATTCGTTTAGCCAGCCAAATAGGTGCAGGCCTTGTAGGCGTAATGTACGTACTGGATGAACCATCAATTGGTTTACACCAGCGCGATAACGACCGTTTATTACAAACATTGGTGCATTTACGCGACTTAGGTAACACCGTGATTGTAGTTGAGCATGATGAAGATGCGATTCGCGCAGCCGATCATATTATTGATATTGGCCCAGGCGCGGGTGTGCACGGCGGCCATATTATTGCACAAGGTACACGTGACGATATTTTAGCCACTAAAGACTCAGTAACTGGCCAGTTTTTATCAGGCGTGCGCAAAATAGAAGTGCCACAAGAGCGTAACCCAACCAGCGACAAATGGCTTGAGCTATTTGGTGCCACAGGTAATAACCTAAAAAATGTAGACTTAAAAATTCCATTTGGCTTATTAACCTGTATTACAGGGGTATCGGGCTCAGGTAAATCAACGCTCATTAACGATACACTCTTTAAGCTTGCGCATACTGAGCTTAACGGCGCGACCACAGCAGAAGCCGCGCCGTATAAATCAATTAGTGGCCTTGATCACTTTGACAAAGTGATTGATATTGACCAAAGCCCAATTGGTCGTACACCGCGCTCAAATCCTGCAACCTACACAGGTATTTTTACCGGTATTCGTGAGTTATTTGCAGGGACACAAGAAGCCCGCTCTCGCGGCTATAAAGTAGGTCGCTTTAGCTTTAACGTAAAAGGCGGGCGCTGTGAAGCTTGCCAAGGCGATGGCGTAATTAAAGTAGAAATGCACTTTTTACCTGATGTATATGTACCGTGTGATGTATGTAAGGGCGCGCGCTATAACCGCGAAACCTTAGAAGTACAATACAAAGGTAAAAACATTCACCAAGTGCTCGAAATGACCGTTGAAGACGCGCACGACTACTTTGATAAAATACCTGCAATAGCGCGTAAACTTAAAACGCTAATGGACGTTGGTTTATCGTATATTCGCCTAGGGCAAGCTGCTACCACGCTCTCTGGTGGTGAAGCACAACGTGTAAAACTGGCTCGTGAGCTTTCTAAACGCGATACAGGTAAAACATTGTATATACTTGATGAGCCAACAACCGGCCTTCACTTTGCCGATATTGAACAACTACTTGTGGTATTACATCGCCTGCGCGATCATGGTAATACCATTGTGGTAATTGAGCATAACTTAGATGTGGTTAAAACCGCAGACTGGGTGGTTGATTTAGGCCCTGAAGGGGGCGCTGGCGGCGGTGAAATACTCATTGCAGGCACGCCTGAAGAAGTAGCCGAATGTGAACGCTCGCATACTGGGCATTACCTAAAGCCCCTATTAAACTAACTGGGGTTTATTACCTCATACGATAAGGAAAGTCGGTGTTAAGGCGTTATAAAATTATAAAATGGCGAGCCAGTAGGCTATTTAAAAAGCTGCAAAAAAAATTGCAGCCTCTTAAAGCTGATATTGATAAGCATATTAAACCCATATGGTTTAGCCTTAGCACCGCGCAAAAGCTTTACTTAGCAGCGCTTATATCTGTGATTTTCTTTAAATCCTGGTCACTTTGTGCGCTTTTAACAATGACCGCCCTGGTAATTGAATTTTGGCCAAAGTTTAATAAACTATGGCACTCTTTAGCAGGCAAAGCTTTAATTTTGGTTTTTTATGCAACCATTGCTAATTTTGTTTTGGCAAATGCAAGCAGCATTGTTAACGATGTAACTCACGTATCAGCTGAAAACATGAGCTACACACACAATTTTGCAACTTTGATATATTTACCCATTTGGGCATTAGGAATTACACTCTGTACATTACTAATATTTCAATTTATTTTACCCTTTTATATCATAATGCTGTTACTTATAAAGCCATTTGGATCGCAAAGCATTAAATATATAAGTCAAAGCTACTCTCCCTTACTTACCGCATCTATTAGATTAATATTAGCCTTCATAACTTTAAGTACCCTCTATCCTTTTTTGGACGATAGGGATGAAGCAACATTTCTATCAGATATAGAAAACGGTTTCTATTTTGGAAGAGAGCTGGCTAGTGACTCTCCTGAAGTGAAGGGGCATGCTATGGTCAACCTAAATGAAAGGCTGGCTAAACAGGAAACAAAAACTCAACCCAGCTCGCCAAAAGCAGAAGAAATAAATGAATTCGCCGAATCTGCAAGTTCATTTGTTGCTACTGAAGGTTATTTTGGGCGTAGTAAACACCTTATAGCGATGTTTGCATTTAATTACGAAGCGGATGAATACTCAAGGTGTAAAAAAGCCAAAAATAGCAAAGTGGTAGAGTTGAACGATTACGAAATAGTAGAGATTACGCCAAATGAAACTATGCCTTATGGCTATTCTTTTATTGTAAAAGCCTGCGAATCGCCTGCGTTTAAGTCCACTAGCTAATAAATTATGGCTTTTTTAAGTGATGAATGAAGTATTAGAAGTTATAAAAAAATGCCGCTAAATTTAGCGGCATTTTTATTTGCTTATACTAGGGCGTGTTGATCTTTGATGGTTGAATTTGCAGCAGCATGTTTGGTTTTTAGGCAAGGCAGAGCCTATGAAGTGTGGTTACTCCCCATAAATAGGCGATAACGCAGCATAAATGCCAAACATGCGCTGCCCTTCGGGTTCTGCCTAGGGGCGATAAACTCTTTGTTGCCTACATGGATCTAGGTAAGGGGCGTGAGCAGGACGCGGAAGCTTTACTCGGTTTTTACTTAGCCCACTAGGTTACAAACCTCGCGCCGCGATTTAATCGCCCCTAGATTGAACAAATTTCAATCCGCAAAGATCAACACGCCCTAAGAAAGCAAATTATGTACGAGGAATAAACCCTAGTGCATCGTAAACCGATTTAAGTGTTTTTTCTGCACGTACACTGGCCTTTTCTGCGCCTGATTTCATGATGCTATCAAGTAGGTTTTGATCTTCTCTGATCTCTTTAAAACGTGCTTGGATTGGCTCAATCATGCTAACAACTGCATCGGCTGTGTCTTTTTTCAGGTGGCCATACATTTTATCTTCATACTCTGGCACTAAGTCTTCAATTGAGCGCTTAGTGGCTACGCTTAATAAAGTAAGTAAATTAGAAACGCCTGGCTTTTCAGTACGGTCAAAGTAAATACGCGCTTGCTCGTCTGAATCGGTTACTGCTTTTTTAAGCTTTTTCTCAATCTTTTTAGGCTCATCTAATAGCATGATGTAGCCATTAGGGTTTTCGTCAGACTTAGACATTTTTTTGAGCGGATCCTGAAGGCTCATTACACGTGCGCCAAATTCGGGAATATATGGCTCAGGTAACTTAAATACGTCACCGTATAAATTATTAAAGCGTGTCGCTATATCACGCGTTAACTCTAAGTGCTGCTTTTGGTCATCCCCTACCGGTACTTGGTCAGCTTGATATAATAAAATATCCGCTGCTTGCAATACTGGGTACGAAAATAAACCGACGTTTACATTGTTAGCATGCTTAGATGACTTGTCTTTAAACTGAGTCATGCGGTTAAGCTCGCCCATTTGTGCGTAACAATTTAGCACCCATGCTAACTGCGCGTGTTCTGGCACTTGCGACTGTACAAATAAGGCCGATTTTTCAGGGTCTATGCCACATGCCGCATATAACGCTATACCATCTAATACTCGAGAGCGAAGAAGTTCTGGCTCTTGGCGAACAGTAATCGCGTGTAAATCAACAAGCATAAAGAAACTTTCGTGGTCTTCCTGTAGCTTTAGCCACTGGTTAATAGCGCCAACATAGTTGCCTATTGTCATACCACCGGTTGGCTGAATGCCACTTAAAACTACTGGTTTACTCATGATTTTCCTTTAGTGTTGTTTAGTTAATTAAAAATTTTAACGCTGTGTTAGTGTTGGTATTATATCTAAGAAGTTATCGCATAGGTACTGTGGATTATAATCCTCAAGATTTTCGCCTTGGTTATAACCATAATCCACCGCTATTACATCAATTTTAGCGGCATGTGCTGCCAATATATCGCTTTTTGAATCGCCAATCATAATAGCCTTACTCGGCTCAACATTCAGCTTGTTACATGCATACAATAAAGGCGCTGGTGAAGGCTTTTTAGCCATATCGTCTCCACACACTATCACTTCAAAGTGACTGGTAAGGGAAAGCTTATCAAGTAGTAGCTCGGTAAATAGGCGCGCCTTATTAGTAACAAGTGCTTTTGGCATGCCCCGCAAAGCACTGAGCCCTGTTTCTACATGCTGATACAACACACTATACTTGCCCACTAGCTGCTCATAATGTTGGTAAAATAAGGCAATGGCTTTTGCACTAAGCGCTTCATCTAAATGTTCGCTAATTTGCATATCACCACTGAGTGCACGCTTGACTAGGGTTTCAATACCGTTGCCTATCCAGCTTTCAACCAAGCTTTGGCTAACAATAGGAAACGCTAAATCACTCAGTGTTAAGTTTACTGCTAGGTATAAATCGTAAACGCTATCAACAAGTGTGCCGTCAAGGTCGAACAAAGCTACATCATATTTCATTACTTTACGTTTCCTAACTGCTCACGCATTTGATCAATAACAACTTTGTAATCAGGCTCATTAAAAATAGCAGACCCTGCTACAAACATATCGGCACCTGCTTGCGCTGCTGCGGCTATGTTATCAACCTTAATACCACCATCTACTTCTAGGCGAATATCACGACCCGACGCAACTATACGCTGCTTAGCTTGAGCTAGTTTTTCAAGGGTGTGGGGGATAAAGCTTTGGCCGCCAAAGCCTGGGTTTACCGACATTAATAAAATAGTATCTAGCTTATCAATAACGTGATCGAGGTAGCTAAGGCTAGTGGCAGGGTTAAATACTAAGCCTGCTTTACAACCATGGTCTTTAATGAGCTGTATGGTGCGGTCTATATGCTCGCTGGCCTCAGGGTGAAAAGTAATTATTGATGCGCCGGCCTCTGCAAACAAAGGGATTATACTATCGACTGGTTTTACCATTAGGTGCACATCTATAGGGGCTGTTACACCGTAATCTCTAAGCGCTTTACACACCATAGGCCCAATAGTGAGATTAGGCACGTAGTGATTGTCCATGACATCAAAATGTACTACATCAGCGCCTGCAGCGAGTACTTTATCCACATCTTCGCCTAATTTTGCAAAATCGGCTGACAAAATAGAAGGCGCAATTAAGTATTTTTGTTCAGGGTTTAACATAGTAATCCGTCAATCAGTAAAATATGCCTTAATGTACCGTAAATGCTGAGGTTTCCCAAGTAATACACTGTAAATTAGGCATAACTAAAAATATCGATTTAAATATATAAGTATTTATTTATGAAAAGCTTTAGTGGTTGAGTTTTGGGCAGCATGTTTAATTTTTGGTAAGGCCGTGAGTAGACGCACAAGCTTTGCTTACATGATGTAAGCTATTAGATTAACGTAAGAGCAGTTATTGTGCCCACTCGATTACAAACTTCGGGGCGCGATTTAAAAACTCTTAGCTTGAGAACACACTTTAACTCGCAAGTTTCAACAGGCCTTAGCTATTACAGATAAATATTAGTTTGTTATTTATACAGCTTTTGTTATTATTAAAGGAGTAACTTAATTTTAGGCTAATATTATGCGTGCATTTAAAACAGGGATCTTAATTGCGTCGGCATTGTTATTTATTGGGGCATTTAGTTTTGCGCCAAGTTCTGAGCAAGATTTAAGCTTAGTTAGCAATTGTCAGCATCAGGCAAGTAGTAAAAACGCTTCAAACACCTTAACGTGTGCGAAAGTAGAAGAAGACTCATCGTGGTTTTCGTGGCTAACAGGCGATAGCCGCAGTGCGCAGTTTCATTATTTAGATTTATTAGAGCTGTTAACTAGCTCAGAAGACGCTAAGAATACGCCTTCAATAAAACCTCTATTTTAAATAATGCTGCACTTTATTAGCGCGTTGCAAAGTGTGCTAGCAGCATTTTTTGGTGTGCAATCAGAGCACAAACGCCAAGCCGACTTTCAACAACACTCCCCTCTTTTTATTATTGCTTTAGCTGTGCTGTTTTTTGTTATTTTTGTAGTGACAATTTACGCAGTGGTTGCTTGGGTGCTAAATACATAGCCATTAGCTCGTCGACCTTGTTGCGTGATCCACCTTTAGGGCTGATAGTACGTTTTACCTGAATTTTACCAAGCGTAGCTTGGCTATAAATTTTTCGCGTCCATACGGTATCGTGGTTAGATATAAGCACTGGGGTATTGTTTTCAAACGCAGCTTGCTCGGCTAAGTTTGCCAAGTTTGCTTGATCGTCTAAATTAAACCCGCCTTTAGCATAAGAGGTAAACGACGCTGTTTTACTTAGCGGCACATAAGGCGGATCACAATAAATAACCGCATTGTTTGGCACAAGCTTAAATACATCATCGTAGCTTAGGCAGGTAAATGTGGCTTTTTGTGCTTTTTCGGCAAAAAAGTACATTTCTTTTTCTGGAAAATAAGGCTTTTTATATTTACCAAATGGCACGTTAAAAATGCCTTTGAGATTATACCTACACAGCCCATTGTAACCATGGCGATTCATGTATAAAAAGAGCATTGCGCGCTCATATACATCATTGCTTTTATTAAACTGTACACGGTATTCGTAGTAAGCGTCTGGGTGGTTATTTAAATCAACAAATAGTTTTTTAGAGTCACTTATAAACTCATCAGGCGAGCGCTTGAGCTCTTTGTATAAGTTAATTAAATCAGCATTGATGTCGTTGAGTAAATAGTGCTTAAAATTACTATTTAAAAATACTGAGCCTGCACCTACAAAAGGTTCTACCAAGGTTTCAGCGTGTTTGCTGGCTTGAGATAAACGTGCATTAATATCTTCAACTAGGCTGTATTTACCGCCAGCCCATTTAAGGAAGGCTCTACTCTTTTGTTGCATTGGTTCTTAACTTCAATCTGCTGTAGCGCGATTTTACACTAAAGTGAGTCAGTTTACTGATCAAGTCGTGCAATTTCTTGTTTTATTTTGCTGATTTTTTTATAAAAAGGCTTGTTCTTTCTAAGCGCACTCGACAAGGCAGACAATGCACTTTTAGCATCAGCGAGTGATGCATAACTACCAATAGTAACCACCCACCACACTTTATTATTTCGCTTAGTTTGGTAAACCTTAGCGCGCTGGCTTAAATTATGTTGAATAATAAACTCACGGGTGATTTTTTCCTGTGTAACAGCTAGCAGCTGCACAGTTGTATTATTATCTGGCTGAGCTAAATACCAAGCGTTATCGGATACGTTATTTGAGGTTTTAGGCTGCGGGCTTTCTTTATCGTCACTTTCAATTGGCTCAATAGTCTCAGGAGTGTTTAAGCTTTGTGGTAACGCCTCGCTTTGTTCACTCTGAGCGCTTTGTTGAGCCTCACGCGTTAGGCTTTGCATTATCGCCGGCACATCGTTTTTATGAGGCGCTACATTCTCTTGTGATTTATCGCTGACCGGCTCTAAAAGCAAATCCGCTTTTGATATATCAGAATTGTCATTACTGACCTCTTTATCCACGCTTGGGATAGCGACAATTTTAGAAGCAGGAATAGCGGTATCTATGGCTTGGCTTTGTTGATTTTGATAGTACGTTTGCCACCACTGGGTCATATCATTTTTATACAGCAAACCAATGATAAGTAGCATAATTATAATTAACAACGAGATTAAGTGTACTCGCCACGACACTTTATCTTTTTTTACAATATCAGCCACATGCTCCGTTGGTTGCCATGCTAATAATAAGCTGGGGTTGCCTTTCGCTTCATTTAAAAATGCACTAAATACAGGGTCTTCATCGTACGGTAAATTAGGAAAATACCAGCTCATTAGCTGTTTAGATTCATGTGCAGATAAAGGCTCTAAGTAAATTTCAACGGCATTATTAATAGCTAGCTTTGATTGCGAAGCTAGCATGATATAAAGCGTTATAGGGCTATTTTTGGCAAGTAACTCTAACTCCTGTAATAGCTCTTCAGATAAGTGCCTTGCATTATCGAGCACCCACAAACAAGCCTCACACGGCTGCTGCTGCAACAATTGGTAAAAGTTTTCACTTAACGATAAATCGTGGTCAATCAGCGGAGAGTTAAAGCTTTGCTCTAATATATCACTCATCAGTGATACATCATTTACACTGGCACTTACTTGTACAAATGCTTTATTAAAACTGTTGTATTTGTCGGTGATGAAGGTTTCGAGCATATAACTTTTGCCTAGGCCAGAGGTGCCTAGTAATACAATTAAGTTTTGCCCGTATTCAAATTGCAGAGCGATTCTATCCACCAACGCCGCACGGCTTGGTAAAATTTGCGCCTGCATTATTGCTCGATTAACGCTCTAACTTGGTCGTCTGATACGTCATCTACCAATGCGCATTGACCAAATTGAGTAGGTAAAATAAAGCGGATAGTGCCTTTTTTATTTTTTTTGTCTTTACGCATATGCATTAAAAACTGCTCAGCAGTCATTTCACTTGGGATCTCAGTCGGTAAATTATAAAGCTTGAGTAGCGTTACAATTCTATCTACCTCAGTTTGCGATAAATCACCGCGTGTATGCGCTAATTTAGCAGCAAGTACCATTCCGGTAGCAACAGCCTCGCCATGTAGCCATACACCGTATCCCATTTGCGCTTCAATTGCATGCGCAAAGGTATGCCCTAAGTTGAGTAATGCACGAAGGCCATTTTCTTTTTCATCTTGCGCCACGATAAGCGCTTTAATTTCACAACATCTATAAATAATATGCTGCAAACTTGCTTCATCTAGTTGCTGTAGCTTTTCTACATTTTGCTCAATAAAAGCAAATAGCTCGGTATCGTAAATTAAACCATACTTAATAACTTCGGCCATACCCGCTGCAAATTCGCGCGCCGGTAAAGTGTGAAGTGAATTAGTATCAATAAAAACCGCTTGCGGCTGATAAAACGCCCCAATCATGTTTTTACCCAATGGGTGATTTACCGCTGTTTTACCCCCTACAGAGGAGTCAACTTGTGATAGTACCGTGGTCGGAATTTGAATAAACGGTACACCGCGCTGATAACATGCAGCAACAAAACCTGTTAAATCGCCAATAACGCCGCCACCTAGTGCAATTAAGCATGTGTCTCGGCCGCAATTATTTTGCAATAAAAAAGCAGATATTTTCTCAAACCATTCAAGTGACTTGTATTGCTCACCATCGGGAATGACAAAAGAAAGAGGGTCTAGATCAGCTAACGAATCAAGCAGTCCTTGTAAATATAAAGGCGCAACTGTGTCGTTAGTGATAATGATAGGCCGACAATCACCAATGTGGTGAACAAGGCGGCCATTATCTTGAAGTGCAGATTGACCAATAAAAATAGGATAACTTCGCTCGTCCAAATTAACAGTTAATTCAAGCATGCTTTGTTATTTCCTTTATTATTGGTTTTTAAAAATCTAATTTCTCGATGATTTGGTTAGCAACAACTTTAGCGCTTTGCTCATCGGTGCGTACAACAAAATCGGCAACTTCTTTGTATAGTGGCTCGCGTTCTTCTGCTAAGCGCTCTAGTACATTACGAGGTGCTTCTTCAGTTTGCAGTAATGGGCGACGCTTGTCGCGTTGCGTGCGTGCAACTTGCTTTTCTATAGGTGTCTCTAGGTATACAACGATACCACGAGCCGAAAGCTTGTTTCGAACTTCTTTACTCATTACTGAACCACCACCGGTTGCAAGTACAATACCTTGCATTTCGGTTAAGTCGCCAATAACAGATTCTTCACGAAGTCTAAAGCCTTCTTCACCCTCAAGATCAAACACCCAGGCAATATCTGCACCGGTACGGCGTTCGATTTCTTGATCAGAATCGACAAATTCAAGGTGTAATTGGTCAGCGATGTGACGACCAATCGTGCTTTTGCCAGCCCCCATGGGGCCAACTAGAAATATATTACGTTTCTCAGCCATATCTTTTAGTACAAACGAACTCTAAAATTTGAAATAAAACCCCGCCTAACGACCTGGCCCCAAAATTAAGGAGGGGATTATCTCAGTAATTGGCCGGGTATTTCAAGTCTATTACAATAAAAAGCCATATAACGAGCAATTATTATCAATAAACACTCGTTGACGAACATAAAACCACTAAATTTTAATCTATTTGTATTTTCGGTGTCACGAAAATAAGTAATTCACGTTTCTCATTAAACTCGCTGGTGCTCTTAAATAAGCGTCCAACATACGGAATATCACCAAGTACAGGTACTTTATTTGTGGTATTAATTATTTGCTGCTGAAAAATACCACCCAGCACAACGGTTTGGCCGTTATCAACCAGCACTTGTGTTTCAATTTGTTGAGTGTCTATCGAAACCGCTTCACCTGTTCCGGTTTGAACCGTTTCGCCACGAGTATCTTGTGTAATAACTAAGTCTAAAATAACTTTGTTATCAGGCGTTATATGCGGTGTAACCTCAAGGCTCAATACCGCTTTTTTAAAGCTTACAGTAGTAGCGCCACTTGAGGCCGATTCGGTATAGGGGATTTCAGTACCTTGCTCAATACGTGCTTTTTGCTGATTAGCTGCAGTAATGCGCGGGCTCGCAATAATCTCACCTTTATTTTCTTCTTCTAAAGCACTTAGCTCTAAATCAATTAAAGTGCCATTAGCCAACTTAGCTATGTGTAAACCAATACTTGCCGCAGGGTTAGTAATAGGTAGGTTTACATTAAGACGGTCTGATAAATCAGGAATAGTGCCATTTGAGATAGACTCAGCTCCTTCAAGCGAGCCAGATATACCATCACTATCTTGTTGATCACTAAATCCCCAACGCACGCCTAAATCTTCTGTGACGTTATCGCGCACTGTTACCATACGTGATTCAATAACAACCTGTTGCACTGGGATATCGAGTGTTTCAATCATACGGCGAATGCTCTCAATGCTCTTCGCTGTATCTTTAATAAGTAATGTATTGGTACGCTGGTCAACCGATACACTGCCTCGGGCAGAAATGATGCTGTTAGTGTCGGTTTTCAGTAAATCCGCAAAATCTTCAGCCTTAGCGTAGTTTAAACGAATATACTCACTGTAAAGCGGCTCTAAATCCTCGACCTTTTGTTTTGCTAGTAAATCTTTAGCTTCACGTGCAGCGAGCTCTTCAGCTGGCGCAACCATCAATATAGAGCCATCCATGCGCTTATCAAGGCCTTTAATACGCAGTACAACATCTAAAGCCTGATCCCATGGAACGCCATCTAAACGAAGTGTAATATTGCCAGTTACTGAGTCACTCGTTACTAAGTTAAACTCGTTATAACCCGCTATGATTTGCAGTACAGCTCTAACCGAAATATCTTGGAAGTTTAAGGTCATTGGACGACCTTGATATTCCTTGCCGCCATCTAAATAGGCATTTTGCGTTTCATCTTTTTCAATGGTTAACGTTAAAATGTTATCTATTTGCTGGTAGGTAAAGGTAAAAGCAGCATTAGGCTCAATAACTACACGGCTTAAGCTATCTTCTTTAAAGGTCTCAATGGTACTTACTACAGTACCAAAATCTAGCACATCTAATTCATACAGTAAGTCGTCTAAAATATCTGTGTGATGAAACTCTGCAATTATTTTTCCACCACTTTCATGTACTTCTATTGCAGCTTGCGTGTCTTGTAAAAATACTAAAACTTTTGCTTCACCTTTTTCACCACGGCGAAAATCAATAGATTGAATCCGATTAATATAAGCGCTTGAGGCATTATTACCATTGCTGCTTTCATCAGAAGCTTGTTCAGTAAGCGGGTTATCAGATACGCGCAACGACACTAAGTTATTATTAACTTGTGTTTCGTATATTTTTAAACGCTCTAAATTTACCGTAACTTTTAAGCCTTGCTCTGTCAGTACGCTGCTCACACTGTTAATACCTGCGTGATCGACCGGCACATTTTCAAGACCCTGTTCTAGTTCTGCACCATCAAATAACATTTCTATGCGTGCTGGTGTGTTGTGTACTTGAATTTTAGGTTGTTGTGTTAGCTCTTCGTCAAATACAAGTTGTAACTCTGTCTCGCCTTTTAGCAAGGGGTTATAACGTACATCATAAAGTAATGGCGCTGCACTGGCTGTTTTTACAACAAAAAGAGCCAATATGACAAATAACACCATTTGAAAACGATGATGCCAAAGTACATCCTTATACATGTGGGTTTTACCTTTTTTATTATTAATTTGCGCCATTATTTGCCGCCTCTAACATTTCCAATTTAGTCAGCCGCTCTTTCCAACAACCCGACCCATCAGGGATTAATTCAACTAGTTCTACATAATCACTACTTACAGACTTAACTTTACCGTCATACGTGCCTAAGTAATTATTTACCGTTATCCTATGCAACGTTTCATCCGCTGCGGTGATCAGTGCCCACATTTGACCGCTAGAGCCTAATGTACCTTTCATTGATAGGTTATCGAGCGGATACTTTTCTAGTGGCTCTCTCACTCTATCAGGGTCAGGGTGTAAACAATTTTTAATTTGCGTTAGTTTATTTTGAATAATTTCAGGCTGTGGAGCCACAAAAGGACTACGCAGCTGAGATGCATTATATTCAAAATGTTCAAACTGCGTTAATTCAGGTATTCCCTCAACTTTAGGCGTGGTGCTGGCCTTAACTTGGTCAATAAATTCTTTTTGCTCAGACGTATCGTCGTTACAACCTGCCAACAATAAAACAGACAATGATAATAAAGGGACTAGTCTCACTTTTTAACCCCTTCTTCATAACGATACGTTTTTGCTACCACACTGAATGTTAGTTGCTTTTCACCAGATGATACAATCGAAAAGTCATGTAAACTTACAATTCGTGGTAATTGGGCTACTTTTCCTACAAATTCACCAAACTCATGGTAAGTACCTATTACTTCAATTTTTATAGGCAGCTCGGTATAAAACTCTTTTTCGATTTCAGGTAACCAGCCAATTTTCAAAAATGTTAAACCGCTAGTAGTACCTACATAAGATAAATCGTCTAAAAGGCCAGGGGTTTCATTTGAGGTAGGTAATCGCTTTAGTAGTTGTGAAAACTTATCTTCCATCTCAACCATTTGCTGGCGATATATATCAAGCTTACTGGCTACAGCATATTTAGTTCTGTAGGTAGTACGCAGCTCGACTTCTTTTGCTACCGCGCTGTGATAGCTGTCTATTTCATCAGATACCAATAAGCTGTAACTAAAAAACAACACTAAACCGGCGACAAATAAGCAACAAATTGCTTTTACTGCAACCGGCCATTCACCAATGTTGTCGAGCTCAATTTCATTCCAATCTATTTCATTTAAGGCTTTTAAATCAAGGTTCATCACTTACCTCACCAATTTTATCAAATGGCTTTACATAAAACTCCATATTAAAATCACTGAGTAACCGTGATGTTTGATCGCCTGCCACAATGCCCTGCATGATTGGCCTTTCTAATAGATAAGAGCCTTGTACCTGACGTAGCATAGTAGATAAACGATTGTTTGATTCACTGCGCCCTAACACATGTATTTGTGTACCACGCCGCTCAAGCTTAGTTAAATACACGCCTTGAGGAACAATTTTAGCTACTTCATCCATAATTTGAGTACCTAAATTACGGCTGCTTTGTAGCTCTTCAATCAACCGCATTCGTTGTTGTAAATTCTCTTTTCGCTTATCGAGATCTCTAATCTCACTAATTTTTTTATCAAGAGTACTGATTTCTGAGCTTAAATAATTATTTTTTAAGTTCTGCCCATCTTTTAAACCCGCGTAAAAAGAGCTAAGTAAGTACATACTTGCAAAACTACCTAGTACTACTGCTATTAATATAGTTATAAATTTCTTTTTTGATTCTTCTCGTTGTAGCTCTCGCCACGGCAGTAGATTTATATGTGGCATGATGAAAAGCTCCTCAATGCCAAACCAGTAGCAATTGCAAACTGCGTTCTATTTCTTTGCATTACATTTCTGTCTACTTTTGGCGAAATTTCCATATTAGCGAACGGTTCAGTCACCACAGCATGAATACCGAGCTCTTCAATTAACAACCTATCTAAACCGTCTATCATTGATGTACCGCCGGTTAGCACTATATAATCTACTTGATCTTTACCTGTGGTTGTTAAAAACATTTGTACCGCACGGCGCACTTGTTGCAATAGTGATGTCTGAAACGGTGCCAGCACTTCAAAAGTATAATTAGCAGGTAAATCACCCGTTGTTTTGCCTATTTCGGCCTCATCAAAACTTTTATTATAATAAGATACAATACTATTAGTATATTGGTCGCCACCAAATACTTGGTCGCGGGTATAAATTGTTTCACCCGCTTGAACGACACTCACCAGCATTAAAACAGCGCCAATATCTACCACGGCAACACACTTATTAAAGGCATCACTTGGCAGTTGCTGATAATACACCTCCATCGCTCTACTTAACGCATAGCTTTCAACATCAACCACTTTAGCGGTTAAGTTTGCCGCCTCCAGCGCGCCCACACGGGCTTCAACACTTTCTGTACGCGCAGCAGATAACAACACATTCATTTTACTCGGGTCGGCTTCGTTGGTAGAGAGCTTTTCAAAATCTAAACTCACTTCATCAAGGGGGTAAGGTATTAAGCTGTCAGCTTCTATTTCAATTTGCGACTCTAATTCAGCGTCACTTAATGAAACATCCATAAAAATAACTTTAGTGATAACGGTTTGTCCTGATACAGCCACTGCCGCTGATTTTAACGATTTTGGTAGTTTTCTTTTTAATTTTGTAATTATGTTACCAATTGCTTCGATATCCTGAATAGAGCGCTCGCTCATTGCACCTTTTGGCATAGGTTCAATTGCAAGTGCTTCTAGTCGAAATCCCGTTTCAATTTCACTTAAAAGCACTGCTTTGATAGAGTGCGATCCGATATCAATTCCGACCATCGCAGGTGATGGCTTTTGAAATAGTTGACTTAGCATGTTTGCAACTTGACCTTTGTTTTAATAATAAACAAGTTATAATTTTTATAGTAAAAAATATTATTCATTTTTTAATCAATATATACTAGCAGTCTAAACTCGCAATTGGGAGTCCATTTAGGGAAATATAAGTGATTTTATTAAAAAGAACATTACAATTTTTTATCATTTGCACGTTAATTGGTCTGATCACTTTAATCAGCCTTTATTATTACGTTAAACCTGATATCCCCAGTGTGCAAGTTTTAAAAGACGTGCAATTACAAACCCCTATGCAAGTCTTTACCAAAGATGGACTCTTAATTAATCAATTTGGTGAAAAACGCCGCATCCCCGTTACTATAGACGAAATACCTCAACCTTTAATTAATGCCTTCTTAGCCACAGAAGATAACCGTTTTTATGACCATATTGGTATAGACCCTATTGGTATTGTCCGCTCTGCTATTGTGTTAATTTCAACAGGTGAGAAAAAGCAAGGCGCGAGTACCATTACTATGCAGCTTGCTCGTAACTTCTTTTTAACACGAGAAAAAGCGTATATTCGTAAAGTTAAAGAGATTTTTATAGCTCTACATATTGAAAGTGTATTAACAAAAGACGAAATTCTTGAGCTGTATCTTAATAAAATAGAACTAGGTAATCGTGCATTTGGTATTGGTGCTGCTGCTCAAGTTTACTATGGCAAAGAGCTAAAAGACCTCACTCTTGCACAAATGGCAATGATTGCCGGTTTACCTAAAGCCCCTTCGGCGCTTAACCCAATTCGTAACCCAATTAGAGCTAAAGCACGTCGTAATGTAGTGCTTGGTCGCTTACTTACTGAAAACTATATTACGCAACAGCAATACAACGATGCGGCTAACCAGCCTATCACTGCTTATTTTCACGGTGCTGAGATAGACCTTTACGCCCCTTATATCTCTGAGATGGTTCGTGCTGAGATGGTTGAGCGCTACGGTGTAGAAAAAGCATATAACTCTGGCTTTAAGATATTTACCTCTGTGGAGTCTAAAGTTCAAAAGGCTGCGCAAACAGCTTTAGTTAATAATTTACATAACTACGATATGCGTCATGGCTTTCGTGGGCCAGTAGACGTGTTATGGGATCCAGAAACACAGCCCGCCTTAAGTGAGCAGCAAATTATAGAAAAGCTAAAACCTGTTAAAGAAATGGCTGACTTGCATGCTGGCGTGGTGTTAAATGTGGCAGAGAAAACCGCTGACGTTATTTTAAAAAATGGCCAGCGCACCACACTTGATTGGGATAATTTAAAATGGGCGCGCAAATACATTACTCGCTACCGCCAAAGTTTTGCCCCTAAAGCCGCTACTGACATTCTTACCCCTGGCATGCAAATATGGCTGCGTAAAAATAACGACGACAGTTACCTACTAAGCCAAATACCAGAAGCTGCCAGTGCACTTGTTTCACTCGACCCACAAGATGGCCGTATTAAAGCTATAGTAGGCGGTTACAGTTTTGAGCAAAGCCAATACAACCGAGCGGTACAAGCTAAACGCCAAGTTGGCTCTAATATTAAACCCTTTATTTATTCTGCTGCGCTCGAAAATGGCTATACATTAGCCTCTATTTTAAACGACGCGCCAATAAACCAGTGGGATAAAAGTTTAGGTGTAGCGTGGCGACCAAAAAACAGCCCAGCAGTTTATAATGGCCCTATACGTATTCGCCGTGCACTTGCACAATCTAAAAACGTTATTTCTGTGCGCTTACTGCGCGGTGTAGGGTTACAACGCACCGCCGATCACTTGCTTAAGTTTGGTTTTAAAGATGCTGATATTAACCGCAGTGAATCGTTAGCATTAGGGAGTGCATCAATCACGCCATTAGAGCTTGCTCGCGGCATGAGCGCATTTGCTAATGGCGGTCACTTAATTGAACCTTACTTTATATCTGAAATTCAAGATGCTTATGGCAATGTACTATTTAAAGCAAACCCGGCTCTTGCTTGCGATGAAGACGAGCTATTACCCGTCTCTCAAGCAGTGGATAGCTTTGCCAACAATAACCTAGATACCGACATAACAGATGATACAGCCACGCAACCACGTTGTGCACCACGTGTTATTTCAAAGCAAAATGCTTTTTTAATTGCTGAAGCAATGCACAGCGCAGTATGGGGTGGCGGTAGCTGGACCCATAAAACAGGCTGGAGCGGGACAGGTTGGCGTGCGCAAGCATTAGATAGACGCGATCTATCGGGTAAAACAGGCACAACCAATGACTCTGTTGATACTTGGTTTAGCGGCTTTAACCGCAATGTAGTAACGTCTGTATGGGTTGGTTTTGACAACCCAGGTAACTCGTTAGGGCGCTCCACCTATAATAACAACCTAGATAGCAGCCAAATCTCTGGTGCTGAATCGGGCGCCAAAACGGCACAACCTGCTTGGGTTGATTTTATGAAAGTGGCGCTTGAGGGCACACCAGAGGCGCCAATAGAGCCTCCTGAAGGACTAGTTTCAATTCGTATCGATTTAAAAACAGGTTTGTTAAGTCATAAAAACGACTACACCAGTCGCTTTGAGTATTTTGAAAAAGGCACTGCGCCTACAAAATATGTGCTGTCTCAGCCAACTGATATTTTTGAAGAAGATACAAAAACAGAAGAAGAGTTATTCTAAAAACAAAAACGGCAGCTTACACAAGCTGCCGTTTTACTATTAATATTTGCCTGCGCTATTTTAGGTTTTTAACTAACCAATATAAATCAGAGTGCACGCCCGCGGCGGTCACTTCTTTGCCTGCCCCAGGGCCTTGTATTACTAAGGCGTTTTCGTTGTACCACTGGCTATTAATAACAAAGATATTATCGCCAGGTGTTAAGTTAGCTAAGGCGTCCCCTTTAGGCGCGTAAGTTATACCTACCTTCGCCGATACTTTACCCTGCTCTAATGCCAATAAACCGGTATACCTAAGTACAGCATCTTGCGCATTTGCCGCATCGGCATGGTGTTTAATAAAGGCATTTAGCTTATCTTTATTCACTAAAAAGTCATCCCATGAACCTTGGGCTAGCTCATCAGGCATTAATGCTTGTAAGCTTATATCATCTAAATCTAATTCAATGCCAAGCTCGCGTGCAAGTATCAGCAATTTACGTTGCATATCTCGGCCCGATAAATCCTCGCGAGGATCAGGCTCTGTAAAGCCCATTTTTTGCGCTTCAAGAACAAGGTCAGAAAATGCCACACTGCCATCGTACCTACTGCATAGCCACGAGAGTGTGCCCGAGAAAACACCTTCAATACGGGTAATTTTATCGCCACTATTTTGTAAATCGGCCAACGCAAAGTTAATCGGCAACCCTGCCCCAACACTGGTGTTGTAGCGCCAATGCAAATTACGCTCGCTAATACTTTGGCGCAGCGCGTTATACCAATTAGATGCAGCAGTGCCCGCATACTTGTTAGCACTTATTAAATGGCAGTCTCGCTCTACAAAGTCGGTGTATAATTGGCTAAATTGCTCGCTTGCCGTTATATCAACAACAACTTTGTGCTCGTAATCAAGTTCGTTTAATGCACTTAATAAATCCGCCTGCTCATAAGCAACGGCATTATGCTGCCATTGTTTTTTCCACTGTCCGAGTGTAATACCCGAGGCATTAAATAGCATATGTTGCGAGCGAATTAAGCCAACTAGCTTAATACTATAATCGCCCGACAAACGCTTAAATTGAGCATCTAGCTGGCTTAAAAATTCATCGCCTACATTACCTAAGCCAGCCACAACCAGAGCAACTTCTTGGCCTTTATTAATTAATTTTTCGTGCAATAAACTAAGTACATCGCTTTCTATTAACTGATCAGTTAACAGCAATGTATAGCCTGTATCTTGATGAATAAAACGAGGGTGAATACTTTGCTGATTTAAAACCTCAGCCGCTAATGTACTTAGTGTGTAAACATCTTGCGTAGGCGCAACCACCGCGCAGCCATTTAAATTAGACTCGCTTATATTTGCTCGCCCAGCAAAATAACTCACTACTTGATGCGTTGCACCCGCGGGCACAACTAAGTATGTATCGCCGTTGTGTATAAAATGATGAAGGCTGTGCTGAATAAGCTGGCTAACATGCGCCACTTCTCCCGCGTTAAGGCCTTCAACGAGCAGTAAATCAACGTTTTGTAATGTAGTAATAAAACGTTTTTGCTTAGCTTTGCCTTGTTTTACAATATCGGTAGGAGCAGTTTGCACATCAAAACTACTACGTACAGCCAGTTTAATATTACTGTTTTTTAAAGGCGAAAGCGTTTTAGCATGTAACACAGGGTTACCCAATCGAGCTAATAAGTTAGCTTGTTCACGGCACACCTTGTTGTACTTAATCGCCTTTTCAACTTTACGTGGGTCGGCACTAAAGACCCCTGGCGTATCAGTCCAAATACATACATTTTGTGCGTCGCAATAATTGGCCAATAAGGTGGCGCTGTAATCACTGCCATTGCGCCCAAGCGTAACTGTTTTACCATCAGCACTTGCTGCGATAAACCCTGTTACTACGTTAATTTTACTTGCATCAATAACTTGGCTGCATTGCTGTTTGTTTTGCGCATGCAAAAGCTCCCCGCTTGTTACACTAAACAGCGCTCTAGCATCATGAGCACACGCTTGAATGTTTAATTGCGTTAAATAGGCTGCTAATAATCGCGCAGACCACAGCTCACCATGCGCCAGTAAGGCCGCCTCTTGTAACTGCTGCTTGCTGGCTTGCTCCGCTACATCACTTAGCTCTTGCGCTAACACAGCTAAAGCCGTGTGTTTAGCATCGGCTTGTAATAACTCTTCAATTAATGCTGTTTGGTGATTACTCAATTGCAGCAAAATATCAGCCACAGCTTGCTTATCTTGTTGTTGATAACTTTGCCACAGAGAAACCAATGTATCGGTGGTTTTACCCGCAGCAGATACAACCACGCAATCGCCAGGCTGTGTGTGGCCAATAATTATTTTTGCCACACTTTGATAGCGCTCGCCCGAGCTTAAGCTCGAGCCGCCAAATTTATGTACACTTTTTACCATACTCAATCACCACAAAGCTGGATGAGCAGCCTGCTGCTTTACATCACCATTGGCATTGCCCGCAGCTTTACCAACACGCCCTACATTTTTATTTTGCCCAGGTTTAACTAGGTTAAATACACGTTCAAAATCAGCCAGTAGGTCTTCTACATCTTCAATACCGACCGAAATACGAATTAGCGTATCGCCCACACCCGCCTCTAAACGTGCTTGAGCTTCCATACCTGCGTGAGTCATGGTCGCAGGATGACAAATTAAACTCTCAACCCCACCTAACGATTCTGCTAAGCTAAATTCTATAAGGCTTGTTAAAAACGCCGCAGCATCATCCACATCGCCTTTAATATCAAAACTAACCATACCGCCAAACCCAAGCTGTTGGGCTTTAGCAAGTGCATGTTGAGGATGCGATTCAAGGCCTGGGTAGTAAACTTGGCTAACATACTCAGAGCTTTCTAGGTATTTAGCAATTGCCAGGGCATTTTCTTGGTGCTGTTTTAAACGCACATTTAAAGTACGTAAACCACGTAACGTTAAATAGCTATCAAATGGTGCGCCGGTAATACCAATGTTATTGGCCCACCAAGCAAGCTCATCACCAAGCTCTTGTGTAGCAGCAACAACTGCACCGCCTACAACATCAGAATGGCCGTTTATATATTTAGTGGTTGAGTGCACAACAATATCTACGCCAAACTTAATTGGGTTTTGTAATGCCGGTGATAAAAAGGTGTTATCGGCGGCCACTAATGCACCGCACTGTTTTGCTATATCCGTCACGGCTTTAATATCCGTTAGGCGCAGCACAGGGTTACTTGGTGTTTCTATCCAAATTAATTTAGGTTTAATGGTTAAAATTTGTTCTAGGCTTTCTGGTTTAGTTAAATCAAGCACTTTAAGTTTAAGCAAGCCGCGCTTTTCTAACGACGTAAATAAACGGTAGCTGCCGCCATAACAATCGTGAGGAATAACCAATGTATCATTGTTATTTAATAACTGTGTGGCTAAGTGCACTGCTGCCATGCCCGTAGCAGTAATAATTCCGCGTGCGCCACCTTCAAGCTCTGCTAGAGTGTCAGCTAAAATATCGCGATTAGGATTACCACTGCGTCCATAGTCGTATGCGCGCTTAGTATCAAAATCGGCAAACGAATAAGTCGTCGATAAATAAATTGGCGGTACAACGGCGCCATGATGTTTATCGGCATCAACCCCATTTCGTACAGCAATGGTTGCTTTGTTTTTTTCGCTCATATTCGTCACCTGATTAATTTGGATGTTTAGACGTCTAAAAGAGTAAGTTATCCATTATAATAAGTCAAAGCTTTTAAAGCTCTAGATGGCTAAAAATAACAGATGTGTAAAGCTTCAATGAGGCTGTATTTACTATTACAGCCAGCTTATTAAGATAGATTGCTATCTATTATTTGACTATCTTTTTTAAAACGATAGAATTTCACGCATATTTACACGCTTTTTACGCCGTGTGAGAAATTAATAATCTGAGGCAACGATACATCTTATGGCTAAATGGAATGGTGAGTATATTCACCCATACGCAGAACACGGGAAAAAATCAGAGCAAGTTAAAAAGATCACCGTTTCGATCCCGCTAAATGTATTAAAAGTATTAACTGATGAGCGTACACGTCGTCAAATAAACAACCTGCGTCATGCAACAAACAGCGAGTTACTATGCGAAGCGTTTTTGCATGCCTTTACAGGCCAGCCATTACCTAATGATGATGACCTACGTAAAGATAACGCAGAAAAAGTACCTGAAGAAGTTAAAAAAATAATGCAAGAAATGGGTTTAGAAGTGCCTATTTTAGACGAAGAATAAAACGTCTTTTTAAACAAAAAAACCTCAGCATGCTGAGGTTTTTTTGTTTCCGCGCTATATATTACGCCATATAATTTTCCGGTAAGTCAATTTGTGCCACGCCCGACTCAACAGCAGCAATAGCAACCGCCTTGGCTATACGTGGTAATAAACGCGGGTCCATCGGTTTAGGAATAATGTAATCAGCACCAAATTCGAGCTTTTCTACACCCGCTGCTTTTAATACTTGCTCAGGCACTGGCTCTTTAGCAATACTACGAATAGCTTCGACAGCGGCTATTTTCATTTCATCGTTAATTGCGCTTGCACGTACATCAAGTGCACCACGGAAAATAAACGGGAAACATAAAACATTATTAACTTGGTTAGGGAAATCAGAACGCCCCGTTGCCATAATTAAGTCTTTACGTGCACTGTGCGCAAGCTCAGGTGCAATTTCAGGATCTGGATTTGAACATGCAAACACCACTGGCTTATCGGCCATTAGTTTTAGATCTTCAGGTGCAAGTAAGTTAGGACCCGATACACCTACAAACACATCAGCATCAGCAATTACATCTTGTAGAGTACGTTTATCTGTATTGTTAGCAAAAAGCTGTTTGTATTCGTTTAAGTCATCGCGGCGAGTATGAATAACCCCTTTGCGGTCTAGCATATAAATATGTTCGCGCAGTGCACCACACTTAATTAACAGCTCCATACAAGCAACCGCTGCAGCGCCTGCACCTAAACATACAATAATGGCATCTTCTATTGATTTGCCCTGCACTTCTAAGGCGTTAAGCATACCTGCTGCAGTTACAATAGCGGTACCGTGTTGGTCATCATGAAAAACCGGAATACTGCAACGCTCAATAAGTGCTTTTTCAATTTCAAAACACTCTGGCGCTTTAATATCTTCTAAGTTAATACCACCAAACGTGTCGGCAATATTAGCCACTGTATTTATAAAGTCTTCGGTAGTGCGATGCTTAACTTCAATATCAATAGAATCTAGGCCAGCAAAACGTTTAAATAAAAGCGCCTTACCTTCCATAACAGGTTTAGAGGCTAATGGCCCTAAATTACCCAAACCTAAAATTGCCGTACCATTACTGATCACCGCAACCATATTACCTTTACCGGTATATTTATATGCATTGGCTGGGTCTGCTGCAATTTCGCGCACAGGCTCTGCAACACCAGGGCTGTATGCTAATGCTAAGTCTTGCACCGTTTCGGCTGGTTTTGTTAGCTCAATGCTGATTTTGCCTGGAACGGGGTGAGAGTGGTAGTGTAATGCTTGTTCACGAAAATCTGACATAACGCGATGGTATCCTGCAATTTAAGTTAAGTGAGAGGGAGTATGGGGCTAAGATACTCTTATTATTTTTAAATTCCAAGCAATATCAGGTCTATCCTGTTATATGCTATATCCGTTAATTTTAAGTGATTTATCAGCAACTTCGCTAAAAGTTATCAATATTAAACAAATAAAAATTCATTCAAAAAGTGCTTTTTGAGGTTCATTTTGCCCTGCCAATATTTTTCTAAAATAGCAGAATATTAAAATAGTAAAATGCACCAATATGGCGCGTTTATCACCGTTAAAAACAAATATCGCCACGATAAGCACTTTTAGCAGCTTGGTTAAAAATTAACGTATAAAAAATATAGAGAAGAATTGTGAGTTTGTCTGCAAAGGTTTATGCATATTCAGAATAAGAACAGGAAATAGTTATGCACACGTAGTACGGCAACAATCGGTAATTTTTTAGTAAAAATGATGAATTTTAGGCACAAAAAAAGCACCCGAAGGTGCTTTTTTTACTAAACAGCAATAATTACTTCTTGCTGCTAAGTGCACCGAAGCGCTTGTTGAAGCGATCAACACGGCCGCCAGTGTCTAAAATCTTTTGCTTACCAGTGTAAAACGGGTGACACGCAGAACATACGTCTAGGTGAATGTCTTTACAAAGAGTAGAACGAGTTTCGAATTTGTTTCCGCATGAACATGTTGCAGAAATTGCTTCGTACTTAGGGTGAATACCTTCTTTCATAGGAACCTCTAGTTAAGGCCGCATCGCTCTCCAAACCCGAAGTCTGGCACCATACGTCGTTAAAACAAATTTATAGGCCGCGGATTTTATCCAACTAGCTTGCCCCGCACAAGCTTTAATTACGCTTTTTGCCAAAAAAGTAACCAACCAGCGCTACCGCATCCATTTCTATGTAGGTTTTTAGCCTTATTTTTAGTACATTAAGCTATTACCCTTTATCACATGAGTTGTTATGCGTTTTGTTGAAGTTGCTATTAAAGTTCCGTTACCACGCACCTTTGATTATAAAATAGATGAACAACTCATCTCGCCCTCGGCGCCTATTATGCCAGGGATGCGTGTTTTAGTGCCTTTTGGCAATCAAAAGAAAGTAGCGGTTGTTCTTGCTCTTAAAACGCATACCGACGTGCCCGATAACAAAATTAAAGCGGTTACTGAGGTTATTGACCAAACCCCTATTTTATCATCACAGCATTTAGAACTGCTTAGCTTTACTGCACGCTATTATTGCTATCCGCTCGGCGAAACCATACACATTGCGCTGCCAGGTGCGCTTCGCCAAGGTGAAAACCCAGATAAAACCAGCATTAACATGATTAGCCTTACCGAAAAAGGCGCAAAGGTTCCATCATTAAAAGCGAAAACTCAGCTAAATTTATTAAAGCAACTCGCGCAATCGGGTAAGTCGTCGATAACCGAGCTAAAAGCGCTCGGCTTTAGTAAAAAAACAATAGATGCCTTAATAGATAAAGAGCTTATAACCCAAAGCATTGAGCATGATAATCAATGGCAAAGCGTTGCGCCCACAGTCGGCACCAAGCCAGTACTAAATAAAGAGCAAGCCGTAGCGTGCACTACAATAAATCAAAGTGTTGGCTTTAAGAGCTTTTTATTAGAAGGTGTGACAGGCAGTGGTAAAACCGAAGTGTATTTACAATGCCTAGAAGAAGTCCTTAAACGTGGCGAGCAAGCCTTAGTGCTGGTGCCTGAAATAGGCTTAACGCCACAAACTGTTAACCGATTTCGTCGTCGCTTTCCCGATACGCCAATTATGCTATGGCACTCTGCCCTAACCGATAACGAACGCTTGCAAACATGGCGTTTTTGCGAAAAAGGCAGCTGCGCAATTGTAATAGGTACCCGTTCGAGTATTTTTCTACCTTTTTTAAAATTAGGAATGATAGTGGTTGATGAAGAGCATGACTCTTCATTTAAACAGCAAGATACCTTACGCTACCACGCACGCGATTTAGCCGCTTATCGGGCATTTCAGCACAAAATACCGCTTATTTTAGGCAGTGCCACCCCTGCGCTCGAAACACTGCACAAAGCTATAAACAACAAATACCAACTTTTAAGCCTTACAGAGCGCGCACAAACTGCAACCGATAATCAGTTTATGTTGCTCGATATGAAAGGCCAGCCCGACCAAGCCGGTATTGCACACGCAAGCCTTGCCACTATGCGCCAACATTTAAACCGTGGTAAGCAAGTTATGGTGTTTTTAAATCGTCGTGGCTTTTCTCCTACGCTAATTTGTCACGAATGCGGTTGGCTGAGTGAGTGCAATCGCTGCAGCACCAGCGCAACCTTTCATAAAGCCATTGGCCAAATGATTTGCCACCACTGTGGTGAGCAACACCCAGTACCTCACCAGTGTCCTGATTGCGGTAGCACACAAATTTTTCCTAACGGTAAAGGCACCGAACAAATTGAAGAATTTTTATCGAGTGAATTCCCCGATACACCCGTAACCCGCATCGACCGCGATTCAACCCGCCGTAAAGGGAGCCTAGAAAAAGCCTTAGAGGAGATAAACCAAGGCGGGGCGCGTATTTTAGTGGGCACACAAATGTTGGCTAAAGGTCATCATTTTGCCGATGTTAGCTTAGTGCTTATATTAGATGTAGATAGCGGCTTGTACTCGTGCGATTTTAGAGCCACAGAGCATTTAGCCCAGCTGGTAACTCAAGTTGCTGGGCGCGCGGGTCGCTCTGGTGAGCCAGGCCAAGTATTACTGCAAACTCACTTTCCTGAACATCCTTTATTACAAGACTTAGTAAATAATGGCTACCAAGATTTTGCCCGCTTTGCTTTAAGTGAGCGTGATGATGCCGACCTTCCACCCATTACTAATATGGCTATAGTTAGAGCACAAGGGCACAGTATTAAGCTCGTTGTCGATTTTTTGACGGATTTGGTTCCTGTTAACGGTGTATCTGGTATACAATTGCTCGGTCCAATTCCTGCCCCACTAGAAAGAGTGGCGGGTATGTACCGGTTTCAATTGCATATTCAAGCGCAAGACCGCAAAGTATTGCATCAGTATCTTGCGCAAATGGTCGACTATTTAAGCACCAGCAAACTTGCACAAAAAGTGCGCTGGAGCCTTGATGTTGACCCTATAGACATGATTTAGGTTAAAGCCAAATGGCACAGCACGATTATATTAATAAAAAACCAGCGGGTAGAAAAAACACCAAGCAAGCCCCTGCTAAAAAACCATTTCCTATACTTTTAGTTGTTATTACTGTTTTGCTTGTAGGCGGCTTTGCTTACGGCTTATGGTTTATTAAAAATAACGCCGATCCTGAGCTTGTTGAGCAGCAGGCGCACCCTAAAACAGCTGAAAAAGTAGAAATAGCTAAACCTCGCGCTCCTAAGTTCATTGAAGAAATTAAAGAGCACGAGATCCAAGTTGAAGTAAGAGAAATTGAGCAAAAAGGCCCCTATGTTATGCAGTGTGGGTCGTTTAGAACACACGCACAAGCCGAAACCCTCAAAGCTAAAATTGCCTTTGCGGGCTTAATTTCTGAAATTAAAAAGACCACAGGTACTAATGGTGTTTGGTATAAAGTGCGTTTAGGCCCTTATAAAACAAAGCGCCAAGCCGAAAGCGACAAAAACAAACTCAAGCGAGTGCATGTTGTTAGCTGCGGAATTTGGGGCTGGACTTGAAATTAGTCCATTCACCCATATAACCTCATCATAATCGTTTTTTACAAGCTGCCCCCGCAGCTTGATGATGAGGAATAATATGACCACTATCGTAAGTGTACGCCGCGACAATAAAGTAGTAATTGGTGGCGACGGCCAAGTTTCACTTGGTAATACCGTAATGAAGGGCAATGCCCGTAAAGTTCGACGCCTTTATAATGGCAAAGTAATTGCTGGTTTTGCCGGCGGTACTGCTGATGCCTTTACCCTTTTCGAACGCTTTGAAAGCAAACTAGAAATGCACCAAGGTAACCTCACTAAAGCCGCTGTAGAAATGGCCAAAGACTGGCGTAGTGACAGAGCTTTACGCAAGCTTGAGGCACTCCTTGCGGTTGCAGATGAAACTGCTTCACTAATTATCACCGGTAATGGTGATGTAGTGCAGCCAGAAAACGATTTAATTGCCATTGGTAGCGGTGGTAACTTTGCTCAATCAGCAGCCACTGCCCTATTAGAAAACACCGATTTAAGCGCTCGCGATATCGTAGAAAAAAGCCTGACCATTGCTGGCAACATCTGTGTATTTACCAACAACTTCCAAACAATCGAAGAATTATAATAGGACCCATCATGTCTGCTATGACCCCAAGAGAAATTGTACACGAGTTAGATCAGCATATTATTGGTCAGGCTAATGCTAAAAAAGCCGTGGCTATTGCCCTGCGTAACCGCTGGCGCCGTATGCAACTAAACGATGACTTACGCAGCGAAGTAACCCCTAAAAACATTTTAATGATTGGCCCAACCGGTGTCGGTAAAACTGAAATTGCCCGCCGTTTAGCTAAGCTCGCTAATGCGCCTTTTATTAAAGTAGAGGCGACTAAATTTACTGAAGTGGGTTATGTTGGTAAAGAAGTAGAGACTATCATTCGCGATTTAGTTGATGTATCAATTAAAATGACCCGCGAGCAACAAACTAAAAAGTTTAAACACCGCGCAGAAGAAGCAGCAGAAGAGCGTATTTTAGATGCACTTTTACCACCGGCTAAAGATCAATACGGTGAAACGCAGCGCGATGACAACTCATCTACTCGTCAAACATTCCGTAAAAAATTACGCGAAGGTCAGCTTGATGATAAAGAAATAGAAATAGATCTAGCGCAAGCACAGCCAAACGTAGAGATTATGGCGCCTCCCGGTATGGAAGATATGACCAACCAGCTGCAAAGTATGTTCCAAAACATGGGTGGCGACAAACGTACTAAGCGTAAGTTAAAAATTAAAGAAGCCTTTAAGTTATTAACCGAAGAAGAAGCCGCTAAATTAGTTAACCCTGAAGAGCTAAAAGAGCAGGCTATTTTTGCAGTAGAGCAAAACGGCATTGTGTTTATTGATGAAATAGACAAAATTTGTAAGCGTGGCGATTCGTCAGGCCCAGATGTTAGCCGTGAAGGTGTACAACGCGACCTACTTCCATTAATTGAAGGCTCAACCGTTAATACTAAGCACGGTATGGTGAAAACCGACCACATGCTATTTATTGCATCAGGTGCGTTCCAAATGGCTAAACCATCAGACATGATCCCTGAGCTACAAGGTCGTTTACCTATTCGTGTAGAGCTTGAAGCACTAAGTGCTAATGACTTTAAACGAATTCTTACCGAGCCACATGCTTCACTTACTGAGCAGCAACGTGAATTGCTTAAAACTGAGCAAGTAAATGTTGAGTTTAACGATGATGCAATAGAGCGCATTGCTAAAGCCGCTTGGCAGGTTAACGAGAAAACCGAAAACATTGGTGCTCGTCGCTTACATACGGTAATGGAAAAGCTAATGGAAGAAATTTCATACGATGCATCTGAACAAGCTGGCTCTACCCTTACTATTGACGCCGCTTATGTAGAAAAACATTTAGGCGCATTAGTTGAAGATGAAGATTTAAGCCGCTTTATTTTATAAGGTAGGCAAAAATACTATACTAAAAGCCTCCATATTGGGGGCTTTTTAATGGGATATATAAAATGAAACACGTAACAAAAGTGCATTATCATAGCGTGAGTAAAAACCTAGATGTTTACTTTGATGATGACAGTATGGCTGTATTTAGCTGCGAGTTTTTACGCGTTCACTCTCCCTCGGCCGAAGTGCAAGGGCATGGTGCAGAGCCAATGAAGTTGGTACTTAATAAACAACATGTTGGTATAAAAAAGATTGTACCGGTGGGGCATTACGCACTGAGATTAGACTTTGATGATGGCCATAACAGCGGGCTATTTAGCTGGAGCTACTTTGAAACACTACAAGCGCAGCACGAAACCTTGTGGGATAAATACCAAGCGCGTCTTGCCGAGCACGAACAAAACAAAGATAGCGTACCAATAAAGTTTGTTCCCTAAACCTTATTGGCTTTTTAAACGCTACACTGTATTACACTTTAAATTTATCAATAGCCGCAAATAATACGCGCGCTTGTTCAGAGACTTCTTCACTGGTTTGCGCATTATTAACTGCATGCTCAGAGGCATCTTGGGCAATGTCTCTGATGCGTACTACATTTTTGTTCACCTCTGATGCCACCTGACTTTGCTCATCAATAGCAACGGCAATTTGAGTACTCATTTCCATTATGGTTTGCACATCTTCGGTAATAGCACCGAGTAAATCACCCGCTTTAATAGCTTGTGAAGCACTTTCATCACCTTGCGAGCGACATTGATGCATAATACTTACTACCTCTTGCGTGCGCTGCTGAAGCGTATTAATAATACCTTCAATTTCACTGGTAGACTCTTGTGTACGTTGCGCAAGCGAGCGTACTTCATCCGCTACAACAGCAAAGCCTCGCCCTTGCTCACCAGCACGAGCGGCTTCTATCGCGGCATTCAATGCAAGTAAATTGGTTTGCTCTGCAATGCCTCTGATTACATCGAGCACTGAGCCTATGGTTTCACCGTCTTTTTCAAGTTGCGATACCACACTTGATGCGTTACCTAACGACGAAGACAAATCGCGTATGTGCTTAACCGTAGAGTCTACTTCATTTCGCCCTTGCTGCGCGCTTAAATTGGTTGACTCTGCTTTTTTAGCGGCAGCTTCGGTATTATGAGAAATATCTTGAATCGTTGCCTGCATTTGCGTAGCCGCAGTGGCAACCATATCCGCTTCGTGTAACTGCTCTTGCATGCCTGAACTTGTTGCAGAGGTACTTTCAGATAAGTGCTCTGTTGCCACATTTAACGTATTAAGCGCGGTATTCACTTCGTTTATGAGGTTTTTAAAATCGCCTATTAAACTATTAAAGTCCGAGGTCATAATGGTAACTTCATCATTACCTGTTTGCTCTATCATTACGCTTAAGTCGTTATTACGGCGTATGTCGTTTATGGTGTGATATACCCGCTCAATAGGCACAATAATTGAGTGGCTAGTAAAGTACACCAACGCCAACACTATAATGCCCGAAATAACAAATACAACGATGGCAATAAACTGCGCTTGGTCAACGCTTTTCTCAACTTCCAGCTTAGTTGACTCAACAATTTGACCAACAACTTGATCGCTTTTTTCTACGTTAATACGCATAACGCCTAGTGCACCAGAGTCTAAATCTAGCCCTAACTGCGTTTGTGCCTTTACAAGATTTTGAAAAGCACTTTGATACGTATCTATTAAAGGGCTTATTTGCGACTTATAACTACTTTGTAAATCAGCTTGGGTAATTTTTTGTTTAAACGTACTAATAAGTTCGTTAAAGCGAGTTAAGTATTTTGCATCAAAGCGCAGCATAAAATCTTTCTCAGCGCGTCGCAGCTGTAGCATTGCCGATAAAAGCTCAAAGTTATCTTGCTCTTTTAATAGCACCTCAACTTCGTGCACTGCATTTCTGAGCTTGCCATATAACCCATCTTTAGGGTTTAAACCTATCTGCTGCTGTAACCTAACAACCTCTGAAAAATTGTTGTTGTAGTTAGTAATAAGCGTATGAAAATGCTCAATTTGCGCTGTGGTAATGCCCTGCTGTTGCATTACCTCCTGCAGCTTTTTGATTTTAGTGCTTAGCTGTTTAAAATCCTTATCAAATGATGTAAGTGCTTCCTGCTGCTTGTAAAAAAGAAAGTTTTTTTCATGCTTTCTAAGCTCTAGTGCATGTACGTTGAGCTCTTCTGCAAGCTGAATTGTTTTATTCAGATTGAGTGTTACGCGTGACTCATAAATTATCACACACAACAAAATGACCATTGCCAGACCGACTACCACTGCATTAAGTTGCAAACGCCTTTTAATGGTTAAGTTTTGTAAAAAATTCATTGAAAACACCTATATTTAATATTCACTAATAGTGTAGTACGTTCTGGCGCTTTATATTGAATTTTTTATTAACTTTTTATACATATAACTCATGCTTTTAGATTAACATTCCCCCATAAATCTTTATGCAATGAGTGAGTGTCATGCCACTGTTTATTAAGTAGCCATTTAACCAAAGGGGCAGGATCACTGGGAAAATTAATTTGTTTGTTTTGCGGGGCACTATTCCAATCATCCAGCGCTTGCGGGTTTAAATAATTCATTACATGGGCCATTTTCATAGCCCGCAATGTTTGTGCATTTGCATCTTGTTCAAACTGCCCATCGAGAGGTTTAAGTAATAATTTTTTCCCAAGCTTTAAGGCCTCACTTGCCAGCTCAAAGCCTGCATTACCAATTACGCCGCTGGTATTAGCTAAGTCGTTTAAAAACCCCGCACGTGAAGGAGTGCGCAAATGAATATGCCCAAGGGATTTATCCTGCGCATGCGGGTGGTAACAGTAAAACTCTTTTTCTGGGAAGTCCTTTAAATAATCAATAATGTTGTCGAGGTTCTCAAAGGGTAAATACACCAGCACTTTATTCATAACGGCGACAGGATTGCCATGGTTATGGTTTGCAATAAAGGGCGGTATAATATTATCTGCAAAAGGCTGCCAATGTACGCCTAAATAGGTGCTTGCTGGCGCGTAGTGCTTAATGAGAGATTTTCTAAATAAACCGCGGCCAAACATAGGCACGCTATTAGATAAAAAAGCCGCCTGGTGACTAATACCGACTACAGGTACGCCTGCGCGCTTTGCAGCCCAAGCTGAAATAGGCTCAAAGTCATTTAAGACGAAATCGTATTTTTTTACATTAAATGATTTTATATCGTTAACTAACTTACACACTCGGGCATTTTTTAATGTTTGATAGCTTTTTACTTGGCCGTTTTTAGTGCTAAACGATAACCCCCGGAAGGTTTTGTAATCAGCAAAGTCCTGCATATCAAAGTAGTCTTTTTCAGGGCGTCCTGAAAAAACGTAATCTACATCTATACCTAACTCTTTAAAACAACTTGCCATAACACGGGCGCGCGTAATGTGGCCATTACCTGTGCCTTGTATGCCGTATAATATCTTCATACAGGCACCACCAAAGCTAGCGCAAATAAACCGCATGAACTGCCAATAACGGCGCCTATTATTATATCTGCCGGAAAATGTACGCCTAATACTACGCGAGAAACCGCCACCCCCGATGCCCAACTAAACCAAAGCCACGCATACTCTGCAAAAAAGTGACTCAATATTACCGCAACTAAAAATGCTGCTGCACTGTGCCCAGAAGGCAAACTAAATTTGTCACTAGGCACAATATACGCATTACTGACTAAGCAATCACAGGGGCGGATTCGGCCGAAGCTACGTTTTGCTAAAAAATAAATAGGCCTTTCAATTGCAAACCCCAGTAACACCGATATTGGCAATAACTGATGCTGATCATTGGCACTTAACCACCAAATGGCGCCACACATAAGTAAATATAAACCACCATTACCACTTTTAGATAAACCAAGCGCAGCCGTTTTCAGCCATTTGGGTGAATTATAATTAAACAGAGTTAAAAAGAGTTGTTCATCCATTTGAGCCATTTTTTTAAGCACGTTATTGTCGTTCATTATTCACCCTTAGCTGCACAATATCTAACCATAGTTAAAGCTTAGTGGCAGAAAATAACAATTGAGTGACGCTTTTAAGACACTATTGTTGCCATTTCTAATTTCGGCATTTTTTGAATAAATTTACTGCTATTAAGTCGTTGTTATTGCATATAAGGAGGGTATACTGAGGGTAACTTATGTACCCTTTGAGGATAAAATAATGGATTACAGCACTTCTGACTTATGTGACTTTTTTGCCGATGTGGTTGACGTGCTTGAACCGATGTTCATCAACTTTGGTGGTCGACACACGTTTGGCGGCCGAATTAAAACGGTTAAATGTTTTGAAAATAATGAACTGATCCGTGAAATACTCTCACAAGACGGTACTGATCAAGTACTACTTATCGATGGTGGTGGCTCAACACGACGCGCCCTTATCGACATTGAACTTGCAGAGCTTGCGCTTGATAACAACTGGAACGGCATTATTGTATTTGGTGCTGTGCGTCATGTAGATGAGTTAGAAGAAATTGATTTAGGTATTCAAGCGATTGCATCAATTCCTGTGGCCGCCGACAGCGAAGGCGCTGGTGAAGATGGCATTGGCGTTAACTTTGCTGGTGTGTCGTTTTTTGATGACGATTTTATCTATGCAGATAGTACTGGCATTGTATTATCAGCAGAAGAACTTGAACTAGAAGTTATCGAAGAATAAAGTAACAAGCAGTGCTCAACAGAGCACTGCTTACGCCATCAGAATAATTTTTGCTGCTCAATACGGATTCAACACAGTGCACCCTACCTTAAAAGTGTATGATGAAAACGCCGTTAAACCCTACTGCTCCACACGCGTTAACGAAACAAAAACCTGGCAGTCTGTTGCCCTATTAGACACCCATGTAAATGTACAACAAGCCCTTAATGATGCAGCGCAATTTGGTATTCGCTACGTATTAATTGGTATATGTGAAGATATAGGCCCTCGCGCTAATTTAGGCAATGGCGGCTCACATCAAGCTTGGCCCGCTTTTTTACAATACTTTTTGAACCAACCAGTCAACCAGTTTAACGCGACCCAGCAGGTATTGCTGTTAGGCGAAATTGACGTTGATGATGTAATGGCGCAAGCGCAAGGCTTAAATAACCAGCATGCTGAAGAGCTTGCTCAACTACGCAAACTATGCGCAACAATAGATGAGCGTGTAGAGGCGGTATTAACGCTTATATTTAATGCGGGCCTTGAGCCTATTATTATCGGCGGTGGGCACAATAATAGCTTTGGCATACTCAGTGCTTTAAGCAAACATAGTGGGGCTTCAGTTAACGCTATAAATTTTGATCCCCATGCAGATTTACGGCCTTGCGAAGGTCGCCACAGCGGCAATGGTTTTAGCTATGCTTTGAGGAACAATGCATTGCAGCAATATCATATTATTGGCCTGCATGAGCAAAAAAATAACCAAGCCATTTTTGACTTAATCGCACAAAATCAATGTAGTTATCACAGCTATCAAGCTATTAATATACGCCGAGAAATATCACTAACCAATGCCGTACAGCACGCCTTAGCAACGTTTAATAATGCGCCACTTGGTATTGAACTCGACTTAGACAGTATTTCATTTTTACCGGCTAGCGCGTATACATGCTGCGGCTTTAGCGTTAGTGATGCTGAGCATTATGTGTATTTAACAGCAAAACACAGCACTGCCCGCTACCTACATTTGTGTGAAGCTGCACCGCTAAATCACCCTGCTGGGTTAACAGCAGGTATGCAAAGCTGTGGGCAAATTATTAGTGCATTAGTTAATGCCTACTTACATGCAAAAACGCGTTAATTGTAATTAGCTTAATTAATCGCTGCATTTTTTAAGGGCGCAGAATTGCCTTACTAGCTTAGCTAATAATGGTGAGTTAATTGAGCTTACTATTGGCAGGTGTATAACTCACTTTTGCACGCTATACGCTCATAAGTGAGTAATTCTATCGCAGCGAATTGCTGAGTTCCCCTTACAAAATAATTATTGCAGCTTGGCATAAATTATTGTGTTTGGTGGGCCTGCCACTGCTTTAGCCAACTCATTAAGCCAATGCTGCTTAACGGGTGGCCAAAATAATAACCTTGTGCTGCGTGCGCTTTTAAACTTTTTACAAACTTTAATTGGTCTAAGGTTTCAACGCCCTCAAAAATAACCTTGGTATTTTGTTGGTTATGCATTTCAACCATACCGCCTACTAGGCTGCGAATATTATTTTGATTGCTAAAATCTGCAGTAAGCGATGGCGCCACCTTAATGTATTCAACAGCTAGATTTGGCAGCTTAGAAAGAACAATGGGGTTATCGCCTAACCCATCAACGCATATTTTTAAGCCTATATTATTTAATCGGGCAATCATCGCACGGCCCTTATTATCTAAATCTGTGAATATATGCAGCGGGCATTCAACAATTAAATCTCCGTGCTGTAAGTTGTGCTCACTCACCACACTATCTACAAACTCAACAAACTCTTCGTTAAGCATTTCGGGGCCAAATAAGTTAATGCTCAGCGGTATAGCAATTCCCTCTATACGCAACGCCATGGCAAGCTCTGCGGCCCGCTCTATAACAAATTTAGCCAGTGGGTAAGCTAAACCCGCAATATGAATATCATCAATAAATCGGTGGGCAGATAAAATACCTTGTTGAGGGTGCTGCCAACGCAACAGAAGTTCTAAAAACTCAATTTGGCCGTCGTCATTGCGAATAATAGGCTGAAAATAAAGTTCAAGCTCGCTTACAAAATCAATATTAGCCAGCTCTTTTAAACGGGCTTGCTGCTCAAGTTGCTCAACCATCATTTGTTGGTGGTACACAACCACTGCTTTTTTAGGCTGACTATCAAGGGCTAAGTAAGCACACGATACTAAGTTATCAAAGTTAGCGTCTTGCTCATCGCAATTAACGTAACTCGCCCTTGCTTTTACCTCTACTGTACAGTTAGCGACGTTAAACGGCTTAAGTGTTGCGCCAATAATTTGCTCAATGATGTGCTCATGGCTATGTTTGTGCACAGCTAAGCTGCAAATAAAGGCAAAGTTAAGACCGCCTAAATGCGCCAATTTTTCTTGGCCACCTAAATCAATCACATTATCGTTATTTAGTAAGTCTTTTATTCTGTTGGCCGATTGAGCCAAAAGCAAATCACCAAAATCTCTGCCTATGTGCTGATTAACTTGCTCAAACCCTTCTAGACGAACAATCACCAGTGCTGCTTCCAGCTGTTTTTCTTTACACCAGCTGTAATAGCCTTGGCGTAACTGCTGTTTATCTGCAAATGCAGCAAGAGGAGAGTCATCTTGGTACGGTTCAAGCTCATTAATGTTATGCGAATCTTCAACTTTGGGCTCTTCTTCCTCGCTCATTAGCCCTACAACCGCTAGCAGAATAATAGCCACCACCACCCAAAATAGGGGCACGTCCATGAGTAAATGCGCTGAAAACAACACCACAAATAGCAACCCTGAAACGGCGCTTGTGATAATCATGCTCCAACTATTACGCTCAAACGCTTGCCATAAATGAAAGCAAAAACCAAAAGCGAGCAATATTGCTAACCAAGCAGCCCCGCTACTTAAAATGGCTAAACCGACAGCGCCTGTACATAAGTAACTAAATTTAATACTGGTATTTTTAACCGCAAATAACGTAGCGACCATCGCCATTAACAGCGCGCCGCTAAAAAATATTGGAAAGTTACTGTCAGTCAAAATACTCAAGCTTACGCCACTCCATTAGCAATAAAATTTAATAAAAGCATGTTAAATATGGACAAAAATAATACAAACTAATTAATTCTACCCAAAATCCATAGATTTAACAGTTTATTTACGCCAAATTGGTAACTTAATTGTGCAGGGTGACCTATTTGCCAGTGCGCAATATCAGCCCTTGCTCCAACCTTTAGCACGCCTCTGTCTTTCAAACCTAGTGCCTGCGCTGCATTGCGGGTTACTCCCGCAAGGGCCTGCTCAGGGGGGAGCCTAAATAAAGTACATGCCATGTTCATCATTAATTGCACAGAACATAAAGGCGAGGTGCCTGGGTTAAAGTCACTGGCAATAGCAATAGGCACATTGTATTTTTGCAGCAAATCGATGGGAGGAAGCTGTGTTTCTCGTAAAAAATAAAAAGCCCCAGGTAATAAAACAGCCACAGTGCCAGCCTCTGCCATGGCTTTTACGCCGTTTTCATCAAGGTACTCAATATGATCAGCTGAAAGGCCTTTATACTCAGCCACCAGCTGTGCGCCCTGCTGATTAGAAAGCTGCTCAGCATGGCATTTTACCGGCAAGTTATGTTTTGTAGCTGCATCAAACACTTGTTTTGTTTGTGCAAGACTAAAGCCTACATTTTCACAAAATACATCCACAGCATCGGCAAGGTTATTAGCCACTACCTGCTCAAGCATCTGCGTACATACTAAATCAATGTATTCATCTGCACGGCCTTTGTATTCAGGGGGTAGCGCATGAGCACCTAAAAACGTGGTTTTAATATCAATAGGGTGATGCTCATTAAGCAAACGCGCCACTTCTAAAATTTTTATTTCGTTTTCAACATCAAGCCCGTATCCCGACTTTATCTCAGCAGTCGTTACGCCCTCGGCAAGTAAAGTGTTTAAGCGATCTTTTGCATCAACAAATAACTGCTCATGATCTGCCGCGCGAGTGGCCTTAACGGTACTGGCTATACCGCCGCCTTGTGCAGCTATTTGTTCATAGCTTACACCTTGTAAGCGCTGCTCAAATTCCTCAGCTCGGGAGCCTGCAAATATTAAATGTGTATGGCAATCAATAAGCCCAGGTGTTAACCATTGCCCTTTAATACTTAATGTAGGGGTAGCAAAGGCATCAAAACTGGGTAAGTTTGATTGCTCACCTAACCATACAATTTCGCCGTTTTTAATCGCCAGTGCCGCATTTTCTATAGCCCCATAAGGTGCATCTATTGTGCTATCCATGGTTGCTATGTTGGCATCAGTTAATAATAAGTCGAGATCTTCTAAGGTGTAACCCGTTGTTTTATTTTGCATACTTAGCTCCCTAACGTGCTTAAAATACAGTCTAACAATACACCTTGTATATACAAGATAATTATGCCATCTTTATTAAATAGTTTATTTTAAGTACAGCTAATAATAGTAATGACCACACCTAAATTTGCACAAATAAAACAATTTATTGTCGATAAAATAAAAAATGGCGCATGGCAAGAAAACCAACGTGTCCCTTCAGAAAACGAGCTTAGCAGCCAATTTTCTGTAAGCCGTATGACCGCACGACGTGCACTGAGCGAATTAACAGATGCCGGTATTTTAACGCGCAGCCAAGGGTTAGGTACGTTTGTAGCAAGTTTTAAATCGCAGTCGTCACTACTTGAAATTAAAAACATAGCCGATGAAGTAAAAGAACGTAACGGGCAATACAGCTGTAGTGTGCAGGTGCTTGAATCAATCAATGCGGTAGCCCCCATAGCTATTGCGCTTGGCGTTGAAGTAGATAACGTGGTGTATCGCAGTGTGCTTGTACACAATGAGAACGACAAACCACTGCAAGTAGAAGAGCGATTTGTAAACCCAGCTTTAGCCGCGGGTTATTTACAACAAGACTTTAGCGCCCTCACCCCGCATGAATACTTATCGAGCGTAGCGCCGCTCACACAAGCGCGCCACACAGTGGAAGCGGTTATGCCCAACTCGCAAATGTGCCAATGGCTTAACCTGTATAACGAAGAACCCTGCTTACAGGTTATTCGTCGTACTTGGTCTACAAAAGGCATAGTGAGCTTTGCTCGCTTAGTATCACCGGGCAGTAAATACCGTTTGGGCGGGCACTTAACATTTAAAAAATAATAACAACGTAACGCTCAAGGGCGTTTTTTTGTAGCTGACCACCTTGTATATACAACAGGAGAGATTCATGAACAACCGGCTCGACACACACCGAGAAATCCGCGCGCCTCATGGCGATAAAATTAGCGCTAAAAGTTGGCAAACAGAAGCCGCTAAACGCATGTTAATGAACAATTTAGACCCTGATGTGGCAGAGCACCCTCACGCGTTAGTGGTATATGGCGGTATTGGCCGTGCGGCAAGAGACTGGCCAAGCTTTGATAAAATAATTGAAACCCTTGATAGGCTCGAAAACGACGAAACCCTGCTTGTGCAATCGGGTAAGCCCGTGGGCGTATTTAAAACCCACGAAAACGCGCCGCGCGTTCTCATTGCTAATTCTAACCTGGTGCCACATTGGGCAAATTGGGAGCACTTTAATGAGCTAGATAAAAAAGGCTTAATGATGTATGGGCAAATGACCGCGGGCTCTTGGATTTATATTGGCTCACAAGGCATAGTGCAAGGCACTTACGAAACCTTTGTAGCAATGGCAAAGCAACACTTTGGCGGTAATGCAAAAGGTAAATGGGTTTTAACAGCAGGCCTTGGCGGTATGGGAGGTGCGCAACCACTCGCCGCGACGATGGCAGGCTTTAGCGCATTAGTTGTGGAATGCGACGAAACCCGTATCGATTTTCGTATTAAAACCGGCTACGTTGATGTAAAAGCCACGACACTTGAGCACGCGCTTGAGCTAGTTACCGATGCTTGCATTAAAGGCAAGGCATTATCGGTAGGCTTATTAGGTAATGCTGCCGATATTTTTACTGCACTGGCAAACAGCAATATTACCCCTGATATAGTGACCGACCAAACCTCAGCGCACGACCCACTCAACGGCTACCTACCGCAAGGTTGGAACATGCAACACGCAGCAAAAATGCGTGAACAAAACCCACAGGCAGTGGTTAAAGCCGCTAAGCAATCTATGGCAGTGCAAGTAAACGCCATGCTAGCACTTCAAAAAGCCGGTGCTGCCACTACCGACTATGGCAATAACATTCGCCAAATGGCATTTGAAGAAGGCGTTACTAACGCGTTTGATTTTCCGGGCTTTGTGCCTGCTTATATCCGTCCGTTATTTTGTGAAGGAATTGGCCCATTTAGATGGGTTGCGCTTTCAGGCGACCCCGAAGACATTTATAAAACCGATGCAAAAGTGAAAGAGCTTATCGCAGAAGATACCCACTTACATAACTGGCTTGATATGGCGCGTGAGCGCATTCAATTTCAGGGTTTGCCAGCGCGCATATGCTGGGTTGGTTTAAAAAACCGAGCCCGCCTTGCACTGGCCTTTAACGACATGGTTAAAAATGGCGAGCTTAAAGCGCCGGTTGTAATTGGTCGCGATCATCTCGACTCTGGCTCTGTAGCAAGCCCCAACCGTGAAACCGAAAGTATGCAAGATGGCTCAGACGCCGTTTCTGATTGGCCGTTACTTAATGCTTTGCTTAATACTGCGGGTGGCGCAACGTGGGTGTCGCTGCACCATGGCGGCGGAGTGGGCATGGGCTTTAGCCAGCACGCAGGCGTGGTTATTGTTGCAGATGGTAGTGAACAAGCTGCGCAACGCATAGCTCGTGTGCTTTGGAACGACCCTGCTACCGGCGTTATGCGCCATGCTGATGCAGGCTACGACATTGCAAAAAATTGTGCGCAAGAGCACCACCTAGATCTCCCTATGCTAAACAAGGAATAGTCATGATTTCACACACTCTCACACCAGGGCAGTTAGATTTAAGCACCCTAAGAAAAATTAATGACTCAGCTGTCACACTTAACTTAGTCGATGGCGCCAGTACACAAATAGCGGCCAGTGCACAAACTGTTCAAAACGTAATAAACAAACGCCAAACGGTGTACGGTATTAACACCGGCTTTGGCTTATTAGCCAATACAAAAATAGCAGATGACGAGCTTGAGCTACTGCAGCGCAGTATTGTGCTTTCGCATGCTGCCGGTATTGGGGAGCTCATGGACGACAGCACTGTAAGACTAATGATGACCTTAAAAGTAAACTCTTTGTCTCGGGGCTACTCAGGGATACGCCTAGAGGTGATCGCATTTTTTATGCAACTACTGTGCAGTGAAGTGTACCCGTGCGTACCACAAAAAGGGTCTGTGGGTGCTTCGGGCGATTTAGCGCCTCTTGCTCATATGTGCCTTCCACTATTAGGTGAAGGCAAAATGCGCCACAAAGGTGAAATTATAAGTGCTTCTCAAGGGCTAAAAATTGCCAATCTTTCACCTATTACATTAGGCGCAAAAGAAGGACTGGCACTGTTAAATGGTACACAAGCCTCTACCGCGTTTGCGTTACAAGGGCTTTTCAAAGCAGAGGATTTATATGCACAAAGCTGTGTTATAGGCTCTATTAGCATAGAAGCTGCAATGGGTAGCCGTGCGCCCTTTGATGCACGCATTCACGAAATACGGGGGCAACGCGGCCAAATTGATACGGCCAGTGTATTTAGAGAGCTACTTAGTACTGAATCACAAATTAGCCAATCTCACGTAAACTGCGAAAAAGTGCAAGACCCTTACTGCCTTCGCTGCCAACCTCAGGTACTCGGCGCGTGTTTAACACAAATACGCCACGCCGCAGAAGTGTTGTTATGTGAATCAAACGGCGTTACCGACAACCCGCTGGTATTTGCCGATGTGGGCGATATTATATCCGGTGGTAACTTTCATGCAGAGCCCGTTGCCATGGCAGCTGATAACTTAGCCATTGCGATTGCCGAAATAGGCGCGCTGGCAGAGCGAAGAATCGCGCTACTTATTGATTCAAACCTCTCTACACTGCCACCTTTTTTAGTTGAAAACGGCGGAGTTAACTCAGGTTTTATGATTGCCCAAGTAACCGCGGCTGCGCTTGCCTCCGAGAACAAATCGCTTGCGCACCCCGCCTCGGTAGACAGCCTGCCAACTTCAGCAAATCAAGAAGATCATGTCTCTATGGCAACCTTTGCAGCAAGGCGCTTAAAGGAAATGGCCAATAACACCCGCGGGGTATTAGCAATTGAATGGCTTGGAGCTGTTCAAGGGCTTGAGTTTAGAGCCCCACTTAAACCTTCACCGCAAGTAGAAAAAGCAAAAGCTCTGCTGCGCGAGCATGTAAGTTACTACGATAAAGACCGCTACTTTGCCCCCGATATAGACGCAACCAATACGCTTTTAGCACAAGGGGCATTGTGCGACTTTATTCACCACAACCCACTACCATCGCATTTTAAATTCCATGCTGATAGCTAAAACCTAACGCTTCAATTGCTGAGCCAAGTACTTTGCGCTCAGCACTTTCATTACTGGTAAAGGTTGGCATTTCGCCGCCATGCTCTGCACACTTTTGTGCATAATAATTCGCTTTAGTTGGGTGCGATGGATTTACCACGTTGTAAATATTTTGCCCCGAGTTATAGTTTTCTATTACCGCAAAAATGGCGTTTATCACATCTTGTTGATGCACCATATTAACCACCTGCTGGCTCGATGAATTTAATTCTTTCCCAGCAACAAAGCGCCCCGGCTCGCGGTTAGGTCCTAATAACCCTGCTAAACGCAGAACTTTACCATCTTGCTCAAGCACCTTTTCTTCGCCATCGTATAGTTTTATTTGTCGCTCATTGGTACAACTTATTTCACTGCTTTCAGTGTAAACACCTGGCTCTTGGTCGTACACACCGGTAGATGAGCACAAAATAAAGCCCTTTGCATTTAATTGTTTAGAAAGAGTAAGTGCAGCGCTTAGTGTTTCTGGGTAGTTACTTTCACTGTGTCTGCTTCGTGGGGGGATTGCACACACCCAGTAAGCATCGTGTAAATCTATTTGATGTATTAGTTGCCCATCAATCAGTACAAATTGACGCTGAAAATCGTCTGTGTGCTCATCACTTCTATGCGTACCTTGTACCTGCCAACCCGCCTGTTTAGCTTGTAGGCACAAAGTATGACCCAACCAGCCTGCGCCTAATACTACTAATTTATTAGCTTTTGTTTCCATTTTTGCATAACCCTTCATTTTAAACGCATAATTAGTGCTTTTTATCTAACTTCATAGAGATTTAAAGTAAGATATGATTAGATATAACCTACTAAAAAACAATAATACGTGCACTTATGCTAAATAATTTATCATTACGGAAGAAAATATTATTATTGATTGGTGGCACCATCACCATTTTGCTAATTATTGCTTCAACATTTTTTGTAAATCACATCGCTAACCTTTCCAGAGTAAACATTGAGCGCGAAGCTCAAAGCTACCTACAAAGCGAACAACTTTCAATGCAAAGCTACTTTGCAAAGTATGGCAAGCTGGTTTCTACGTTTGTTAATAACCCGCATTTAGTTAATTTTTTTGAAAATTGGGATACTCGCGACCAGCCGATTAAAAACGCCCCCGGTTACAACGAAGTTAATCAAGATTTTGTACGCATTAGCTCAAATGACGAAAATGTACTGTCGGCGTTTTTCGCATCAGCAACCACCGGTGAATACTTTAAAGAAAACGAGCGTACCAGCCATTACAATGGCCAACCATACTACGCCTATAAACGTGGTTGGTGGCAAGAAGCCCTGCAAATTAATAAACTTTACGTAGGCCCTATATCGGTCGATTTAACCACTGGGGTTGCCTCAGCAGTTGTACAACAGCCGGTATACAACGCACAGCGTAAACTTATTGGTATGGGCGGCGTTGATTTACAGCTTAATAAAATCAACGATATGGTTGAAGGTATTCGCTTTAACGGCCAAGGCTATGGCTTTTTACTTGATGGCAATCAAAAGGTTGTACACTTTTCAAATGCTACCGGCCATAAGCTGTCTAACACCGACGAAGGCCCTAAAGGTAAAGAAGGGCTAGATGGCCTTGAAAGCCAGTTTAATAATACTTCAGGCTTTACAGAGCTTAACGCACAAATGCGTAATAACCTCGAAGGCAGCCAATTGGTGACCTTAAAAGGAGAAGAGTATTATGTGGTGTACCATCGCTTACAACTAGAGCAACCTTATCTAGATTGGTATGTAGGTATACTGATCCCAACCAGCATGATTGAAGCCCCCGTTAATGAGGCGGTTACCACCACAACCACCGCAGTGGTGATTATTTTAGTGATAATTTTAGCGATGATATTATGGGCAACCCACATGATCTCGCAGCCTATTACCACCTTAACTAACATAATGCGTGATATTGCATCAGGCGAAGGCGATTTAACCCAAAAGATTAATATTACCAGCCAGGATGAGGTCGGCCAGCTTGCCAATCACATGAATACATTCATTGATAAGCTGCGCGCCATGATGTTAGAAACAGCCGCACAAGCTGAGCAGTTAACCAATGCCGCAGCGCAACTTAAAAACGTATCTGCTCAAACCAACACCGAAATACAGCAAGAAAAACAACAAGTAGACAGCGTAAGTGCCGCCGTGACCGAAATGGCCAGCACTGTACTTGAAATATCGCGTAACGCACAGCATACCAACAGCGCCGCCGAAGAAGTACAAGCTATTACTGCCGAAGGGGCTGACCGCTCAACTCAAGCACAACGTGTGATGACCGAACTTGCGCTACACATAGGTGAAGCGTCTAAAGTGGTAGCAGGACTTGAGCAAGAAAGTAATAACATTGGTGCATTGGTGGATGTAATTAACTCCATTGCCGATCAAACCAACTTACTTGCTCTAAATGCCGCCATTGAAGCTGCGCGTGCAGGTGAGCATGGCCGTGGTTTTGCGGTAGTTGCTGATGAAGTACGTTCACTGGCAAGCCGTACGCAAGAGTCAACAGACGATATTCGTAATATGATTTCTCGCTTACAGCAAATTGCCCAACAAGCGTCGGTAATGATGCTACAAGGGCAAGAGCAAACTGAAGGCTCAGTATCGCAAACAAAAGAAGTGCTAAGTTCATTACAAAACATTGCTCAGTCGGTAACTAAAGTGCAAGACCAAAGCCACCAAATTGCCACTTCAACCGAGCAACAAACCGTTGTCGCAGAGGACATTAATACCAGCCTTGCAGCAATTAATGGCTTAGTAAACAGCACAGCTGATCACGCACACATTTTAGCAGATGAAGCACGCGATTTAAGCGATCTTGCTGTTGCCTTAAACAAAACGGTTAATCAGTTTAAACTATAAAAAGCACAGCGTAATAAGGTGGGTAACTAAGTATAAATTAACCCACCTAGGGTGTGTTGAGCATTGTAGATTGAATGAATTTCAATCACCCAAGGCCAGCATGCCCTAGCACTCTTGTTTTTAAATTTTTTAACACCATATCTTCACAACTTGCTGCTATTTTTTAGCGTAATTAAATCAGTTAAAGTGGTTTTTACGCATCAGATCAAATTTTTCTGTTTTTAATACACATCTTTTAGTTGAGATAGTTTGTTGTTTGGCAGAGTCTGGTATAGTAGCACACGTATTAAACAGTGCTTTGAGGCTCTTTAATACAAAATTGCTAATTAATATGTTCTACAGGTTATGTAAAAGTACATATTAATTACCAATTGTAAAAAATGGGTTAGCCGACACTCGGTTAACAAAGAATACATTGTAACGGTTTTATCATGATATCTAATTTATTTACCAAGATTTTTGGTAGTCGCAATGACCGCACTATTAAAAACCTAAGAAAGACGGTCGCGCTAATTAATGCGCTAGAAACGCAATTAGAAGCGCTTTCTGATGAAGATTTAAGAGCTAAGACAGCTGAGTTTAGAGAACGTTACGATAACGGACAAAGCCTTGACGACATTCTACCAGAAGCATTTGCTGTGGTACGCGAAGCGTCAAAGCGTGTAAATGGCATGCGTCACTTTGACGTACAGCTATTAGGCGGCATGGTTTTACATCAAGGTCGTATTGCAGAAATGCGTACCGGTGAAGGTAAAACCCTAACAGCCACACTTCCAGCCTACTTAAATGGCTTAACAGGCAAAGGCGTGCACGTAATTACCGTGAACGACTACCTTGCTAAACGTGATGCTGAAACAAACCGCGAGTTATTTGAGTTCTTAGGCCTTACTGTGGGCTGTAACGTACCAGGCATGATGCCACAACAGAAAAAACAAGCTTACAGTGCCGATATTACATACGGTACTAATAACGAGTTTGGTTTTGACTACCTACGTGACAACATGGCATTTAGCATTGATGAGCGTGTACAACGCCCACTGTTTTATGCGGTAGTGGATGAAGTGGATTCAATCTTAATTGATGAAGCGCGTACACCACTTATTATCTCAGGCCCAGCTGAAGATAGCTCTGAGCTATACATCGAAATCAATAAAATTGTGCCGCTTTTAGAGCTTCAAGAAAAAGAAGACGAAGAAGGCATTGAAGGTGATGGCGATTACACAATCGACGAAAAGTCTAAGCAAGTTCATTTAACTGAGCGCGGTCAAATTAAAGTTGAAGACTTATTAACTGAACGTGGCTTGATTGAAGAAGGCGACTCGCTTTACTCAGCCGGTAGCATTACCTTACTGAGCCATGTGTATGCCGCACTTCGTGCCCACAAGCTTTATCAAAAAGATGTTGATTACGTTGTTAAAGAAAACGAAGTTATCATTATCGATGAGCACACAGGGCGCTCAATGGAAGGTCGTCGTTGGTCTGAAGGTTTACACCAAGCTGTTGAAGCTAAAGAAGGCGTAAAAATTCAAAACGAAAACCAAACGCTGGCTTCAATCACCTTCCAAAACTACTTCCGTTTATACGAAACCTTAGCCGGTATGACAGGTACAGCCGATACTGAGGCATTTGAGTTTCAATCTATTTACGGCCTAGACACGGTTGTTATGCCAACTAATAAGCCGATGATCCGTGATGATCGCGCCGATTTAGTTTACCTAACACAAGAAGAAAAATACGAAGCTATTTTAGCCGATATTAAAGATTGCCAAGAGCGCGGACAGCCTGTGCTTGTAGGTACTATTTCGATTGAAAGCTCTGAGTATTTATCGCAGTTTTTACGCAAAGAAAAAATTAAGCACAACGTACTTAACGCTAAATTCCACGCGCAAGAAGCTGACATCGTATCGGATGCAGGCTTACCAGGTACTGTAACAATTGCAACCAACATGGCCGGTCGTGGTACCGATATTGTGCTTGGTGGTAACTGGAACAGCGAAGTTGAAAAACTAGAAAACCCAACAGATGAGCAAATTGCTGAAATTAAAGCGGCGTGGAAGATTCGCCACGATGCAGTAATTGAAGCTGGCGGTTTACACATTATTGGTACTGAGCGTCATGAATCGCGCCGTATAGATAACCAATTACGTGGCCGTGCTGGTCGTCAGGGTGATGCCGGCTCTAGCCGTTTTTACTTATCGATGGATGATGCGCTAATGCGTATATTTGCCGGCGAGCGCATGACTAACATGATGCGTAAACTAGGCATGCAACGCGGCGAAGCCATTGAGCACCCTTGGGTTAACCGTGCAATTGAAAACGCTCAGCGTAAAGTAGAAGCACGTAACTTTGATGTACGTAAACAATTGCTTGAGTACGATGATGTAGCAAACGATCAACGTCGTGTTGTTTACTCTCAACGTAACGAGCTGCTTGAAGAAGGCGATATTTCAGAAACCATTACAGCAATCCGTGGTGATGTACTTGCAGGTGTTATTGATCAATACATTGCACCACAAAGCCTTGCTGAAATGTGGGATATACCAGGCCTTGAAGAGCGCTTAAAACAAGACTTCCTGATTGAGCTGCCTATCACGCAGTGGTTAGCTGATGACAATAAACTATACGAAGAAAAACTTCGTGAGCGTATTGAGCAAGCGGTTGAGCAAGCTTACAAGCAAAAAGAAGAGCAAGTTGGCGACTCTGTACTACGTCAGTTTGAAAAAGCGATTATGCTTCAAAGTCTTGATCAGCACTGGAAAGATCACCTTGCTGCAATGGATCATTTACGCCAAGGTATTCACTTACGTGGCTATGCACAAAAGAATCCTAAGCAAGAATACAAGCGCGAGTCGTTTGAGCTATTCACCGAAATGCTTGAAAACTTAAAAGTTGATGTAGTGGGCATTTTAAGTAAAGTACAAGTTCGTGCCGAAGAAGATGTTGAAAAAGTAGAAGAGCAACACCGTAAAAGTGAAAATGCCCCTCGCGAGTACCAACACGAAGAAGCTGAACATGTAGGCGGTGAAGCACCTCAAAGCGCAACTGTAATGGCAAGAACAGCGCCTAAAGTTGGCCGTAACGATCCGTGTCCGTGTGGCTCAGGACAAAAGTTTAAGCAATGTTGTGGTAAATTAAAGTAACGACGCATTGTATGTAATTAAAAAGCGACGCTAGCGTCGCTTTTTTTATGGAGAAAAAACATGACAACAAAAATTGTAAATGTAGCGGTAGGCGTAATAAAAAAAAATAACGCCATCTTTATCTGCAAGCGCGCTGATGAGCAACATCAAGGTGGCTTATGGGAATTTCCAGGCGGGAAAGTAGAAGCTGGCGAGAGCGTATTTGCTGCACTTAAGCGTGAGCTAAGCGAAGAAGTTGGCATTACCATTCACAGCTCTAGCCAACTGATGGTGATTGAACATGACTATAGCGATAAATGTGTAAAACTTGATATTCACGTTGTGAGTAACTTTAGCGGTGAAGCACATGGCGCCGAAGGGCAACCAAGTGAATGGGTCGCTATTAATGAGCTTAGTAACTATGAGTTCCCTGCTGCTAACGCCGAGATTATCGAAAAAATACAAGCGCGATACGCCTAAAGCACATGAATACAGCAATACAAAATAAATTAAGTGAGCTATTAGCGCTAAACCCTGAGCTTACTCAGGTGAGCTCTTTAGGCAGCGGACATATAAACACCACGTGGCTGTTAACTAATGCTGCGCAGCAATTTGTTGTTCAAAAGCTCAATACCCATGTATTTAAAAAACCAGCACAACTGGTTAATAACGCACAGTTAATTGAGCAGCACCTAAGCGCTAAACAACAAGCAAATACTTACCCGCTCGACATTGTTAAGCATATAAGTACTTGCCAAGGTGAATACCTTATTACAATTAACAACGCGTACTATCGCGTGCTTAATTTTATTAGCCAAAGTATTAGCGAAGATGTGGTTACAGAGCCCCATCACGCACAGCAAGCCGCATTTGCATTTGGCACCTTTACACGTGCCTTGCTCGATTTTGACGCATCAAGTCTCTACCCTGTTATTACTGACTTTCATAACTTAGCTATGCGCTTTGAGCAACTTAATACAGCTATTAGCACCGCAACTAAAGAGCGGCTCCAGCAGTGTAAAAACGACATTGACTACTGCATTGCACAACAGCATTTAGTAAAAGAACTCGCTGACGTAACAGCCGATTTGCCCACCCGAGTGTGCCACAACGACACTAAAATAAATAATATGCTGTATTGCAGCAATACATATAAAGCTAAAGCAGTTATCGATTTAGATACTTGTATGGCAGGCTTTTTATTATATGACTTTGGAGACATGGTGCGCACATTTTGCTGCGCTGAGGTAGAGGATTCAATTAATCTGGATAAAGTGGTTATTCGCAAAGAGGTATTTACTGCGCTTGTTAAAGGCTACCTTGCCCCCCTGAAATCGGCTATTAGCAACAAAGAGCAAGCAAGTTTGCTACTTGGCGCTAAAGTTATGCCGCTAATGCTCAGTGTGCGGTTTTTAACTGATTACTTAAATAACGACGTGTACTTTAAAACCACCCATGCAGAACATAATTTAGAACGTGCGCAAAACCAGCTGGCTTTGTATAAAAATATTTTAAGCAATCAAAGCTGGATGCATAAAACACTCATGCAGTAGCCCTAAATTAAGTATTATTGCGCATTGGTATTATTGCGCATTGGTATTAGTACTCAGTATTTAAATATAAAAAAGCCAGCAAGCTAAACACTTACTGGCTTTTATTTATCAACCTGAATGCTGGGTAATTTATCTCTTAACCAGATTCAAGTTAACTAACAGGCTATCAATTACCAAATTTTTACGCGGTCTTCTGGTTTGATATACATTTTGTCGCCTTCTTTTACGTCAAACGCTTGGTAAAACTCAGGCATGTTCGACAAGATACCGATAACACGGTAGTGACTTGGTGAATGCGGGTCTGTCATTAAGCGGTTTCGTAGCTCTTCATCGCGGTACTTACGACGCCAAATTTGTGACCAACCCATAAAGAAACGCTGATCGCCGGTGTAGCCATCAATAACAGGCGCTTTGTTCTCACCTAACGATAATTGATACGCCTTATAAGCCACCGTTAAACCACCTAGGTCGCCAATGTTTTCGCCAAGGGTAAGCTCGCCGTTAACACCCGCATCTTCAAATGGTTTATATTCGTTGTATTGCGCTACTAACGCGCCGGTACGCTCTTCAAACTGTTTAAGGTCAGACTCACTCCACCAGTTACGTAAGTTACCGTCACCATCGTATTTAGCACCTTGGTCGTCAAAACCGTGACCTAGCTCGTGGCCAATTACTGCGCCAATTGCACCGTAGTTTACAGCGTCATCGGCTTCTAAATTAAAGAACGGTGGCTGTAAAATAGCAGCTGGGAATACAATTTCGTTATTTACTGGATTGTAGTAAGCATTCACTGTTTGTGGCGTCATGTGCCACTCAGAGCGGTCCACTGGCTTGCCTAATTTAGCAATCATGTCGCTATAAGCCCACTGACTGTAACGTATGTAGTTACCCACTAATTCATCAGGGTTAATGCTCAGCTGTGAGTAGTCTTTCCACTTATCTGGGTAGCCAATTTTTGGGGTAAATTTGTTTAACTTTTCTTGGGCTGCAAGCTTGGTTTCAGGGCTCATCCACTCAAGGTTTTCAATAGCAACGCCGTAACCTTTAATAACGTTATCTACCAGCTCTTCCATACGTGCCTTTGCTTCAGGCGGGAAGTTATCTTTTACGTATACTTTACCTAAAATTTCGCCAAGTACGCTGTTAGATGCATCAACCGCTTTTTTCCAAAGTGGCGCTTGCTCTTTTACGCCGCGTAATGTGGTGCTGTAGAAATCAAATTTAAGATCAACCAAGTCAGTGCTCAGTAACTGCGCGTAACCACTTACAAAATGAAACTTTAAGTAGTTTTTCCATGTTGCTAAATCTGTTTCTTTGTACACATCAGCAAACCCTTCTAAGTAGCTTGGCTGACGTACAATAATGTCTGAGGTATCTACCCCAGCACTATTGAAAAATGCTGCTAAATCAAAGTCGCCTGTTAGCTTATTTGCCTCCGCTACAGTCATTTTATTGTATGACTTAGTTGCATCACGGCTTTGTACTCTACTCCATTGTGCCTCAGCTAAAGCGCTTTCAAATGCGATAACGTTTTTCGCGGCATCAGCGGCATTTTCAACGCCTGATTTAGCTAAAATATCGGTTATGTATTGCTCGTAAGATGCGCGAATTTTAGTAAATTTTTCATCATCTTTTAAGTAATAGTCACGATCAGGTAAGCCAAGTCCAGATTGCGATAAGTACAGCGCGTATTCACTTGAATTTTTAGCATCGTTATTTACAAACCAGCCAAATGGTAAGCTCGCACCTTGCTGCTGAATTTTAGCCATTAAAGGAGCAAGATCAGCTTTTGAATCTAGGCTATCAATGGTATTAAGTGAAGGTTGTAAAGGTGTAATACCTAACTCATCACGTGTGTCTTTATCCATGTAGCTTTTGTAAAAAGCGCCAATTTTGTACTCATCGCTGCCTTTTTTAGCACTGCTATTATTAGCGGCACTTTCAAGCGCTGTTTTCATCGCTTTTTGCGACTCGTCGTATAACTGTGTAAACGAGCCGTAGTTCGACTTATCGCCAGGGATCTCTGTTTTAGCAAGCCACTGTCCATTCACATGGTAATAAAAGTCATCTTGTGCACGAACCGACTCATCCATATTGGCAAGGTTTACACCTAGCTCAAGCGTTTTTTCTGCAGGTGCTGTAACGGCAGCGGTGTCGGCCACTTGCGTTTCTTGTTGTTTTTCACCGCAACCTACTAGGCCCAGTGCAAGTGCGATACTTGCAGCGGTAATAGTTACTTTTTTCATAATTATTCCGTTTGTTAGTAAAGAATAAAATATCTATTTCATTAAACTATTGCATGCCAGAGAAAAAATAAAAGCGCCCTGCGATGCTTTCAATTAATGAAATTAATATTTAGGCGGTTAAAACAACACGCCGAATTTGTATGATAAACCCCATTAAAGAAACAATAAAATAGAATATGTAACAAAGTATTTTCTATGAGACGAGGTAACAAAATAGCCCTACCAACAACCATAATCGCGCTTTTGCGAGTTATTTTTTACCATGGCGAGCAAGGCGCTCTAGCTTTTCTTTCAGCGAAGGTGGGGCTGATGCGGCAATGGCATTAAGGTAATCTGAAGTTTGCTGGCTCATTTTTCTTGAATTGCCAGGTGCTTTACCTGCGGGGCCGGGTTTATCTGCAGTTGGGCTTAAGCGCGCTGTTGCTTGAGGGTTTGCAACAATTTTAATTTGTCCGAGCTCTGCCATGCCTGCCGCTCTAAAATGCGACTGCATATCCATTTTTAAATAATTAAGTTTAAGGGCAATTGCCGCCGATACAGCTTCAATCATCAACGTGCCATTGCGGTAATTACTCACACGGCATTTTTCAGCAAGCTTTGGGCCTAAAAACTCTTTAAGCAACACCTGTTGCTTATCAAGCGCTTGGCTTTTACCTGCATAGGCTGATAAGCGATTATTAAGGCCTGCCATAATGTCAGTCAGGGGTTTTGGTGCGTACCTATCTTTAGCCATTCAACACCTCAAAAATTTAAATAAAGCACGTTTAAGCCAAGCGTTTAAATGCTCGGCTTTAATATGTGCTTTTATATTTTACCAATTCGCTTAATTACGTATTATTGCAAATTGCTATTATGCGCCTGCTACTTGCATTTGCTCTATAAGTACTGAGCCGGTTTGAATGCCGCCTCTGCGCTCAATATCGCCCCCTATGGCCGAAATACCTTTAAACATGTCTTTTAAATTTCCGGCAATGGTAATTTCACTAACAGGGTACTGAATTTCACCGTTTTCTATCCAAAAACCAGCTGCTCCACGCGAGTAGTCACCCGTAACGGTGTTTACGCCTTGCCCCATCAGCTCGGTAACTAATAAGCCTGTTCCCATGGTTTTTAATAGCGCGGTTAAATCGTTGTGCGTTTGCTCAACTAACCAGTTATGAATACCGCCTGCATGGCCTGTTGGAGCCATATTTAGTTTACGCGCTGCATAACTTGCTAATAAGTACGTTTGCAGCTCACCGCCTTGAATAATTTCACGGTCAATCGTTTTTACCCCTTCGCTATCAAAAGGCGACGACGCTAATCCTTTTAATATATGAGGACGCTCAGCAATATTAACGCTCTTACTAAATACTTGAGTGCCTAGGCTGTCGAGTAAAAAGCTCGATTTACGATAAAGCGCCCCGCCGCCAATTGCCGACACTAAATGGCCAAACAATGAGTTGGCAATATCGGCTCTAAAAATAACAGGGACTTTCATAGTACCCAGCTTTTGGCTATTTAGTTTAGCCAGAGTTTCGGTGGCGGCTTCTAGGCCTACCGCAGCAGCGTCGTTAAGTCCGCCCTGATCGCGAGCAACAGTATAAGCAGAGTCGCGCTGCATGTGCTCGCCTTCTTTGCCTATTACCATAGTGCTAATGCTGTGGCGCGTACGTGGAAAACCAGCAATTAAACCATGGCTATTACCATACACACGTAAGCCTTGGTGCGATGAAAAACTTGCACCATCTGAATTAACAATACGCTCATCAGCATTTAAAGCGGCTTGCTCTGCAGCATGACATAGCTCAATACCTTGCTCAGGGCTTACATCCCACGGGTGATATAAATCAAGGTCCTTAGGGGCAAACTCGAGTAGTTCTTTATCGGCAATACCATTAAAAGGGTCGTCTGAGGTAAATTTGGCAATATCAATGGCTTTTTCTACTACCGTGCGCAGTGTTTTTGGGTTTAGATCAGCAGTAGATGCCGAGCCTTTATTATTCCCTACATAAACACTGATACCTAAACCACCATCTTGGTTAAACTCTATGGTTTCTACTTCACCCATGCGTGTGCTTACCGATAAACCCGATGTACTAGACATAGCAGCTTCTGCGGCAGTGGCACCCAATTTTTTAGCATGCTCGAGCACTTCAGCTACGGCATCTTTTACTTGAGAGATTTGAGAATAAATTGGATCGTGTTGTTGGCTTTTCATAAATTAAGTCCTGAGCCTTAAGGCAATATTGCACGCATTTCTTATCTTTAAATGCTAACACACTCACTGCACCACATCAGCTAATATTAATCACTAAAAGAATCGCGTATAATGGCAAAAGTTATTTTTACTTAAGAGCACCCCATGGCGAAGAAAAAAGGCAAGCCTGCTGAAATTGAAGAAGAAATTATTTACGTATCAAAAAGTGAACTAAAGCGCGACGCGCAAGAGTTTCATCAGTTAGGTTCTGAAATTGCTAAAATGGGGAAAAAGCAACGCGAACGCTTACCACTCAATGACGATTTGAAAGCAGCCATGGTAGTTGCTGATAAAATCAGTAATAAAAGCGATGCGTACCGCCGCCACTTAAATTACATTGCTAAAACGCTACGCACAGTAGAAAACGTTGAAGAAATTAAAGCCATTATTGACGTAATGCTTAATAAAAATAACCAAGCTGAGGTTTTAATTAAAAAAATTGAGCAATTACGTACCGACTTAATTGAGCAAGGCGATGATTTAATTAACGAAACTATTGAGCAATACCCAACCCTTGAGCGCCAAAAAATGCGCCAATTGGTACGCAACGCCGCTAAAGAAGTAAAAGCTGAAAAGCCAGGCAAGGGCTATAAAGAATTGTTTCAATACTTAAAAGATGCCCACAACATAACGTATTAACAAAAAATACTATTTTAAAAAGGTGCTTAGGCACCTTTTTTGTTGTAGATCAAAACCCCTCCCTTAAAAGCTTTTTATACTCAACACCTCATTAATACATAAGGTGCGCGTGATGATAAAGCTTCCAAAATGGGATCAAACTCTTATAAATAAGTATAACGTGTCAGGGCCACGCTATACCTCCTACCCTACCGCTTTATCTTTAAGCGAGGGGTATCAGCAACAAGACCTTGTTAGCGCTATAAAATCATCCTCTAGTCGCTCACTTTCTTTGTATATTCATATCCCATTTTGCAGTGAGCTTTGCTATTACTGCGGATGTAACAAGGTGATCACACGCCATCAGTCTAAAGCCGATGTATATTTAGATTACTTAACAAAAGAAATAGCAGCGCATGCCCCTTTATTTAAACACTACACAGTGGAGCAATTACATTTAGGGGGTGGTACGCCAACCTTTTTAACTGTAAAGCAAATGACGCGCTTAATTAACTTATTAGAGCAGCACTTTCACTTTACCCGCAACACTGAGCGAGGCATTGAAATAGACCCACGATCCCTTGCTAAAGATATGCTTATACACTTACGGGTTTTAGGCTTTAACCGCGTATCCTTTGGTATTCAAGATTTTAACGATGAAGTACAACAAGCAGTTAACCGCACACAGCAAGTAGATACCGTTAAAGCACTGATAACCCAAGCCCGCGAGCTTGGCTTTAAGTCTATAAATGCAGATATGATTTATGGCCTACCTAAACAAACACCCCAAAGCTTTGAAAAAACAATAGCGCAATTAATTGCCTTAAGCCCAGATAGAGTCTCTGTATTTAATTACGCGCATTTACCAGAGCGCTTTGCTGCGCAGCGTAAAATAAAAGAGGCTGACTTACCCAGTGCCCACGACAAGCTAACCATGTTTAAAAACACCTTGGCGCAAATGACCTTTGCAGGCTATCAGTTTATTGGTATGGATCATTTTGCAAAAGCCGACAACGAACTTGCAGTCGCGCAAAATAAAGGGCAGCTACATCGCAACTTTCAGGGCTATACCACTCACGGTAATTGCGACTTATTAGGTTTAGGGGTCTCGTCTATTTCGCAAATTGGCACTGCCATTTTACAAAACCAAAAAGTGCTTAAGCATTATTATCACGCAATTGAAACGCAAGCCGGCAGTGCTATACATAAAGGAATGCATTTAACGCACGATGATGTAATACGCGCGGAGGCTATTAAATCACTTATTTGCCAGTTTGAATTAGACACGCACGCATTTGCGAAAAAGCATTCTATACATTTTAATGAGTATTTTGCGGATGCGCTGTTAGCGCTAAAGCCTTTAATAGACGATGACATGGTGCATATAAACGATAAGGTAATACGCGTCACGCCTCGCGGAAATCTATTTATTCGTATTATATGTATGTGCTTTGATGCTCACTTACAAAAGCAAATAAGTAAAACCCGTTTCTCACGTGTGATTTAATTAGTGCTATACCAATTCGCTTATCACGTTTGAGGTGGTAAAAACGTGTCGATAAGCAGGCATAAAAAAAGCAGACCTGAGTCTGCTTTTTGTATTTTCTATAGGGTTTAATTAAACACGATGTTTTCGCTGCCCGGCGCAGCTTTAAACTCAACAATGATTTTGTCGCAATCGGCTTTAATCTCATCACTAAAGTTTTCTTCAGCTCGCCAACGTGCTGTATCTTGCTTAAAAATCTCTTTTTTAGAGTATTTTTTGCGTGCATCGTGAGTCGGCATTTCTTTCACAACGTTATACATTTTATAAATGCCTGGGTACGCTAGCGTTAAATCTCGCTCATCTTCAAAAGCGTACTGAGACATTAAAACCCAAATTCGTAAACAGCCTTCAGAGTACTCACATTGCTCTTCAGCCATTGCACGAGCAATTAGATGAATGCTATCTGCAAGTTTAGCGTTACGCTTTAAGCGCGACTGCTTAAGCTTTTGCTGTTGCTCTGCTTGCTTTTGCGCAATTAACTTTTTTTGCGCGTTAAGCTTATAGAGCAACTGACCTGCATAAAATGCTAAGCCAGCAATAATAACAGCACCTACAAACAAGGCTACAATCACTGCGGTACTCATTAAGCGCCCTTACTATTTATCGTCATCATCATCTAGCCACTCATTGGCTAAATCATCTGAAAGGTACTTATCGAAATCTGAGTTACCGTCGCTTTCGAAGTTATCTTCAAAATCATCTTCAAACTCGTCTTCGTCTTCATCTTCGATACCTAGTAACTTACAAAGTACTTGGTGGCGAGCAATACGGCTATTAAAGTACTTCGCATCTTTACCCGTCAGCATTTCACCTTGCTCATGGCGCTCAACGAGCTTAAGTAAACGCTCATCGTTTTCAAGCGCTTCTAGCTCTTGCTCAGGCGTAAGCTCTGGCTCTGTAACCTTTTTAAGCTCAACTGTTGGCTTTAAGTTACGCTTCATTTCTACTTGCGGCTGTGGTGCACTAGCCACTAAAGGCACGGCTTTTTTACTGCCGACGCGCTTATCTTTTGGCGCTGAGTTTGCTTTTTTAGTATCGCTATCTAATAGCTCAGGTGCATTACGAGAACCAGGCTTAGCGCCCTTTGGCTTTTTAACTCGTTGCTCTTTTAACGCACGCATTTCTTTAAGCTTATCTTGGCTTAAACGAACAGGGCCGTTTGAAGGAATTTTGCGTGATTTTTTCTTTCTACTCATATCTTGATCATCTCACTTAAGAGGTTTTGAGCGAGGCACATAACATGAGCATCGCAGTGCTGGCCTAGCCAGAAGAATTCGATTTGCGCATTAAAGCTTGGGTTGCTCGTTGAATTAGCGCATTAGCTTATTGCTAAACGGTGGGTATTGTAACAGGACAAATAAAAAGGCGGTAGAGAAAACATCTCTACCGCCTACTAATCTGAGCGCCATTATCTGGACACTTCTCCCTTCGACTTTTTTTAGTCTTTATTATTTTTATTATTATCAGTCCGTATTGTTATTATTTTAACCTTCCTTGTTACATTCCATTTTGTTTTTATTATTAAACTTCCTTGAGATTTTATTATTTACGGTCATCCTGACGCTTTCTTGTTATTTCCTTTTGTAGCACCTTCAATGTGCTATTCAGTCGTGTCGCGCCATTTTCCTTTAGCATAATCCATGTTGTTATTGTTGTTTTGCGACAGTGGTTAATTTACCCGTTAATATTTTTGTTACAACTGGTTTATATAATTTTTCTTACATAGAGCATATATAAAAAACAAAAAATTTATAATAAACATAAGTTTAACTGTAAAAATATTTTTAAAATAAGTTATTTCTTACAAAAGACCATGGCAAATGTCTCACAAACTAAAGGGTGATATCGTTAAAATGTGGACACAAAAAAAGCAGCGCAAGCTGCTTTTTTAATCATATTACATAGTATTACACTAGCTTATACTAGATAAATACGACTTTAGTGTAAGCCACCTAAGTATTGAGATAGTACTTCAATATCTTTATCAGTTAGCTTTTTCGCTATATCTTGCATCATACCGTTATGGTCGTTTTTACGGGTTCCATCACGAAACTTCTCTAGCTGAGCTTTAATGTACTCTGGGTGCTGAAAAGAAATCTTAGGAAACTTAGCAAGAGACGAACCATTGCCTCGCGGACCATGACACGCCGCACAAGCTGGAATACCACGTTCAGCATCGCCTGCTTTGTAAAGCATTTGACCAACTTCAACCACGTCTTTAGGGGTGGCGCCTTCAGTCATGTTCAATGAAGAAAAATAAGCAGATAGGTCTTTCATGTCTTGTTCGCTAAGTGGCATAGCCATCGCGCTCATTACAGGATCCATACGGCCTTCTTTACCGCCTGAAGTCATACCTAATTTTAAATCCTTAAGTTGTTTAAGGATGTAATCTGGGTGCTGGCCTGCAAGTTTAGGGTAAATATTAACCGGTGCATTACCGTCTGGGCCGTGACAAGCCGCACACGTTGCTGATTTTTCTTTACCTGCGTTTACATCGCCATCAAATGCTGTTGCGTTGCTTGCTGACAACGCACCAAGCAATATTGTTAAAGATAGTGCTATTTTTTTCATGGTGAATTCTCTGTTTCCGACCCTGTATCATCTACAATATGGATGTTGTAATTCATGTATTCTACACGATAAAAAATTCTCTGGCACGTTTTCTACTCATATTAAGCTTATAATTTATAGGGTTTTGACCTAGATTAACCTTTAAGCAGCTTTAATAGTGCCATTTATCGAGTTTTTAGGTGTTTAAATACGCTTTTTAATACATCCTTTATAGTATAAAATACGCGCCCTGAGTGAATTTAGCTCAATAAGATTAACTTTTACGTTTTTAGGAGAGCCTGTGCTCAAATCTCGTATCAAATATAATACTGCGTCTTTTGTAACAAGCGCGCCAGACATCACTAAATTACCTGCTGATACGGGAATTGAAGTCGCGTTTGCAGGTCGCTCTAATGCAGGTAAGTCAAGTGCTCTTAATGCACTGACAGATCAAAAACTTGCTCGTACCAGTAAAACGCCAGGTCGTACGCAGTTAATCAACACCTTTGAATTAGGTGAAGTAGACGATATGCGCTTAATCGACTTACCCGGTTATGGTTTTGCTAAAGTACCTATTGAAATGAAAAAGAAGTGGCAAAAGTCACTGGGTGAGTACCTACAAAAACGTCAAAGTTTAAAAGGTATTGTTATATTAATGGATATTCGCCACCCATTAAAAGATTTAGACAAAGATTTAATTAACTGGGCTATTGGCAGCGAAATCCCGGTACTGGCGCTTTTAACTAAAGCCGATAAGCTCAAGCAAGGTGCACGTAAAGCACAAGTACTGCAAGTACGCCGTGAATTAAGTGAACTAGACGGTGATATCACTGTACACGCTTTTTCATCACTTAAGGGAACAGGTTTACCAGAAGTCGCTAAAAAGCTAGATGAGTGGTATTTAGGGCCAATTGTGGCTGTTGCACCGCAAAGTGATAAAGACAGCTCAGACGCTTAAAAATAAGCACCTACGAAAGATAAAACTTTCCCCCTGCTGATTTGATAAAATAGCCGCGCTCATCAGCGTCGGCTATTTCAGCCCACTGATAAAACACACTCCGTGATACCCGCGCGCTACACCCATAAGGTAATTGCAAATAAGGCACCGCTGCATTTTTATAGTTTTTTATATAAAGAGGCTGCTCAGCACTGATTAACCATTGCCGTGCTAAATTATCTACACAACACATAACCTGCCCTTGCACTGTGCTCTCAATATGCCAGCTTACGATAACGAAAGGCGCATCTTGCAACTCTATCGCTATTTTTTCGATGGGTGTTTTTAAATAAAACTGCTCACCTTCTTTGCATAAAACACTGGCAAACAGTTTTACCATCGCGGGGCGAGTAATTTCGCTGCCATCGTAAAACCACAGCCCATGCTCGTTAATCATAATCGGCAGCTCACCACACTGGGTAGGCTGCCAACTATCAAACGGTTTGCTAGGCTCGCTTAATTGCTTACTAAGCGCCGTTAACGAGATCACTGTTTTTTAAGTGTTAGCGCAAAAGTAACTGGTACGGCTGTAGCAACTCCAGGTAAACCAGCTAATTGCTGTAGCTTTTTAACGCCTTCGGTCACACCAAAGTCTTGGCTATTTACAATCACAGGCGTAAACGACGACACGCTTAAATCGCCATTTTCGGCACTGCTAACAAGTACATTTATTTTTAATGGCTTTTTATTACCATGAAAATCAAGCTGTGCATCAACCTCTTTTAATACATGCTGGCCCGGCTTTTTAATATTACTTAATTGCTTTTTTAAATCCGCGGTTAAAACTGCATGAGGAAACTTAGCCGCTTCAAATACAAATTGAGTTAAACGTTCATTGCGAATAGGGATCAGTGTTTCTGCAGAGGTTAAGTCTATATTTACACTAAAAGCACCACTGTCTGAAAGTGTTCCTTCTAGGTTAGTAAAATGATGTGCCTCAGCAATCGAGTCTTTTTTGATAGAAACAAAACTTAATTGGCTCTTGTCATTGACTAGCTGCCAATCTGCATGAGCGGCATTAGACAAAGCAACACTTGATAACGATAAACCGATAATGGCTAACGTTTTAAACATAACGCACTCCTAAAATAAAATGAGAATAATAGCGCTTTCGATATTATCACCTGAAATAGGGGCAAACCACCTCAAATTAAAGACGTCGCTAAATTACTTAGCCTGTACAGTTATTAAAAAATTAATAACGATATAACAGACTATAACTGATGCTTTTTAGGGGCGTAGCGCAACATCCACGCTAATAATTGCGTGAGATAGCTTTACTTGCCTACGTTTGCTTTATAACTGCTTTATACATATACCCGTTTGAGGGCGCGCAAGGTATGGCACAAAAAATAATAAACATAAATGAGCATAAAGTGTGAATAGTAAAAAAGCGCTTTGAGGTGCTATTTAGCTTTAAAGGGCAATCTAATGAGGAAGAAAAAGCAGCCTGCTTAAAACAAGCAGGCCGATATAGCAAACTGGGGAGAAGCTATCAATTTGTTGCACCTTTTCAGATGCATCATCAACAGGATGTCCTACAGGATGAGGACGCGCGCACTTTAGCAAAAGCGCGCATAAAAATACAATGATATTCCGCCAAAATAGTTCGAATTGACGAACATATAACTATTTAATACAAATAGTTGCTTAAATTAACCTACTTTTAACTAAACTTTGTTTACGCGTAGAAATACTTATATCGATTCGCTTAATTGAGTGGGCTATTTAGAGGCAATAAAAAAGCGCCTTGCGGCGCTTTAAAATATAAGCATATTTTAGGTTAGTGGGCTTGTTCCCAGTTTTCACCTTCGTCAGCTTCTACAATTAAAGGGACATCTAAGCTAGCCGCTTGCGACATTAGCTCACAAATCTGCTTTGTGTATGCTTGCGCACAATCGGTTTTAATCTCAAACACCAATTCATCGTGTACTTGCATTAGTAACTTAATGGTATTGGGAGCTTGTTGATTAACCCAGCTATGCACGCTCAGCATTGCTTTCTTAATAATATCAGCGGCTGTGCCTTGCATTGGTGCATTGATTGCTGCACGTTCGGCGCCTTTACGGCGAGCTCCATTACGTGCATTAATTTCGGGTAAGTGTAAACGACGCCCAAAAATAGTTTCTACGTACCCGTTCTCGGCGGCTTTTTCGCGGGTTGTTTCCATGTACTCAAGTACCCCAGGGAAACGCTCAAAGTATTTATCTATGTAGTGCTGCGCTTCGTGGCGTGGTACATCAAGCTGACGCGCTAAACCAAAGGCTGACATGCCGTAAATTAACCCAAAGTTTACTGCTTTAGCTTTACGACGCATATCTGTGGTTACATCCTCTAGCTCAACCCCAAATACCTCAGCAGCGGTTGCACTGTGCACATCTAACCCATTAGCAAAGGCATTTAGTAGCCCTTTGTCTTGTGATAAATGCGCCATAATACGCAGCTCAATTTGACTGTAATCGGCAGCCACAATTTTATAGCCTTGTGCCGCTACAAATGCCTCACGTATACGGCGTCCTTCTTCAGAACGAATAGGGATATTTTGTAAGTTAGGATCGGTAGAACTCAAACGCCCTGTGGCCGTAACAGCTTGATGATAAGAAGTATGCACGCGCTGTGTTTTCTCATTAACCATTAGTGGTAATTTATCGGTGTAGGTTGATTTAAGCTTAGATAAACCACGGTGCTCAATAATCACCTTAGGCAATGGGTAGTCATGGGCAAGTTCTTGTAGCACTTCTTCAGCCGTTGAAGGTGCACCTTTAGGTGTTTTTTTAATGACTGGCAGCTCAAGTTTTTCAAATAAAAGTACTTGCAGCTGCTTTGGCGAGCTTAGGTTGAATGGTTCGCCAGCTATCTCAAACGCTTCTTTTTCAAGTTCAAGTAAACGCTCGCCTAAACGCTGGCTGTGCGCCGCCAGCATGTTACTATCAATTGCTACGCCGGTGCGTTCAATATCAGAAATAACATTCACTAATGGCATTTCTATTGTTTCAAATACTGACTTTAACTTCTCATCAGCTTCTAATTTTGGCCAAAGTACTTGGTGTAAACGCAGTGTAATATCGGCATCTTCTGCTGCATAAGGCGCAGCTTGCTCAAGCTCAATTTGATTAAAGGTAAGCTGCTTTTTCCCTTTGCCGGCTATATCTTCAAAGCTAATGTTTTTATGGCCTAAGTATTTAAGCGCTAATGAATCCATGTCATGGCGAGTGCCCACGCTATTAAATACGTACGACTCAAGCATAGTATCAAACTTAATGCCATTGAGCTCATAGCCTGCATTAGCCAGTACGCTCTTGTCGTATTTTAGGTTTTGCCCTACTTTAGCTTTGTTAGCATCGGCGAGGATTGGCCCAAGCTTTTGCATTACATATTCAAGGCTTAATTGCTCTGGTGCACCCGGGTAGTCGTGTGCAATTGGTAAGTAAGCAGCTTGGCCTGCTTTTACAGCAAAGCTCATACCAACTAACTGCGCTTGCATGTAATCAAGGCTGGTTGTTTCGGTATCAAAGGCAAATAACTCAGCGCTATTTAGCTGCTCAATAAGCGTATCAAATTGTGATTCGGTTAAGATAGTTTCGTAATGAGCGTCTTCTACTTTTGGCAGTTCATTTGCCTCAGTAGGGAGCGCTTTTTCTGCATCTTTTGGGTTATCAAGCAGCTCAGCTAACCAGCGGCGGAACTCACACTCACCATACAGTGCAATAAGCTCATCTTTATTTGGCTCTTGTACTTTAAAGGTATCTAGGTCTGACTCTACCTCAACATCACATTTAATGGTGGCAAGCTCATAACTAAGTGGTAAATGATCAAGGGCGTTTGCAAGCTTCTCACCAATCTTGCCTTTAATATCGCCGGCATTATCAATTACACCTTGAAGCGATCCATATTTTTGTAACCATTTAACAGCTGTTTTAGGTCCACAGCCTTCAACACCTGGGATATTGTCAACCTTATCACCCATTAGCGCTAAATAGTCGATGATTAGCTCAGGACCCACGCCAAATTTTTCAACAACGGTTTGAGGATCTGAAATGCTGTCGGTCATGGTATTGATTAGCGTAACATGCTCGTTAACTAGCTGAGCCATGTCTTTATCGCCTGTAGAAACCAATACATGGCGCTTTTGCTCAGTCGCTATTCGTGAAAACGTACCAATAACATCATCGGCTTCAACCCCTTCAATACTAATTAGCGGAAAGCCCATCGCTTTAATAATACTGTGCAGTGGCGCTATTTGCGTTCGTAAATCGTCAGGCATAGGCGGACGGTTAGCTTTATACTCGCTATACATGTCGTTCCTGAACGTTTTGCCTTTGGCATCAAACACCACCACCATGTGGCTCGGATCATATTGTTTGATCAAACTTTTAAGCATGTTTACCACGCCATAAATAGCGCCAGTTGCTTCACCTTTAGAGTTAGTTAAATGCGGTGGAGAATGATAAGCACGAAATAAATATGAAGAGCCATCAACTAAAATTAGCGGGTTTTCGGGGATCTGAGCCATGGTGAATTTGGATCCTAAATACAAAAAAGTAATATTATTACAAGCATGCCATAAGGTTGTGAATAAAACGACAGTGAATTACGCTTAGTAGCCATAATTATTGCGGAGCAACCTGTGGATAACTTTGTAGATAACAGCCACGCGCTATTCCTCCAATGCATAATAAAATGCTTAGAAAAATAAATAACTGCTTGTTTTGTTTAAAAAAGATAATACGAGGTTCTTTTTTTTATTATTTTAAAACCAATGTGGAAAAAGGTTTTCTAACTGATACATCCGCTGTTAGTCACTTTAGTTATTTGTATCCATTTAAATAACCGGAGGAGTATTCTAGCATAATGGATCAAAGATCATAGCGATCCTTTATAATTTTTTTTACAAGCGCACTGGCAAAAATGGCATAAACCGCAATACAACTTGCACTGCGAATACTTTTTAAACTAAAAAATTATTTTAGTGTGTGTTTTGGCCCGTGTTAAACTTCACCCAAACGACTTATTTAAAATACTTAAGGAGCACAAAAGCATGAAAAAGATAGCTGTAATATTAGCCGGCTGTGGTGTGTACGATGGCAGTGAAATAAACGAAGCAGTATTAACACTGCTGTACATAGCTAAAAACGGTGCTGCATATCAATGTTTTGCTCCTGATATAGAACAACTTCACACTATTAATCACCTCACCGGTGAAGAAATGCCAAGCAACCGTAATGTACTCACTGAGGCAGCACGCATTGCCCGTGGTGATATAAAATCATTAAGCGAATTAAAGGCATCTGAATTTGATGCGTTAATAGTACCAGGGGGATTTGGTGCCGCTAAAAACTTATGTGATTTTGCCGTTAAAGGCGCTGATGCGCAGATAAACGACCTAGTATTAGAGGCCTGTAAACAATTTGCTAATGCACAAAAAGCCGCTGGCTACATGTGTATTGCGCCGGCTTTAATTCCGTTTATATATCCCAATGCTACTTTAACCATAGGTAATGATGAACAGACCGCAAGCGCTTTAACCCAGCTAGGCTCTACTCACGCAGCCTGTGCGGTTGATGATATTGTGATTGATGAGGACAATAAACTCGTTACCACCCCTGCATATATGCTGGCGCAGTCTATTTTAGATGCCGATGCGGGGATCGAAAAATTGGTTAAAAACGTACTAGCATTAGCTTAAATAGTGATTTACTAAGCCACCGATTATAAATGTTTGTTAACTGAAACATGCAATTTTATTGCGTTAACGCAAAAATTAGTCAGTTTTATTGATAAAAACACCAGTGGGCGTTTTATAAATTGTTACACAAAGGTATAATCGGTTTAATTTCCGTCATCTATAATCGTGATTGATCACGTTCAAATCGAAGTGAGCAAGGCAAAATGAAAAAACTTTCAGCTGCAGCATTATTAGTGCTAGCAACCACCGCATACGCACAGCCATATGATAACTCTATGACTGAAGATGCGATTAAAAAACGTTTAGCACCAGTTGGCGCTGTTTATCTTGAAGGCGAGAAAGCTGCTGCAGCCGCAGCTCCTACTGGCCCTCGCTCTGGTGAGCAAGTGTACCAAGGCGCATGTTTTGCCTGTCACGGTACTGGCGCACTAGGTGCACCTAAATCAGCTGATGACTGGGCACCGCGTATCGCTAAAGGTAAAGATGTACTGCTTGATCACGCTATCAACGGTTTTAATGCGATGCCGCCAAAAGGAACATGTATGGATTGTTCTGATGATGAGATTAGCGCAGCTATTGATTTCATGACATCTAAATAATTTAATTAAACCCCTGATAAATAGGGTGATTAATTTAAAAAGGCCTATTTTTATAATAGGCCTTTTTTTATTTCTAAAATAATCTTTTTAGTTGCTATTTTAGGGCATTAGTTACTTGACGATCGCAACTAAAAGTGAAATTATACGTTTAATAAACATACAATAATAAAATAATATGATTCATGTCATCGGAAGATAAACCCGCGGCACCGAGTAAACTAGCGCACCAAAATAAACGTCTTAAAGCGCTATTAGAAAAGTATAAGCAATCTCACCACTTACAAAATGCCCTGATCCAGCTATCAGAGCAAGCAAGCTCTGTTGCCGAATTAACCTTACTTTACCCCGCTATCCATGACATTTTACAAGCATACCTACCTAGTAAAAGCTTTTACGTGGTGCTTGCTAATCAATATACTCATGCCCTGGAACTTTCTTATTTTTGCGATGAAAAAGATGGTATATCAGTCGCCCTCAATCAAGATAATAGTTTTGAAGAAGGCGCTACAGGCTACGTTTATAAGCTTGGCAAAACCACCTGCTTTACCAAACAAGAAATGCAAAGCGCTGCACAAAACGGCTTATTTAAAGCACTAGGCTCACCTGCTGAGTACTGGGTTGGTGTTCCTATCTATCAAGAGCAAAACATTATTGGCGTACTTGCTGCGCAAAGTTACGATAAACACCAAGATTACAGCAGTCAGCAAGTGCATTTACTCGAAGTAATGTCTTTATACTTAGCCACAGCCATAGAGCGAGTTAAAAAAAGAGAGCTGCTCGAATCTGAAGTAAAAATTCGTACCCGCGCGCTCACGCAAAGTAATGATGCGCTAAACCTAGAAATTGAACAACGAAAACGCGCACTACAACGCCAACAAATTTTGTTTAAAATATCGGAGTTGGCAACGCAAGCGCAAAACTTAGATGATGCCTATGTAAAAATTCATCAAATAATAAAAACCATTACATACGCAGAAAACTTATACATTGCACTTTATAACAAAGAGACTGGTTGGATTAGCTTCCCGTACTGTGTGGATGAATTTAAAGACAACACCGAGCCGAGGCCGTTTGCAAAAGGTTATAGCGAACTGGTTATTAGCAGCGAGCAGACCCAACTTATTCACCCTAGTAGAGCCAAAGAGCTATTAGAAAGTGGTGATGTACAACGAAATAAGCCAGTACCAGAGGAGCAAATGGCCACCAGCTGGCTAGGTGCTCCGCTTAAAACATCGCAAGGGGTTATCGGCTTAATTGCATGCCAAGCGTATAATAACAATCATATTTTTAGCAAAGACGACTGCGAGCTTATTACATTTGTATCACACCAAATTGCCACGGTTTTACAAACTAAATTAGCCACTCAAGCACTTAAATCTAGCCACCAAGAGTTAGAGTATCGAGTAAACGAAAAAACAAAGGCGCTGCAACAAGCTAACCTACATTTACAAATGCAAATTGATGAGCGTAAAAAAGTAGAGCAGCAGCTTTATCATGATGCGCATCACGACTCATTAACGGGCCTGCCTAACCGCAGCTTGTTTTTAACCCAGCTAGAAAAAACACTGCAGCATTACCATCGTTTTCCTGATCATCACTTTGCTGTGTTATTTATTGATTTAGATAAGTTTAAAGATATAAACGATCAACTAGGTCACCATGCCGGCGATCAATTTTTAATAAGTGTGGCTGATTTATTTTCGCATTGTATTCGCGAACACGATTTACTCGCTCGCCTTGGTGGTGATGAATTTGTAATTTTGCTTACCCACTTAACAGAGCTACAACAAGCAGAAGATGTAGCTGATCGCATTATTAATATAATGAAAAAGCCATTTTGCAGTAAAGGTACCTGCATTCAAAGTGGTGCAAGTATTGGTATAACGTACTCAAATTCAAGTTATCAGCATACCGATGAAATTATTCGCGATGCCGATGCTGCTATGTATTACGCTAAAAATGCAGGGCGCGACCGCTATGAGCTGTTCCACCCGTTATTAACGCAAACACTAACAAGTGCAGAATCTCCAGCACAGCACCATCTTGATTCACTTCCGATGAGTTTTAGAAGTGCAGATATTATAAACCTTGATGAACAACAGCAATCAGAGTCACTGTTTGAAGCCTTTGGTGAACACCCTGTATTAGGCTATACCAGTTTTGAAGTGCTGAAAAAGTTTGCAACCGATAAAGAGCAGCACCTCCAAGTTGAATTAGAACTCTTACAACACGCCTATTCCCATGCCTTAGCGGCAAATGTAGCCATGGTATTATTGCCATGCTCAGGGTTACTGTTAGAAGCGCTTGAATTCAATTTATTTACTGAGGTATTAAGTAAGCTGCAAGGGCAAAGCCAACTGTGTTTATTGTTTGACGACCAAGAAATACGTTACGCCTGTGCAACTCAACTAGAAAACCTTAAAAAGCTCTCGCAGCTTGGCTACAGCATTGGCTTAAATAACTTTGCAAAAGACCGCTGTGAGCTAAATGCACTGACCGACATTACCTTCGATTATGTACTACTTAGCTCAACCTTTAGTAAACGCGTACTGCAACAAGAAAGCTTTAACTTGCAATTACAAGGTGTACTGGCAATCACTCAGCTAAAAGGCATAAAAGTCATTGCCAAAGGCCCTTCTATACTCAACTTTAGAGCCTTGCTAGATAAATACGGACTAAACTTATTTGTTGCTAAGCAGCAAGGCTTATCGGAGTCAGTAGCGGCTAATAACAACGCCGCACAGTCTATTAACTAGGTTTTTTAAGCATCGCCCTTAAGTTAGCGACCCGTGCTTGGCCTTTTTCCATGCGCTCAGCTTGCGAGCTTGGGGCTTTTTTGTTTTCAAACGCTAGATCATCTTGCGGTAACTCTTGCACAAAGCGGCTTAGCTCTGTTTGTGAGGTTTCGCCAAACTGACGACGTATTTTTGCATACGTTAGTGTCAGCTCTTGCTGGGCCCGGGTGATCCCTACGTATGCTAAACGGCGCTCTTCATCTACGTTTTCTTCATCAATACTTACTTGGTGTGGCAATAACCCCTCTTCCATACCAACCATAAATACGTACGGGTATTCTAAGCCTTTAGATGCATGCAAAGTAAGTAACTGTACCGCATCAGACTCGTCTTCTTCCTCGTTACGCTCTAGCATATCGCGAAGCGTTAATTTGCTGACCACTTCAGGTAAGGTCATCGGTTCGTTATCGGCATCTCCGGTGAGCATATCGGTGATCCAACGATACAGCTCAGAGACGTTTTTCATGCGCATTTCTGCCGCTTTGGCACTTGGCGATGACTCATATAAATACGCTTCGTAGTTAATATTACGTACCAAGTCTTTTACCGCTTCGAGTGTATCGCTTCGCACTGCATTATCTGAAAGCTCAACAACCCAACGTGCAAACCCCGAAAGCGCATTTAAGCCACGCCCTTTAAGGCGGTAGCCTAGGTCGTTATCAAAACAGGTGGCAAATAAGCTTTGGTGCTTTTCGTTTGCAAGTGTGCCTAGCTTTTCAAGTGTAACGGTGCCTATTTCACGGCGCGGCGTATTAACAATGCGTAAAAAAGCATTATCGTCGTCTTGGTTAACCAACAAGCGTAAATACGCCATAATATCTTTAATTTCTGAACGCGAAAAAAACGACATTCCGCCACTAATTTTATAGGGAATGCGGTTACTCATTAATGATTTTTCAAAACCGCGCGCCTGGTGATTACCGCGATACAAAATAGCGTAATCTTTATAGCTGGTGCGCTTCATAAATTTATGAGAAATTATTTCAGCAACAACTCGCTCGCACTCATGCTCTTCATCCCTACAGCCAATCACTTTAATCGGCTCACCGTAACCAAGTTCACTAAATAGCTTTTTTTCGATATCGTGCGGGTTATTGGCAATTAAAATATTTGCTGCTTTTAGAATGCGCTGGGCACTGCGGTAGTTTTGCTCAAGCTTTATGAGCCTAAGGCCGGGGTAATCTTTACTTAACAGTACCAAGTTTTGGGGGCGGGCTCCGCGCCATGAATAAATAGATTGGTCATCATCCCCTACCACAGTAAAACGCGCTCGCTCGCCTACTAATAACTTAACAAGCTGGTACTGGCTGGTATTGGTATCTTGATATTCATCCACCAGCAAATACCTAAATCGTTGCTGCCAACGCTCTCGTGAGGTGGCATTACTACTCAGTAATAAGGTGGGGATCATTATTAAATCGTCAAAATCCAGTGCGTTATATGCTCGCAGCTGATTTTGATAACGCGCGTAAAGCTGCGCAAATAACGCCTTTTGCGCATCACGTGCTTCGCGTATGGCTTGCTCTGGCAAGATTAATTCGTTTTTCCAGCTGCCTATTTGCATTTTTAATAGATTAAGTAGGTCTTTGTCTTTTTTAAGCTCGTCTTCGGTTAAATCACCTAACAGCTGGTTAGTATCTTGGTCATCAAACAGCGAAAAACCTTCTTTAAAGCCAAGTGTTTTGAGCTCTTTTTTAATTATTTCAAGCCCTAGGGTATGAAAGGTTGATACCCACAGCCCTTTCGCCTCTTGCTTATTAAGCGTTTGTAATACACGCTCGCGCATCTCTTTGGCCGCTTTATTCGTAAACGTTACCGCAGCAATATTACGTGCTTTGTACTCGCACTTTTGCACCAAATAAGCAATTTTGTTAGTGATTACGCGGGTTTTACCTGAGCCTGCACCCGCGAGTACTAAACACGGACCACTAATATATTTTACTGCTTCATCTTGTTTTGGATTGAGTTTCATAACGACCATGGAGTTTTAAAAGGCAGCTAATTTTACCGTAACCACAGATACAGGCATAGCCATTAGATTAATTAATTCCATTGTGGTGATCATGTATTAAATACCTTAGGTATAAGGTAATATTAGTCATTATCATTTTAGGGCAACAGCAAGGGACGATTATGATCAATCCAGCAAAACTTGAAGAAATTGCTAAGCAAATCACCAACAACATGCCGCAAGGTGTAAAAAACCTAGCAGATACACTGGAAGGTAAAACCAAACAAGTTTTACAAAATAAGCTGGCTGAAATGGACTTTGTTAGCCGCGAAGAATTTGATGTACAAAGCCAAGTACTTATTCGTACTCGTGAAAAACTCACAGAGCTTGAAGCAAAAGTTGTGTTACTAGAGCAACAACTAAATGCTAAAAATAACGCCGAGTAGCACGTATTACGTCTGTATACTCAGCCACAAAAAAAGCAGCCAAGGCTGCTTTTTTGCTTTTAGTTTTAACATTTACCCACTATGTATTAAAAAGTGCCTCTAATACATAGTATTGCAGTGGTTGTTGCTGCGCCAAACTTACAGCGCACATTTTTAGCGCCACTTGCTTACCCGTAATGGGTTTATAACGTTTTAAAAAAGGAAGTTGAGTAATAACAGGTAACACAAATGCGCCTATTTGCTCAGCTATTCGTGTATCGTTTCGCTCACCAATTAATAAAGACGGCTGGAATATACTTACTTTTGCAAAGCCCAGCGTTTTTATGTGCTGCTCAAGCTCGCCTTTCATTTTTAAGTAAGGGCTGATGCTGTGCGCATTGGCGCCGCTTGATGACACTAAGCAATAATGGCTCACTGCATTGTTTGCCGCCATTTGCGCCGCAATAAACTGATAATCAAAATCAACTATACGCTGCGCCGCGGTTGAGCCAGCCTGCTTTTTAGTAGTGCCCAAACACGAAAAAAACACATCCCCTTTAAATAACGCGCAGTAGTTGGTTAAACAATCAAAATCAATAACCTGATTAGTGAGCTTAGTATGTTCAACGTCCAGCTTACGGCGAGTTATAGCAATCACATGGCCAAACGCAGGGTTTTGCAGTAAAAGCGTTAATAGCTCACTCCCCACAACCCCTGTTGCCCCTATGATTATCGCCGTTTTAGTCATTGTTTAAATTACTCGCAACCGGCTTTAGCGAGTACATGTGCAACGGCTTTTTTATACACATCGCCTTCTTCATCGGCGCAGGTTACAACCGATGATAAGTCGTGCAAGTGGCCGTTCTCTAATCCGTACACCCAACCATGAATCGTGAGCTCTTGGCCTTTATCCCATGCATCTTGAACTATGTTTGTTCTGCACACGTTACGTACTTGCTCAATAACGTTTAGCTCTATTAAGCGGCTTAAACGCTGTTGCTCATCCATTGCATTAAGCTGTTCTAAGTGTTTTTCTTTTACGTCGCCAACATGGCGTAACCAGTTATCGATAAAACCAAATTTGGCGTTATTTAATACCGCTTGTACACCGCCACAGCCGTAGTGGCCAACCACCATAATATGTTTTACTTTAAGCACCTCTACCGCGTATTGCATTACCGATAAACAGTTATGGTCAGTATGTACCACCACATTAGCTACATTACGGTGTACAAATAATTCACCCGGCAGTAAATCTACAATTTGGTTGGCAGGAACACGGGAGTCTGAGCAGCCAATCCACAAGTACTCTGGGTTTTGTTGCATTGATAATATTTTAAAAAACTCAGGGTTGGCTTCGGTTGTACGTGCAGCCCAACGTTTGTTGTTTTCGAATAAATTTTTTAGCTTTCTCATTGCATCTCTTATTTAGGACGGGATAGAAATTACACCCCAGAAAAGACAAATAATGAGCGCCTTTTTAGTTGGTGTTTGCAAGAATTAAAATATTGCGAGGAGTTAATTGTTTCTCACAAAAGGTGGTAACTGAAACGTGATAACCTTGCTGTTGCAAATATAAAGCACGATCGAGCACAAGCCAAACTTCTATTGCTCTTCTAAACACATGTCGAACCAGTTCGATTCGCTCTGTTACTTTTTTACGCGCCTTACCAATTAATAAAAACTTATCGTAATCAGTATCTTGAGGGATACTTATAGACTTTTTATCCCCCGCCCAAGCACAAAACTGTGCAAACGTATCAGAGAACACGGCTTTGTTAACGGAAGGCACACTCACGTAATATTGTTCATGAGTGAGTGACTTTCGAAGTGCGTCAAACCCTAAGCGCCATTCCACCTCAGTTTTTCGTATTTTAGCTACACGTGAAGGAGCTGTAACTGTTTCTTGCAGCGCCAGTTTTAGATCGCGGTGCGTTAAATTAAGCTTACTAGCAAGGGCAAGCTCACTCATTGCCTGATAACGACTATCGGTAAATAAGTGATAACAGCACGGCGAAAAACTAATACGTTTTACCCTAGCGGCGCTGGCGTGTTGCATAAATGTTTGGTGCAGTGCGCCACATGCATGCAGTGCCACCGCATGTGTGTCGGTATTAAAAAAATGGCGTGTTTCATCTTCAAGCACATTAGCTTGGCTAAATTTCATCGCTAAACCTTGCTTACGTGCACTGTGCTCTCCTTGCTCGCAAAGGTGCCCTTGTAGCTCAACACTGTGTACGCTTTGCGCGCCGTTATAAGCAAGCATTCGGCCTAAATGCCCTTTACCTGCGCACCATTCAAGTACAGGCTGCGTGCTACTCGTTAATGCTGAAACAAAGTCTTGCAGTTGCTCAAACTTACGCCCTTTAATACCGTTACTTATCCAAAACGGGTATTCACCGCGTTGCTGCTGGCTTTTTGGTAAATTGCACAGCTCAGGTAGCTGCTCTACCCCGGCAATAAACGGGCTAAAAAATTGATAAAGCTGTTGTTGATCGTTATCAAGCCTTGCGACATCTTCATCTGATAAGTTATTTAACGCCGCTTGTAGCTCAGGCCACGGTAATTCATCAAAATCAAATGCTGTACATTGCCAATATTCGCGGGTATTCATTAGCACTGCATCTAGTGCTGCAAACTGCTCAGCTAGGTTCATAACAACTTAAAATAGTAAAAAGACGTTTAATTATACCAGTTGCGCAGAGCAGCATTAAGCGGTTATTTTTTTCCAAGTATTAAACGCAAATAAAGGGGGATCGAAATAATACTCACAATAAAGGCGGCTATTAGCATCCACGACAGTTGTAATCGCTCTGGCTCTTGGTATTTATAAACAAACCCAGCTTTGTGCTCGTCAAATTGCGTTTGCTTAATGCCATAATAATCTGCAATTAAACGCCACTTGGCCATCGACATATTCCCTAAATGGGTCGTAGGCGGCATTATGTAGTCTTTCAATACTTCGGCTTCATAAGCTAGCTGATGAAAACTTTTGTTTGGCGCATACACTTGCTGAGTAATTGCAATGGCTTCATCCATATTCATCATCGCATAGCGCCAGCCTTTTAAGCTCGCTTGGTAAAACTTTTCGACCGTTTGCGGGTGCTTTTTAAGCATTGATTCGCTGGTAAATAACACATCACCATACACATCCATACCATAGCGCTGTGGGCATATAAGGCGGTGCGATACCCCTTGCTGAGTCATAAAGTAAGGCTGAGTGGTGACATACACTTGCATTGCATCAAGTTTGTTTTCTTGCCACGCTTGTAGCGCGGGCTCATCGCCTTCGTATACCTCTAAGGTAGCAATATCAATACCGCTGCGTTTTAGCATAACCAGCAGCTCGGTACTGTCTTTTTTACTCACTTCGGTAATACGTTTAGCGGTAAAATCGCGGGGGTGAAAAATATCAGAGCTGTCTTTTACCATCCAACAGTATGGGGAAAACTGTAAAATAGCCGCCATTGCTACAAACGGTTGGCCGTTTACTCTTTGTTGTAAAATCCCCGAATGCGCTACGCCAAACTGGGCTTCTCCACTTGCTACAGGCGTGAAAGTGTCAGGCATTTTAGGATTGGCTTCGCGTATGGTTACATCAAGTCCGGCGTCTTTGTAGTAGCCTTTTTGCTGAGCCATGTAATAGCCGGCGAACTGAAACTGGTGGGTCCATTTTAGTTGTAAAGTGACTGATTCTTGAGCCATTAGTTGGCTGCAAAAAAGCAAAATTACAAATATTAATCCTTTAATAAGCAACTGGGTGTTCCAAATAGTAGTCATTAGCTGTAACTATATTTAAAACACACGATAAAGCAAGCATGCAAACGTGCATACTTGCTTATAAAAACCCTAAGCTGAGGCTAAATTGTCAACGTTTGGGCTTTGTGGCTGAGAGGTTAAAAACTGCGTAAAACACGGGTTATGTGTTTCATCTTGTACACTGTAACCTAAGCGATTTAAGTGCTCGTTAAACATATCAAATTGGCTTGGCTCAATAGCAAAGCCCGCCAGTACATTTCCGATAGACCCCCCATGATTGCGATAATGAAATAAAGTAATATTCCAATTGCTACCTAGGGTATCTAAAAAGCGCGCAAGGGCTCCTGGGTATTCCGGAAATTCAAACCGTAATAACCTTTCGTGTAACTGCTCCGGTGCTTTACCCCCTACCATATAACGTACGTGTAATTTAGCGAGTTCGTTATCTGATAAATCGCAAAATTGGTAATCGTTGTTAGTCAGGTCTTGTTTTAGTTCGTTGAGTTCTTGCTCACCCTGGCGCAGGGCAATACCTACAAATATTTGCGCTTCACCTGGGCCTGCATAACGGTAGTTAAACTCAGTAATAGCCCGACCACCTAAAGAGGTGCAAAACTGCTTAAAGCTGCCTTTTTCTTCTTTAATGGTCACCGCAAGTAGCGCTTCGTTTTTTTCACCTAGCGCAGTACGCTCAGCCACATAACGTAAGCGATCAAAGTTTAAGTTAGCACCCGAAAGCACCGCTGCTAAATGCAGCCCTTTTAAGCCCGATTGCTGGCTCCACTTTTTAAGCCCTGCGGTTGCAAGTGCACCTGAGGGCTCTGAAATTGCGCGAGTAGAGACAAAAATATCTTGCATGGCGGCACAAATTTCATCGCCACTGACAGTTACAACTTCATCGCAAAATTTTTGCGCTAAGCGAAATGTTTCACTGCCAATAATTTTAACCGCTACGCCATCGGCAAAACTGCCAACACGGTCAAGCTCAACAGGCTCGCCCGCTTTAAGCGCGGCTTGTAAACATGCACTTTCGTCAGCTTCTACGCCGATGACTTTTATATCGGGGCGTAATGATTTGATATAAACCGCCATACCAGCAAGTAAGCCACCACCGCCAACAGGGATAAATACCGCATCAAGCTCGTTGAGTTGCTGCATAAGCTCGCGAGCCACTGTGCCTTGCCCCACTATTACGTCAGGGTCATCAAAAGGCGGTACAAATATGCCATTGCGTTGCTCTGTTAGTTCAAGTGCATGTGCTTTTGCAGCATCAAAATGATGGCCGTGTAAAACCACTTCACCGCCCAGCGCACGTACCGCACTTACTTTTATTTCAGGCGTGGTAACTGGCATAACGATAGTGGCTTTATGACCAAGGTGTGAAGCACTAAGCGCCACACCTTGTGCATGGTTACCTGCAGATGCCGTAATAACAACAGACCCTTTTGGTAACTTGTTTAATTTATTATAAGCACCGCGTAACTTAAACGAATACACGGGCTGTTGATCTTCACGCTTTAACCAAACATGGTTGCCTAATTTATCACTGAGGTCGCGCATTTCGCTGACCTCAGTCACTTTAGCTAGCGGTTCCATATTGGCCTGAATAATAGCGCGAAAATAATCGAGCTCTTGAGAAACCATAATTAGCTAAGCTCCTCCAGTTTGGCTAAATCACGTACTGCGCCTTTATCGGCACTGGTTGCAAGTAATGCATACGCTTTTAATGCCGACGATACATAGCGGTCACGATCAAGCGGCTTATACGCTTGCTTACCACGCGCTAATTGCTTTTGTTTACGTGCTTCTAGCTCTTCATCACTTAATGCAAGGGTGATTTCACGTGTTGCAATATCAATGATAATTTTGTCGCCATTTTCAACATACGCAATAGCACCGCCACTTGCCGCCTCTGGCGATACGTGGCCAATTGATAAACCAGAAGTGCCGCCCGAGAAACGACCATCGGTGATCAAGGCACATTTTTCAGCAAGGCCTTTTGATTTTAAGTAGCTCGTTGGGTAAAGCATTTCTTGCATACCTGGGCCGCCTTTAGGGCCTTCGTAGCGAATAACCACAACATCACCGGCTTTTACTTCGTCGTTTAAAATGCCTTCTACTGAATCATCTTGTGACTCGTACACCACGGCGGTGCCTTCAAAATGCAGCATTTCGTCAACTACGCCTGCGCTTTTAACAATACAGCCATCAACCGCTAAGTTACCTGAAAGCACAGCTAAGCCACCATCTTGTCTAAAGGCATGCTCAACACTACGGATACAACCATGCTCTCGGTCGTTATCGCCTTCATCCCAACGGCACTCTTGGCTCATTGCTTTTGTAGTACGAATACCGGCAGGGCCTGCACGGTAAAACTTTTGTGCTGCTTCGTTTGTAGGATCTGTCGCATCCCACTTTTTAACAAGCTCACCCATCGTCATACCCGCTACGTGGTTTACCGATAAATCAACTAAACCCGCTTTACCTAGCTCACGTACAATTGCCATCATGCCACCAGCGCGATGCACATCTTCTATGTGGTACTCAGGTGTAGCTGGGGCCACCTTACATAAAAATGGGGTTTTACGAGAAAGCTCGTCAATGTGCGACATATCAAAATCTACACCGGCCTCTTGTGCTGCTGCTAATAAATGCAATACGGTATTAGATGAACCACCCATGGCAATATCAACCACCATAGAGTTCATAAAGGCTGTTTTGTTTGCAATTGCACGCGGTAACACGTCGTGGTTGTCTTTTTGGTAGTACTCGCGACACAAGTCAACAATGCGAGCGCCGGCTTCTACATACAGTTGCTTACGATCTTTATGAGTTGCAAGCGTTGTGCCGTTACCCGGTAGAGCAAGGCCAATAGCCTCTAATAAACAGTTCATTGAGTTGGCAGTAAACATACCCGAACACGAGCCACAGGTAGGACACGCAGAGCGCTCTACTTGCTCTGAATCAGCATCACTTACTGTTTCATCAGCGCCTTTTACCATGGCATCAACTAAATCTAGTTTAATATCGATGTTAGCAAGTTTGGTTTTACCCGCTTCCATTGGCCCGCCCGATACAAAAATAACCGGTATATTTAAACGTAGCGCTGCAAGCATCATCCCTGGGGTGATTTTGTCACAGTTAGAAATACAGATCATCGCATCGGCGCAGTGGCCGTTAACCATATACTCAACAGAGTCTGCAATTAAGTCGCGAGAAGGCAGTGAGTAAAGCATACCACCGTGGCCCATTGCGATGCCGTCATCAATTGCGATGGTATTAAATTCTTTTGGAACGCCGCCTGCTTGCGTGATTGTTTCAGCCATTAGCTCACTAAGCTGATTAAGGTGTACATGCCCTGGTACAAATTGCGTAAACGAGTTAACTACAGCAATAATAGGTTTACCAAAGTCGGTGTCGGTCATGCCTGTTGCGCGCCATAATGCACGTGCGCCTGCGCGTTTACGTCCTTCAGTTGTTGTTGCACTTCTTAATTTAGCCATAGTTACCTCTGTTTTGCCGCTGTGTAAGCGGGCATTCCTCATTCTAAAAATTGTTGAGTTACTGATGGTTATATTCAGTAACGCGTAAATATGTTTCGTTAGCAGTTACACTGCTTGTTGCTGTAAATTTTCTAAGCTGATTTCTTTAACGTCCACCAACTTATTTAGCTGGCTGGTTAATAGATGAATAGGCTTATCGCTATCGACCGTCATTGCTATCGTATATTGAGCTTCATCGGTATTAAGCTGAAAATGCGTAAGGTCAAAACCACGGTGACGCACAACACGTAAAAAGCGCTCCACCGCAATACTTTGGTTTTTCAATGCTATAGTTAAGCTGTGTTTCATTGTGCTTTCTCCGTAATCATTTCGTCATTTGCAGCCCCTGGTGGTACAAGCGGCCATACGTTTTCTTTATCATCTATACAGGCATGTAAAATATACGGCCCTTCGCTGTTTACCAGTGCAGTGATTGCATCGTCTACTTCGTTGGCTTTAGTAATAGTTTGCCCAGGAATACCAAATACCGCCGCTAACTGAACAAAGTCAGGGTTATCTGAAAGATTGGTTTCAGAGTAACGCCCTTCAAAAAACAGTTCCTGCCATTGACGAACCATACCTAAGCGTTGGTTATCTAATATTAGTATTTTTACTGGTAAATTGTTACGACGTATAGTGGCAAGCTCTTGAATGTTCATCATGATTGAGCCATCACCCGACACCGTTATTACAAAATCGTCTGGGCGTGCTACTTGCGCGCCAATAGCCGCGGGTAAACCAAAGCCCATAGTGCCTGCGCCACCACTACTTAAGTGATTACTTGGGTGGTTAAATTTCATATGTTGCGCCACCCACATTTGGTGCTGGCCTACATCGCAGCACACTACGCCTGTTTTTGGCATACGCTGGCTTAACTGGTTCAATAAATACGGGGCAAATACTTTTTCGCCTGGGTAGTCGTAACGCCATGCGTGTTTTTCGCTCATGAGCTTATTTGTATCGCACCATGCTTTAGGTGTTACAACACACTCAAGTGCGGGTAATGAGGTTTTTAGATCAGCAATTAAGGACGCTTTAGCAGGTTTGCGTTTACCTACTTCGGCCGCGTCAATGTCTAAGTGAATTACTTTTGCTTTAGCTGCAAATTTGGCTAAGTTACCCGTTACGCGGTCATCAAAGCGCGCACCTATACATACAAGTACATCACACTCTTGTACTGCTATGTTAGCCGCTTGTGTGCCGTGCATGCCTAGCATTCCTAAGTAGTGCTCGTAATCTGGTAACACACTGCCTAGCGCTTTTAATGTTGATACCGCTGGCATTTGTGTTTTATTTAAAAACTGCATTAACTCATTTTGCGCATCGGCGGCTTGCACGCCACCACCTACATACGCTACTGGCTGCTTTGCTTCAGTTAATAACTGGTTTGCAATGGCTACTTGGTTTAAATCAAGTTGTGGTAAATATTCATCAGCAGCTAACCAAGGTTTAAAAGGCACTTGCGCCATTTGAATATCTTTTGGAATATCTACAAGCACTGGGCCTGGGCGACCACTTTGAGCTAAGTGCATGGCTTCTTGTAATATTTCAGCTAAGTCTTCTGGGCGCTCTACCATATAGCTATGTTTAGTACACGACAGTGACATCCCTAGTACATCGACTTCTTGAAATGCATCTGAGCCAATAGCGGCAGTCGGTACTTGGCCTGTAATTGCTAATAATGGCACTGAGTCCATCATTGCATCGGCAAGAGCTGTTATTAAGTTAGTAGCGCCAGGGCCTGAGGTAGCAAAACAAACGCCTAATTTGCCTGTGCTGCGAGCATAACCCACTGCGGCAAAGCCAGCACCTTGCTCGTGGCGAGTAAGGTAATGCTTTACAGGCGCGCCATACAGCGCATCGTAAATGGGCATAATAGCTCCGCCAGGGTAGCCAAATACTTCATTTACGCCGTGCTTGGCTAATAAATCGATTGTTAGTTCTGCGCCTGTCATTAATTAATCCTCATTCCTCAGTGACAACCCAATTACCTACTTACTTAAAAAACTTATAGCTAATACCAATCCGCAATAATACTTAATTATTTTTAGGGGGCTAAAAGTGTCGCTATCTGCGTTAAAAAATTCTCATTTAGAACAACTAAATAGCGAATTTTTTGCCTAGCTATCAACACGTTTATCTATCCTCAAAATAGATCACTTAATTAAGCGAGTTGGTATAAAATCTTTAAAACTTTGTGCTTAAAACTAAAAAGCCCTCCGAACGGTTAGGTGCGGAGGGCTTTTTAATGCTTAAGTTTATAGCACTACGAAGCCCTCGCGGGAATAATCACCACGATAATAATCAGGACTAGGTTAAGTGCATTTGTAAGCATGTAATTAATACCAAAATGTGTTCATTTGTTACGAAGTAATACTCTTCGCTCTGTATATGTATTTGTACCGCGCTAAGGCGAGTAAGTCAACACCAAACTTAATTCAACAAAAGAGCAAAAAGCGACTTTAAACGGATTTTAAATTCACAAAAAAAGGCTTAAATGAAAAATCTATACCTTAATTTGCATCAAGTAAATTCACTAGCCACATAATAGCCATATAGGGCTTGATTAATTTTTGATACATTGTAGTACAAATAACAGCGCAGCACGGTAAATAACTTAAAACTTTGCTAATTAGGCAGGTTTACTCCGCAAGCCCTATTACGCACCACTCAATTACATTCACCCAATTTAAACAAGGTGCCCTAGTGCAACTAAACTCATAAGCGCATTTAAAAGTGTTTAATATAACCAAATAGGTTTATTAAAGCGCTTTAATTTAAGCTAGTATTTAGGCAACTCAATTAGATTTAAGGACAAACCATGCAAGCCCTCTCTCGAATTAGTCAGTTCTTTATACTGGCACTTTTTATAGCAACTAGTTTTAATAGTGTCGCAGCGCCAGCATTATTCAAAGTAGAAAAAAACGGTACTAGCTCTTACTTGTTTGGCACGGTTCACGTAGGCGATGCCAGCATGAAAGGCTTACCAGAAAAAGTAACTAAGGCTATAGATCAAAGCGAGCAAGTTGTTGTTGAAGTAGATATTAGTAAACTCACGCCTTTGCAAATGCAGCAGCGTTCAATGCCCTTTATGATGCTTAAAGATGGCAAAACATTACAAACAGAACTCTCAAAACAAAACTACAATAAGCTTAAAGACTACTTTGCTAAAAAATCGATTGATATAGCTATGTTTAATGGCCTCAAACCTTGGGCTGTAATGGTAACCATGATGCAGATTGAATTTCAAAATGCAGGGTTTTCTGACCAAACAGGCATAGACAAGCAAGTACTTGCTTACGCTAAAAAGCAAAATATCACGATTGGAGAGTTAGAAACGCTAGAGCAGCAACTACAAATGTTTGATGGGATGGCTTTGCTTAGTAATGAAATGATTGAAGAAACGTTTGAACAGCTTGCCGATATTAATACTTATTTTATTAAGTTAGTAAACGCCTGGAAAAATGGTGATATGGATACGCTGACTGAATACTACAACATGAGTTTTGACGAGAGTAACTACGGTGAAATAAGCGAGCAGGTTATGCTAGTTAATCGTAATAATAAATGGGTGGAGCAATTAGTGCCTCGCTTAACTAACGAAAAGCTATTTATTGCTGTAGGCGCGCTGCACTTACCAGAGCAGCATGGTTTAATTAAACAGTTAACTGATGCAGGCTTTACCATTACTCGCCTATAACGTGGCGTTAAAGGTTGGGCCTAAATAGCCCAGCCTTTAATTAAAATCTTCCATTTTTAAGTAATGCTCAATCCCTTTAATTTTGTCTGCCGCATGGTGATTTACATAAATAACGGTGCTGGTATTTGCGGCACAAATTTTCTCTATTAAAATTAGTACTCGCTGTCTATTTGCTTCATCAAGCCCTAAGCAAGGTTCATCTAAAATGAGTAACGTGGGGTGTTTTACCATAGCACGCACTATTAATAGCATGCGCTGATCGCCGTATGAAAGTTGCGTAAATGAGCTATTTTGTTTATCGCCTAACCCAATCAACGCTAACCATTGCTTAGCTGTATTTACCTGTGACTCTGTTGGCTTTTGATATAAGCCAATGCTGTCGTAAAATCCAGAAATAACCGTATTCAATGCCGATATACTTACTCGATAATCCATATGCAGTGCATTTGATATATAGCCAATATGCTGTTTTATATCCCAAATACTTTCACCGCTTCCGCGTTTAAAACCAAATACCTGAATATCATTGCTGTAGCATTGAGGGTTATCGCCAGTTATTAAATTTAATAAGCAGGTTTTACCTGAGCCATTTTTACCACTCAATTGCCAGTGTTGATGTTTATTAATTTGCCAATTGAGATTTTTAAATACATCAACCCCAGCGTAGCTAACCTTTGTATTACTAAGCTTAACCAATGTATCGGCGGTATACTCTGCACGGCCTTGGGAGTCATCCGGTTGAGGTATTTCTAAAGCGGTATGGGTTAAATGCAGTAGTTTAAGCAAGTCAGCACGCTGCTCTGCGTTTGGATTATTAAGTACATGCTGCAACTGCCCCTGATTTACATAAGCGTAATGAGTAATAAACGGTGGGATTTCATCAAGCCTATTTAACACAAACACAAAGTTAATTGTTGAGCTAAGTGTTTCTAATAAAGTGTTTAGCACCTCACACGAATGTTTATCTAAGCCATCATATGGCTCATCTAGTACCACTAAATCAGCATGACTACTTAGCGCATTTATAAGTAGGAGTTTACGGGTTTCGCCGGTAGAGAGATCTCTAAAATGCCTATCTAAAAGGGCGCTGTAATTAAAGGCATCTATTAGTTTTGTACGTAGCTCATGGTTGTAGCTACTATTTTGAGGGAAGATAAAATCTTTTACTAAGCTGTGATGTTCATGCTCAATTTCATTTTTAATTAACTGCTTTTGCACATCAGATGACACAAGCTGCGTGCTATTAAAGGTACTTTTAAAAGTACCACTTTGCTGCTTAGCTTCACCCGTTAATGCGGCGCTCAATGCCGATTTACCTGCGCCATTAGCGCCTAGTAATAGCCAGTGCTCACCAGCATTCACTTGCCAACTTAAGTCATTAATTGTGAAACGGCTTTTACCTTGCCCTTTTAAATAACCACTAAATTGTTCAAATACAATACTTTGCACAATACTGCCTTCACCATAAACTAAATAAACAACTTAACGTATAGTAAATTGCTTTAGCAAGCGTATTTAATTGCGTATTAATTTATTTCATTAGCTATGCACACATTTACTAATGCATCAGCCACTGCCTGCTTACTTATGGGTTTATGAATATGCTCACTCGCGCCATATTCATAAATCAAGTCCATGTCTTCGGCTGAGGTATTTGCTGTAACAACGATTATCGGCATGGTTTTATTTAGCTCTTTGCGTATTTTTTTAGTCGCTTCAAAGCCATCCATGACCGGCATGTTTAAATCCATAAACACCACGTCATAGTCAGCCTTACCTACCTTTTCGCAGGCTTCTAGGCCATTTACAACGCATTCATAGTCCACACCTAACGTTGCCAAAATACGTGTGAGTAACAAGGTGTTTAATTCATTGTCTTCAACCACAAGGCAAAAAAGCTTTTTTTCGACTTCTCTTTCTGTTTGCTGGTTCGTAATTTCAATCGGCAAGTTAAGCGTAACATGAGCGCCACTCGCTGCGTTGTTTTTAAATGAAAGCGAACCATGCAGCGCTTTAACAACATACTGCGCCCGTGTTAATCCCGTTCTTAGGCCTTGAAAGTGGTTAGTTTGTTTAAATGAGTCAAACTCTAGTTCTGTTATTTCGCTAGAAAAACCACACCCACTATCATTAACGGTTAATTGTAATTGCGAGTTTTGCATGTTTGCAGCAACTTCAACCTCGCCCTTGTCGGTAAATTTTATTGCATTGCTAATTAGCTCGGTTAATACATGCTGTAAGCGCTGATGATCTAACTTACAAAAACAATTAAGAGACTCATCAAAATGAGTGATTAATGTTAGCCCTTTTTGCTGCGCTGCATACTCATACGCCAACACCACTTTGTTTATGGATTCTAAAAGGTTTTCGTTTTTAAGAATTGGCGCCCACTTTCCTGTGCTTAGTGCTTGTAGGTCTTGTAGCTCATCAAGCATAGATAGAAGTCTAAGGGCGCAGTAGCTTGCTTGCGTTTTAATATTTTGCTGCTCGGCATTGATGGATAGCTCATCAATCGACGTAATTAATCCCTGTAACGGTGTTCTAAATTCGTGGCTTGCTCTGGCAATAAAGTGCTCTTTGTTTTGGCTCATTTGCGCTACAAAGTCCTTTTGTTTTTGAAGAGCTGTTAAGGTGCGTTCCACCTCTTTTTCCATCGGCATAAACACAAATCTTAGCTCAACGAGCAATAACACCATGGCGACTAACCAGCACAGCAATTCTAAATTAGACACGCGGTTAACTTTTTTTACTGCGTGTTGCTCAAATAAAGTAACCGCGCGGTCAAGCTTAGCTAGCAGGTTTTCTACATGTGCTACGTTGAGCACCTGTGTGTCTACCTCGCCTTTTTGGTACAGCAGCCAACTAGCTTGGGCAATAAATTCATTCACTTCGCTATCTAGATTAGCTGGCTCAGCAAAGTATAACTTTACTAATTCTGGCGTTAAATAACGGTAACTACTACCTTGCTTGGTAAGTAATACCTCATGAGCTGTTTTAAATTGTGCGAGAGAGTGTTCGAGGGAATTGGTATGGGTAGCAACATCGATTCGTGATGAAAGAAGTGCATTGCTATGCCAAGCAATTTTTTGCGAGAGCATGCGCTGCTTACCTGCCATATTAATAATTTTGGCATCGTACTTTTGTACAGAAAAGCCATACTGCAGCAATAATGCTGAGCCACTTATTAACAGAGCAATAGCAATAAGCGCCCATCGGTAACGCTGTCTTACATTGGCAATAATTTTAAACATACAAGGCCGCTTTTTTATTTTAAGTGTAGCCTATATATAGAAAACTCAACATCAGCTTTAGTAATTATATAAATAAAAAGCCCAGTAACATGACTGGGCTAAATGTATTAAGTGTGAGACAAAAAGGGCAATACTTGCGACACTTTTGTAATTACCAGTTAGCGATTTTCTAATCGGTTGTAGTCAAACATACCAAATTCAACGCCGCGATACTCTTTAGCTACTTGGTGCATTATGTCGCTGTATTTCCAAAACTCTGGATGTGAGCGACGAATACCAAATTTTACTTTTAATGCAGCATAATCTGCTTCAATTTGCATCATAGGTAATAGCTGTGCAAATTCACCCACTTCATTTTGATCATTTAAATACCAAATAGCCGCAGGGTAATCACCAATAAAGCCTGGCACTAGGGTTGCGGTATCTTCATCATAAGCGCGCTGCCCATCTTCATTTAATAAGCTGGAAATATTGTAATGCGCGTTGTGATGAATAAGCGTATAAGCTTTATGTGAAGCATCGTCTTGCTTAACCAAAATATACGATAACTGCGGTAATAAATTTATAGCCTTAGCTGGCATATTGTTTAGTGCATTTAATGGCGTGGGTACTTTTGTGTAGTCGTAGTGCTCACTCAGTACTGGCGCTAAAGTTTGCTTAACTAACCCATACAGCTCGTGTTGTGGATCATCCGTTTTATATTCAATACCGCTAGGTTGGCTAAACTCTCGGTTGTTTTTAAAAAACTTAGATAAGCTTGGCGGAGACTTTCTATACCAGCTTTTTTTAATTTGATGGCGCTTCGCTTCAGGCAATAAAGCCAAAAAGTTTTGCTCACCCTCTAAACGTAAAAAGTCCATGTATAGGCGGGTCACTAATTGGTGGCCGATATTTCCGTATACATCAAAGCCTGCAACAAGTAAGTAATGAATACGCTCAAATAGCGCGTAATCTAATACCCACATAGTTTTAGGCTCTTGACCAATAAAGCCTTTCACTACCGTGGCACTATCAAAATGGCGAAATATTGTAAGCGCTGCATTTTTGTTATGCCCTTCACCTTTCCACAATAGGTCGGTTGTTAAATGCTCTCCGTTTTTAAACATCTCGTTAGCCAGTTCAACTTTGGCTTGTAAGTACTTTTTCTCACGCACTGAGTATTTAACCCAGCTAGAGATAGGCAATGCATTGCTTTCTTCTGCTGCAGGTAATTCAAGGGCTTCTTCGTGCTGAAGTAACATGTCTTCCACTGCTGGAGTCGCGACTTTTTCAGGGTCTGCAAAGGCAACCCAAAAATGATCGTTAATCACATTGAGTGCAATTTGGCCGCGGCATACAGGGCCCTTAATAAAGCCCATAATAATTAGCTCAGCCTCATCAAGCATAAATTGATACTTGGAATTAATAGGAATTACTTCAAACGTTTTAAAAGGATTAGATGCCGCCTCGCTCTTATAACTTGGCATTTTAGTGACCGTATAATCGGGAGCTATAAATTGCTCATAAATACGTGCAAGCTTTGCATCATCAAGCTTTAGCGGTAAATGTGTTTTTGATAAAACAGTTGAGCGATCCTGTAGTAAACGGTAATACACACGGCTTACTTTAGGGTCATCGTATGGTCGGCGCGTATTAATTAGCTTAATTTCTTCGCCTGGCGGCGTACTTGAACGAACCAGTTTAAAAAAGCTCTGTGGTTTATCAGAACCAAAATAAATATGGGCTAAAAACCAATGCTCGTAAATATAACGTGCGGCTAATTGGTATTTTAAACTGTCTTGATTTAAAAACGCTTCCCAGTTTTTAACGTTTGTTAGCTCGGCTTTGGTGGGCGGTTTAATATGCGCCATTTTTCCACCGTCTTTAAGCCACTTTTGTAAATGATAAAATTCCTGGCTAGACACGCCCGGTAAACCGTAAGGCATACCGCCATGAGGCTGCTCTGCAGCTAAACGATCGAATTCTCCCATAGTGGCGCACGTTTGAGAGCGGCTAAGTGAAAAGTCAAATTCATCATCAAGAATTTCATTCTCTGGTAACGGTGCACTTTGCTTAAGCACTAATGAATTAAATAACACCCCACCGGCAAGGTTTGCTTCTGGGTTTTGGTCACGCTCGTTAAGTACCGGAGTAAAGCCCTTTTTACGCCATTGCTCAGTGCTGGTTGCATCAAATAATAACCGGCTTGGTGTAGTGGCTAATAGCCGTGTACCATCATAAACAAGCTCTTTGCTTAGCCCTCTATCTATCCCTTCAGGGGACGAAAGCTTTAGCTGACAAGGCGCATCATAACAGCCATGGCATACTACACAGCGTGTATCTAGCACAGGTTTTACTTCTTGCAAAAACTCGGCACCAGCACCTGTATCATGCGGCACTATACGCTGCTGCGTTTGTTCATCACCAAATAAGTCGTTGTAGTGAGCATTGCCTAAATAAGCACACCCGCTGAGGATAATAAGGACGAATGTGCTGATCAGAATTTTTTTCATTCTTCATCCTCATCACCCAGGTCGAAGGTTGGCATCATATCCATTTGTGGAGAGACAAAAGTTTGGTTGTCGTGGGTATTTAACACCACACTTAACAGTGGGCCGTGGGTCAGCGTTATTTGTGCATCGTGCTCTTGGTTTAACAACGCATTAAATTCGCTGCTATGCGGCGCAAGCTCATACTCTTTTAAACTAATAGCGATACTGCTATCAGGTGCTGGGTTTTGGCATATCTGCGTCAGTAGCTCATCATCAAGAGCAAATGAAATGTCTAAATCGGGCTTTTCTACATCTCGCTCACTAAGCGACTCATTTAAAATAAATAACGGTAAGGTTAATTTACTATCTTGTTCAAATTCCATTGTGCTCTCTTGCTGACTGACGGTGTAATTACCCGCCATTATAGCAAAAAAGCACATAATTACTGCGCCTAAATAACCACACTAAAGTCTAAAATTTAGCCTTAAGCGCTGTTAATGACTAAGCTTTAATATCATCCATTGCCGATTCGATAATAGAAAATACAGCCCCTTGAGGGTCGCAAATAACACTAAAACGCCCTACATCAGGAATATCTGTAGCAGGTACACACACTTGCCCTCCAAGAGTCGCCGCTTTTTTTACATAGCTATCGCAGTTATCCACGGCGAAGTAAATCATCCAATGAGGAGGTACGTCTTGTGGCCACTCATCAGTCATTTGTAGCATGCCTGCTACCGGCTTACCTGCAACTAAAAACAAGGTGTAATCCATACCTTCCATAGGCTTTGTTTCACTTTTCCACCCCAGTAGTTCACAGTAAAAATCACGGCTTGTTTCACTATCGCGCGTTGCCATTTCATGCCAATAAGGCGTGTTGAGCTCACAAGGACGCTTACATCCTATATGCTCTTTACCTTGCCACAATGCCACCGTGGCACCCGCGGGGTCTTTAAGCATTAACATACGCCCTGCATCCATAACATTGTGAGGGCCTGCTATAATTTGCGCACCGAGCTCTTGCGCCTTAATTGCACATGCATCAACATCATCTACGGCAATATAGGTAAGCCAGTAGCTAGGCGTAGAGGCCACTTGCTCTTTAGGCATTTGATACATGGCAGCAATATCGTCACCTTGCTTTTGTAGCATAGTGTAATACTCATCATCGCCAATGGGCTGATCGTCATTTCCCCACTCAAACAACGAGGTATAAAAAGCTTTCCCGTCTTGCCAATTATGAGTACACAGTTCAGCCCAGCAAAATATACCTTGCGGATAATTATTTTTATTATTCATCGCCCATTTCCTGTTGTAAATTTAAGCCATTTTTAGCTTAGGCTAATACCCTGTAAGTGTCGATAGTTATTCACTCAATAAACCTCCTTATACATCAGTGACCACTTCTACTCGGGCTTTGTAAAGCCAACCCAAACAACATTATTTACATTAACGCCGAGCATCTAAAAGTTGATAGCTAAAAACTAATCACTTTTTTTCAGGCAATAAAAAAGGCCACCGAAGTGACCTCTTTTTAGTATTAATTAGCTAGGCTAATTAATACTCATTGAACGTTGCTACATAGCACCTACGCCTAAAGGTAATAGCGCCACCTTCACATGACATAAATTTTAGGCAATAAAAAAGGCCACCGAAGTGACCTCTTTTTAGTATTAATTAACTAGGCTAATTAATACTCATTGAACGTTGCTACATAGCACCTACGCCTAAAGGTAATAGCGCCACCTTCACATGACATAAATTTTAGGCAATAAAAAAGGCCACCGAAGTGACCTCTTTTTAGTATTAATTAACTAGGCTAATTAATACTCATTGAACGTTGCTACATAGCACCTACGCCTAAAGGTAATAGCGCCACCTTCACATGACATAAATTTTAGGCAATAAAAAAGGCCACCGAAGTGACCTCTTTTTAGTATTAATTAGCTAGGCTAATTATTACTCTACGATAGTTGCTACAACACCAGCACCTACAGTACGGCCACCTTCACGGATAGCGAAACGAAGACCTTCGTCCATCGC
>NZ_JAPCKL010000030.1:0-1206 GCF_025942345.1 Pseudoalteromonas sp. A3
TGTATTAGTTCAGACAAGATCTGACACATCAACTTGAAAAAGTGAGAGTTACCCGTTTTGATAAAAGGTGTCGAATCTTTAAATCAAAACATATAAGAGGTAACTCTCATGCTACATACTAACAATCCAATTATTAAACACAAAGCGGGTTTACTTAATCTTGCAGAAGAACTTGGCAACGTATCAAGAGCCTGCAAAGTGATGGGCGTATCCCGTGATACATTTTATCGATATCAAGAACTCGTCGAAGACGGTGGACTTGATGCGTTAATTGATAAAAGTCGTAGAGCGCCAAACTTAAAAAATAGAGTTGATGAAGCAACTGAACAAGCCGTCATTAAATACGCTGTCGATTATCCAGCTTATGGCCAACACAGAACGAGTAATGAACTCAGAAAACAAGGCGTATTCGTTTCTGGCAGCGGTGTTCGTTCAATATGGCTACGTCATGACCTAGAGAACTTCAAAAAGCGTCTCAAGGCACTAGAAAATAAAGTTGCTAACGAAGGTATCATTCTCACCGACGCTCAAGTAGCTGCGCTTGAAAAGAAAAAACATGATGACGAAGCGTGTGGTGAAATTGAAACGGCTCACCCAGGTTATCTAGGCTCTCAAGATACATTTTACGTGGGTAATCTCAAAGGCGTTGGGCGTATCTACCAACAAACCTTCGTTGATACATACAGCAAAGTAGCGTTCGCTAAGCTCTACACCACGAAAACGCCAATTACTGCGGCTGACATACTCAACGACAAAGTACTGCCGTACTTCGAACAGTACGAGCTTCCTATGCTACGTATTCTAACCGATAGAGGCACTGAATATTGTGGCAAAGTCGAACATCATGATTACCAGTTATATCTGGCTATTAATGATATCGATCATACAAAAACCAAAGCTATGTCACCGCAAACAAATGGTATCTGCGAACGCTTCCATAAAACGATACTCAATGAATTCTATCAAGTTACATTCCGTAAAAAGCTATATTGCTCATTAGAGGAATTGCAAAAGGATCTGGACGAATGGATGATTTATTACAATAATGACCGAACTCATCAAGGAAAAATATGCTGTGGCAGAACGCCATTAGAAACTTTATTAGATGGAAAATTGATCTGGGCTGAGAAAAATTTAGCTCAAATCTAGACTGACAGTCACCGATTAAAAAACGGGTAACTGTCAGATCAAGTCTGAGCTAGTACA
>NZ_JAPCKL010000031.1:0-1178 GCF_025942345.1 Pseudoalteromonas sp. A3
ACGATAGTTGCTACAACACCAGCACCTACAGTACGGCCACCTTCACGGATAGCGAAACGAAGACCTTCGTCCATCGCGATTGGCGCGATTAGAGTTACTGTCATCTTAACGTTATCACCAGGCATTACCATTTCTACGCCTTCTGGTAACTGTACGTCACCTGTTACGTCAGTTGTACGGAAGTAGAACTGTGGACGGTAACCTTTGAAGAAAGGAGTATGACGACCACCTTCATCTTTAGAAAGTACGTATACTTCTGAAGTGAATGTAGTGTGTGGGTTGATTGAACCAGGCTTAGCTAGTACTTGACCACGTTCAACGTCTTCACGCTTAGTACCACGTAGAAGTGCACCAATGTTCTCACCAGCACGACCTTCGTCAAGAAGCTTACGGAACATTTCAACACCAGTACAAGTAGACTTAGTAGTCTCTTTGATACCAACGATTTCAACTTCGTCGTTCACGTTGATGATACCAGCTTCAACACGACCAGTTACTACTGTACCACGGCCTTGGATTGAGAAAACGTCTTCGATAGGCATGATGAATGGCTTATCGATGTCACGCTCTGGCTCTGGGATGTAAGAATCTAGTGCTTCTGCAAGCTCAACGATCTTGTCTTCCCACTGCTTTTCGCCTTCAAGTGCTTTAAGAGCAGAACCTTGAATTAGTGGTAAGTCATCACCTGGGAAGTCGTATTCAGAAAGAAGTTCACGAACTTCCATTTCTACTAGCTCAAGTAGCTCTTCGTCGTCAACCATGTCACATTTGTTCATGAATACAACGATGTAAGGTACGCCAACCTGACGAGAAAGTAGGATGTGCTCACGCGTTTGTGGCATAGGGCCGTCAGTCGCAGCTACTACTAAGATAGCGCCGTCCATTTGAGCAGCACCAGTGATCATGTTTTTAACATAATCGGCGTGTCCAGGACAATCTACGTGTGCGTAGTGACGAGTTGGTGTATCGTACTCAACGTGAGAAGTTGAGATTGTGATACCACGCTCGCGCTCTTCTGGAGCGTTATCGATTGATGCGAAATCTTTAGCAACACCGCCGTATACTTTTGCAAGTACGTTAGTGATTGCTGCAGTTAGTGTAGTTTTACCGTGGTCAACGTGGCCGATTGTACCAACGTTTACGTGCGGTTTTACGCGTTCAAACTTTTCTTTTGCCAT
>NZ_JAPCKL010000032.1:0-1131 GCF_025942345.1 Pseudoalteromonas sp. A3
ATTTATCACATCGAAGTCAGTGAGCTTGCCTTTGCGCCTAGTATTTAATACTGCTCCGTAGATAAAGCCCTGACTTTCTATTCTCACAAACTGAATGGTATCCAAGCACACTTTTATTTAAGTAGATGCTGTATGTACAAGGGGAGTAAGTAGAGATGATGTTTATCGGCATTGATATTAGTAAAGAGAAAGTTGATTTATCGTGGTTGAGAGACCAGCTTACAAACAAGATTAAAACAAAAGTCTTTAAAAACAAGCATCAAGACTTTGAGAAAATAGAAAAGTGGCTTTTAAATACAACTAAAAGCGTTGCTAGTGAGCTCGTTATCACCCTCGAACCAACGGGTGTTTATCATGAAGCACTGATGTATTTTTTACATGAGCAAGGCTTTAATATTATTTTAGCGAATACAGGCAAAGCGAAAAAGTATGCTGACGCGTTAAACATAATTCATAAAACAGACAAATCTGATGCAACGATGCTTGCCCACTACGGCTGTGCAAAGCACGCAGTCGTTGATTATTGGCAACCTGAAGCGTTAGAAGTTAGAGAGCTTAAAGCCCTTATCCGTCGTTTAGATGCGCTTGAGAGTAACCGGCAACGAGAAGCTAACCGATTAGAAGCAAGTGAATTCAGCAACGTTTCAGCACGTGTTCGCCAATCGATAAAAGTGACTATCGCATTTTTAGATGACGAAATTAAACAGCTTAAATCTGACATTGATGATCACATAGATAATGAGCCTGGTTTAAAAAGAAACAGGAAACTACTAGAGTCTATACCTGGCATTGGGCCTGTATTATCGAGAGAGCTGACATATTTGTTTGCGGCTAAAAAGTTTAATAAAGCCAAAGAAGCAGCAGCTTATTGTGGATTAATCCCACGGCACAATGAATCGGGTAAATTAAAAGGGCGAACAACAATCAGTAAACTTGGGCCAGCCAGAATTCGCTGTAAACTCTACATGGCAGCCATTGTCGCTGGGCAATGGAATAAAAGAATAAAACGACACAAGTTAACATTAATAAATAACGGTAAAACACCGATGCAAGCTGTATGTGCGAATATGAGAAAGCTCATTCATATATGTTTTGGTGTAATAAAAAACCAAGAAGCGTTTAAGCTCCAAG
>NZ_JAPCKL010000033.1:0-743 GCF_025942345.1 Pseudoalteromonas sp. A3
CGCAGGGCAAATAAAGAAGATAACTGCACTGGCAGGTTTTGGGAGGGACGTTTTAGTTCGCAAGCGTTATTAGATGAAGCTGCATTGGCGGCCTGCATGGCGTATGTGGATTTAAACCCTGTCAGAGCCAAAATGGCAAAGACACCAGAAGAATCAGACCATACCAGTGCTCAAGTACGGCTAATATGCGCAAAAGAGGGCAAACAACCAAAAAAACTGCTCCGCTTTGCAGGCATGCCACGTCAAATTATGCCAAAAGGGCTACCGTTTGAACTTAAATCGTACCTTGAGCTTGTTGAGTTAACAGGGCGCTGTATACGAGAGGACAAACGAGGGTATATTGAGAGTACACAATTACTCTTGCTCGAAAGAGTCAATATTTCTCCAGAAAACTGGTTAAAACTCAGCACACAATTTACACGCGTATTTCACGGCGCAGTAGGCAGGCTTACCTCACAAGCAAGTTATTGTGAAAGCTTAAACAGAAAACGGCGCGCGAATATCAGTAACTGCAAAAAGCTTCTAGCATAAACTTAAACTGCTCAGTAAAACTATTCAGTAATAAATCACAACTGCACCATGCAGTTATTTTCATGCGTGTAATTTAGGTTTAATAGTGGTCATGTTTTTTTTTAATGGGTTAAATGAAAAGAATCGATTAAGAAAGGTAAATTTTTAAGCTAAAAAGAAGATTTTATGACACAGTTTGGCTTGTATAATTAGAGTGGCTGTCTAGTTTAGTT
>NZ_JAPCKL010000034.1:0-696 GCF_025942345.1 Pseudoalteromonas sp. A3
TCATCTAATAACGCTTGCGAACTAAAACGTCCCTCCCAAAACCTGCCAGTGCAGTTATCTTCTTTATTTGCCCTGCGCGCAATGTATTCATTTAACATCCGCATAAACCAGCTAATACTTGATAGGCGCTCTCGATATTCCTTTACTGTTTGATTAAAAAATATGAGTTCTATTTTACTTAGCTTTTCGCCCTGTATATATTTTTGCGTGAGTAACGTGCCTTTACAGAGCTTATGCCAGCGAATGACAATCGCTTTGTCATTCAGCCTATTTGCTTTCTTATCATCAACATACAACACTAAGTGCGTGTGGTTACTCATAACAGCATAAGCACACACATTAATACAAAATATCTTGGCTAATTCAAGCAGCTTATCTTCAACCCACCCTCGTCGATGCTCGTAGGATTGACCAGTAAAACGGTCTTCACCACATAAAAAGGCACGCCGAACACAACGCGAGATACAGTGGTAATATTTTGTATCAACCAAACTTACTTGACGCTTTCTTGCGATTGCCATAAGACACCCTGCTTGTTTTTTACACTTACAAAAGCCTAGTACTTAGTTAGCCAAACTGCAAAAATTAGGATGGGTGTCTAGTTTATTCTATATTTATACTGAAAAAGTAGGGGTCTAATTAGGTACAATTATACTGCATGTTTTTTAATCAAAAAACAATCACTAATCTAATTAT
>NZ_JAPCKL010000035.1:0-627 GCF_025942345.1 Pseudoalteromonas sp. A3
CTGAAAAAGTAGGGGTCTAATTAGGTACAATTATACTGCATGTTTTTTAATCAAAAAACAATCACTAATCTAATTATAAAATAGTGTATATATTAATTTACCAATGCCACTAAACATGATGCCGCCCATAAGCAAAAAAGCATACATAATACTAATAGCACCGGCTGAAGGGTCGCTCTTTTTATCAATTTCTATGCATGCCGTACACACAACAAAAAATATAAAAAAGTTAGCTATCACACCTAAAATAAAAGCATTGCCAAATAACGGTGATACGCCAGCTAAAACTGCACCCAAAATTAACAGCGAGCCTGAAATTGAATGTTTATCAAACCGGCTTTCAATTATTTTTATAACTAAAGTGGTTAGCATAGATAGTGAAAAGTATAGCGTTGGCCAAAACTGATAATATAAATACCCCCAGTTTAAAAGCTCACCTGAAGTTGATGAAAAAGCTTGCTGGCCTATGTCGGCCGCTGAACCATTCGCGGCATTTTCGCTAAAAAGGTACCCTATCCCACCGATAATTAATTTTATAAGCCAAAAAAATAAAAAACTGGCAATTGTAAACCCGATAGCGTCATCCCTTGTTAATCGTTTTTTAGCTTTGCTTTTTACAATAATGGC
>NZ_JAPCKL010000036.1:0-537 GCF_025942345.1 Pseudoalteromonas sp. A3
GAATGATTAAATTGGCACTGAATGATACTGCTATCATTCTTTTTTACTTTTGAAAACTCTGTACAAATAACATTGTTATTTATACGAATTTTATTATCAGCTTTTCCAAATTTTTAAAGAGCAGAGAATCAAAAACTTCTCAAAATTAAACACACTCAATTCTCAGGTGATGTTGCTACCCGATAAAGAATATTTATTTTTAAGAAGTAAAGTGGTGGAGCTAAGCAGGATCGAACTGCTGACCTCCTGCGTGCAAGGCAGGCGCTCTCCCAGCTGAGCTATAGCCCCACATATGCTGGTCTTATTGTTTGTTATCCGACTTCGCTTTAATCTTAGTGATAAGATTAAGAAGAAGTGGTGGGTCTGGGTGGATTTGAACCACCGACCTCACCCTTATCAGGGGTGCGCTCTAACCAACTGAGCTACAGACCCAAACAATAAGTGTTGTTCTCTTTACAATTAACAATCATCTGTGTGGACACTACGAACAAATAAGTTCTAAATCGTATAAGGAGGTGATCCAGCCCCAGGTTCCCC
>NZ_JAPCKL010000004.1:0-102512 GCF_025942345.1 Pseudoalteromonas sp. A3
GCTATCAGCTATCAGCTATCAGCTATCAGCTATCAGCTATCAGCTATCAGCTATCAGCTATCAGCTATCAGCTATCAAAAAATAGAAAAAGCGTTGCTCTAGGGCAACGCTTTTTTATTAGCGTTTATTGAATAAAGTACAGTGACTCGTTACATAGTTAATTAACCATAAGCGCCACTTGAATATATAAGCTCGTAACTGTGGCTATAAATTTCTAAAATATTGCCAAACGGGTCTTCCATGTAAATCATGCGGTATGGTTTTTCCCCTGGGTAATAATAGCGCGGCGCTTTCATACGCTTTTTACCGCCCGCAGCCACTATTTTATCAGCGAGTCCTTCTACATCAGGGTCTTGTACGCATAAATGAAATATTCCCGTTTTCCAATACTCAAAATTATTTTTTGGGTTTTGCTGATTTTTAAATTCAAATAGCTCAACCCCCACCCTATCCCCTGTTGATAAATGGGCTATTTTAAAACTGCCCCACCCAGCACCAAATACATCAGTACACATCTCACCAATCGGTGATTTATCTTCTGTTATTTGTGTGGGTTTCATAATTAAATACCAGCCTAACACCTCAGTGTAAAACTTAACGGCTTGTTCTAAGTTTGGCACTGACACACCAATATGCGAAAACGTGCGCGGGTAAGGCATTGGCGAATCAGCTAAGCCATTTGCTTGCTCGCCTTTATCAGCTGCTTGCAGGTTGGCATTAGCATTTAAACTTGTAAACAGCATAGGCAGCGCGGCAGCACCCAACCCAGCAGCCGATAACTTCATAAAGTCTCTTCGATTTAGCTCTTTTTTACTCATGGCATGTTCCTTAACGGCAAAGGCGTTAAATGTAATTAAAGGAATTAATTTGCCATGATAAATGAATATAGTAAGGACAAAAAATTATCAAATATGATATTAATGATTACGTTTTGTGATGATGGTATGAGTTTTTAATAAGCCTAGCCACTATAGTTGAGCGGCTTATCATAGGCTTGGTATTCAAGAGCAATATAAAAAGGGATTAAAATATTTATATCAAAAGAAATAAATTACTTACTTTAAAAAGTACCATATGAGTTACTCATCACTTAAATTATTTTAGTAACTATCAACTAAGTTCCTAAACTTTTGGAAATGGTCACATGAACAACTTTAGTGTTTAATAATATATTATTAAACAGACACTTATCTATTGAGCATTGTTGATGTGGCTATTGTATTTCATGTGGATGGTAAATTTTGACTATTATTATACATTGGGGTTGTTTTAGACAATGCATCTTTTATAATGGGTACTAAATTAAAGGATTAAATTAATTACTTAAAGGATAAAAATGCATGCCAGGTCCATTTCTGAATTATCAACCTCACAATCATCCAAGTATCAACAAAGATAAACTGCGTTCGAATCTAGAGAGTGACTTTAATAAATACCAAACAGATATTTTTGTACTTACCCACGAAGAGTTTTTAAAACTCTGGGTGGCAGTTCAATCTGCGCGTGGAAAATCTCAAGCGGAAATTGAACAGTATCTTTCAGAAGTTACAGGCTTGTCTCTTGCTCAAATATCGTTAGCAAATGCTGCTACATTTGGCTCTGCAATAAAAGACACACCTTCTTTTTTAGCTATATATAACGACTTTAAGCGTTCAGGAAACATCTTTGGTAAATACGAGCCCATTACTCGCAATGGAAAGAAATATATCGTTTTTAAAGGTAATCACAAAGTTAGGACGATTCTTAGAGGAACAAGGTATCTTGCTAATAATACACAAGTAGTAAACGTTGGTGTAGGTAAAGAGGCTTTGAAACAAGGAGCTAAAAGCGGTTTTTATATTTCAGTATTTTTTTCTGTGACTCTGAATAGCATAAATTGGCTTTTTGAAGAGGATTATCGTTGGACAAACTGGTTGGCAACAACGAGTACTGATATCGTTAAAGCTGTTATAGGGGCACTGGCTGGTATTTTGGCAGGTATAGCACTTGCTAGTGGAACAGTAGCTGTTGTAGCTATTGGTTCGGGGATTATTATAGGGGTTATTGTAAGTATGGGACTAAATTCAATTGATGAAAGGCTTAAAATAACCAAATCATTCATAAAATATCTAGAGTATAAAGAAAGACAGTTAATGAAAACTACTGGAGAAGAAATTCATAGGGTTTATATAGCCACGGTAAACTCATTCCTGAAATCTATAAAGATCAAAGCAAGAAAAGATCTCAGCAGCTTTTTAAGTGAGCTAGTTAACCCATGGTAGATTCATTTAAGTTACGATTAAATAGTTTAGATCCTACTTTTATATTTGCTGTTGTGTTTACAATTCTATTAAGTGTTGGTATTACTTGGCTAATGATTTCTTATCTTTTTAGCGAAATAATACAAGGGATTTTATACCCATATAGTATTTATCCAATAATTGTTTCGTCTACCGCTGATATTTTAATGATTCCAGGCAGTATAGTTTTATGGCTGGGGTCATTTGTCGGTGTTTTTGATATTTTATCGAAGTTATTTAAAAAGCCTATTTATGAAAAAGTAAAAATGAAATTGGGACAAGCTGTTGGTGTAATGCTAGTGGTTTCAATAGTAACGCTTGTTGCGAATTATGTAACTTGGCAAATTGCAGCTCGCGCTAATGGTTATACCCAATGCGCGAGTGGTAGTAAGCTTTTAGTTGGAAGCAAAACGTCTTCAGTTTGGAGTAAAGAAGAGTATTTATGCTACGACTACAATGTAGACAAACTTTTACCTACAGGCACTCATGAGCAAGTGCTTGAGGTAGCTGAATATCTAAAGAAAGATTAAATTAAAAGCGTTGCTACCCTTGCTGAGCTTTTAGCAGAAACCAATTTATTTTTACGGTATTCAATTTTTTGTGTCGGATGGCGCTTCGCTTATCCGACCTACGTGTTTAAATACGCTGGTGTGGTGGTTTATATAAAGAGTGAGTAATGGGGTTATGGTGTTGGGTTTCGTTTCACCAAACCCAACCTTGTATCTACGGAATATAACTTAACGCCGAGCAGCTTATCGCTTACAGCTAAGCACTTACAGCTGCCCTTTCGCTTTAGCTAATCCCTAAATACTTATGTACTTGCACCGATAAGCGCCAGTTTTTGGCAATACAAGTGTCGATGGCTAATTTGGTGGCTGACACTTTTTGGCTGATTGGCTGTAAGTATACAAGCTTAGGATTAACACCTGTTTTGGCAAATAGCGCTTCAAGCTCATCTACGTGCTTTTGCATCGCTACTGGGTGCTTTATCTCGTTGGCGCGCTTCATGGCGCTGGTAAGTACTTCGTAGCCGCCGCGCATGTTAATTTTAGGCGATACGGTAACCCAGGTTTGCTCAGGGGCAAGTATTTCAAAGGTGCCGCTGGTTTCTATTTGTGTCGTAAAGCCGTTATCGTGCAATAGCTTACACACTGCGTTTAAATCGTACATACACGGCTCGCCGCCGGTAATTACAACATGCTTGGCTGTATAGCCACGTGATTTAAACAGCTCAAGTACTTGCTCGGCGCTGGCATCGGCCCAATGATCTGAATCGGCTTTTTTTTCTACCGTTTCATCAAGCGATACTTTGTACACGTTATCGACTTCCCAAGTTTGTTTAGTATCACACCATGCGCAGCCCACTGGGCAGCCTTGCAAACGCAAAAATATTGAGGGTGTGCCGGTAAAACTTGCTTCACCTTGGATGGTTTCAAACACTTCATTAATTTTGTACAAAAGAGATCTCACTTACTGCCTAGCTGCAAAATTGCTACTATAAAAGACGAAAAAGCGCTGCCCAAAAATTGTTATTTAAGCTGCGGCCGTGTAGTATATCGCGCCCTGATATAAACCTCTATTAAAACTAAAGAGCAATCCAGATATGACGCAAAAAGTAGTTGTTATTTATTCCGGCGGTATGGATTCGTTTACCGTATTAAATAAAGCCTTACAACAAGGCCATGATGTTTATGCCCTTTCATTTGACTATGGTCAGCGTCATGTTAAAGAGCTTGAAGTGGCTGCAAACGTGTGTGAAAAACTCAACGTTCCACATAAAATTGTAGATATATCAGCTATTAACCAGCTTATTGGTGGCTCATCACTGACTGATGATATTGATGTACCAGAAGGTCATTACGAAGAAGAAAGCATGAAAAGCACCATAGTGCCTAATCGTAATATGATTTTGCTTTCGCTGGCGGTTGGTTACGCTGTGTCTTTAAAAGCGAGCAAAGTATATTATGGCGCGCATTCGGGGGATCATGCTATTTACCCTGATTGCCGTCCTGAGTTTGTGCAAAAAATGGATGATGTATGTCGTATTGCTAACTACGACGCTGTAGAAATTTTTAGCCCGTACCTAAATAACACAAAAATTGATATTTTAACCGATGGCATAAAAATGGGCTTAGACTACAGCCAAACATGGACTTGTTATAACGGACGCGAAAAAGCCTGTGGTAAATGTGGCGCCTGCCAAGAACGTTTAGAGGCATTTTCGCTTAATAACGTCACTGATCCAATCGAGTACGAATAACGCTAGTTATGGGGTTTTCAGTGAAAGCACGGTTAGTTTATTAGCGCTGAACGCAAAAAGGCTATCATCTCGATAGCCTTTTTTGTATTTGCTTGTAAATTACAACCAGCGTTTTACTTTGTTTTTATACTCTGTGAATTCTTGACCAAATAATTTGCTAAGCGCCCGCTCCTCAGGAATTATTTGAAAAAACGTTAAATGAGCAATAAACCCAGCAACACATAAAAGTGCCCACAGCGAACTAAGCCAAATACCCCAGCCAGCTAAAATAAACGCAAAGCCTACATACATAGGATTACGTGAAATTTTATATACACCACTGGTTACCAACTTTGATGCTTGCTCAGGCTTATTTGGATTAACTGTGGTACGTGCAAATTTAAAGCTTACTACCCCGGCTATACAAAATGCGCACCCTATAATGACTAAGCTTGCTGCTAAATAGGCAATAAACGCTGTAAAATCAATCACACTGTAATGGGCTATTAACGCCATAATCCCTGCAAAAACGAGCACGACAATAACCGGAGGTATTTTATTATTTAACATAGCAACTCACTGTATTGATTATAAAATATAGTTCTAGAAGTCTGTAAACACTATACCCGTTTGCATTAATACACAATTAAATACAAGGTTAACGCTGGCATAGAGCGCGTTAAAACTGCTGATCAAAGCAACACAATAAAAATGTTGGCTTTAAAGTCACACGGTTTAATCTCAAATAGACTTATTAATTATGCCATTAGTTATTAAACAATAACGCAGGTGTATCAATGATGAACACAACTCCACGCTGCAATCGACAAATAAAGTTACAATTGTCAGGTTTAACCGCTGCTAAATATGGTTATACTTTATGCAACAGTTAAAACTATAAAAAGGAAGTGGTTATGTCAGGCACTACAATGATAGTACTTATTGTGCTTATATCGGTTGGCTCTGGAGTTATTTACGATATGTACAAAAAGCACCTTGAATTTAAACACAAAATGCAAGATAGCAACCAAGATGCAAATAAACAACTGGCCGAGGTAAGTGCCCAAGTAGTTGCTTTAAAAGAGCGCGTGCAAACGCTTGAGGCCATAGTGACAGACTCAAGCTACACCACAAAAGAAGAAATTAACCGCCTTTAAAAACGATATAAATGTGCATTTTCTGGCTGCTCTATACCGTGGGCAGCTAAAAACCCATCTATAGCTTGGCCGCAACCTTGTGGCGCACGCGAACTATCAATTTCAAAATTAAGCTTATTTGCATGTTGCTTGCCAAGCGAGCACAGCCCCAACACTTTTGGCGAGCGCATTGCCACACTAAGTGCACCAATTTTTTCTACGCAATTGTGTTTACTAAATCGGGCAAACCCTTGGTATTTAAATTGCTCACTCACATACTCATTACTAATATCAGCCAGGGCATTAATAAGGCCATGTAAAAAGCTATTTGCGCTGCTATCACTGGTTAAAAATGCAAAGGTTTTATTATTAAATTCTGTAAGCTGACAAGTATTGCAGTGTAATTTTAAGGTGTATAACCACTGCTGCGAGCTTATTTGCTGCATAGCACTTAGCGATACCTTAGCACCTGCAAATACCACCCGTTTTAATAGCTGCTCAATTGTGCAATGCTGCTCATTGCCCTGCGGCGCGTGTGCAATAACAAGCTCTGCATTTTGTGCCATAACCGGTAAATCATGGTGATTATTAAATGGCGTGCTGGTGGTATTATTGCTGTGAGTAAGTTGAAACAGCTCTCTTACCTCGTGCTCTCGCGCTATTTTAAGCGCTAAAAACGCTGTTTGAATAAGCTCGGAGGTTGGTAAGTTTTCCTCTACTATCCAGCGCCTGCCAAACAGTAATTTTTTTGCTGTGCCCTCACCCGCGTAACTACTGGTTTTGTAATTATCGGGGCTGAGTACGGCAACTTGTAAATAAAGTTGCTCATCTTTTTGTGCAGCAAGCACTCTAAAGTGCGCTGAAAAATTTATATTTTCTAGTACTTGATTAACGCTTTGTAAGGTGTGTTTATAGCGTAAAAAGTGCTGTGGAACTATCCAGCTGTTATTAGCAAGTTGCACTAATGGAGCATACGAAATTGGCTGCTCGTAACTGTTTTGCCATTTTTGCTCTGCACTGAGCAGCGGCTCAATGCGACTTTTTTTATCTGACATACATAAACCAAATAAACTCGCGCAAGGCGATATAATCTATGTTGATGTTACGTTTTTGCGCCTTGCATTAGATCACACTATTAGCGCTAAATAAGCCATTTTTAAGCGTCGCTGAGCTTTTTATAATCTGTTATAACTTTTTGATAATAAAGCTCATCTTTATTAAGCATTTTATTATAATGATTGAGTAACTGTTTAAGGTATTGCCTGTGCGATGCATGATTTAAATCCCACATGCTGTTACCGGTAGATGTGAGCAACGTTGTGCTACGTTGACTTACCTCTATAAGCTCATAATAGCGGTTGTTTTCAGTGATTAATTGCTCGCTTTCAAGGCCTAAGCCTAATTTGGCTAAACCACTGCGCAAATGATAAGTATGGTGTATAGGACAAACTATAAAGCGGGTGCTTGCTACAGATGCAGCGCAATTGTTTTTAATAATGCCGGCAACAAGTTTTAGTAACAGCTCGCCGCCAACACCTGCAATAACCACAGTATTTAACGCATTTGGAACGAGCTTTATTTCTCTTACATCTTGGCAATGTACTTTATATTGCGCATCACTTGGCAGTGTTTGGCTAATATTTGTAAGGTGCTCGCTCAGCTCGGCCATTATTTTATCTACCACATCTACAAAATTAACCTGTTTTGCAGCGCGGCGCTTTAATAGTGCAATGCCTAAGTAACCATGATCGCAGCAGCAATCCCAAATAACATCAACGGGGTTAGTAATTAACGCATTAATTGCGTTTAAACGCTTACTCAGTTTCATTTAATACCAATTAGCTTAATTAAGTGATCTATTTTGAGGCTGGAAAAACGTGTTGATAGCTAGGCAAAAAATTCGCTATTTAGTTGTTCTAAATGAGAGTTTTTTAACACAGATAGCGACACGTTTAGCCCCTTAAAATGATTAAGTATTATTGCGAATTGGTATAAGTTGCGGTATGCGCCGTTTTATACACTAACGCTTTTAAGCTTTTATTGCTGTCTACTTCTACAAAACGGGCCGTTGGTGCAAGGCGCTTAACAAATTCTATTGCTCCTTGGGTGTGCTCGTTTATTAAAGCTTTAAACGCATCTTCGCTAAGCTCTGGGCTATTAGCGCATAATAAAAGCTGTGTGGTATCGCACAGTAGTTCGGGCAATCTGCGCAGCACCTTTTGATAATCTTTAGTTAGAATAAAGCTGCCCTTTTGAAAGCTTGGCGGGTCTACAATAATTAAATCAAACGGCGCTGCTTTTTTTAATTTACCAAACGACTTTAAAATATCGTGCGGTAAAAAACTCACTCCGCGCTCAAAACCATTAAGTTGGTGATTTTGCTTACCTACTTTAAGTACGCCTTTGCTCATATCCATGTTCATAACGTGATCAGCCCCGCCTTGCATTGCCGCAAGCGAAAAACCACACGTGTATGAAAACAAATTAAGTACTTTTGCATGTTTACTATTAGCAGAGACAAACTCACGCCCACTTCGCATATCGGGGAATATTCCGGTGTTTTGGCGGCTTGTTAAATCCACTAAAAAACCAATACCGTTTTCTTTAACCACATGTGGCGAGGGAAGATTACCATGCACTAAACGATTGCTGCTTTGTACACCCGCGCGCTGTTGATACACCAATGCAGATATCAATTCAGGGTGATGCTGCTGCGCCCACGCCCAAAGGGTACTGGTCAGTGTATTTAACGTGGCTTCGTCAATTTCTTCGTACGAAATTAAAAACAAGCTTGGCGGATAAAAGTCTAAATTAATATGGCTTAGCGATGCCACGCTATGGCCGCGGCCATGAAATACGCGGCATAGTTCGTTTTGTAGTAATGGCGCATCTTCAAGCGCGCTTATTAGGGGCGAAAAATCGGGTGTCATTTAGTTAATCAACTGTTGTTGTAGTTCGTGTATTTCGTCGCGTACAGACGCGGCTTTTTCAAATTCAAGGTCGCTGGCATAAGCATGCATTTTGCTTTCAAGCTGTTTAATTTGTGAGGCAATTTCTTTCGCACTGAGTATTTTTTTAGACTCTTTACGTACCAGCTTAAGGTTATCTTGTGGTGCGGCTTCTTCGCCCACATCCATAATATCGGTGATCTTTTTAACCAAGGCTTGTGGCTCAATGCCGTGCTCTATGTTGTAGGCGTGTTGTATTTCGCGTCGGCGCTGGGTTTCGCTAATCGCTTTTTCCATCGATTTAGTTACTTTGTCGGCATATAAAATGGCGCGCCCGTCGAGGTGACGAGCAGCACGACCAATGGTTTGAATAAGCGAACGTGCTGAGCGTAAAAAGCCTTCTTTATCGGCATCTAAAATGGCAACTAGCGCCACTTCGGGCATATCTAAGCCTTCTCGTAATAAGTTAATACCCACTAACACATCAAACACACCGGCGCGTAAATCACGAATTATTTCAACGCGTTCTACTGTGTCTATGTCTGAGTGCAGGTAACGCACTTTTACGTTGTGCTCGCTTAAGTAATCGGTTAAATCTTCCGACATACGCTTGGTAAGGGTGGTTACCAGTACCCGCTCACCTTTTTCTACACATTTATAAATTTCTGAGAGTAAATCATCTACTTGAGTGCCTACAGGGCGTATTTCTATTTCTGGGTCTAACAGGCCCGTTGGGCGTATAACTTGCTCTGCTACTTCGCCTGCGCTGCGCTCTAATTCAAAATCACCCGGCGTTGCCGATACATAAATCGTTTGCGGTGCTATGGCTTCAAATTCTTCAAAGCGCAATGGGCGGTTATCCATCGCCGATGGCATTCTAAAGCCATATTCAACTAGGTTTTCTTTACGGCTTCTATCGCCTTTATACATGGCACCTATTTGCGATACGGTTACGTGCGATTCATCGATGATCATCAATGCATCATCAGGAAGATAATCGAGTAATGTGGGTGGCGGATCGCCCGGTGTACGCCCCGACAAATAACGGCTGTAGTTTTCTATGCCCGAGCAATAACCAAGCTCGGTCATCATTTCTATGTCGTATTGTGTACGCTGCGCTATGCGCTGCTCTTCTACTAATTTATTGGCACTTAATAATTGTGCTCTGCGTTCTTTAAGCTCAGCTTTTATTTTTTCTATGGCATCAAGAATTTTTTCGCGAGGCGTTACGTAGTGCGTTTTAGGGTAAATAGTGGCACGTACTATGTGTTTTTCTACCGCACCAGTAAGGGGATCAAAAATACTAAGGCGCTCTATTTCGTCATCAAACATTTCTACGCGTACTGCATAGGTGTCTGACTCGGCAGGAAATATATCAACAACTTCGCCACGTACACGGTAAGTACCACGGCTAAAGTCAATGTCGTTACGGGTATATTGCAGCTCCGCTAAGCGGCGCAGCATATCGCGTTGGTCGACCTGTTCGCCTACTTTTAAAAGCAGCATCATTTTCATGTATGAGTCGGGGTCGCCCAAACCATAAATAGCCGACACAGAGGCCACTATTATGGTATCGCGGCGCTCAAGCAATGCTTTAGTAGCACTTAAACGCATTTGCTCTATGTGCTCATTAATAGAGGCGTCTTTTTCTATAAACGTATCGCTGGCAACCACGTAGGCTTCTGGCTGGTAGTAATCGTAGTAAGATACAAAATACTCAACTGCATTATTAGGAAAAAACTCTTTCATTTCTCCATACAACTGCGCGGCTAGTGTTTTATTATGCGCCATTATTATTGTTGGGCGATTTAAATCGCTAATAATATTGGCCATGGTAAATGTTTTACCTGTACCTGTGGCACCGAGTAAGGTTTGATGCGCAAGCCCGGCTTCTAAGCCTTCTTCAAGCTGTTTAATCGCTGTGGGTTGATCGCCCGCGGGTTTAAATTGTGACTTTAGCTCAAAGTGATCACTCATTCATTTACTCCGTTACCGTGTTACTGCATATTGCATCTAGCTCTTTTACAAACCATTTGTACGCGACTAAACCTGTGAATACATTACCGATTGCAGCGCCAATAAATAAACCAATCAAGCCACCTAGCATACTGCCTACATAAGCAAAAGGCAGGTAAAAAACAAACAAACGAATAATACTTAAAAACAATGCATTCATAGGTTTGTGTAAAGCATTAAACGATGAATTTGATAAAATGATCACCCCTTGAAAACCATAACTTAGCGGTATGGTGTATATAAAGAGCTTAATAACATCGATTACAGCTTGTTCTTTACCAAATAATTGGCTTATTACCCCTGACAGCGCAATGAGTAAAATATAAATAGCAAATTGCCATATCATCACAAATTTAAGCGTACCAATGTACGCCTCTTTTACGCGGCCTAATTTACCCGCCCCAAAGTTTTGGCTAACAAAAGGAGGCAATGTCATCGATAAGGCCAGCACTAAGATACTGGCAATTGATTCAATACGGCTGCCCACACCAAAAGCGGCAACCGCTTCGGGTCCATGATTGGCAACGAGTGCGGTCATCACTGCCATTGCTACTGGGGTAAGCATGTTAGCCCCCGCTGCGGGTAAACCTATTTTAAGTACTTTTTTAATTGCGCTTGCCGCAGTTTGATTACCGGCTTTTAAGCTTAATAGCCGCTTTTTAATGCCCAGCACATATAAAATAATAATAACCGCTACGCCCCAGGCAATAACACTGGCAATAGCGGCACCTTGAATGCCTAATGCCGGTACTGGGCCCCAGCCAAATATCAAAATAGGATCGAGTATGGCATTAATAAGCCCTGCCCCACCCATTACTATGCTGGGTGTTTTAGTATCGCCACTGGCTCGCAATACCGAATTACCTATCATGGGGGTAATTAAAAATACGCTGCCAATAAACCAAATATTCATATACTCATGAATAAGTGGCAGCACTAATTGTCCGGCCCCTAATAAAGTGAATATTGGGTCGATTAGTAAATATCCAACAAACGAAAGTAAAATAACTAATAGTAGCGCCACAATAAGCGACACACTGGCATCAAAACGCGCCTCTTCTATTTTATTACTGCCTAAGGCTTTCGCTATCACCGCTGATGTGCCAATACCTAAACCTATGGCTAGGCTTATTACCGTAAAGGTTACCGGAAACGTAAAGCTTACTGCCGCAAGGGGCTCTGTGCCCAACATACTGATAAAAAATGTATCGACTATATTGAACATCATTAGCGTGACCATGCCAAATATCATCGGGATGGTCATTTTTTTCAATGTAGGCAAGATGGGATCGTTAAGTAAATCTGGGCGTGATTGAGAATGTGAAGTTTCGCGCATGGAATAAATAAGCCTCTTTTACTGAGCGAGCCATTTTAAAGCATCATAGCAATTCAAGCCACGGATTTATCAATGGATTTCATACTAATAATAAAGCAACAATTAAAAAAATAGCTAAAGTTGAATTTTTAAGCATTTGTGCACAAATACGCCCTTAGAGCGCCAAAAAACAATAAGTGAACATTTTTATTACTTTTTTAACATTTAACCCTGCAAATTCGCTGAATTTTTACACAGCGCGGTATTAATCTTTATCGTAACGAATTAATTTACTCATCGTTGCATGGTAATTCAGCATGCATTTATAACCCTATGTTTTTTATAGTAATAAAAAAATCGTTTTAAAAGCTTGAAATCGTTGTAGCGCCCTAAAACTCTGGTCGGGACAGTGTTCTTAAAGTTTCATAAACAGAGTTATCCACAGAAACCGTGGATAACTCAGCTCAGCCCGCATTTATAAAGGCTTGCGCGCTGGCTAAAATTCAGCTCAGGGCCAACCTTTGCTCAAAGTTAAAGTTAAAAACTTATCAATGCTTGCAAACAAAAAATTAAGCTAAGCCAAATCTTTGTGCCTAATACAGCTATAAGTGACTTAATTAGTTAACGCAAATATTTAGCAACTTATTGATTGTTTTGTTTTTGTACAGCTTTTTAAAATAAAGTTTTCAGCCACGGCTTTATTAGTTTAACCCCTCTTAAATACCGTAATACGAAAAAACTACCTTGCTGGATTTTTTAAAAAGATCTGCTAGCTAAATTTATACTCGGTTTTATGACAACCAGGTTAAATACAAATTTACTGATTTGCCGCGATAAATTTTGTCTCAGCGGCATTTTTTACACATAAATTAAACAATGGCTATTTTATGGGCGCGGTTTTTTTCACATTGGTGTGAGTCTAAATAGAGATTTACCGCCGTGTTTTGCATAAATAGAGTTATAAAATGCGCAGATCGAACATAAAAACAACGAATAAACTTCTTTTTTAAATTTATGACTTTTATATGTTGACACTTTGCGGCTCCATCATTAATATTTCGCCCCGTTGAAAGGCATGACGCTTCCCCCTTAGCTCAGTTGGTTAGAGCGACGGACTGTTAATCCGCAGGTCCCCCGTTCGAGTCGGGGAGGGGGAGCCAAGTTTTTTCAATCATAAACGATTCCCCCTTAGCTCAGTTGGTTAGAGCGACGGACTGTTAATCCGCAGGTCCCCCGTTCGAGTCGGGGAGGGGGAGCCAAGTTTATGTTTATGATGTAGTTCCCCCTTAGCTCAGTTGGTTAGAGCGACGGACTGTTAATCCGCAGGTCCCCCGTTCGAGTCGGGGAGGGGGAGCCAAATCATAAAATTACATCTCTATTTGTTCCCCCTTAGCTCAGTTGGTTAGAGCGACGGACTGTTAATCCGCAGGTCCCCCGTTCGAGTCGGGGAGGGGGAGCCAATCATAAGAATTTCATAGACATTTCAGTAATTTTCCACTACTCTTCTGCTTTATAACTAAAACATAATATCTATTCTAATGTGTTGCTATTAGTTGAATGATCAAGGACCTGATTCCTTTCCTTTTGAACTATTAAAAGATTGATAACATGGCTGGCTTTAAAAAACTTATTTTTATACAAATCCTGTCTTGGCTTGTATGTGTTGCGGCTGGAAGCTACTTCATATCTGTAAGCTTTAATAATGCAGTAAGTGAAGCACAAACTTCAGCGCAAACCAGCGTAACACGTTACATTAACAGCTTAACAAGTGATGAGCTTTCGCCTGAAAGTATAAAAAAAGCGATTGGCGATGGTAAAACGTTTTCAAGCTTTATACTAAGAGACTACCAAGGGGCTGAGGTATTTTCAGTTAACTCCCCTACCCAGCTGCCCATGTTTGCTGAATTTATTCAATCTAGCTTTAATTCGGTTCGCCCACAGTTTGCCGTTAACGACGCTGCAGATATAAAAGTAGAATTTACCCTCAACATTGAACGTTTAGCGCAGCAGCTACAAACCTCGTTATTTATAGTTATATTTATTTCTGCCTTTTTAGTGATTATTCCTATCATATTAATGAAGTCTATTTTTCTTAGCTTAAATAAAAATATCAGCATGACCGTTGCCGATGTAATAGACATTTATATTAACCAAAATCAAATTGGCGACGACTTAGACACCGCACTTGATGCAAGTAAAATGAAAAAGCTTGGTAAAGATTTAGTCCCGAGCTTTAATCGCCTTTCGCATTTTTTAAAAAATAAAAATGATGATATTCAAAACGCTGCCCTAAGTATCAAACAAGAAGCCTATAAAGATGTAATTACCGAATTAGGTAACCGTAATATGTTTGTTGAATATTACGAAAAACACATTGAAAACAGTGAGCGCAGTACGTTTGGTTCGTTAGCGCTTGTACGCTGTAGTGAGCTGCAAACTATAAACCAAAGCCGTGGCTACCAAAAAGGTGATGACTACGTTAAAGGTGTGGCGGATATAATTAAGCATATAAGCGGCACTTACACCGGCAGCCAAGTATTTAGGCTAAATAGCTCAGACTTTGCCATTGTACTGCCTAATACCCCACTTAAAGAAGCAGAGCGTTTTGGTGAAAACCTGCAATCGCGCTTTACTCAATATCAACAAAATCAAGAGCTCAGCTCTGTGGCTAATACAGGTATTGTGGGCTACGAAAAAGGCAAACCGCTGGGTGAGCTATTATCGGTTGTCGATAACGCAATGAGCATGGCGCAATCTAAGCAAGTAAATGCATGGCATGTGCAACGCGAAACCGATTTAGTTAATAATGTAAGTGCTGGGTTTGGTAACCAAAACTGGCGTAAAGTGATTAACGAAGTGATTGAATCAAAACGTGTTCACTTAGTAATGCAAAATATTATGCCGCTTGGTAAAAGCATTAAGGCGTATGCAGAGATACAAGTGCGCTTTAAAACCGAAGATAACCAAGTGCTTCCTACGGCCTCGTTTTTAGCCATGGCTGAAAAACTCGATATGGCCATAGAAATTGACCGCTTAATTATTGACTCATCACTTGAAAAAATTAAAAGCCGTAACCTCTCTGAAAAGTTTTTTGGCCTGAATGTGACCGCCTCAAGTGCACATAATGATCAATTTGTTATTTGGTTAGAGCGCCGCTTATTAAAAGATACGCATATAGCCTCTAAATTAGTATTTGAAGTAAGTGAGTTTGGCCTACAGCAAAATATTAAAGCCAGTAAACGCTTTATTGATATGGTGCATCGCGTAGGTGCCCGCGTAACGGTTGAACGCTTTGGTGTAGGACTAACGTCGTTTAAGTTTTTCCGTGATTTAAAACCAGACTTTATTAAAATGGATGCCAGTTACACCCGCGGCCTAGAAGATGATAAAAACAATCAATACTTTATGCGCCTAATGGTTGATTTAGCCCACCGCATTGGTGTGAGTGTGTTTGCAGAGGGCGTTGAAAGCCAAGAAGAAAAACACATAGTAGAAACGCTTTGCCTAGACGGCGTACAAGGTTATTACATAGAAAAACCTAAAGATATTTAGCACCTCCCCTTAATGAAAGTAAAAAAGAGCACATGTGCTCTTTTTTGCGTTTAACTGTTTAATTTTTCGCTTACTTTAAAATCACATAAATTTTACAGCTTTGTGATCGCTTAATTATTTTACTGTGTTTATTTAACTGATAACGACTCGCATATGTTGTTTATCGGGGCAGAAAAAAGGATAATACACAGGATTTTAATAGCGCGAGGCACACATGACAGAATATGTCTTGTTATTGATTGGAACCGTTCTAGTTAATAACTTTGTATTAGTACAATTTTTAGGCTTATGTCCATTTATGGGTGTATCAGGCAAGCTTGATACCGCTATTGGTATGTCTTTAGCAACCACGTTTGTGCTTACTCTTGCCTCTGTTACAAGCTATTTAGTTAATCAATATATTTTAGCGCCGCTAGATATCGAATTTTTACGCACCATGAGCTTTATTTTAGTGATTGCCGTTGTGGTGCAATTTACCGAAATGGTTGTGCGTAAAACTAGCCCGACTTTATACCGTTTACTGGGTATATTTTTACCGCTGATCACCACTAACTGTGCGGTATTAGGTGTTGCGCTTCTTAACATAAAAGAAGATCACACCTTTTTACAATCGGCCGTGTATGGTTTTGGCGCAGCCGTTGGCTTTTCATTAGTACTTATATTATTTGCAGCGCTGCGCGAACGCCTTGCTGCTGCAGATGTTCCTACCCCGTTTAAAGGCGCCTCAATAGCCATGATCACTGCCGGCTTAATGTCGATGGCGTTTATGGGTTTTACCGGATTAGTGAAGTTTTAATATGACCTTAATGTATGCCTTGATAGCGCTTGGCTCGCTAGCGCTTGTTTTTGGACTTATTTTAGGCTTTGCAGCTATTCGCTTTCGTGTAGAAGGCGACCCAATTGTTGAGCAAATAGATACCATTTTACCGCAAACCCAGTGTGGCCAGTGTGGCTATCCGGGCTGTCGCCCCTACGCTGAGGCAATTGCCAACGGGGATGAAATTAATAAATGCCCACCAGGCGGAGAAGCAACGGTTAAAAAGCTAGCCGATTTAATGGGCGTAGAGCCTAAACCGCTTGCCGGTGGCGAACAAGCAGAGCCGATAAAAACAGTGGCCTATATTCGCGAAGACGAGTGCATAGGCTGTACTAAGTGTATTCAGGCATGCCCTGTGGATGCCATTGTTGGTGCTACACGCCAAATGCACACTGTACTAATAGAAGAATGTACCGGCTGCGATTTATGTGTAGAGCCCTGCCCTGTAGATTGCATTGATATGCTGCCTGTAGCCGAAACAAAACAAAACTGGAAATGGCAACTTGATGCTATTCCTGTCACGCAAATAGATTAGAGGTTTGAGTGGAAAAGTTACTTGAACAAATTAAAAAAGGCACTGTTTGGGCATTCCCGGGCGGCGTGCATCCACCACAACAAAAAACACTCTCTAACAGTGCGCGTATTGCTAGGCTTCCTCTACCTGATAAGTTAGTTGTACCAATTAAACAGCACATTGGTGCTAACGGTAAATTGATTGTAGAAAAAGGCCAACAGGTATTAAAAGGCCAAGCACTAACCGTGCCCGTTGCGAATTGGTCTGTGCCTGTACATGCGCCCAGCTCTGGCACCATAACAGATATTGCTTCTATGCCTTCGGCACATCCATCGGCTTTACCTGAGCTAAGTATTATTATTGAGCCTGATGGCAAAGATCAATGGTGCGAACTAACCCCAATACCTAACCCAAGTGAGCTTAGCCACGATGAATTAGTCGATATAATTCATCAAGCAGGTATAAGCGGTATGGGTGGAGCAGGCTTTCCTACTTATGTAAAAGCCGATATAAAACAACCTATTGAGTTTTTAATTGTTAATGCTGTTGAGTGCGAACCATACATAACAGCCGACGATGTGTTAATGCGTGAACATGCCAAGCAAGTAGTGCAAGGCATTGAGCTAATGCAACAAATTTTAAACCCGACACTGTGTATTGTTGGCATTGAAGATAATAAGCCCGAAGCCATAGCGGCTATGAAAAGTGCCGCAGAGCACAACGCCAATATTGTTATTCAAACGGTGCCTACTGTTTATCCATCGGGCGGCGAAAAACAATTAATTAAATTACTTACAAACCGTGAAGTACCCAGTGGCGGTATTCCTGCCGATATTGGTATTTTAGTGCACAACACAGGAACTTTGTTTGCTGTGCAACAAGCGGTGTACGAAGGTAAACCGCTTATAGAGCGCGTTGTTACAGTAACAGGTAACACCATTCATAATGCAGGTAATGTATGGGCATTATTAGGCACCGAAGTTAAGCACCTGCTTGATTGCCAAGGTTTTTCACCCGTACCCCAGCAGCGCGTTGTAATGGGCGGGCCGATGATGGGCTTTACCTTACCGACTGTGCGTATTGGGGTAATTAAAACCACCAACTGTATTTTAGCCCCCGATCATAAAGAGCTGGCAGAGCCTGGCCCTGAAAAAGCCTGTATACGGTGTAGTGCCTGTGCAGATGCCTGCCCTGCTTCGTTATTACCACAGCAATTACAATGGTTTGCAAAATCAAAAGAATACGACAAATTACAAGAGCACAACTTATTTGATTGTATTGAATGTGGCGCGTGTGCGTATGTATGCCCGAGCGAAATTCCACTGGTGCAGTATTACCGTGTAGCAAAAGTAGAAATAAAAGAGCAACAAGCCGAAAAAATTAAAGCCGATAGAGCAAAAGAGCGCTTTGACGCCCGTAAAGAGCGCCTAGAGCGCGAGCAACAAGAACGTCAAAACCGCCATAAACGTAAACCAGCGGCAAAAACATCAGATGAAAAGCAAAAAGTAGCGGATGCCCTTGCCCGCGTTAAGAGCAAATCATCAGATGGCGATGAAAAATCTGCTGTAGCCGCTGCAATTGCCCGCGCCAAAGCGAAAAAACAGCAAGGTGAAGAGCTAGAGCCAGATAACAGTGAAGTAGCTAAAGAGCGCGCACTACGTAAAGAAAAAGCACGTAAATATAAAGAACAAAAAGCTGCCGAGGGCGAGTCATCACCAACACCTGATGATAAAAAGTCAGCCGTAGCTGCTGCTATTGCACGCGCTAAAGCGAAAAAAGCGGCGCAAGCTGAGCAAAATGCTGAGCCACAAAGCGATGAAGCAACCGCCCCAGCTGATGATAAAAAAGCAGTGGTAGCTGCTGCCATTGCCCGTGCTAAAGCTAAAAAAGCGGCGCAAGCTGAGCAAAGTGCAGAGCCACAAAGCGATGAAGCTCCCGCCCCAGCTGATGACAAAAAAGCTGCGGTAGCTGCTGCTATTGCGCGTGCTAAAGCTAAAAAAGCGGCGCAAGCTGAGCAAAGCCCTGAGCCACAAAGCGATGAAGCGCCCGCAGACGATAAAAAAGCAGCGGTAGCTGCTGCTATTGCCCGTGCTAAAGCAAAAAAAGCGGCGCAAGCTGAGCAAAATGCAGAGCCACAAAGCGATGAAGCCCCCGCGCCCGCAGATGATAAAAAAGCAGCGGTAGCTGCAGCTATTGCGCGTGCTAAAGCTAAAAAAGCCGCTAAAGCGGCTGCGCAATCCCAGCAATCAGATGAGCCAAGTGCTGCTGAGCAAACAGGTGAAGTTGAGCCTGAAAACTCACAAACACGCTCTCCTGCTGATGACAAAAAAGCGGCCGTAGCTGCTGCTATTGCCCGTGCTAAAGCAAAAAAAGCCGCTAAAGAAGCAGAGCAATCAGCAGCAAGTGAACACAGCGCACCTGAACACAGCAATGAGCCACAAACCAGCAGCGGTTCAGACTCTGAGAAAACGGCCTCTGAGCAAACTGCAGCAGAGAAGAAAAAAGCCGCCGTGGCCGCCGCAATAGCGCGCGCCAAAGCTAAAAAGTTACAAAAAGAAGGAAATGATCAGTCATGAAATTAACCATGGCCAGTTCGCCGCACAACCATAGCCATAAGTCGTTAACGCGATTAATGCTAACCGTAATTGCTGCGTGTATTCCTGGGCTAATAGCGCAAGTGGTATTTTTTGGAACTGGCGTACTTATTCAGTTAGTACTGGCACTTGTTGCTGTAAGCGTATTTGAAGCAGCCATTATGTTAATGCGTAAACGCCCTGTTTGGCCTGCATTGAGTGATGGTAGTGCTTGGCTTACTGGTGTGCTGTTAGCACTGAGTATTCCGCCGCTGGCGCCTTGGTGGGTCATTATTATTGGCTGTTTATTTGCCATTGTGATTGTAAAGCAACTTTATGGTGGGCTTGGGTTTAACTTATTTAACCCAGCAATGGCCGCATACGTACTACTTTTAGTCTCGTTTCCGGTGCAAATGACCGCTTGGTTACCCGTTACCGATTTACTTAACGTCCCAATTGGCTTTATTGACCAATTACGCCTTATATTTACTGATTTTACCGCTCTGGGCTTTAGTGTTGATCAAGTCCGTGCCGGCGTTGATGGCCTCACCATGGCCACCCCGCTTGATACAGTTAAAACCGATGTAGCTCATGGTCTAACTGTTAGCGAAAGCATGCAAAAACCGATTTTTTCTCAATGGGCTGGGCTTGGTTGGCTATGGGTTAACCTAAGCTTTTTAGCCGGTGGTTTATACCTTTTAAAAGCTAAAATTATAAACTGGCATATTCCAGTAAGCTTTATAGGCTCACTAGCGCTGTGCAGTGCCATTGGCTATATTGCCGCTCCGGGTACCGAGCCGGGTATGGTATTTCACTTATTAAGTGGCGCGACCATGATGGGCGCATTTTTTATCGCCACCGATCCTGTTTCGGCTGCAACTACCAATAAAGGGCGCTTAATTTATGGCGCGTTAATTGGCTTGTTGGTGTATTTAATTCGCACCTTTGGTGGCTTCCCTGATGCGGTAGCCTTTAGTGTATTATTAATTAATATTGCCGTACCGCTGATTGATTACTACACCCAACCACGCACTTATGGCCACGGAGCAGTAAAATGATTATTTCATCAATGGCTAAAAATGGCGCGATATTAACCGCCTTTGCACTGATAACAACAGGCTTAGTTGCCTCAATTGATGCCTTTACCGCCGATAAGATTGCCGAGCAAGAACGCTTGCAACTAACCTCACAATTACAAGAGGTATTAAACCCAAGCAGCTACGATAATCAGCTCAATACAAATTGCGTAATTATGAGCGATGAACAACTGGGTCCTTACCCCGAGCAAGTTATTTACCGCGCTTATAAAAATCAGCAACCTGTTGCACTTGTAATAAGACACATAACACCTAGTGGTTACAGTGGCGATATTAACTTATTAACCGCCGTACTTGCTGATGGCACCATTGCCGGCGTTCGTACTACTAAGCACGAAGAGACGCCCGGCTTAGGCGATAAAGTAGAAGTTAAAAAGTCGCTGTGGATCACTACATTTAACGATTTAACGGTTCAAAGTGAAGACGATGCCCGTTGGGCGGTAAAAAAGGATGGTGGCCAGTTTGACCAATTTACCGGCGCAACAATTACCCCTCGCGCCGTGGTAGGCTCGGTAAAAAATGCCGTATTATTTGCAAAAACTAACTTTGCCGCCATTTTTAAACAGCCTAATGCTTGCCAAGAGGTAACCCAATGAGTGAGTTAAAAACCTTATACAAAGAAGGCGTATGGGCTAATAACCCCGCGCTAGTGCAGCTACTCGGTTTATGTCCGCTTTTAGCTGTTACATCAACTGTAACCAACGCGCTCGGCCTAGGGTTAGCTACTTTATTAGTTTTAGTAGGCTCTAATATTACTGTTTCAGTTGTGCGTAATTGGGTGCCTAAAGACATTCGTATACCAGTATTTGTAATGATTATCGCAGGCTTTGTGACCATAGTTCAGCTACTTATGAATGCGTACACCTTTGGCTTGTATCAATCATTAGGCATATTTATTCCACTAATAGTAACTAACTGCGCCATTATTGGCCGTGCAGAGGCATATGCCTCTAAAAATCCTGTGCACCTGTCTGCATTCGACGGCCTGATGATGGGCTTAGGCTTTATGGCCGTATTGTTAGTACTCGGTGCAATGCGCGAACTGATAGGCCAAGGTACATTATTTGATGGGGCCGATTTGCTTCTAGGGCCATGGGCACAAAGCCTACGCTTGGAAATATTTAGTTTCGATAGCCAGTTTTTACTCGCTATTTTACCACCCGGCGCCTTTTTAGGGCTTGGGCTGCTAATAGCAGCAAAAAATGTTATTGACGCACAAATAAAATCAAAACAAGTAACGCCGCCAGAAGCCGAAAAAGGCCCACGCGCACGTGTTACTAGCTTAACTTAAGGGGAAAACGCATTAACGCTATTAGCTAATGCGTTTTAAGTTGCATGAATAAAGAAAAACGTCACCAAATACTCTCGCGCTTGCGCGAGCAAAACCCGCATCCAGAAACCGAGCTTGAATACTCAAGCCCATTTGAGCTACTAGTAGCCGTTACGCTCTCTGCACAAGCCACCGATGTAGGGGTAAATAAAGCCACCCGTAAATTATTTCCGGTTGCTAATACGCCACATGCCATTTTAGATATTGGCCACGATGCGCTTCGCGATTATATAAAAACCATTGGCTTATTTAATTCAAAAGCCGCAAACGTGTACAAAATGTGCCAAATATTGGTTGATCAACATAACGGCATTGTTCCCGAGAACCGCGAAGCCCTCGAAGCCCTACCCGGTGTTGGCAGAAAAACCGCAAATGTAGTACTCAACACAGCCTTCGGCTGGCCGACCATTGCCGTAGACACGCATATTTTTCGTGTTTCAAACCGCACCAAATTTGCTATGGGCAAAGATGTAGTCGCCGTTGAGCAAAAACTTGAAAAGGTTGTTCCTAAAGAATTCAAAGTAGACGTTCACCACTGGTTAATACTACACGGACGCTATACCTGCGTTGCCCGTAAGCCTAAATGCGGCAGCTGTATTATTGAAGACTTGTGTGAGTTTAAAGAAAAAACGGACTAATAATTGAAAAGCTATAGCAATAAAGCACAATTATACAATTTGCTTTTAGCCATTACTTCAGCGTTTTTTATATGGCTCTCGAATGGCTTTATCACCTTTATTGCTTTTAACGAGTCTGTTGCGGGAGTGAAATTTGAAGAACTTTTGCTCATATTTTCACACGTCGATATTCTAAAAGTTTTGGCTTTTCCTGAGTTTTGGGAAGCTAATGCAAATCACTCTTTCATTGAGGCCCCTGGTTTATGGTTTGAGCCGATGACTATTTTATCTTCGTTAGGCTCATTACTTCTCATAGCTTTATTTTCTATGTATGTCAGTAAATTAAAATCTGAAACAATATCTTTATCATTACTCTTAATTGGATTTTTATACTTGGTTGTTTCATGGGGTGTTTTGCTAGATGTATCTGATGCTAAGATGATTGGGCCCTATTTAAGTATTGGCATTCAAGGTCTGTTATTACATTCGTTTATAAGTTGCCTAATTTGTGTTTTTACCTTTTCAAAAAATGTATATTTTAAAATTAGTACTATTTAGTCTTTCTTTATTTAGTAGCTTTGCATTTGCAAGCGAAATTGATTGGCAAAGCAAAGCGGCTGATCATATTAGGTTAAATATAATTCTGTTTATTAACCTTGGCCTTTTCATTCTCATTTTGTTTTTCTCAATTCGTCATATTAAAAAATTAAAACGACTTAATATAACAATCACTAATGAATCGTTAATCGACCCTTTGACAAAAGTGTTAAATAGAAAAGGCTTTCATGAACAAGTTTCTCGCTTAGATAAACAAAGTGGTTTTTTACTCATTGCAGATATAGATAACTTTAAACTCATTAATGATCGATTTGGACATAATGCTGGTGATAAAGTTCTTCAAAGGGTCGCTCATGCTTTAAAAGTTCAAACTAGAGAAAAAGATATTGTTGGACGATATGGCGGAGAAGAGTTTGTAGTTTTCTTTCCAAGCAATGATGTTGAAACCGTAAAAAAGATTTCACATAGGCTTGTATTAGCCATTGCTAGCCTTAATTTAAATGACATATCGCCTGAATTAACAGGAGTCACAATTAGTGCGGGTGTAGATAAAGGTGATACAAAACGCTCTAAGTTTGAAAGGTTATATGAAAACGCAGACCAACTATTATATAAAGCTAAGGCTGCTGGTAAAAATCAAGTTATCGTATTTGATAACTAACAGCTTAAGCCTTAGCTATTCCACTTCTGGTCGCACTGCAGTAATCCGGCATCTAATCGTTTAGCTGTCTGTTGATTCTATACTATTTATAAATTGCGCCATATTTACTAAACGCTCACCGACAATAAATGCAATGGTGCGTTTAACCCAAGGCACTTTAATATTTGTGTAGTTTAGTTTAGCTAATACGCAGCTTGTAATTATTAAAAGTAGAAGCGATGACACGCTGTAAAACCAAACCATGTGTTGCTCTAGGTGAGCATACAAGTCAATTTCAAATAGCACGTCAAAGCCAATAAAAACATAAGCCATATAAAAAGGTGCAGACATAAGCAACAACTTAGTTAGTTGTAATTTATGTGAGCAAAGGCGGTAAACGTCTTTTTGAAGTTGGCTAATTGGCTTTGCATAATCAATGTTAGCAATATGCACTATTTGGCCAATATTACCTGCAAGGCCAGCAATGGAAAATACACTCAGTATCAACGCAGATATTGAAGGCGCTGAAACACTAAAGTTATTTGCAATATACTGCCCCAATAAAACAATAATAAAAAAGAAGGCTGCGCTTTCAATAATACGTGCCCACTTCATAATATTAAGCTCTTTCATTTGTGTATTCACTTTTGTTTCGCTCAGCAGTGATTGGTTTATTGTAATGGCCGATTCGTTAACACTATTTTGCTGCTGCCATGTGTTTTTAATGTTATCTAAATTCATATTAAGCCCCCTGTTTTTCAAATTGATTTTTTAGTGTTTCTTTAATGCGGCCAATTCGCGTAGCGACGTTGGTTTTACTTATGCCTAAACTCGTCGCTATGCTTTGATGGGGTTCGCCTTCTAAATACAGCAATACTATGGCTTTATTTAACTTATCGAGCTTTGCTATAAACTCATAAAGCTGCTTAACCTCTTCGCTTTTATCATTGTGCGCTGATAGGTCGGCTATGTGCACAATGCACTGCTCACTTTCATTGGCTTTATCTTCTCGTTTACTGTCTTTGCGGTAATAGGAAATCGCCACATTCAGTGCTATTCGGTACATCCACGTAGAAAACTTATAGTCTTTGTCGTAATTATCATAAGCAAGCCACATGGTGGTGAGTATTTCTTGCGCTAGGTCTTGCCTGTCGTGTTGGTTTTGACAGTAAGAGTTAACAACTTTATAAATAATGCCTTTATGCTGCTCCATTGTTTGAGCAAACAGTGGTTTTTTATTAGTGTTCATTTACGCATAAATCCATCATCTAAATTAATCTCATCACGTATTTTTTCATCGCAGTTTTATTGTGTTTAAGTGCTAATGCATCTGTTTTTAAAAGTAATAAAGTGCGGCGCTTTGGCCTATTCAACGAAACCTGTACACGGTTAAATATAAACATTTTAGCTTTACCATAATACTCACCTAACCTTCTTATTTAGTTATTCGCAGTATCGCTAAAATAATCACAATTATTATTAAAATAAATTACCAACAAAAACTACGAAGTGATTCTTAATTACCTTCATTATCAATACCAATTAACTTTGTTATCTTCTCTTTCGTCAACTCAAGACAATGTAGATTAATTCGGAAGAAATGTATCTTCCTATACTGTGGAGAATATTATGTTTAAGAATTTTGGTTGGATCGTTGAGGCAAAACTTAAAGAAGGCGAATTAGAGAACTTTAAAGCGGTGATGAATTCGCAAGTTAACCGCGCATTGACTGAAGAAGGTACGCTTAATTACCAATACTATTTGTCTGATGATGGCGATGTTTTAGTTTACGAGCGATTTGCTGATGCACACGCTTCACACGAACACATTGAAAACTGGGATGCACATGCTGAGCGCTGGATAGCCGCTGCTGAGCCAACTCGTATGCTTCATCTTGGCGATTTACCTGATGATGTACGAGAGCGTCACGCTGCGCTATCACCAACATGGCTAAAACCATTAGGTGGCTTTGCTCGAGAAATAGATGAAACAAGCATGATTAACACTGACAATGGCACAACCTTCGAAAATTTTGGTTGGATTGTTGAAGCTAAACTAAACGAAGGCCAACTTGAAGCATTCAAGGCGGTAATGAATTCGCAAGTAGAAAGAGCTAAAACAGAGCCTGGCACTTTAAACTATCAATACTACCTATCTGATGAAGGTGACGTATTGGTTTATGAGCGCTTTCGTGATTTAGAGTCATCCTTCACTCATATTGAAAATTGGAACGACCATGCCGAGCAGTGGATTAAAGCAGCAACCCCAACACGTATGGTCCATTTAGGTGACTTACCTAAAGAGTTACGAGATATGCATGCTGCACTTTCGCCACTATTACTAAAACCATTGGGTGGTTTTGCTAAATAACTAGTAGCTCCAAATGCCGGTTTTTATATCGATTATGATTACCGGCCATGTTTTAAACATCCATTGCCATTTAAAGGGATACTATGAAAAGTTTAAATAAATACACAAAAATAGTAAGTTTACTGCTTATTTCAGGTGCTCTTTTTGCCTGTACGCAAACACCACCAGCACAACAAACTTATTCACTACAAAATTTACCTGCGCAGTTTAATTCTCCTGCCAGCTTTGCACTTGATGCTAATAACAATATTTTATTTACTTCACCAAATTTACATAATCAAACACTTATCGAAAAAGGGGTCATACAAAATACCCAAGCGCCAACGATTGGCCTAATTGATGAAAACGATCGCGTATCAGTATGGTATACATTTAAGCCCCGCGATCTTGAACCAACCAGCGGAGTTGTTACGCCTATGGGTATTGCTATGGGGCCAGATGGCAACATTTACGTAGCCGATATGCAATTATGGTTTGGTGGCGAATCGCGTTTATAACGCGTTAATGTACAAAACGGCAAAGCAACCACTGTTGATGTTGTTGCTAAAGGGCTTTCTTTTCCTAATGCCATAGCGTGGCACGGTAACGACTTATTCATCTCAGATACAGTGCTTGCAACTGAAAAAGGCAGCTCAACCACCAGCGGTGTGTACAAAGTAAGTTTAGAGGAATTAGACCCAAAAAATCCATTACAGATCGCTGCGTATAAAGGAAAAGATAATTTTGACGCACATTTATTTGAAGTCTTTTACTCAGATGGAAGCCTAGGTTTTGGTGCCAATGGTTTAGCTGTTGATGAGCTTGGTAACTTATATACCGGTATTATGGAAGAAGGGACGGTGTATAAAACCACCATTAGTAAAAATGGCACTAAACAATCAACCACGCTATTTAGTGAAGGCTTGATTGCAAGTGACGGTATTCAGTGGAGTGAAGACTCTCAGACTTTATATATTACTGACTTATTTGACAATGCTGCTTATAGTATTGACGTAAATGGTAAAACAACTTTACTGACAAAAAATAAAGACAGCGACGGTACAAATAATGAGTTAGATGGACCTGGAGAAGCGATTGTTAGAGGCAACACCGTGTATATTACAAATTTTGATGCAGTGTTTGATGCACCAAACATGGCCAACACGCAAGCTGACGCACCGTTTACTATATCAACAGTGTCTTTAAAATAATGATGCACTCAAAACGGTCAGCGCTCACTGACCGTTTTGACTCTCCAATACTTTATCCCAATAAGGCGGGCTGCCATAGCTGGCTGAAAAAAAGTCGATAAATGCCCGCACCTTTGGGGCCACTAATTTTGAAGACGGGTAAACCGCCCATATAGAAGCATGAGACTCTAACGGGTAATCCCTTAGAATTTGTACTAATTGACCTGCTTTTAATTGCTCATAGGCAATCCAAGTAGAGCACATGATTACCCCCATGCCATTAATACCCGCATTGCGCACCGCCTCTCCATTATCTGAGGCAAAGCTCCCTTTGGTTTTAACCGTCTTTGACCCACTAGGCGTTTTAAAATGCCAATGCTCATTGCCTATTAAATTAATACAGTTATGTTGTAAAAGCGCTTCGGGATTGGTAGGTATACCATGCTTGTTAAGGTAATCTGGTGATGCACATATAATTCTGTTGTCAGTTGCGAGCTTCCTTGCGACTAATGTAGAGTCTTTAAGCTCTGCGTTACGAATAGCAATGTCAAACCCACCTTCAACCATATCTACTATTGTATCGCTAAGGCGAAGCTCTACGGTTAAATCAGGGTAAAGATCCATAAACTTATTTAGCGCAGGAATGAGATGAATATGACCAAAAGAAACAGGGGCTGTTATTCTCAATTTGCCTGCTATTTTTGCTCTTTCGCTCTTTACAGACGTTAGCGCGATATCAGCAGTAACAAGCACATCCTTTGCGTGGGGCAGAAACTCTTTCCCTTCATCAGTAAGCGATACTTTTCGTGTAGTTCTGTGTATTAGCCGAACTCCAATACTCTCTTCTAATTTATTAAGATGAGCACTTGCTACAGCCGATGACAAGCCAAGTTCAGCTCCAGCTTTTGATATATTATTAGTTGCAGCTACTCTGACAAATAAGTTTAGGTAATCGAGGTTCATCATTATTTAGTTCATAGGTAAAAGTAAACGACAGATTAGTTTCACTTTACCGCTCCTTTAAAAAACACAGAAACTAAAATTACTTTTAGTTTCTAAAATTAACAAGCTTGATACTAGCTGCGTACTTTTAAATACCACCAAATTAGAGGCGCCAGTATCACTATTTCAATACCCACATTTAGCCACTGTTTTGCTACCGAGCCATCTAACATAATGCCAATAAGCCTTGCAATTAATAGTCCTACGAGTAACGATGACAGTGTTGCCGCTATGCTAGCTTGCCAAGGTACAAGCTGAAAATGAAATTGCAGTAATAAGCCAAAACCAATAAATAACCCCCACCAAATTCTGCGCTCTACGGCCTTAAAAATATCATTAGGAACTGGCTTATTGCTTATCAGCTCAGGGTTGACAGCTAACACTATGCCAAAAATAATTAATACCGCACCAACAACCCTAAAAATGACTATATTATCCATGATCAATCCCTCAGGCTGGTTGTTTGATCAACTGTTTGAGCAATCGATTGCTCAACAAGCTCCTGAGGTAACTCCTTTGCTTGGCTCCACTGCTTTGGCGATTGCCCATACATACGTTTAAATTCTCGGCTAAATTGTGATGAGCTAACATAGCCTACCGACATGGCCGCCGAACTTACGTTCATACCCGCTGCAATTTTCATCGCAGCGGTATTTAAGCGCATAGATTTAACAAATTGAATCGGCGACATACTGGTCGCATCCTTAAATTTTCGATGCAAAACTGCCCTACTTACGCCAATTTTTGCTGCCATATCGTCTATGGTTATGGTTTCATCTAATCGAGATGCCAAATAATCAATTGAGCGTGCTATGTCGTTTCCTACGCCAAAGGCTTGGTGCACACTACTACCTGCCTGTCCGTTTAATATGGCGTAATATAATTCTCGCAGTCGCCCTTCACCTAAAACCGCAATATCTACAGGGTTGCCTACAAGTCGCAGCAATCGTAGTAATGAATCGATAAATGAGTCATCCCATGCTGCGAGTGTAAGCCCTTGCGTTTTGGGGCCTGATGCGTGTTTTTTTACACCTTGTGCAGCCATGGTAATAGATAATTCGGTCATCACTTTTGTATCTAGCGATACAATAACGCCTAGCAAGGGGTTCTCAGGTGAAGCCGTGGGTGTACCCGCTTCTACCGGCATAGACATAGGGCAGCACATATAATTATTTTCATCGTATATAAAATGCTTACCATCGAGTATGGCTTCTTTAGCGCCACTGACTATAGCAACAATACACGGCTCGTATACCGCAGGTGCACAGCGCATAGCCTGCGTTACTTTAAACAACTGAACACCTTTAATACCCGTTTCTATTAGCCCCTGGGCATAATTTTCATCGTTGTTTACATCGTTAAAAGACAGGCTATTTTGTATAAGTTGCTTAATGTGGTGTTTGCTCATTCACCCATACCCTTTAAATAGTGAATAAATCCAATCTAGCACCGTAAATACACATTCTCAATGCAGCGATACAAATAGGCATATTTTAAAGAGGATATCGCCTAGTTACACCTAGTAGCGAGAGTTATATTACCTAACAAGCAATGTGGAACAATGCGCATAGCCCTGTACTGCATATTTATACTTATATTGATAGGAATTTAACTAATGAGCGCAACTAACCCATTTGGCCCTTCTGGCTGGACTCCCGACCAACTCAGTTCTTTAGTTGGTAAATGCTATCTAATAACGGGAGCAAATACAGGCGCAGGCTTTGAAGCAACCCGACTATTACTCGCTAAAGGCGCAAAAGTAGTTATGCTCAATCGTAACCCTTTAAAATCAGATGAAGCTATTGCTAAGTTAAAACAGGAGTTTGGCAATAGTACCGATGTGAGCTTTATAAAAATGGACCTAGCAGAGCTTGCCTCTGTGCGCCATGCAGCCAACGAGGTATTACAAACTGTGCCACACATAGATGCACTTATTTGTAACGGTGCTATTGCGCAGGTCGCGACTCAGCAATTTACTAAAGACGGCTTTGAAAGTCAGTTAGGGGTTAACCACTATGGGCACTTTTTACTGTGTGGTTTACTTTTTAATAAAATAGAGCAATCTAGCGGGCGTATTGTTGTAGTGGCCAGTGAAGGCTACAAAATGGGGCTTAAAACGATTCAATTTGATGACATGAATTGGAATAAAAACTACCACCCAAATAAAACCTACTGCCACAGTAAACTTGCACAAATGATGTTTGCTTATGAGCTGCAAAATAAAATAGCCGCCGCCAATAAAAATGTGCAGGTGTTTGTGTGTCACCCAGGTGCAGCTAATACCTCTCTTATTGGCGATAATGTTAACTTTGCAACCCGATTTACCTGGTCACTAATAGTAAAAATGGGCTTAGCACAATCGGCAGAGCAAGGTGCATACCCTGAGGTTATGTGTGCCACCGAGCATAACCTAAAACAGCGTGCGTATTATGGCCCATCAGGAAGATGGAATTGGAGCGGCCCCGTAGGAATATGCAAACTTGAGCCGTTTGCTTTAGATCAGCCTGTGCTAAGCAAATTATGGGCAGTTACTGAGCAGCACACTGCTTTTAAATGGACAATATAATTGCTAATAGAGAACGTGTGTAGGGTGTAAAAGTAATGAAAAAGCCATTAGTAATCTGCCTAATACTTTTACTTTCCCTAACCGCCTGTAAAAGTACCAATAACCCCCCTGTGCAGTATAAACCTGATGATGAGCTGGTAGTACTTGCCAATGGGTTAGGCAGAAGCGATTGGGCAATGCGATATTTTGCCCAGCAGCTTAAACGTGCACATTATAAGGTATGCAGCCTAAATTACGCCTCTTTAGGGCAAAGTGTTGAGGCTGTGTTTACGCAAACAACCACACAAATTAATGCCTGTATTGCTAATGCGAGTAAAGTACATTTTGTAGGCCACTCCCTAGGTGGCTTAGTTATTAGAGCCTACTTGCAAAATAACCCTCGGGTATTTAATGGTAATACACTTGGAAATGTCGTGTTAATTGGCACGCCTAACAAAGGCAGCGAATTAGCTAATCATTTAAATGGTTCATGGCTAATGCATATAGCCGGCAGTGTAAGCCAATCTTTAATTACAGGCAGTAAGAGGGCAACACCATAAATGAGCTGGACATTGATTTAGGCGTAATAGCCGGCACTAAAGCATCCCCCCTGACACAGCATTATTTTAAAGGTAAAAACGATGGCTTGGTGTCTGTAGAATCAGCCAAACTGAGGGCGTGTTGATCTTTGCGGATTGAAATTTGTTCAATCTAGGGGCGATTAAATCGCGGCGCGAGGTTTGTAACCTAGTGGGCTCGATAACTGCTCCTGCGTTATTCTAATGACTTACATCCCTGTAAGAATAAGTAAAAACCAAGTAAAGCTTCCGCGTCCTGCTCACGCCCCTTACCTACATCCATGTAGGCAACAAAGAGTTTATCGCCCCTAGGCAGAACCCAAAGGGCAGCGCATGTTTGGCATTTATGCAGCGTTATCGCCTATTTATGGGGAATAACCACACTTCACAGGCTCTGCCTTGCCTAAAAACCAAACACACTGCTGCAAATTCAACCATCAAATACCAACACGCCCTACTAATATGCGTGATTTTATTACCCTTGATGTAAGCCACACGGGAATGCGCTACAACCAACAAGTAATACAACACACACTTTATTTTTTACAAACAGGTGCATTTTTACCCCCCAACACAAAGAACCACGGCCCATTATTAACCACCTAACTGCGGCTAATTTTAGGTAAAAAAAAGCAAGCCATGTGGCTTGCTTTTTAGTGCCCGTTCAAAGGCTACACACTCTCAACATACTTTTTAAAAACGGTAACTTGCACCCAGTGTAATACGACGGTCAGTTAAACCTTGGAAACACAATAGTGCGCTTTCGTTTACACATGATTGGCTAATTTCAGATTCAGTAATATTTACTGCCTCTAAGCCAATATTAAGTTGCTCGTTCACATCGTAACTAATACTTGCATTAAGCTGGCCACGGTCTTCTTGTACCACTGGGAAACCCCAAGGGAAGCTAGACGTACTACCAAAGTCATTTGAACGATACCCTTCACGCCACGTGTAACGCATACGTGCTGATAGGCCAAATTTTTCGTAGTACAGCGTAAAGTTATACGCGTTTTCAGAAAGGTTAAGTAAGCCTTGAATTTCACTTACTTCAATACCTGGCGTACCGGTGGTTGCTGCAAATACATTACTTGCTCTTGAGGTTGCTGAGTTTTCGGTTTCACCACCTGAGAACTCTTGAATTGTATAGTTAGCTAATACACCAAAGCCAGATGCCCACCCTAGGTCTTTTTCAAAGCCTGATAGGTCATATTGAAAGGCAAACTCAATCCCTTTTTGGGTAGTTTCACCACTATCGTTTACTTTTGTTTCTGTGCCAACACATACGCCACGGCCATTCTCAGGGCCAAATACATTTATATCTGCAATGGGGTTAAATATACCGCCACCTTCACATGGGTCTGTTAAGTCGCGATACCCTGTTACAGGGTCTTCAACTGGCGAGGTTAACTGATTTACGTGTAAGTCTTTACGTGTTTTATGAAAAATACCTACGCTAAATACACTTGCCTCTGCAAAATACCACTCTGCCGATAAATCGTAAGACAGTACTTCTTCAGGTTTCAGTGCTGGGTTACCAAATTCAACTTCGTCATTTGGACTTGTGCTGTAGGTAATAGACGTTGATAAGTCGTTATAATCAGGACGACGAATATCTTTACCTACACCAAAGCGCACAAGTACATCTTCCGATACATCAGCGACAAGGTTTAAACGAGGTAAAATAAAGTCATAGTCTGATTCATTGGTAATACGCGTTACCAGTTCATTACCACTACCATCTTGAGTAACTGAGTTGCCCGTAGACTCTACGTCTGTTTGAATGTAACGCACACCAATGTTACCGCGCACCATTTCGTACTCAAAGTTAGCTTGTGCATATAGCGCATGGGTGGTTTCTTCTATATCAAAAAAACCTGCAGAACTTGAAGTAGGTGCATTTAATGTTTTGCTTGAACCGTGCGCAGTCATCGCTGCTTGTAATGTGGCAAGTACCGCATCAGGGTCTGACGCCACAAGCTCTGGATCAATAAGTAAAAAGTCGCCTATGTATAACGAGCGGCCATCAGCTTCGTTAAAGTTATCTGGGCCTGCCACTAATAAGTCGGCAAATAAATCACCTGTTGGGCTATCAGCCATGGTTCTTAAACCAATGCTTGAGGTAATTTCGTTTTGTTTGCTTTGTGATTTACTGTAGCGGTAACCAAAATCAATAGAGGTTACAATTGAGTCTGTGTAATAGGTTGAATCAATACGGAACGCATCTTCAGAGTTTTCAACGGTATCTTGACCAATATTTACATCACGTAGCACTACATTTGCAGGGTCTAGTAGTTGTTCAACCGTTGGCGCGTACTCTGCCCCCTCTGCAATACCAAATGCCAATGCGCCACCTGATAAGTCATACTCAAACGGCACACTATTATCATTACCGCCACCAGCATCTAACGGCACATTAGGGTTAATAAAGTTAAGCGTTGTATTAAAGCTAGGCGTAGTTGTATCTGAAGATGACGAAGCAATTTCAGCACTAACAAACCACTTATCGCCTTGCCATTCGCCACCGAGTCTAAAAATATTACTGTCGGTAACACGCGAGTTTGTATCACTTGAAAAACGAAGGTTAGGATCGTCATCATCGTTTTCTAAATTAACCGGAATGACACCGCGTAAGGCCGCTTGAATAGAGCCAAGGTTGGTACCGCCAAGTGAGCCTAAGTTTACGGTTTCAAATTCATCAGGAACCGAAATATCATTAAGCGCACTTACACCAGAAGCCTGTACACGAGAACTTTCTTGGCGACGTTCTTGATCGTTAACCACAGCATCAAAATAAAACTTTGTGTTGTCGTTTGGCGCCCATTCAATGGTACCTACAAAGTTTTTAGTTTCGTATTCGTAGTTATCGTAATCTTGTACAAAAAATTGAATCGGTAAAAAGTCAAAAGACTGAGCGCTGGCTACACCGCTATCTGCAGTGATAATGTTATCTCTATCTGCACGTGGGCGAAACGCCGTTACATCTTGCTCTGCGTAACTGCCGCTCACTAACACACCAAATTTACCGTAATCACCTTCCCAGTTATCAGCAAAAGTTCCCGAAAAACGTGGTTGCAAACCGCTATCAGTGCTTAAGCTACTGTGCTCACCTTGCACTCTAATAGTGGCTAGCTGCTCACCTAAATGCAGTGGGCGAATCGTTTTAAGGTTAATAGTACCGCCTACAGAGCCCTCTATTGTTTTCGCTTCAGGCGACTTTATTACCTCTAAGCTTGAAATAATTGACGCTGATACATCTTCAAAGCTAATACCACTTCGACCAGAGCCTGAGCCCACCGTTGATACACCGTTAATTTCGGTACGGTTAGCATCGGTACCACGAATTTGTACACCTGTGCCTACACCCGCTTGACGTGTAATTTGAATACCCGTTACGTTTTCTAATACTTCAGCGAGGTTTTGATCGGGTAATTTACCAATATCTTCTGACTGAATAATTTCAACTAGGCTATCTGCAGAGCGTTTTTCAGCAAGTGCATTAGTAAGTGATTGACGAATGCCAGATACTTCGATGATCTCTACATCATCTTCTGCAATTGGCTTGGCTTCCTGTGCGTGTGTGGACAAAGAAAGGTTTAATGCTGTGGCAGATATAACTGCTAGCGTAATTTTTGATAACTTGTGATTCATAGTTTTTCCTGTGTGTGTCAGTGCTATGTGTAACTCGCTATATATTTTTTATTAAACGCCTTACCATTTATCTAAATGGTTAACTTAATATTTACAGCAAAAACACCAAAGGTCAACCTATTGGTAAACCATTTTTTGTAAAAAAAGCAAAAACAGTCATTACCAATAAAAGCCAATTCGGCATGACAAAAACACTTTCATTACTGACCATAATATAACCACTTGTATTTAATGTGCTTTTAAATCTCAATCAAGGTTAAATAACACACAAAAATAGATTAAAACCCCCTCAACCTGCCTGATATATTTTTTTTATATATACCGCGTTATTTTTATATTTAGCCGCTTTTACCGAATTAATTGGTCAACCAAGATAAAGATAGTAGACTTTTGGCTAACTAATTAGCCTGCCAATAACGCAGCGTTACTAACACTGAGTTTAGTAATGCTGCGCTTTAGGTAAAAAGGTTTAACCAAGATTTAGTTAAGAGAGTGCGCCGCGATTCAAAAAGCTTAGGTTTAATAGCCCACACGCACATACAAAAAAACCCAATTAGCGGCATACGCTAATTGGGCTTTAAAGTGGGGATCACTGGTTTTGTGTTATAGCTTAAAGCTCATTCCTAAGAATAAACGTGGGCCGTAATCGTTTACTTCACCTAGGTTATCTTCCACAAAGAAGTCTTGTGACTTAGGTGCGCTAAACAAGTTAATGGCTTCAGCTTTAACTCTAAAGTGCTCGTTAATTTTATACGATGCACGCATTTCCCATACACCTACGGCATCAACATAACGTAAGCGGGTACCATTACTGGTATATGGTTGGAAGTATTCACTACGGTATTTGTAAATAATAGCCGTATCAAAGTCACCAATTTGGTAATACAGTTGGCTGCTAAATACATGCTCTGAGAAGCCCGGCACCGAGCCAGGTTCAATAATACCGGCAGTTAATTGAGTAGTATTGCCATCTAGGTCGGTAACGTATGTATCGCCATATAAGCTATCTTCAAACTCAAAGTCAGTATCTGCAAAGTTATAGCCAAATTTTACACCAATACCATTATCCCAGCGGTACGAGAACGACGCTTCTAAACCCAGTATATCGCTATCATTATCGGTTGTTACCGAATTTGTCACTGGTAGTGATACTGTTTCACCGCCAACCACATAGTCTTCAATTACAGTTTGTTGCTGGAAGCCACCTTGGAACTGTTTGTAGTATAGGCTTAGTGCTAAAATAGAATCTTCATTAGGGTACCATTCAAAGGCTAAGTCGTAGTTCCATGACATTAATGGTTGAGTATCAGGGTTACCTGAACCATCTACGGTTAATAAGTCAGAAAGCGATAGCGCAACAGATTGATCGTCTGTTACAAAGTCGCGATCATAGCCTAAATCAGATGGGTCAGCACGTGACATACCACGGTAAATACCCGCACGCAGTAAAATGTCTTCACTGTAATCAACTACTAAGTTAAAGCTTGGTAAATATTTAGTATAACCACCGCCGCTTTCGGTTCTTTCTAGTGAATCCCCTACATCGAGGGTTACAGCGCCTGTAGTTTCATCTACATCTACAGTGTAATTTGTTCTAAAGCCTACCGAGGTTACATCAGTATCAACAATACGCAGGCCGAAGTTACCACGAATAAACTTACCAAATACTTCGGTGTCGTAGTTTGCCATTAAGTACACTGAGGTGGTTTTTTCAGTAACATCTATGGTACCGGCATTTTCGTACTCAACATCAGGGTAACCAAATTCACCTGTATAATCAGTGTCTGTAGCCGCTACAGCTTGAGAGAAACAGACGTTATCGTAGGTCGCCCACGAAGAACCTGTCCCAGAGCTTATTACATTACCGCTACTATCTACATTTGTTACTAAGTTGCCATCCGATACGCTAGATAAAAAATCAGATTCTGGAAAGTCAATTTGACAGCCTTGAAGTATCTCCAATGCTGAGTCATCGCCTATAGTATACTCAGTACGAGACCCATTACCTTGGCTACCACCAAACTGTATAAAGCTTAACTCTGAGGCTCTAATACCCCCTTCAATACTGGTAAATATATCGCCCTCTAACGCGTAGTCAAAATCAATACGCGCCGATTTAACTACGTTTTCGCGAACGTTTTCACGGTCTAAACGTGTACGTAAGCTATCTGTAAAGTTAGAAATATCAGTTACATCAAAGTCCGTTAACGTGAAGTGAGGAATTTCATCGCCCATATCCCAGCTAAACAAATTACGGTCTGCGGTTCTACCACGGTTAGAAATTTGTAGCTCTTCACGCTCAGTTTTTGAATACGCTAAATCAAGATTTACAGTAAGGCGGTCGGTTACCGTGTGCTCAATATTAATGCCATAACCTTGGTAGTTTTCTTCACGAGAGAATTGCTCGCCTGCCGATTCAATACGTTCTTCACCTTCCCAATGTAAAATTCCGCCTACATCGTTAGTAACAAGCGTTGGGCCTGTTAAACCAGGTGTTGCGCGTTTTTGTAAAAAAATTAAATCGTGGCGTGCTTCTCTTTGTGTTCTGTCAGAGATTTGTGCATCAAAGTTAACATCCCACTCAGACGACGGCTGATATTGCATTGCAATAAATACTGCATCACGCTCATCTGAGGTTTCATTTTGACGATAGCTGCGGCTACTACCTGTCCATGCGTATGGAGTGCCATCGCTTTCGGCTTTGCCTGTTTCTGGGTCGATGTTTGTTTGATAACCTTGATTGTTACTGCCATTTACTTGGTCTTCACAATCACCTGCGCTGCTTCTGTAAAAGCCTTCATTCGTATTAGTTGGGTCATTTAAACACGCCCAAAGTGAAGAGCCCGATGGGCTTGAGCTTCTGTACTCGGCCTCTGGTTGGCTAATATCTTGGCGCTGCACACCAAAAGACACACCCACTGCTTGGCCATCGGCAAACTCAAATTGGTCAACATAACTAAACGTACCACGATAGCCTGTATCACTTTGCAGTGAGTTTTCTACATTACTTTCATCTGGATTGTAATTTAGTTTAACTTCGCCTTGTACGCGTTGCTTGCCGTAATCTAGCGGGGCAATCGTTTCAAGTGCTATCACACCGGCTACGCCACCTTCAATCATTGAAGCATCTTGGGTTTTGTAAATAGCGACCTTTTTTACAAGCTCTGATGGAAACTGTGAAAAGTTAACCGAGCGGTCACCACTACCATTAGTAGCTTCACGGCCATTAATATGGGTTGCGCTTAAAAATGGGCCTAAACCACGAATGGTGATTTCGGTAGCGCCCCCGTTTTCACGATGAGATGCGGCACCGGTAATCGACTCAAGCGCTTCACCAATTGACAGCGCGGGTAAATCACCAATATCTTCTGCAGATAAACCATCGACAACTGTTGTTGCCTCACGCTTAATTGCAATTTGATCTTGTATGGTTCTACGAGTACCTGTAACGCTGATGATTTCTACATCTTGCTCTACTTCAGTCACTTTTTCTTGGGCTTCTTGCTGAGCAAAAGCATTAAATGACAATGAGCCTGCCATACCTGCAAGTAAACTTGCTCTAATTAACTTAGCAGCAGGTGAAAGTGCAAAATGATTACAAACAGAGCTGTTTGTAGAATGTTGACGTCTTCTATCCATTTTTAACGACATGCCGCGTTCTCCTTTATCATTGTGTGTGTTGTGCGTAGTTTGCTATTTTTATAAGTATTAATAATGTGCAGTGTGGGCTTATTCATCTTGTGCCACCCACGTAGAGCCTGCACCTACATCAGTGCTTTGGATGTAGTATAAGTTTCTTGCACCTGCTAAGGCTTGTGCTCCATTTGAGTCAGTCTCAAGCAGCGTACTTGTAGCAGTGACAAACTCTGGGATTTCTTTACCATTTGCTTCTGGGTTTTGGTCAATAGCGCCATCGGTGTCGTATTCACCATTGCCATTTACGTTTCTAATATCAACCCATAGGTCGCTCGCATCGCCCGACTCATAACTGTCACTAAAGCCAAAGCTGTTAGAGAACAGTGATTCAGTATGGTTAATTAGGTCACAGTCGTATTCAAAAGAGTGATCGCTCGACAGCTCGTTAGGGTAAAAGAAACCATAAACAAGCGCGCTGCTTTCAATGGTGTCTTCATCAGTTTGATCGCCCACCCCATTTGCATTTAAATTACCGTTGAAGTTAATTTCAAATGCATTTTTAGTTAAACCATACAGTACAGGTGCATTTTCTGCGGTAAGCTCATCACAATCTCCAACAGGTGCCTTTGAACCTATTTCTGTACTAAATACAAATGGTTGCTGTGAGTTAAGTACCGTATTGTTTGTCACATTAAGGGTAAAGTCGCCTGCGCCATCAAGCACAGCTTGGTTACCTCCATTTGGCACCCCGCCATCAGCTTGTGAAAATGGGTTAGCGGTAAATACAATACCACCGGCTTCTTTATTACCTGAGCGAATACCAGCGATGTAGTTATTGCTTACAGTGTGACCTAAAGGCGTTATTAGCACGCCAGCAGGACGATCGCTTGAACTTGCAATATCAGTGGTACGAATAATAATGTTGTCTGATACCGTATTAAATCCACCATCTTCAAGCGAAATACCGCCATTAGGATTTAAAATGGTATTGCCTTTAATCGTCGCGCCAGAGGTTTGTACGCGCATTAAACGTCGGCCTGTAACAAAGTTTTCTACTCGGTTATATTGAATAGTAAAGTTTGCATCATCAGCAGAGCCTGTACCTGTTGTACTCCCTGCGTTAATTAAGTGCAGACTAGAGTTACCAAAATTTGGGTTGCTGCTGGTACCTGTGAAAAGGTTATATTGAATAACGTGGTTAGCGCTCGATGAAGACATTTTTATCACCGAACCATTTTCTGCTTTATCGCGGTTGGCAAAGGTATTACGCTCAACCATTGCGGCGTCGCCTTTAAGCATTAACCAATGGTAGGTAGAATTATTTAACGTCTCTGCTTCACCATCGATAGTATTTTGTGTAAAGGTGAAGTTGTCACCCTCAGAATAAATAACGGCATCTTCTTCGGTTTCACAAAAGCCACCCGATTTAGTATCAATATTTTTAAATGTAAGGCCTTCAATACCCGCGCCATCAACCCCACTGGCTACATGAATACAAAGCTCGCCACTAATTACCGGGCTTTGCCCTTCAACAGCTTTAAGTGTTGCTGCGCTGGTTAGCATAATGGCATCAAGATCGGCATATACACCGGTATTTAAACCAAGCACATCGCCATCACCAAGCCCCGCATTAATAGCACCTAATAGCGCATCCGCGTCGCTTATCACTTGCGTGTACACTACTGTATCGGCGGCACCGGTAATTGTGCTTGAAAAGCCATCGTTATCGGTATAACTCGCAGTGACCGATATAATCGCGCCAGCTTGATTAGTTGGCGTAAATGTTTTGCTGTTGGTATCTGCAATTGCTACGCCATCAGCAAGCCAAGTGTAAGTAACGTTTTGCTCATCTACCCCATTGTTATCGCTAATTTCAGCGGTTAATTCGCTAGTCACTAAATAAGGCGTAGCCCCTGAGATGGTGATACTACCCGCTTCATCTACAGCCTCTGCAGAAACAGCAATGGTTGCCTCAGAAAGGTTGTCTTCGGTAAAACCGTGATCGTCCGTGTAGGTAACCTGCACGGTAATAAATTGCCCTAATAATGACTCATCTACAACGTAAGTGCTTTGCGTGGCATCACTAATTGCAACCTCATCAGCAAACCACTGGTAAGTAATTGTGCCGCTTGCGCCATCTTCATCTGTTATTTCGGCTGTAAGTGTATTACCTACCGTAGGTGTGCCAACAATCGCCACCGACCCTTCTGAATTTGCACGCTCTACTGGCGCTGTGGCAGTTGATGTAGCTGACTCTGCAAAGCCTCTGTTATCTTCAAATGCTGCATTTACAGTTATAACTTTACCTAGTTGCGATTCGGTAATAGTGTAGGTTGCTAAGGTTTCATCGGCAATTTCAACATCATCTGCAAACCATGTATATGCTACAAGCGCCGGATCAAAACCATTTTCATCCGCTACATTAGCACTTAGTTCATTACCTATAATTGCATCACCGTTAATTTCTACCGTGGCCGCAAAAGGAATAGCTGACACTTCATCGGTGGGCTCACTTAAATGTGACTCATTAACACCGCTGTCATCTGTATAAAGTGCTTGTGCTGTAATTGCAAAACCAATTTGCTCATCTGTTAATGTAAAAGTTGCGTCATTAGCGCCACTTATAACTTGTCCGTCGGCGTACCAGTAGTAGCTTACTTCGCCAGAAATACCATCGGCATCATTTACGCTGGTCGACAATGTTTCGCCCGTTAACGCTGTGCCTGATAGAGCAATAGAGCCCAATGTGTTGTTATTATTATTTGAATCCGTGTCACAACCTATAATGGCAGCTGCAACAGCACATAATGCAAAATGTTTTAATTTCATCATGGCTCTATTCTCCTTAATTGTGTGGTTTAGTATTTAGCAGGTGTTATGTGTGATTTACCAAATACCCAGTGTGTTATTACCAAATTATTTTATTTTTACGCTTCATTGTTAACCAACTTGGTAATATAAGCATAATAAAAACACTTTTACCACTATATTCGTTCAAAATTCATCATATTTTATTAACTGAAAGTTAACTTACGTCTATACCTAATAACGCAGCGTTATTACCAATATTAATTTCACGAATAGATAAACAAGCAACCTTTATGAACAATTGGTTTTACCGAAAGGATTACTCTAAATTAATACGTAGCGCGATAAGGACATAAAGAATGGAGGAGTGGAAAATACAGGCATAAAGCTTTAGCTGTAATAGCCTATAGATATGAATTTTTGGTGTGTAAATAACGTAGCCACTGCGTTTAACTCACTATTAGTCAGCAGCGGCATACGTTTTATTTAAAAGGCGTTAGGGGACAATAACCGCCCTTTTGTACTGAGGCCTTAGTCAGGTTTAATAAACCGTAGAATTAAAGTAAGTCACAGGTTCACTAGAGCCTAAAATAACAGGCACACGCTGATGCAGCTCATCGGGCTGAATATCTAAAATACGCATGCCTTTAGAGGTGGCTATACCGCCTGCGTTTTCAGTGAGCATTGCCAGTGGGTTAGCTTCGTAAAGTAAGCGTATTTTACCGTTTTCATTACCCGCGCGCGTATCTTGCGGGTACATAAATACCCCGCCACGGCATAAAATTCGGTGCACATCGCCAACCATGGCTGCATTATAGCGAATTGAGCTTTTAGCAAACTCTTCTGATGTATACAGTAATTTATCAAAGTAAACTTGTGTTGCTTCATCCCAGTATCGGTAATTTGCCATATTAACCGAGAACTCACGGCTTTTACTCGGTACTGCAAGCTCTGGTTTTGTCAGCAAAAAGCCACCGTGGGTTAAATCGTGTGTATAACAGCGGGTTGGCCCACCTGTACTCATTACTAGTAACGACGATGGCCCATACAGCACGTAGCCTGCACAAACCTGGTTAGTACCGGGTTGATTAAATTGCTCATCACTATCGTAGGGCACATCTGCTTTTGCTGGGTAAATGGTAAAAATAGTGCCTATTTGCCCGTTAACATCAATGTTTGATGACCCATCAAGGGGATCAAATGCAACAATATATTTACCATCAGGGTGGGCGCCTACTGCATTATCTTCTTCTTCAGATGCCACTGTTTTTACAAGATCATCATCAATTAAGGTATCTTTTAACAGTTGATTGGCAATGACATCTAACTTTTTTTGCACCTCGCCCTGGATATTTTCGTTAAGGGTAGAGCCTAAAACACCCGCAAGCTCACCTTGGCTTACTCTAAACGCTATTTCTTTTGTGGTTGCTAATAGCGTGCGAATTAACATGATAAGGTCGGTTTCAACCCCATCTTGCTTTAATACTTTATTCAGTCTTTTCATGCGCTATACCTGTTCACACAATTAAGGTCGTCAAAACATTGGATCAGGCGAGCCACCATATGCTGCTCCGACTGACGTAACCACACACGTGGATCATAGTATTTTTTATTGGGTTTATCTTCGCCATCAGGGTTACCAATTTGGCCTTGCAAGTAGCCTTGTTTTTCTTGGTAGTAGTTTAATACCCCGTTCCAACTCGCCCATTGGGTGTCGGTATCAATGTTCATTTTTACCACCCCGTAGGTGAGCGACTCGGCAATTTTACTGTGCTCAGAGCCACTCCCACCGTGAAATACAAAATTAATAGCGTTATGCTCTAAATTAAATTTTTCAGCTACATAGGCTTGCGAGTCGCGTAATATGGTAGGTGTTAATACCACATTGCCAGGCTTGTAAACGCCGTGAACGTTACCAAACGAAGCAGCAATGATAAAATTAGGGCTTATTTTACTAAGTCGCTCATAGGCGTAGGCTACATCTTCTGGTTGAGTGTAAAGCGCGGAGCTGTCGAGGTGCGAGTTATCAACTCCGTCTTCTTCTCCGCCGGTACACCCGAGCTCTATTTCAAGTGTCATGCCTATTTTTGCCATGCGCGCTAAATAACGCTCACAAATTTCTATATTTTCTTCCAGTGGCTCTTCTGACAGGTCTATCATGTGCGATGAAAAAAGCGGCTTGCCTGTTTGTGAAAAATACTTTTCGCCTTCATCTAATAAACCATCAATCCAGGGCAGTAGTTTTTTTGCTGCGTGATCTGTGTGCAGCATTACAGCAACGCCATAGTGCTTCGCCACGTTATGCACATACTGTGCAGCACTTATTGCCCCAACAACGGCAGATTGCTGGCCCTCGAGTGCTAAACCTTTACCACAAAAAAACTGCGCTCCCCCATTAGATAGTTGAATAATGACCGGCGACTTCATTTTTTTTGCGGCCTCTAAGGTGGCATTAATTGACGATGTGCTCACCACGTTTACAGCAGGCAATGCATACTGATGCGTTCGTGCGTGTTTATACACTTCGCTTACTTCATCGCCAACAACAACGCCTGGTGCAATGGTTGGGGCTAAATAATTCATTTTTTGCTCCTTGCTATTTTAAAGCCTCGATACAAGAGTCTGTAATGGCTTGCCAATTACCCTGCGTTACCCATTCTTTTTTAGCAACCCAGGTACCGCCTACTGCAAATACATTGTTTAACGACAAGTAATCCATTTTATTTTTTTCGCTTACACCGCCGGTCGGGCAAAAGCTCACTGCACGAAATACAGATGAGACAGCAGAGACAAACGGCGCACCACCAGCCAGTGAAGCAGGAAAGAGTTTTTGCTCTTCAAAACCATACTCAAGCGCCATTAATATATCGCCGGTATTTGATACACCTGGCAATACTGGCACGTTACACTTAACCAGCTCACTTAATAGTGTAGGCGATACAGCGGGAGTAACTATAAAATCTGAGCCTGCTTCTAGCGCTTGCTTTAAAATTGTTTCGTTAATAACGGTGCCTGCGCCCACTTTTAGCTGTGGAACCTGTTCTTTTATGGCTTTAAGCGCATCAATTGATGCATCTGTTCTAAGAACAACTTCTACCAAAGTTAGGCCTGCCTCTGCCATTGCTTTAGCAATGTTTACACCTTGCTCTGGCGTGTCTGCTTGAATTATAGGTAGCAGAGTTTGCCCTGCCATTAGTTCAGAAAAGCGAGTCATGCGTTATTTCCCTTATTTTTAAATAATCGTGCTACTTAGTGTTATAAATTGAGTAAATTAGCCAGTTAGAGACCTGATTTAGCCATGGCTTGTTGAAAAACACCTTTTGGTGCAATAGCACCGGGTTGCTGAATAACAGCGCCGGCAGCCTGCGCGCCCAGCTTAACCGCTTCGCTAATTGGGCGCCCATCTAAGCGCGCTCCTAAATACACGCCGTTAAAGGCATCGCCTGCGGAGGTTGTATCAACAACGTTTTTAACCGGCGTAATACTGTGGCTTTGCACTGTATTAGCCTCTTTTGTAATGACTGAATCGGGGCCGTTTTTTACTATAATTTCGTTAATGTTGTACGAAGCCAAATAATCAATTACCGCTTCTACACTTTGCACGTTGTAAAGCGTTTCTAAGTCTTCAACGCCGGGTAACGTAATATCGGCTAGGCTAAATGCACTATGGTATTGCGCTTTAGTTTGCTCAACGTTATCCCAAAGTCGCGCACGGTAATTTGGGTCAAATACTATTTTTACACCCGCGGCTTTAAGTTGCTTTACTATGTCCCAAAACTGCGCTCTTGCTTGCTCTTCTATTACGGCTAAAGAAATACCCGAAAAGAAAAACATATCACCCGATGACAGCTGCTTAACGAGCTCAGGGCTGATAAATTCAACCACCTTTTTGGCTGCTGAATCATCACGCCAGTAAATAAAACTGCGCTCACCTTGCTCGTCCGTTTCTATGTAATACATACCTGGGACTTTACTGTTATGAGCAAATACATAGTCTGTATTTAGTTGCTCACTTGCAAAACGCTCACGCATTTTTTTACTTAAGTTATCTTCCCCTAAAGCGGTAATAACTGAGGTGCTGATTTGTGGGAAACAACGCTTTAAGTAAACAGCCGAATTGTATACGTCACCTGCAAATGACTGATGCAATGTAGAGGGAACAGTCGCTCTTAACTCAATCATGCACTCGCCAATAAAGTAAATATTTTTCATTATTATCACTTACCTTAGGTAGTAAATGGCTGTGAGAAACACAGCCATTGCCAACAAATTAGTTAGGCTTTTTCAATGGTTCAATTTTTGGAATTAAAATCCATACAGCTGCCATTGCAATAATCGCTAAAGACGCGCCTATCACAAACGCCGGTGTATAATTACCATCCGCTGTTAAAATAGGTACCAATGACGTAAGGCCTACAGCACCTAATTTTGCGGCCATGCCAGAGAAGCCCGACAACGTACCTACCGCTTTTTTACCCAGTAAGTCGCTTGGTAAGGTTTGCACGTTACCAATGGCGGTTTGAAAACCAAATAAAATAACAGCCATAATAAGTACCGCAATTACCGGCTCGCCTGGGTTTGCCATTGCAAGCAGCGCCGGCAACATAATTAAACACCCTAATGTGATGGTCAGCTTACGCGTTTTATCGGTATTCCAGCCTGCTTTAAGGCGGTTTTGGGCAAGTAAGCCACCAAACCAAGCACCAAACATAGCGCCTACATACGGAACCCAGCCATAAATACCAATCGCTTTAACATCCATGCCATACACTTCGTTTAAGTAAATTGGTATCCAAAAAACAAATAACCACCAAATAGGGTCGATAGCTGCAGAGGCTATAATTACGCCCCAGCTTTGCTTACGAGAGAGTAACTCGCCTGTAGACGGGTTATATTCTTCTTCGTCATCGCTTGTTACATCACCGTTGTCATCAACGCGTCTTTGTCCGGTAAGAATGTACTCACGCTCTTCTTCACTTATCCAAGGGTGAGAGCCTGGAGGCGCTTTTACCAATATAATCCAAGGAACTAACCATAAAAAACCTAAGGCACCAACAAATACAAACACCATTTGCCAGCTAAAATACACGGTTAAATAAGCAATAAGCGGGATAGCAATAATGCCACCAATGGCTGCGCCAGAATTAAATATACCTTGCGCTAAAGCACGCTCTTTTGTTGGAAACCACTCGGCATTACCTTTAGCTGCACCGGGCCAGTTACCAGCTTCGGCTACACCTAAAATTGCACGGAAAATACTTAAACTAAGCACCCCTTGTGCAAAAGCATGGGCAACAGTGGCTAATGACCACACACCAATTGAAAGCACAAAACCTAAACGCGTGCCAACCCAGTCAAAAATTTTGCCAAAAATAGCCTGGCCAAATGCATAAGCAAATACGAATACTATAGAAATATTAGCGTAAATTTGTTTACGCTCTAACGCAGATTCATCAGGGAACATCTCTTCCACAATGTCTGGCCATAAAACGCTAAGCGCTTGACGGTCTATGTAGTTAATAATGGTAGCAAGTGCAATTAGCACTATAACCCACCAGCGTAAGCCTTGAATTTTCATAGGTTATTCCTCAAGAAAGTCTTCGCGAGCTGGGCTAAAGGTATCAATCAGTATACCGCCAGTTGGGCACGTTGCACCGTGATCAGCAAAAGGAGGAATAAAACAGCTATCACCCGCTTTTAAGATTTTAGTTACGCCATCAATGTTAAAGTGAAACTCACCCTCAACTACATACGTTACTTGCGAATGCCTGTGCGCATGGTTATAACCAATAGCCCCTTCTGAGAACCAAATTTTCACGGCCATTAGCTCTTCGTTATAGCCAAGCATTTGGCGTTTTAAGCCGTTACCTAAATCTTCAATCTCGGTTTCGTTACCAAATGAAAAGTGTGCACTTTGCTTTTGCATCCTGTTTACTCCTGATTATTCTTCATCGCATAAACGCCAAGGCGGCCATTTAAGGTGAATGCTTTATTTTGATATGTGAATGTGTGTTTAGCTGCTTTATCGGCTTTGTTGATAGCAACCAAATAGGTATTATTTTTTACTTTAACTTCAATTAGGTCTAAGTGCTCTTGCGCGTCATACTTAAGTGACGATACACGGCTAACAGCCTCTAGGGTATATTCTTTACTTGGGTTGTATTCACCGTGAGGCTCAAGTACTGAAATAAATTTATGCTGTTTTTTACCTTCTACACGGCGAATGTAGCCATTTTCGTTACGAAGATTAAAGTGTGGATCGTTTGCCCCTATTTGCGTAAATAAGAAAGACTCATCCCCTTTTACTAGGCTAGTTTGAGTATAAAAACGGCCGTTGTCGTTTAACCACGTTACCTTTGCTAGGCCTTCATCTGGTTGCGCCTGTGCTTTTAACCATAAATGTTGATAACCATTTTTATCACCCAGCGCAGCTAAGCTTTTGGTGTTACCAAGTAACTCAAAGCTGGTATCAATTAATTGGCCTTTGTAATGCAGTGGTAAATCAATTTTATGGGAGGAATCTGCAGTCACATTAAAAATATCAACTGCAAGCGTGCTTTCAAGCATAGGTAAATTAATTAATGCTAACGTGCGTTCAAGCTCAACACCTTTGTAAGCGGTGCTTATTTGCCCACTTGACACCGTTCCGTATTGGTTTGTTTCAAAGAAATTAAGCGTAGGATGATTGTTATTACCCACTTTAACATTTGCATTAAAATGCGAGGTTTCATCAATCACAACCGTATTGTGTGCCACGGTATGTTTTGCGTAAGTTTCGTTTTCTGGTAGGTAACGGCCGCCGTATTTAGCCTCAACATTTAAAAAACGTGCAGCGCCATAATCAGATACAATTTCATTGCCATGATCGTAAAACTGCCATGTTAATTTATCAAAATGTCCATGCCCTAAACCCTGTGCAGCAGGTTTAAATAAAAGTGCTTGGTCGCCACCAGTTTGCGTACGCATTACTACCAACGCCCCTTGCTCGCCATCGTTACCATCGCCAAACGCTACCGATTTAAATACATAAGGGGTTTGCTTATTTTTATCCAGCGCTTGAGCCACTTTTAGGCCATCACCAGAGAGTATTATTTGATTTTGCTTTTTAGCTATATCTAAGTAACCAGTATCGTGTGTTAAACCGTAAGCGGCTGTTACACCGTGTACCAGCTCTATTGTGTCTATACCTTTACTTTTAATTGCATCGTTTATCGGGAAAAACAAACCGTTATAGCTTAGCTGAATAGTGGTATCAATGGCTTTAAGTAATATGCCATCGCGATATTCAAAAATGTCTCGCTGCGGTTCGTTGTTTTCAATTGCTTTAGCAAAGGTAACAAACGGAAGTAGTGCAAAGCGTTGATAATAAGGACCTTCGTTGTAATAGCCTTGTGGCGAAAACAACATGTCTAGCTGCTTAATAAAGCCACCCTCGCCCGATTTATCTAAATCGTAAAGAGACTTTTCGACCCACTCAGATTCATCTAACACATACCCTGCCATGCCTACACCGGCTGTAGCCCACGTACCATGGTTATGTACCTTGTTAAAGGTTGATGGCTGGCCTTGTGATAAAAATAACGATACTGGACGCAGTAAGTCATTTTCAATGGTTTTAATATTAGCGGCGCTTAACGCATCATGCACTAAATCGTATGCTTGAATGGTATAAACAAGCCACATGGCCTCATTAAGGCTTTGCCAAAATAGTTTACCTGGGTTTTGCGACTTAACTTTGCGCTTAGGGTGTACATCAAGTGTTGGGTATAATTTGGCATACTCAAGCAACATATCACGTACGTAATGAGCGTATTTATCATCTTGGCTTAGCTGATAAATAACACCGGCGTTATACATAAGCTGATAATTTTTTTTGTGTCGTTCGTGGGTATAGCCTCCCCCACCGTCTTTTGGTACAGGCACTGTTATAGGGCTTTTAATTTGCTCATCCACTTGTGCCTTAAGCGCTGCAAATGCGTTGGCAAACTTGCCCTGTTCGTTGTTGCTAATTGCTTGGCGCATTTGCTGTACATCATCATTGGTTATTACCAAATTTGGATGCGCTGCGTAGGCGTTTATCGATAAAACTAAGGCACTTACAGTAACACCCAGCGTTTTAAATAATGACTTATTTTGGGTTAAATTCATCATTGTTAGTTCACCTTATTTAAAACGTTGTTATTTTTAATCGTTGCCGTGTGCGGGCCCGCTACACGTAACTCTTTTACGTTTGGTGCTTGAGTTGCATCAAAGGTGTTATCTGTAATGGCTGTTATTGGCTCACCAACCGTGTGCTCAATTTTAATCGGTGCCGATTTTTCAAATACGTTGCTTGCAATATTTGTTACTTGTACACCGTGCGCATACACACTCGCTTGCGCCTTGTTGCGCTTACCTAAACCTACTTTAGTTAGGGTGTTATTGGTCATTAATAAATGCGGACCAAAGGTGCTTTCATCACTTCCACCTCGGTATAACTTAACGACTCCACCGGCTACCTCATTAAAGGTATTGCTTTTAAGTGTTACATACTCTGCGTTATAAATACCTAAGTCTTCTATTTCGGTATCGAGACGTAAAATATCGCCAGTTACATTTTTAAAGGTGTTATTTACTAACGTGATTTCATCTGCCATCGCCCCTTTACCCGTTACAAAAAAGTGAAATGAGTGATTAATATCAAGATTAGTTAATTGTGAGTTGTATATTTCAAAGCGGTAGTTATCAACCATGCCCCACTTTTTAGTACGTACCACACTATTATTAATGGCATCAGGTGCGTTTTCACCCGAGATAACTAAACCATCTAGCTTTAAGCTACCGCCATCATGAATTTCGAATAAGGTGGAGCGTTGGTAGGTCAGCTTAGCTTTGCCAGTATGTTTAGCCTTAAGGGTAAGCACTTTTGTTATTTTAACGAGTTTAGATACATCGTATTGACCATCTGCAAGCTCTAATACATCACCCGTTTGGGCTGCATTGATTGCGTTAAGTAAGGCATCTGCAGTTGCTTTAACCTGGTGAGTTTTACCCGTATCAAATGCCACAACTTGCTCTGCTTTTGGATACCAACTAACGCCGGTATCGGCCTTTTTTAGCACTTTTAAACCGCGTTTAGCACCTGTACTAATTTTGCTTGATTCAGGATACAGTAAACCGTTACTAGCTCTGGTTAGTGTTACATTTTGCTGTTTAACACCGTAATTTAACTCTTTTAATACCTGGGTATTAGCTACATTTTTACTAAATTTAATACCGCTTACATCATCAAAGGTTGTAAAAGGCTGCTCGCCATTTTGATTAATAATAAGGTTATTTTTCATTACGCTATTAATTGGCGCAGCGCTTCGCTCGCTATCGCTACCTGCGCCAAGTTGTATATGACGCACATTTACATAGGTATTGTTTTCAATTATCGCGTTTTCTACCTGATGGTAGCGATTTATTGGTGAGTTAGGTACGCCGTTCATAACCGTAAAACCACTGCCAAAACGGTAGCCTGTTAAACCTTCTAAGTAGTTATTTTTTACTGTTTGGTTTTTATTAATGATGCGAATGCCACCTGTGTGATCCACACCGTTACCAAAAAAAACGTTCTCTTCTATAATATTGCCATTACCATGGCGCAACGTTAGTGTGCCGCGAGACTCAAAAAACACATTATTGCGGATTTGGTTTTTCCCTGATTTAACCGAGATTATTTCTACTTCGCCGTTAGTACGTTCAAAGTAGTTGTTTTCAACTACGGTAAATGAATCACTTAATGAATAGTGGCTAGTACCAATGCGTAGTGTTTCACCGCCGTTAGATCCAAAAGTAGGACGATAGCCAAAGAAGTTATGATCAATTTGATGGTGGTTTTGTCGGCTTTGCTCACTATTAAGCCTTACTGCAACCGTAACGCCTTTGTTACGTTTACCTACTAAGTGGCTGTGATCAAAACGATTGTGTTTACCATATAGAGCCACCCAATAGTCTGATTCTCGTTTATCGGGGTTATTGTAGTTATCGATAACGACTTGTGTTACGCGGGAGTGAGTAGCAAGCTCATCTTTATTTTTACGAAATTCTATAACGGCTGAGCTAGGCGTATACCCATTTTTAAATACAAGTCCTGACACTTCTAAATACGAACCCGCCAGTCTTAAATTAGATTGCCCTGATAAAATAACGTTACCCTTGGTTTGCGCTGTAAGCTTTATAGGGGCGTTTTTGGTTCCTTGGCCTTGTAATAAAATTTCGAAATTAGACCACGTACCGTCTTTGAGAGTTATTTTATCGCCGGCAACGAGTTTGTCAGAGATTTCTTGAAAAGCTTGTTTAGTGTCTACAAAATAATCTTTGGCTGCCAATTGTGTGGATGTGCACCCAATAAGAACTAGGCTAAGCTTTATTATATTAATTAAACGCATAGATAACTCTTTTTCAGTGTGACCGGAAGTAATGCCTTATCAATAGTAATGCTGCACTCATTGCACAAAGCAGGTTAAATCTAGCCAATTGATGTTGTGTGTGTTTTGGTGCTTTAACTACGTTAAAGCACCCAATGTTGTCGGTATTACTTTTCTAGAGTTTTAAAGTAATCAAAAATTTCTGGTACGTTGCCTTGCCCCATACCTGCATCAAATGCCGCTTGTAAGTTAGCAGATGACCCTTCAGCAATTTTTGATTCAGTCCCAAGGTCTGACACCATTTGTAGGAAGTAGCCTAAATCTTTGTTTGCATTAGCAATTGAAAAACCAAGGTCGCTCACATTGTCTACCGCGTAGTTTTTACAAAATTGCATAAATGGAGAGCTAGAAGGCCCTGTCGACATAATGTCAAATAGTTGCTGGCGGTCTACACCGGCTTTGTCTGCTACAGCAAACGCTTGTGACATAGCACATACCGTGGTCATACCCATAAAGTTATTGATTAACTTAGTTGTATGCCCTGCGCCTAGCTCACCTAGGTGAAATACGTTTTCGCCTTGATCTTCAAGTACAGGTTTAACTTTATTGAAGGTGTCAATATCACCCGCTGCCATAATATTTAATAGGCCGTCTTTAGCATGGGCTGGAGTACGCCCTAGTGGTGCGTCAATCATGCCTGCGCCTTTAGCGGCTAGATCAGCACCAATTTTTTTAGTAGATGAAGGAATTGATGTACCAAAATCAATTAATACCGCGCCTTCTTTAATACCCGCTAAAATGCCATCTTCTGCGTACACAATTTTTTCAACAACTGCTGATGTTGTTAAACAAAACATAATTATGTCTGCACCTTGTGCAAGCTCTTTTGCAGTGCTTGCTGTTTTTGCGCCTCTGCTAACGCATGCAGCAACCGCATCTTTGTTTAAATCCATAACAATAAGCTCATAGCCTTTGTTCTGTAAGTTTTCGGCCATATTGCCGCCCATTAAGCCAAGGCCGATAAAACCGATTACTGGTTTAGACATGAATAACTCCTAAATATGATGGCGCGTGCTTTTATGAGTACGAGTAATGATTTACCCCATAAATAGGTACGCTGTGTCGTTTAATTCAATTTGCTAAAGTAACCCTGAGCATGTTCGTTTGAATAGGTAACCCGCCGCGTTATTACCATTTGAGCGAATAAAAACAGAGTGATTACACGCTGTATATTGTTGACCGGTTACGTATTTATTTCGTTATGCTTAGCATTGCTTTGATTATTTATTAATACCTTGGAGAAGCTAAAACCAAGCAGCTTACCAATTGGTATGTAAAAACTGTATTACCATACACCAATCTTGTCAACCAATAAGTTAACTTTGTAAACCAAGGTAATTTACAACTTATTTCAAATCAACAAAATAACAATAATAAACAATTAGTTATAGGTAGTATGGAAATCAAATTAATTCAACGCACTTTTCCCTTCTTTGGTTAGAGCTTAATAAAAAATAGGTTGACCAATAAGTGCAACAACTTTATAAACTCGTATAAATAGCGTGGCTATAATTACATTGTGCACTAACCCATTGTTGGTAATACCACTAATTTAGTGTGCTAATATTATGGCAATGCGTGGTTGTAAGTGCCTTGCCCACATTTAGCTTAAATTGCCCGAACTCAGGTTAAGAAGTTTACTTACGTATTAAATCGTACTGATATTTTAATTTATTTCACAAGCCGAGGTTTTCAGTGAAGGCAAAGCCACTTGCGCGGCAATAACTGGGCTTATTGCACGTAAATTTGACGCAATGAGTGCGCAAATAGCTGGTTAATATAAACTTATTGTTCAAAGTTGAGGTAAAATAAGCCTCTAGGTATATGGCAGGCTCTGGCCTTTGCAATGCGGTTATGGATACCCCATAAAGACGCTATGCTCCACACCTATTTAAATTTAAACTCACAGAGGTAACCTAAATGCGTTTATTACACACAATGTTGCGTGTAGCCGACTTAGAAAAGTCACTTTCTTTTTATACACAGATTTTAGGAATGAAAGAATTACGCCGTTCTGACAACGAAGAGTATCGTTATACATTAGCTTTTGTAGGGTATGGTGAAGAGGATAGTAATACTGTATTAGAGCTTACTTATAATTGGGATGAAAATAGCTACGATCTTGGTAATGCATATGGCCATATAGCTATTGAATTTGACGATATATACAAGGCATGTGACGACATAAAGGCCGCTGGTGGAAACGTCAGTCGAGAACCGGGGCCAGTAAAAGGCGGCACAACAGAAATTGCTTTTGTGAAAGACCCTGATGGCTATTCAATTGAGCTTATTCAGAAAAAGAAGAACAAAGCTCACTAGGCAATAAAATTTATCAAAAAGGTGCCTAGTCGCACCTTTACCTTAGTTGGCTATCTTTACTTGCTCGGCGGTTTACGCCAGCAACGCCTTTGCCTTTAGCCTCAAGCTCACTTTGACACGCCACACAGTGCCTAACACCTGGCAGCGCTAACCTGCGTGCCTGTGGTATTTCACAATCACACTCATCACAGAATTCAGCACTCGCGCCTGAGATTAAATTTTGCCTTGCATATTGCACTGCGTCGTTAACACTTGCATCGATTTGATCTTGAATTGCGCCATCACGCGCCCAACCACTTGCCATAATTAACTCCTAATAATAAGAAATTAAGCTAAAAGGTTAGCAGCACAGCGCTTTATAAATGCTGAATATTTTGTACAGGCTTTATTGAGTAAGCTATTTAAAGGATGAATAAATATGGTTAAGAGTAATTTGAAATTTAGTTGTGCTATCCATTTTATCTACACATGCAGTTATAAGTATGTATTTTTAACGCAGCTAGCAAAAAATCTATCACTGTAAATGAATAATTATTATTGCGGATCGGTCTTGAAAACCAAAGAAATTATACGTAGGTGATTATTAATTAAATAGATAGGTTTTTAGATATTGAAGAAAATTAAAAGTGTAAAACTAAAATTTTAACGGATAAGCGGTAGAAATTAATGCACTGGATAGCGCTGAGGAAGTTATAGATTTATACACTACTAAAATAGTAAGTGGCGTCCCCAAGGGGATTCGAACCCCTGTTACCGCCGTGAAAGGGCGGTGTCCTAGGCCTCTAGACGATGGGGACACTAAAAAGTGTCACTAGGACAACTGAATGGTTTGACTCGTTTCAGGCGAGTTTTATTAATAACACTACCCTACTATAAATAGTAAGTGGCGTCCCCAAGGGGATTCGAACCCCTGTTACCGCCGTGAAAGGGCGGTGTCCTAGGCCTCTAGACGATGGGGACACTAAAAAGTGTCACTAGGACAACTGAATGGTTTGACTCGTTTCAGGCGAGTTTTATTAATAACACTACCCTACTATAAATAGTAAGTGGCGTCCCCAAGGGGATTCGAACCCCTGTTACCGCCGTGAAAGGGCGGTGTCCTAGGCCTCTAGACGATGGGGACACAGAAAACTGCTACCCTAGGACATGCACAAAGATTTGGTGGAGCTATGCGGGATCGAACCGCAGACCTCTTCGCTGCCAGCGAAGCGCTCTCCCAGCTGAGCTATAGCCCCAAACCTTTTAATACCTAACGTGTTTAACACGTTGTGTATCGCTGAGTGCGGGGCGCATTCTATGCACCCCCCAAAATAAAGTCAACAGTTTTTTATGCCACTTTATTTAAATGGTTTAATTTTCAACAAACTGGCTATCAGACATGCAAAAAAATACAATTTCGACAAAATTTGGCCTGTACTTCATCTCACAGTACTATAAACAGGTTAATTATCTATTTATACCTCGTTGATGAAGTAATAATGTTTAACATAAAAGGTATACATTTATATGCAAATTGAGTTGGGGTTAAAAAAGTACTAAAACCAAGGCTAAACCCCGCATTTAAGTGTGTTATTAAAATGCGAGGGCTCTATTCGATAACCTTATTATTAAATGCTCAACCCTTCCCTTTTTAAGTTGCTTGTACACACATATAAAAATTGAAGTGAATTAGGCCGTCGTTAAAAGTGCTAGCAAATAATTCGTGCTGTTTTTAAACACTATGTTCCAGTTTGGGTAATAGGCTCTTTTTTGTTGTCATTGTGCCAAAACCCATGGCGTTAATTAAAGTTTATTCGTACTAATGGCAATACAGATAACTGCTTATGCCCTTACCTTTTAAAAAGTACCCTAAACCAGTTCAATAATTTAAAACCTTATATAGTCATAAATCTTCTTTTTGATAAAACGTCACGCTTACTGTATCAATTTCAACATCGCCTTTTATTAGCTTATTTAAGTAATGCTTTTTATTGTAAGTAAAAATAAGGCAGTCACTTAGTTCAGATTCAGCTGTTAATTTACCCTAACAACTTAAATTTGATGATAAAGTAAACGCCAACCACCCTGCGCTGTTTATAAAACCTTCATTCAGCACATTTTTATCATTCAAGTGTTGACACATTTGCAACTCTATCTATAATAGCGCCCCACAACAACGCAGCAATGTAATGTTGTTTAGATGTGGGTGATTAGCTCAGTTGGGAGAGCATCGCCCTTACAAGGCGAGGGTCACTGGTTCAAGTCCAGTATCACCCACCACTTTATTAAGTGTACACATCTAAAATTCTATATGAGTTGTTAGCTCAGTTAGAAAAGAGAGCGTCACTGCTTTTAGTAAAAGAGGGTGAGGTTCACTGGTTAAAGTCCAGTACTATTTTTTAATAGTAGCGTTTTAATTTATATGTGGGTGATTAGCTCAGTTGGGAGAGCATCGCCCTTACAAGGCGAGGGTCACTGGTTCAAGTCCAGTATCACCCACCACATATAAAGCCTATTATATTAATAGTCGCGTTTTAAAATTGTAATATGGGTCGTTAGCTCAGTTGGGAGAGCATCGCCCTTACAAGGCGAGGGTCACTGGTTCAAGTCCAGTACGACCCACCATTCTTAGAATGGTGCATATTAAATATATAATTTGGGTGATTAGCTCAGTTGGGAGAGCATCGCCCTTACAAGGCGAGGGTCACTGGTTCAAGTCCAGTATCACCCACCAAATTATACTAAACGTTAAATTTATAAAGTCATATCTATTATATGTGGGTGATTAGCTCAGTTGGGAGAGCATCGCCCTTACAAGGCGAGGGTCACTGGTTCAAGTCCAGTATCACCCACCACATATAAACACTTCAAAATACCTAAGTTAAAAACTTCCATAAATATCACTCTTGATTTGTCTTTTGCAAAACGATTAATCTATACGCTATAAAATTATATAAAGGTAATTAACTCAGTTATAAGAAAAAGAGAGCATCGCCGCCCTTTACAAATAATGGCGAGGGTTACCGGTATCAAGCCAAGTAATCACCTACCACATATAAACACTTCTAAAGCATCAAAACTCCTCTGAATAATTATTATAAAAATCCTATTTGAGTAATTAACCCAGTTATAAGCAAAAGAGAGCATCGCCGCCCTTTACAAATAATGGCGAGTGTCACCGGTATCAAGCCAAGTAGTCACTCACCACATGTAAACACTTCAAAATACCTAAGTTAAAAAATTCCATAAATATCACTCTTAATTTGTCTTTTGCAAAACGATTAATCTGTAACATGTAGAGTTCTATATGGGTTATAAACTGCGCCATAAGCAAACATATAATTAATCGCTTACTTGGGCTGCTTTTTACCTATTAATTAAGCAATCGTTCTAAATCGCTAAGGCAGGATAATATGAAGCCATCTAAACGTATGAAAATAACTTAATCTTCTAATAACCTCGGCTAATAGTTAAATTCCCTTGTAAGCAGCTAAACTGTTGATTATAGTCTGTGATAAATCAAACAACATGTAAGCCAATGCCAACTAAGATCTACGCCAAAGCCAAAATACTGATAGTGGAAGAGCAGCCCCTCGCTCAAAGCTATATGAAACAGTCGCTAGAAAGGCTTGGCTTTCGGCAATTGCACTTTGCCGATCATGCAATTGCAGCAAAAGAGCAATGTTTGGTTGAGCAATTTGATTTAATTGTATGTTCATTTAATTTAAGCAAACACCAAGACGGCTACCAACTCTACGAAGAACTCCGTGTTAAGCAACTGATAAAAAACTCCACCGCGTTTATTTTTATTTCTGCAGAAACCAGTGGTGCGCTAGTGCATAGCGTTTTAGAGCTTCAACCCGACGACTTTTTGGTAAAGCCATTTACGGTACAAGAGTTAAAAACGCGGATTGAGCGTATTCTAAAACGTAAAAATGAGCTTCAGAGCATTTATACATTAGTAGATGATGGCAACGACTCTAAAGCAATAAAAGTAATCGATGCCGCTTTAAATAAAAAAAACAATATATACAGCCCTATCCTCCTTCGCTTAAAAGGAGATGCATTGCTTAGGCTAAACCGCAGTGAAGAAGCTAAAGACTTTTTTACCTCGGTGCTAGACATACAAAAATTTGCCTGGGCCAAAGTTGGTTTAGTAGAAGCCCTGATTGCTAATAATGAGCATATTCTTGCTCAACGCATGTTAAAAACCATGCTTGAGCGCCATGAAACACGTTTAGTTGCACTGGATTTACTCGGCCGATTAGAAATAAAACTAAACCAATTTGAATTGGCACAAGATTTTTTAAGCCAAGCAGTCAATATTGCGCCACGTAATATCCAAAGACAAAAATCGTTAAGCAATGTTTCGTTAATAAACCACGATTACGAAAAAAGCTACTTAACCCAAAAAGACATAGCCAGCTATGCGCGTCATTCTATTCATGACAGCCCCGACATCTATCTCAATGCTGCCCGTGCCGGTATAGACTTTGCTTTAACCACAGATCAAACAGACCAAATACAACGTATTTCGCGTCAAACTAATAAATACATAAATGATTTAAAAAAGCAGTTTCCTAACAACGCAAACCAATCTCAAATTGATGTACTTAATGCGCGTTTGCACTATTTAAAAGACGAGCACCAAAAAGCCAAGCGCTTGATAGAGCAACTTGATGACGACGATACGTTAATACGCTCTGTAGATGGGGCGCTTGATAAAGCAAAAGCGTTTCACGAGCTGGGTTTTCATCAAAAAGCACAAACACTATTTAGCCAAATAATTAGCCATTGTGAGCGCCACCCTAATATGAGTGATACAACTTACCTGCGTTACATTCAACAGCAGCAAAGTGAGCGCCGCGACATTAAAATGGGCCCTAAAGAGCTTAACAACCATGCAGTAACTCAATTTAATAGAGGGCAATTAAATACGGCGTTAGAGGCGTTTACACAAGCATTTAGAGTTATGCCGCGTAACCCAAGCATTGCGCTTAATTTATTACAGTGTTTGTTTGATTCGACAAAACAAAAAGGCGGCACTTTTAACTTGGTTATTGCTAAAAAGTGTTACGCCCTTTTGAGTAATTCTACACTGCAGCCAGATCAGTCGCAGCGATTAGATAAAATTTTGCATATGGCAAAAGAAATGAAACTCGATATTCAATCCCCCTAGCGCTAACTAGCGGCTAAAAATAGCTGTTTATCTTGATTGAAAGCTAACTATATAATTAAAGCTTTTTCATTGCAGCGGCATTTACACAATAGCGCAAACCCGACGGTGCTGGCCCATCAGGAAAAATATGCCCTAAGTGCGCATCACACACATTACACACCACTTCAACGCGCTGCATACCATGGCTTAAATCGTTCACATAACCAATTGCATCGACAGTTGCAGGCTGCGTGAATGATGGCCAGCCTGTGCCGCTATCAAACTTTTCATCGGCATCAAAAAGTAAATTATCGCAGCATACACACGCGTATTTACCCGGTTCTAGTAATGTGCAACTTTGTGAGCTGTGAGGGCGTTCTGTGCCCTTTTTACGTGTCACATAATATTGCTCATCACTTAGCATTGCCTGCCATTGCGCGTCTGTTTTTACAACCTTTTCGCGTGGCGTAGGGTTGCCATTATTGGCAAAATTTATAACATCATTCCAAGTAAGCATAATAGCCTCCTTCGGTATTAATAAGTGATTAGGGTCTGTTGATCTTTTAAGGTTAAATTTGCAGCAGTCTGTTTGGTATTTAGGCAAGGCAGAGCCTATGCAGTGTGGTTATTCCCCATAATTGGGCGATAACGTAGCATTAATGCCAAACAGGCGCTGCCCAACGGGTTCTTCCTAGGGGCTTTTTACTCTTTGTTGCTCAGCTTTTACTTAGCCCACTAGGTTACAAACTTCGCGCCGCGATTAAATAGCCCCTAGTTTGAACAAACTTTAATCCGCAAAGTTCAACAGCCCCTAACTAAAGCGAATAGTTTGCTTTTCTTGATCTGAAAGTATGCGCTTCATGTAGGCGTCTATGTCATTTTTTTGTGCGGGTAAACTTACACTAAATTGTCGCTCGTTATTGCTATGAATAATAAGCTCATCGTTCTTACTTTCTATATGTTCAATGTTGCCAATAACAAGCCATTGCGGGCCAAATTTTTTATCAAAAAAACCTGCCAAGCTAAATAACATTAAGTGCTGTGCATCGCGCTGAATAAAATTATCAAGCGTATTGCGCTTTTTAAAGGCGGGTGTCAGCCTGTAACAACACGAACAAAACACAAATAACCATAATCCTATTACGGCAGAAAACCAAATATGATCAGTTAACGATGTAAACAACACCAAAGCGCCTAAAATAATGCCAATACCAAGCACTACAATGGCAATTTTTTTATTAATGTTATCCATTTAGCTCCCTTTTATTTAGCGTTTTTATCATCTGCTTTTTCGGTAGGCTCTGGCCAATCGTTAAAAAACACCTGCAAATAACGACTCTTTGCCAAGTACCACATTACCCAAAACACAATCACCATTTGCACAGCTAAAAACAGTGAAAACCTGTAATGACTATGTGCAGCTTGTATTGTTAACCAGCTTAAGTCGGTTATTGCGCACACCAGTAACGGCCAGCGCATGTAGCGCCACACCATCGCTAAACGCGCACTTTGTTGATGAGAGTCGCGCGGGCGTCTTAAGCAAAATAAAAAAGTGGGCACTATCGCAATAGCGCCAATCGAAATTGCGATAAAAAAATCGTTTTTAGATTTAAAAAATAGCGACATTAAATCAAGCTCAGGGCGACGACTCAGCGCCGCTATAACCCAAATAAAATACGCACGTAGTAACACCAATAAACTTAGATGAAATGCAATTGGCGTACGGTAGCTTCCGTATTTATCCCAGTACTCGGGTCCATATCGGCTCATTTTATTACCCTAAGCATTGTACTTATCAAACAGTGCAATTAAGTCGTCTTCGCTAAGTATGTCTATGCCTAAATCTTGTGCTTTAGTTAATTTAGAGCCGGCTTTTTCGCCCGCCACCAATGCATCTGTTTTAGCCGACACACTACCGGCTACTTTTGCACCTAACTGTTGTAAGCGTGCTTTAGCATCGTTTCGGTTTAAAGTATTAAGAGTGCCAGTTAATACATAGGTTAGCCCAGCTAAGGGTTGCTCATCCTCTGAAGGCGGCGTTAGCGCTGGCCAATTAATGCCTTGTTCAATTAAAGCATTAACCACATCTACATTATGTTGCTCATCAAAAAAGCCACGAACATGAGTTGCTACAATAACCCCTACATCACTCACTTGCGTAAGGCTTTCAATACTGGTTTGGGTTACCTTTTCAAGTGTTAAAAAATGATTTGCTAAGTTTTGCGCTGTAGCCTCGCCAACCTCACGAATACCCAGCGAATATAAAAACTTTGCAAGCGTAGTTGTCTTTGCAGCTTCAAGCGCATCCACTAAGTTTTTAGCCGACTTAGGACCCATACGCTCAAGTGACTCAAAGTGACCTTGTTTTAATATAAATAAATCTGCGGGGGTTTTTACCAGCTCTCTATCAACCAGCTGATCAACTATTTTGTCGCCTAAGCCATCTATATCAAGCGCTTTGCGTGATGCAAAATGCTTTATCGCTTGTTTACGCTGAGCTTGGCACACTAAGCCACCGGTACAACGAGCCACGGCCTCGCCTTCTACTTTTTCAACGTGTGAGTCACAAATGGGGCAACTGGCTGGAAATACAATGTCGCGTGCATCATCTGGGCGGCGCTCAAGTACTACTTGTGTAATTTGCGGAATAACATCGCCGGCGCGGCGTATAATTACTGTATCGCCTACCTTTACGCCTAAACGGGCTATTTCATCGCCATTGTGCAGCGTTGCGTTTGATACCGTAACACCGCCTACAAATACAGGCTCTAAACGCGCTACCGGCGTTACTGCACCTGTGCGACCAACCTGAAATTCTACATCAAGTAACTGGGTTATTTCTTCTTGCGCAGGAAACTTATAAGCAATTGCCCAGCGTGGTGCACGTGCAACAAACCCTAAACGCTCTTGTAAGGCTTTTTGGTTTATTTTAATTACTACACCATCAATTTCATATTTAAGCTCGCTTCTGCGCGTTAAAATATCACTGTAGTAATCTAAAGCCGCTTGCGTACCTTCAACTAACCTTGTTTCTGGGCACAGCGGTAAACCCCAATCAGTTAATTTTGCCAATTGTTGGTAGTGATCCTCAGGGATTGAGCCATCGGCCACCAGCCCTGTGCTATACGCATAAAACATTAGCGGGCGCTTAGCAGTAATTTTTGAATCAAGCTGGCGTAGACTACCTGCGGCTGCATTTCGAGGATTTACAAATACTTTTTCGCCACGTTTTTCGGCTTCGCTGTTTAGCTTTTCGAACCCTGCGCTATCCATAAATACTTCGCCACGTACTTCAAGCTCTGCGGGGTAATCGCCACGCAGCTTAAGAGGCACGTTACGGATTGTTTTGACATTTTGTGTGATATTCTCGCCAGTAAAACCATCGCCACGAGTTGCGGCCTGCACAAGCACGCCGTCACGGTAAATAATCGACACAGCCAAGCCATCTAACTTAGGCTCACAACAAAAAGTGAGCTCATCTTGGCTCATTAAACGCTCTTTAATACGGCGGTTAAAGGCGCTAAATTCTTCTTCACTAAAGGCGTTATCAAGCGATAGCATAGGCACTTGGTGAGCAACTTGTTCAAATTTACTCAGCGCAGCGCCTCCGACCTTTTGAGTGGGTGAGTCAGGCGTTAAAAATTCTGGGTTTTCTCTTTCAAGGGCGCTTAACTCGCGCAATAGTCTGTCGTATTCTGCATCAGGAATACTGGGTGTATCAAGGACATAATAATTGTAGTTGTGTTGCTCTAACGTACTACGAAGATGATTAATTTGCTCACTAATGCTGCTAGACATTTAAACCTCAAAAAACATAAAAAAAGCCACTTTTAGGTAAGTGGCTTAATAAAAATAATGTGTGCGTATAAATTACGCAGAAAATGCACGAACCTGCTCAACATATTGACGAACGCGCTCAACGGTCATTTCTTCACGCTCGGCATCTAAAATTTGTGCACCAAATTCATCGGCAATTTTCTTAGCTGCGCTATGTAACATATTAAAAGCAGCTAGCCCGTCGCCTTCACAAGGTAAAGTCATAAATAAGCTAACCCCTGCGGTGCTAAACTGTTCCATATTATCAATATCAAACGTACCTGGGTTATACATATTTACTAATCTAAATAACACTGGACCTTGCCCTGCAGGGTCTATGTGGCGATTAAAAAAGCCTTCTTCTGAATATTTAAATCCTAAGGTATTTACTGCAGGCAATAACTTACTGCCTTGCATGCTTAGCCCCTCAGGCATTTGAATATGCACAATAACAAAGTCAGACACATCTGCTGGCGCTTCTTTTTCGCTCTCTGGCTCTGGTTCTAGCTCTGGCTCTTGAACTACTTGCAGGTCGTCTTCAATGGGTGTTTGCGCCACGCTAGTATCTATTTGCGGCTCGTTTGCATCAAAGTTTAGCTCACCAAATTGCGGCTCATCTCGCTGGGCAACAACCGGCTCTTTAGGTTCAACTGGTGTATGCGAAGGTGTGTCTTGCATTGGTTCAACCCGCTCTGAAGGCGCTACCTCTGGGCTGTCTTTTTTTCTAACTGACCATAAACCATGTACTAATAAGCCACCTATGACAAGTACACTGATCACAATTAAAACCAATCTTAGTTCTTCGGCCATCCCCTCACCTTTTATTATTTGTTATGCCTAAACCCGTGTATTAATTAACACTAATACGCTTAAATAAACTGTTATGTATGTGCAAGTTGCACTGCTTGTTCTATATCTACTGCTACCATGCGTGATACGCCTGGCTCTGCCATGGTAACGCCAGTTAAACGCCCTGCCATTTCCATCGCAATTTTATTATGACTAATATAAATAAACTGCACCGATTGTGACATTTCTTCAACCAAACGGCAAAAACGTACCACGTTAGCATCATCAAGCGGAGCATCTACTTCATCCAGCATACAGAATGGAGCTGGATTGAGCCTGAATATAGAAAACACCAATGATAATGCGCTCAGCGCTTTTTCTCCACCACTTAACAGATGAATTGTCGAATTTTTCTTACCTGGTGGCTGTGCCATTATACTAACACCACTTTCGAGTAAATCGTCACTGGTTAATTCTAAATACGCGCTACCACCACCAAATACTTTTGGAAATAGCTCGGCAAAGTCGTTGTTCACTTGATCGAAGGTAGCTTTAAAGCGTGTTTTGGTTTCGCTGTCAATTTTACGAATCGCCCCTTCAAGCGTATTTAGCGCTTTGGTTAAATCCTCAAGTTGATTATTCAGATAATCACTGCGCTCTTTAGCTTGTTCAAACTCATCTATTGCGGCTAAATTAACTGGACCTAGCTTATCTAATTGATGCACAAGCCCACTGATCTGATTTTGCGCTGCATTTAAACTCAGTGAATCAGGTAGTGTATCTAAAACACTTTTTAAACTTTGCTTTAATTCTTCAAGCGGCTCAAGTGCTGCCTGCGCTTTTATAATTAGGCTTTGCTCTTCAATGCTTAGCTTTTGATGTTGTTCTTGCAAACCTGTCAGCTCACCTTGAGAGTGCTTAAGGCTGGCTTGTTTACTTATAAGTGTTTGCTTTGCCTCGTTAAGCTTTTTTTGTAACGCAACCAAGCTAGCTTCGCCCTGCTGATGTTTTATTAAAAGCTGTGCTATTTGCTCAGTGAGCTCTTGCTCGGGTATTAGCAACGCTTCCATTTGCGCTTGCAGCTCTTGCGCTTCTTCTTGCGCACTCATGAGCTCTTGCTCAGCATGATTAAGCTTTGTTTGACTAAGCTGCCACTCACTGTGTGCTTTTTGCTCTTTTAACGTGGCTTGATGCGCTTGTGTTTTATATTGCTCAAGTGTAGCTGCAGCTTGGCTGTATGCAGTATTACTGCGTGTGCAAGCGGCGTCGGCGCTTGCCAATTCGGCAGCTAAATTACGTTGCTGTTGATGTAACACTTCAAGCGCACTGTTGTGCTCATCGCGCGTTTTTAATAATTGTGATTGCTCAGTGGTTAATGCACGCTTTTGTTGCTGGTACTTTTCTAGTTGCTGTAAAAATTGTGCTACTTGCTCTTTTAACATGTCGCTGCGCGTAGTGGCCACGGCCATGTTTTGTGCTAATTGATGAATTGCATTTTTAAGTACTGCTAACTCATCACTCAGCTTTTGCTGCTGTGTTTTTAGCGCATTAAGTTTCTCAAAATCCCTTGCGAGGCTATTTTCGGCCTCTACTAAGCTCGCTGTTTTTTGCTTTAACTGTGTGTGTTTTAAAAGTTGTGAGTTTTCGGCGTTTTTGTCTGCGCTACGGTGCCAGTTTCGAGCATGTAAAGCACCGCTTTTATCCATAACCGCAATATAAAACGTATCATTTAACGCAGCGAGTTCAGCGTTTTCGCTGTACGCAATACGGGTCAGTAAATCGGGATAAACACCCTCAGTAACTAACGCCGCAACGCTATTGACTGGTATTTCACTTTTATGCGGCCACACACTATTGTTGCTTTGCACATCAGCTACGTTTAGGTGCTCAAGCGTTTGCAGTGCCTGTTCAACTATATGTTCAAACCCTGGTTTTACCTGTAATTGATTAAATAAAGTGTGCTGCTTATTGTCATCTTCAATCCCTAAACTGCTTTTAAGCCCAGCAATGCGAGCTTTTAGCTCATTAACGTGCTGTAAGCTTTGCTGATGCTGTTGCTCAGCGTCATTTACTAAATCGGTTTGCTCTTTAAGCGCTGCGGTGCAGTGTGTTTGCGCCGTTTGCTTACTGGCAAGCTCTTGAGTTAGGGTTTGTTTGTATTTTTGTTGCTCGGCTAGTTGCTGCTCTAATTGGCTACTTTTAATATCATCAATTTGGTTATTTAGTTGGCTTAACTGTGTGTTTACATGGGTTAAGGCTTGCTCTGTTTGCTTAACACTACTTTGCTGCGCCTGTACTTTATTATTAAGCGCGTGTTGTTGTTGATTAAGGCTTTGCCATGCGTTTGTGTGCTTATTTTTTTCATCAGCTAAATCTGCAAGTGTAAGGGTAAGCTCTTCAACTTGCTCGCTGCACTCTAAACTGTACTCGCTTATCTCTTGGTGGCTCACTGCTAACTGCTCACACACATTTTGCTGCTGTGTTTTTAGCGCTTCACTTTGCAGCTTTCGCTGCTCAAGCTTAACCACACTTTGTTTAAGTGTTTGCGTTTGCTGTTTAATATTAATGTGTTGTTGTTCGGCGCGGGTCAACTCTGTGTGGGTAACGTGTTGCTGATGCTGCGCATAGTTAAGCGCATCTTGCTCTGCATTTACTTGAGCCTCTAGGCTTGCAAGCACATCGTCGTGGCCTGAGTGGGCCGTTTTAAAAAAGGCGATTTGCTCATTAAGCTTTTTGATTTGTTCACTTTTTTCAAGCTGTTGTTGATGCAGCTTTTGCCATTTTAATACAGCTACTTGGCCTTTTAAGGTACGCTCTTGCGCTTTTAAATCGCGGTATTTTTTCGCATCAACCGACTGCACAGCCAGTTTATCTAGTTGCGCTTGTAATTCTTTACGCACATCAAGTAAACGCTCAAGGTTTTCGCGGGTACTTTTAATTCGGGTTTGCGTTTCGCGGCGGCGTTCTTTGTATTTAGACACCCCCGCGGCTTCTTCTAAAAATACGCGTAGCTCTTGAGGTTTGCTCTCGATTAAACGCGAGATCATCCCTTGCTCTATAATTGCGTAACTACGCGGGCCAAGCCCGGTGCCTAAAAATATATCGGTAATATCGCGCTTACGGCATTTGCTCCCATTTAAAAAGTACAGCGATTGGCCATCGCGTGTTACTAAACGCTTAATCGCTATTTGGTTTCTGTCGGCAAATGTATTAGGTAAATCACCTTGGGTGTTATCAAAAATAAGCTCTACTGAGGCTTGCGAGATTGGTTTACGATTAGTTGAGCCATTAAAAATAACATCGGTCATGGCATCGCCACGTAAGTTTTTAGCTGAGCTTTCACCAAGCACCCATCGCACAGCGTCAATCACGTTTGATTTGCCACAGCCGTTAGGCCCAACAACACACGTCATTTGATCAGGAAATGGAATTTTAGTGGGCTCTACAAACGATTTAAAGCCCGCTAATTTAATAGTGCTTAAGCGCATCTTATTGTTATTACCGATTATTATTGTTATTACTTACAAACAATTTAACTCATAAACAGTTAAAAAGTTAAGCTTGGCGTTTAAAGTTATCTAAAATAATACCTGTGGCCATTGCCACATTAAGTGACTCTGCCTCACCAAAAGCCGGTATGGTTATTTTGTCGCTTACTAATTTTGCACACTGCTCGCGTATGCCATGCGACTCACTGCCCATAAGCAATACACCCTTTGCGCTAAAATCAGTTGTATGTACGCTTTGCCCATCTAAAAATGCCCCATAAATAGGCATATTTAATGTTTGTAAGTATTCAGGTAGCTCTACTTGGCTTACCGACACTCTGACAAACGAACCCATGGTAGCGCTAATTGTTTTAGGGTTGTAAGCATCGGCGCTGTCGGTACTTGTTACTATATGTTTAATGCCATACCAGTCGGCAACTCTGATAATAGTGCCTAAATTCCCCGGATCAGAAACTCCATCAAGCGCCAATATTAAGCCGGTATTATTAGGTAAATCAGCCTTTGGCATATCAACCACTGCAATGGCCGCGTTATTACTCACTAAGGTACTGGCTTTAGTCAGCGACTCTTCTTCTGCTGGCGTAAAATCTACTTCTGGAAACTGGTTTTGGTGAGTATTTATAAACGCCTGTGTTGCAAATATATCAACCGCCTTTAATGGGCTGTTTAACAACTCAAGTACGTTTTTTTCACCTTGTACAAGGTATTGATTATATTGCTTTCGGTACTTTTTTTGGCCAAGTTGGCGAATAAGCTTGAGTTGGTTTTTTGAAATCATAACAGCCCCATAAAATTATCGCCCTAGTATACCAGAGATGATTTAAAGTGCAGCACCACATATATTAAAAGCAGCGCCATTGTAGGCTGTAAGGCTATTAAAGATTGAGCTTTGCACCAAATTTAGGTAAATTAACAAAAAAACAACATGGATATAATTTTAATGGAATCAATACACCCTACTCCCCCAGAAACCACCCCTGCAGTAAGTGAACCTGCTGCCCCTATTTTTAGCGGCAAAGTACAGTTTAGCGGTAAAGGCGGTGAGTTTTTTGGTATTTGGATAGTCAATATTTTACTGAGCGTACTTACTTTAGGTATTTACTCGGCTTGGGCAAAAGTGCGCACAATGCGATACTTTTATGGTCACACCCGCATTGACGGACACAGCTTTGACTACTTAGCCACCCCGATGCAAATTTTAAAAGGCCGTATTTTAGCGGTTATTGTATTTTTAATTTACTCCTTTGGTAGCAGCTTTTTTCCTCTTGTAGGCTTATTATTTGCGGTTGCTTTTATCTTTTTAATGCCGTGGATTATTAACCAAGGCCTGCGCTTTAATATGCGTATGACCCGTCATCGAAATGTACGTTTTGCATTTAAAGGCGATTACGGCGAAGCCTTCATTAACTTTATTCTTTTACCTATTGCCAGTATTTTTACCCTTTATTTATTAATGCCGTATGTTTTAAAACGTATCGACACGTACATACATAGCAATATTAGCTACGGTGACACGCCATTAACCGTAAACCTTAAAGGTGAAACCTACTACTTAACCGCCCTCATTTGCTTTGTGGTGAGCTCTATCACTATGGTGATATTTATGGCTGTATTAGGCTTATTTGGGCTTGATTTAATGAATGTAGAAAACCAACAAGCTGCACAAGATCCAGCCAAAATGGGCATTATGTTTGGTGGATTAATGATTGCTTACGTATTTATGATTGCGATAGTAACCGCTGTGTGGGCTGCGGCTATTCGTAACCATATTTTTGATAACAGTCAATTTGAAGAAGTAGCGTCATTTAAATCAGAGCTTAAGCCTATTCCTTTTGCCATATTACTATTAACCAATATGCTGGCCATTGTGTTTTCTTTAGGGCTTGCCTACCCGTGGACCAAAGTGCGTACATCGAGAATGCTTGCCGAGGTTACAACCGTTAATATTTACCCAAGTGCGCTAAATTTAGTGGATACCGCGCAGCAAGAGCAGTCATCGTTTGCTGAAGAAGCAGCCAATGTATTTGATATTGACCTATCGCTAACCTAAGAGCTTATTATGCACGTACAGGGACATTACTTCCCCAAGGCATCAAGCAATTACCAGCAAGGTGTCGCTAACATTAGCGACACCTGTGTTGAGATTAGCTACGATGACCAGCTTATTTCAAGCCATGCAATAAGCGATATAACACTCACCTCTGGCCTAGCTGGGCTTGCTGATGAACTAAATTTTAATGATGGCAGCCGCTTTATTCCTACTGATGTAAATTATCGCTGGCCTTTTAAAGCAAATAAGCATGACCTACTAGAGCGCCTTGAAAAAAGTAAATGGGCTATTATCGCGGCCGTTATTTTTACACCGCTTTTTATGTGGTTAATGCTTTATAAAGTTGTGCCCGCTATTGCTGTTTACAGTGTTGATACTCTGCCGCGAAGTGTAGTAGAGCAAATGGGTGAACAAAGCTTTACCCTAATTGAAAAGCTCGCGCTTGATGACAGTGAGCTGCCTAATGAGCAACAAACTAAAGTACAACAACACTTTAATACCATGCTTAATGCGCTCTCGCTTGAGCCATCGGTTTATAGGTTATCGTTTTATAAATCAGAGGCCTTTGGAGCGAATGCGTTTGCAATGCCCCACGGGCGTATTGTCGTGACCGATGAGTTAGCAAATTTATTAGCCGATAAACCCAACGCATTAAAAGCCGTATTACTTCACGAAATTGGCCATGTAGTCCACCAGCATAGCGTACGCATGACCGCGCAATCGGCAGCCAGTACCATTGTACTTGCGGTTATATTTGGCGATTTAGAAGGCATAGCAGAAGTGGTACTTGGAACGGGGGCATCTTTTGCACAGCAAGGGTTTTCTCGTGATATGGAGCGCGAGGCAGATAGCTATGCGCTCATTCAACTTGAAAACTTAGGGTATTCAAGCAACGACTTTGCCGATGCCATTAAAGCATTACAAGGTGCGCACACCAGCGAAAACGAACACCTTGAAAAGGTAAATAATTTGCTCGAATATTTATCTAGCCACCCAAGTGCACAAGAACGAATAGACAATGCGAGGAAATAACCGCGGTTATATACAAATTGCTCGCTACATAGTGAGTTTAAGTTGGGTATACTAATTCGATTAACTATAGGAGCTATTTTAACGATAAATAAATCATTTATTAACTAGGCAAAAAATTTTTTGTTTAGTGGTTCTAAATAGAGATTTTTTAACGACGTTAGTAATTGATTTAGTACGTTAAATTGTTCAAATAGTTATTTGGGTTAGTATCATTCACGGCTTTTTTCCAAAGCTTTATCATATTGCCCCGCTTGAAAAACTAATGACTGGTAGTGCGGGTTTTTCAGCAGAAGTGTCTGACTTAATTACACGTTCTGCGGGTATTGGCGAAATTATATTTGGAGTGTGCTTATTAGTGTTTTATAAAAATAAGCACATCGTTATTTTAAATGTTTTAGCCCTTGTAGGGCTTTTGTTAGCGGTTGTAGTAATGCAGCCACCATTACTCATTGAAGCATTTAACCCAGTAACCACTAACCTGCCGCTTATTGGCTTAAGTTTTATTTGGTTAAAAGAAATTACTAAATAATAGGTATCTTTAAAATAAAAAAGGTATGCCAGTGCATACCTTTTTGTAGTGTTTAACTTATAGCGTTAATACTTATTTTTATGTGTCCACAGGTGCAATAATTCACTGGCAATTGTTGCTGCAGCAATCGCGGTAAGCTCACTTTGGTCGTACGAAGGTGATACTTCTACCACATCCATACCCACCATATTTATGCCTTTGAGTGCGCGCAGTATTTTAAGCACTTTATCTGATGTTAATCCACCGCATACAGGTGTGCCTGTACCTGGTGCAAATGCAGGGTCTAAGCAATCTATATCAAACGTTAAGTAAACGGGTAAGTCGCCTACTCGCTTGCGTATTTGCGCTGCTATTTCATTAGCATGCAAATCGTTAGCTTGCATTGCATCAATCACTGCAAACTCATGCTTTGATTGGTCAAAGTCGGTGCGAATACCAATTTGTATACTGTGCTCTACATCAATCAGCCCTTCCATGGGTGCGTGATAAAACATAGTACCGTGATCAAAACGTGAGCCATTGCTGTATGTATCAGTGTGCGCATCAAAATGAACCAGTGCCATTTTGCCATGAATCTTTGCATGCGCGCGCAATAGCGGAAGCGTTACAAAGTGATCGCCACCAAGGCCTAACAGCGTTGCCCCTTGGCGAAGTATTTGCTCTGCGGCCATTTCTAGCTGTGCCGTAAAATACTCAGGATCGCCTACCGGATAAGTAAAGTCCCCCGCATCAGCAACCGTTAAACGCTCAAATAAAGGAAATGTCCACGGGTATTTAGTGTCTTCCCAGGCTAAATGTACCGACGCTCTGCGAATGGCGTCGGGCCCTAAGCGAGCACCGGGGCGGCCCGATGTTGCTAAGTCAAAGGGTAAGCCTAGTACAACGACATCTGCATTAATGGCATTAATGTTTTGCACCATAGGACGACGTAAAAACGTCATCCCGTTTGAATACAATGAGTGGTCAACATGACCAAACAAGCTAGACATTGCTTATAACTCTTCTAAATAAGTGTAGCCATTAAGGCCGCTTTGCAACTCGTCTAAAACGCTTTGCTGTTCATTTTTATCTATTTTTGCAGACACTAACTGCGCGTACGAATGTTGAAAGCTCTCAACATCTAAATGTACATAGCGCATCATATCGGCTACGGTATCGCCTTGGTTTATTTCACTAATACTGGCAACGCCTTGCTCATCCATATTGATAATAGCGCTGTGCGTATCGCCAAATAAATTGTGCATATCACCTAAAATTTCTTGGTACGCACCCACTAAGAAAAAGCCCATTAAGTAAGGTTTATCAGCACTGTACTCAGGCACGGGTAATGTGCTTTCAATGCCTTGGCCATCAACATAGTGCTCAAGTGCGCCGTCTGAATCACAGGTAATATCAAGTAATACAGCACGTTTTTTTGGTGCTTCGGTTAAACCACTTAATGGCAATACCGGAAACACTTGATCAATCCCCCACGCATCAGGAAGCGATTGAAAAAGCGAAAAGTTTACAAAAAATTTATCGGCTAAACGTGCGTTCAACTCATCAATAATCGGGCGATGAAAACGGTTTTTGTTATCCATGTGTTTGTTAAGCTCATAACAAATACGTAAGTTAACTTGCTCTGCCCACGCACGCTGCGTTAAATCTAAAAGTCCAAGTGCAAACTGGTTATGCGCCTCAGCTAAATCCCCTTGGCTGTCGTGGTAAATTTCAATCAGTGCGCGGTCATCCGTTAAATCGGTTAACTGCACAAACGATGCCCACATATTATTTAATAAAAGCGGTGCATCTGCTGCTGGCGCTACTAACTCTTCTGGCGTGTAGCTTTCTGTGCCTATAACATTTGATATAAGCACCGCATGGTGCGCCGTTAGTGCACGCCCCGACTCAGAAATAATCGTCGGCATGGGCTGTGCGTACTGCTTACAGGTATCACCTATGGTGTACACAATATTATTTGCATACTCAGCTAAGCTGTAGTTCATTGAATTATGTGATTGGCTGCGGGTACCATCGTAATCAATAGCTAAACCGCCCCCTACATCTAAGCACTCAATGCTTGCACCTAATTTGCGTAGCTCACAGTAAAAACGCGCGGCCTCGCTTACACCTAAACGCACATCACGAATGTTTGCCATTTGCGAGCCTAAGTGAAAATGCACAAGTTGCATTAAATCAAGTTGGCCAGCGTCTTTTAAACGATTAACTACATGCAAAACTTGCGACGCTGATAAACCAAATTTTGATTTTTCACCGCCACTTGCTTGCCACTTACCTTTGCCTTGCGATGCTAAACGAACGCGAATACCAATACGTGGTTTAACATTTAGCGCTTTTGCTTGGCTAAGTACCATGTCGAGCTCAGAGAGTTTTTCAAGCACTATGTATACTTTGTGGCCTAGCTTTTCGCCAATCAGTGCTAAGCGCACATATTCTTTGTCTTTGTAGCCATTACATACAATTACTGCACTGGTTTTTTCTGCCATTGCCAAAACAGTTAATAGCTCTGGTTTGCTGCCCGCCTCAAGGCCTAATTGTTTTTTTTCTAATTCGGCTTGGCTTGCTACTATTTCTTCAACCACTTCGCGTTGTTGGTTTACTTTAATTGGGTAAACTAATAGGTAATCTTTTGGATAACCATAGTTTTCAATCGCGGTATTAAACGCGCCACATAAACTGTGCACACGATGATGTAAAATTTGTGGAAAACGCACTAAAGCTGGCAAGCTTAAGCCTTTTTCTTGAAGTTGTTTTGCAATATCTGTAAGTGCAATAGTTTGCTCTGGGGCGTGAGCCTTTGGCGCAACATACACATCACCTTGATCATTAATACCAAAAAAACCTTGGCTCCAATGACGAACATTGTAACTCGTGCGAGCTTGTTCTAGTGATGTTGTCTCTTTCATTTATCTTTCTCTTGTATTTAATGAATGCCGGTTCGGCCAAGTGCGCGCATTAAAAGAAAAATAGACTTTTAAGTCCAACAAGTATTTTTACTCGTAACGAGTGATTTTTAGTGTTGAGAGAAAAAACACCTACACCTTAGCTTTACAGCCAACCGCCTTTAGTAAAGCAAGCTAGTTATACGGCTAAAAAAATAAGTACAGCTGTACTTTTTTAAGATAAAATAGAACAACTGTACTTATTTGGTATAAACATGAAACAAATTTATTTTAATCAAAACAAGCCACCTAAATTTTCTAAAATAACAAAGGCTGCCACTTTTGGTCTGACCAAAACATTTCCTAAACTCAGTGCCCGCCTTGCCATGAAGGTATTTTGTAATCCGCATAGCCGACGCCAATACGAATTTAGAACATGTATACAGCCAATTAATATTAAACTTACTACCGAGCTTGGCGCTGTAAACCTGTACTATTTTAGCCAAGCCGAAAACACTAAAACGGTATTTTTATCTCATGGCTGGGCCGATAGCACTAATCGGTTTACTGCTTTAATAGATGAATTGCTTGAAAAAGGCTTTAATGTTTACTCAATTGATCACATAGGCCATGGCTATTCGCACGGCAATACCTCGCACTTATACGGGTATATGCAGGGGCTAACAGCGGCTTTTGAGTACTTTAATGGGCAAAATATTACAATTAATAGAGTCGTGACACACTCTATGGGCGGTGTTGCTTTGTTAAACTTAGCGCCTCATTATTTAGAGAATAAAAAAATTGTGATGATCTCTGCCCCTGCACAAATATTTGAAGCCATGTTTGCTAAGGTCAGGCAAGTGGGTATTTCTGAGCTCATGCTAGAAAATATGCTTAATAAGGTGTCGGATAAATATGGTATTAGCTGGCAAAACCTTCACCCTGATCATTCAAAAAATAAAATTAACGAAAACATGTTGTTTATTCATGATAAAAATGACTCAGTGGCAAGCTTTGAGGCAATAAAATTATTAACTGAGAACACACCCGCAACACTTGTGACCACACAAGAGCTGGGACACGTGCGCATTTTAAAAAGCCAATACGTGTACGACCAAATAACACGCTTTATGGATTAACGATGAAAAAAAGTGAGAGCACTAAACGCAATATTTTGCACAAAGGAATGGCCTATGCGGCTGCACATGGTTTATATAGCTTGTCGATAGGAAAAATAGCGGCAGTGACTAACATGTCGCGTACTGGGGTGATCTCACACTTTGCCAATAAAGAAGATATGCAAGTGGCTATTTTGGCCTACACCGAAGAAGAGTTTAGAAAACAGGTTGTTGATATATCTGTTGATGAAGATGCGTTAATTCATTTAAATAATTTTCAGCAACGCTGGCTTGAGTGGCTCAATTTTTTAGATACGGTATCGCCTGGTAAGCAGGCAAGTTGCCCGCTCATTAAAGCATCGGTAGAGTTTAAAGCAAGCCCCAACTGTTTGGTAAGGCAGTTTATGCAAGACCAACACTTAAAAATGATTAACTACCTCACTAAACTTGCAGTTAACTGCCAAGCACAAGGCTACTTTTGCCAAGACAAAGAGCCGAGCATTTTTGCGTATGAGTTTTATGGCTTATATACTGGGCATGTTGTACAAACAAGCTTAATAGATAATCCAGCTTTAACGCTTACTTATAAAAAAGTAGTTGGCAATTTAATTGCGCGATATATGCGTTAACAGTGGCATGTAAGGCGTTTTTTACCTTTAATATGGCGTACTTTTTAAGCGCTTTTAGGTGCAAAAATAATAATAGCCATGCCCAGTAAGGCAACCGCCCCGCCCACTACATCCCACATTGTAAGCTTTACGCCATCAACAGCCCATAACCACAGTAAAGCCACGCATATGTACACACCGCCATACGCGGCATACACACGTCCAGCGGCTGCGGGGTGTAACGTTAGCAACCACGCGAATAGTGCTAAACTGATTGCTGCAGGTATTAAAAGGAATATGGATTTATCTTCTTTAAGCCAAAGATAAGGTAAGTAACAGCCAATAATTTCTGCCAGTGCGGTAATAATAAATAGCGCGATAGTTTTTACTTCAAACATAAAACCTGACGTGATTTAAATAACGAGAGCATAATAAAGCTAAGTAACTGCAAACTAGTTACTTAGCTAAAATAGTGCGAATTCTGGGTAAGAAATTTTTACCCATATTTAAGTAAAACAGATTACTCAGCTAGGGCCACGTCGGCCAGCTTCATTGTACTTTCGAACGATTTAGTACCGGCTATAAATAAACCATTGTGGCAAAATACAGCGTCGTCTAAGCCTGTTTCAGCTTGGAACTCTTCATCAGATAAACCAGCCCACGCTTTAGGCAGTGACTTTCTGTCTTCAAACGAGCCGGGCTCTACTGGTACAGTTTGAATAATCCATTGGCCGTTTTGCGAAGGGTAAACCATAAATAAAGCGTCGCTTGATAAATGGTGTACTGTTTTTTTCCACGGTGTGTATTTTTCTAAAATAATCACGCGGGGATCTTTTGCCTCTTTTATTGCTTTTGCAACAATATCTTTGGCGTTAATACTTCCTTTTGCTGAGGCAATAAAACGGGTTAATAGACGCGCTGCAAACTCAACGGCTTCATCAAAGCATTCATCAAAGTTGCCTTCCTCTTCCCATGTTGGATTAAACATAGAAAGCGTTTGGCTAAGCGTTATGCCCTCAACCACACCTTTAACGTAGCCACAATCTATGGCATCAATTGTAGAGACTAAACCAGCGTCAACTCTATCAGCCACCGCTTGGTTATTATCACACAGCGCTAAACCATACTTTTTCCAAATTAAGCCAAATGACGAGTATGGCGTGCCATTTTCGCGCTCGCCTGCGCCGCCGCGTTGGTGATGATCAAAGCGTCCTGTGTCAGGGTTGTATTCACCACCTACATCAACAACAATATCGGCACTTTCTATTACTGCTTTATCGCGGGTTCGTACCAAGTTAAAGGCAGGCAATACATGCTTAAGTACCGCAATACTAAACACGTCATCGGCATGGAAATTACCACTGTGGGTTACTACTGTTAAATCGCTCATTGGTTTTGGGCTACTTTTAAAAAAGATAAAATTCTCACTTATGAAGTGCTAAATAAAGGTTTATACCCGTTTGCTTAATCAAGTAATTTATTTTGAAGCAAAAAAGCTTGTTTATAGCCAGGTTTTGCCTCTTAAAATCATTAAGTATTACTGTGCACAGGTATTAAATATACGTGGCGAATTTTATACGAAGATAGCAGTGAAAAACAGTGAAGTATTTTTTGCGCCTACAGAGTCAGCTATAGGCACACAGTAGTAAATAGCTTATTTATTCTGGCTCAGGGCTCAGGGCAAGCTCCATAAATACACTTTGTGGGTTATCTTGATACGAGCCAAAGCTTGCACAGCGCGCAAAACCTAAATCTTCATATAAACTAATTGATTCGGTTTGCTTTGGGCCTGTTTCTAATCGGATAAGTGGAATTTTTGTTTCGCCGGCGTAATGCAGTAGGTTTTGCATTATGCGTCTTGAAAAACCTCTACCACGGTAACTTGGTTTTACGTATAAACGCCTTATTTCGCCATATAGCGCGCCGTCATTTTGCTTAACAATAGCGCCGCAGGCAATAATGCCATCTTCGTTTTTTAAACCAATTGCGTAAACGTTGTCTTTGCTTAATTCTTCTAATTTGAGAGATTGGGCTGTAGCCACGGGGTATAAGGAGTTTATCAGTCTATCTATATCTGCAAACACATTAACTACATCAGGATCCTTAGGGGTTAATTCGACTAACTGCATCTCTTGTCGTCCATTTTATTATTTTGAATCGTTATAGTGGCTTCATAATATATACTTAATACGCGTGTTCCTAGTGTTGTTTAAACAAAATGTTTTAAGAAGGTAAAAATAGCTTTATTAAAACGTAAGCTTAATTTACAAAAACGACGCACAGCCTGCTAAGCACTTAGGCTTTGCTTTTTTAATTGATGGGCGTGCCACTTAATATAATTACTGGCGTTCATAGGTTTTGCGACTAAATAGCCTTGTATGCAATCTGCATTGAGCAAGTTTAGTAACTCAAATTGCGCCTCTTGCTCTACACCTTCAGCAACAACGGTAATGTCTAAACTTTTGCCTAGGCTTATAATCGTATTAACAATATTAAAGCCTTTGCCTTTATCTAAAATCTTATCGATAAAGCTTTTATCAATTTTTATTTCCTGTACGGGGAAAGCATTTAAATGGGCTAAACAAGAATACCCTGTGCCAAAGTCGTCTATAGAAAACACAAAACCTTGTTCTTGTAGCTCCGTCATTTGCTTTATTGTGCTGTCAATATCGCCCGATAGCATGGTTTCGGTGATCTCAAGTTTAATATGCTGCGGCTTTATGTTGAACTCTTTAATTGTAGAGCATAGCTCACGGGTAAGCTGCGCAGAATTAAACTGTATATGACTAATATTTATAGATACACTAAAGTGCTCATCTATCATGTTTTTTTCATTAAGTTGATTAATAAGGCTGCATATATTGCGAAGCACTATGTTTTGCAGTTTTTGAATAAGACCATATTGCTCTGCAATAGGAACAAACTGATTAGGCGCAATAATCCCTTTATTAGGGCGTATCCACCTTATGAGGGCTTCTGCACCTACTAACTTTCCTTGCATACTAATTTGCGGCTGAAAATACGCACAAAATTCGTTATTTGCGATTGCTCTTACAATATCCGTTTCTAATTCGGCTTGGTTTTCGAGTAAAGTTTGCAGTTTAGGGTCATAAAAGCTGCAGCTATTGCCACCTTTTGCCTTAGAGCGGTACATGGCAGTATCTGCAAATTTTAATATGTTATCGGTGGCTGTGTGCTCTTCGTTAATTAAACAAATACCTATACTGCAACTAACTTGAAATGCCAGCTCTCCTATTGCAAACTTATCATTAAACACGCCTTGTACTTTTTTAGCGACTATTTCGGATTCAATACAGGCTTGGTGGTTATGCTCGCCAATGTATTCGAGTAAAATAATAAATTCATCACCGCCCACTCTAGCTAAAGTATCAGATGATCGTATTACGCCACCTAAGCGTTTTGCTAATTCTATTAATACTTGATCTCCGGCGCCGTGCCCTAATGAATCATTTATTCTTTTGAAGTTATCAACATCTAAAAACAGCAATGCGCCCGTTTTTTTGGTACGTTTAATACGCTCTACACACTTTGCTAGGCTGTCGCTGAGCATTCGTCTATTAGGGAGCCCTGTTAGTGGATCAAAAAACGCAAGCCGTTGAACTTCTTGCTCGGCTTTTTTGCGAAGGGTTACATCTCTTGCCATCCACACTACGTGCTTAAGTTCTGGTTTTTCTGGCTGGTAGTTATTAAGTGCAGCCGCTCTTCCTTCAAAGGTTATGTGGCCTTTGGGCACTGATAAATCGTACTCAAATATTTGCATTTCATTGGTGCGAATGGTTTTTTTAATAATCCCCATGATCATGTCGGCATCTTTAATTGGGAATAAATCTTGTACATTTTGACCAATTAAGTCGGTGGGCGATTCAAGTAATAAGTCACTCGAGGTACCGTAAATATCGGTATAGACGCCCTCTTCGTTCAAAATCAAAATAAGATCGGGCATCACTTGCGTAAATGCTTTAAATTTTTCATTACTTTTTTGCAGGTCTGCCACTAGCTGCCTAGCTTTGAGCGACTCTGCGCTTTTTTCAAGTGCTATGCTAGAAAAGTGTACAAAATAGTCAATGAGTTCTAAATCTTGCTGTGTAGGCGCTTTAGGGGCGCCGTGGTAAATAGCAAAAGTGCCTAATATTTCACTGGTGGTTGAAATAATCGGGGTTGACCAACAAGAATATAAACCGTAGCTGTGCGCTAAATCTTTGTAACCTTCCCACAAGGGCGAAAGGTCAATATTTTGCACAATAACTCGCTCATTTTTATAAGCCGCGGTGCCACAAGCCCCCACATTCGGGCCTATAAACACACCATTAATTGCCTTTAAATATTCATCGTCAATATTTGGGGCAGCACGATGAAATAACTGATTACCTGTTAAAGACAGTATTGAGCATCTTGCAGAGCTGTCTTCAATAACTTGCTCTATAGCTAAACAAATATCTTGTAAAATATCGTCTAAGGCAATGCCTAACGCGATTTTAGATAATATATCCTGCTGGTGAGATAACAATTGTTTTAGTTTTGCAGTATTCATACTTCACCATGCATCTAGGTACTTTTATGTTGCTACGCACTTTAAAAAAGTGCAGTGCATCAACAAATTCCTGCTCTTAGTTCATATATTTAAAATGAGTATAGTTAATAAACTTACAGCGCGAGTTTTATTATTACGATTATGGAAATTGTTTTTTAATAAAATAGGTAAAAAAACAACTTTAGTATGCGTTAAGCCTACATTATTTTGCAACAAAAAATAAACATCCATAACAAAAACAATCCAGCCAACACACTCTAAAACTTTTTAAAAATTTTGCAGGTTTAACACTTTGTTACTTAAAAAGGCTGTTCAAAATTATCAGTCTAATTATACTGCATGCAGATATGAGTCTTTTTTGAGGTTACTGTGCAGATCATACAAGGTATGGAATATTTTTTTTCAGGCTTTAAATTAATTAGCCAAAAAGGCCTTAAGCGCTTTGTGCTTATTCCACTTTTACTTAATATTTTATTGTTTGGTAGTTCATTATTCTTTTTATTTGGTTGGTTAAGCGACAGCTTTAATTATATAAACAACATGTTACCTGAATGGCTAAGCTGGCTTGAGTGGTTAATGTGGCCCCTTGCCGTGCTTGTGGTGCTATTTAGTTACAGCATGCTATTTACGGTAATAACCAACTTCATTGCGGCCCCTTTTAACGGACTACTCAGCGAAAAAGTAGAGCTTTATTTAACGGGTCAAAAAATAAATGACGACGGTTTTGCTGATTTAGTAAAAGACATTCCACGCATGGTAGGCAGAGAGTGGACAAAGCTTTGCTATTACTTACCCCGCGCTATTGGCTTTTTTATTTTGTTGTGGATTTTACCCGTTATTGGACAAGTGTTATGGGTTTTATTTACATGTTGGATGTATGCTGTGCAATACAAAGATTTTGCCTTCGATAACCATAAAGTAGGCTTTAAGCAAATGAAAGACGATTTAAAGTCTAAACAAGGTTTATCTTATGGCTTTGGCTTTGCTGTTATGCTGCTCACTGCAATCCCATTTATTAACCTAATTGTTATGCCCGTTGCTGTGTGTGGCGCTACTCGTTTGTGGGTAGATAATTATCGCTCTAAATACCGAGCGGGCTAAATAACACTACGGCAAATAATAAAAGCACCTTTTGGTGCTTTTATTTTATCTATATCAGCTTAAGTGCAGTGTAGTTTAGTCTTGCGCGCCTTGGCAGTGCTGCATTTTTTTCATCTTGTAAAGTAAACGCTGTGATCACTATCGAGAATAACTGCTTTTTAAAAGTAATGTTAATGACTTCGCCTATTTTAGTTTTATGAGTGTGTTGCTGATTAAACAGTTTAAGTTCACCGTTTGCTAATTGCTCAACATACAAATAGGGGGTGTGCAAAGGCAGTTTTAACCTTATAACATTTAAACTGCTTTGCTCCTGTACTGCAACCCACTCCCCATCTTTATAAAGCGTATTAAAACGCGTTATGCCCTCGGGCTGAAGTACAGAGTCGTTTTTTATTAAACACGTGCTGCACCCGTTTACACGCCTTTGCTGCCAATTTACTGGCTTGTTATTATAATAAAGCGCATCAGTTAGTAACCATTCACTACTATGGCTACTACTGGCTTTATTAATAGCGCCTTGGCTACAGGCAGCAACTAAACAAATAATAGCTCCTTGTAAAAGTGCAGCTTTTATAAATAGGTAGCTCATTTAGCGCTCTTTAATTGCTTTAATTTGATTAATTATAGCCTCGCTTGGCGCTGCTTCTTTTATATAGCTAGGCAATGAAGTAGAAACAGCTTGAACACGCTGCTGTTGATACAGCTTATGGCTCATCGTATTTGCCACACCAAATCGGTTACCTGCACTTTGTGAGTAAAACTGTAAGTTAATCATGCTCCACTCATCGGTATCCGTTAATACAGTAATTTGCGAGTCTTGGTTTGCATCAAAGTTAGTTAATGTATCGCCTAAAATTGCATTACAATTATAATCGACCGCCTCAGAGCCAGGCCTGTTCAATCCTGCGCTTTCATCAATAGCACTTTCATTTATATTTGCAGCGCTGCCGTTTGAATAATCAATGATAAAATCATCCGTTGATCCTGTTTGATTATTAGTATTTGGCACAAGGTCGCAGTTAATGTTGTTGGTATAAAACCGGTCGTAATAACGGTCACCTTCGTTATTACCTATGCTTGCAAGCCCCGTTAATTGATATAGATAATTCATAGAGCTTAAATGATTTGGCTTAAAGTTCACTTCTTCGTCGCCGCCATGAGAAAGCCCTAAATTATGCCCCAACTCATGAAAAATAGTAGACGCTTGGTAATTATTCGTCACATTTTGTGATGTTTGATCATCAACCGATAACCCCCATCCGCCCATAGTCAGCATTAGGTCATTACCATTTATTTCAGCAATGCCCGAACCACTAATGCTGCCATCTTCGTTACCACTGTTTGCCATTAATAAATAATGAAAAATTGGGCGGCGCGTTGTATCGGCATATTCCATTTTATAGGCAAATAAATTAGCGGTACCTTGGTCATATTCAAAGGGCGTGTAACTGTTAAACGGTACGGTTGTACCGCCTCCTAAATCAAAGTTAGCGGTGGAAATACCTGTGCTTTGGTCAAACAAATCGCCTACATCAAAATGCACTGTGTAACCGTTACTTGCAAATACGCTTACTACTTTTTCTAATGCTGTACGCTGTGGCGTAATACCTATATCGGTACTGTCCATATAATCAATTTCTATAAATATATCTTTTTGATTTTCCCGTGCGCCCCATTCGTATAAAGGCAGCCCGCCAAACGTTGCGCCTTCTTGCTCACTGCAATCAGGGATCCCATCTAAATCTGTATCGGTACCACAGCTAATATCATTTTGCCCTGCCGGCGTATTAAACACTGAGTAAACCCAATCACTTGCTTGATTAGTATCTGTTGCATTAAGCGCACGTTTTAAGCTTGACCCTTGTTCGGCCTGCATTTGTGGTGCGTTATCGCCTTGCCATTGCGTGGTACTAACCGGTTGTTGGGTAGAATTACCAAATTTAACAAAGTCGATTGTTTGTGTGGCGGCGCTATTTAATAACTCTGCAAAGCCATTTATATACCAGTATGGGCGTAGCGCATCGCTTTGGTTACCCACCAGCACAATTTTAGGGTTATTAAGTGCCGCACTTGCTAAAAACTCATCACCAAAACGACTTTGCAGTAAAATATAACTGCCGTTTTCTAATACTTTGTTGGGTAATGTAAATACTTGCTCTGCACTCACTGAGCTATCAAGCATATTAATTGCGCGCGTTTTTAATGAATAGTTTTGTAAATTAACAGCCTCTCCTGTGCCGTTATAAATCTCTACCCAGGGCGTATCATTAGTAAATTGCACCGATATGAGTTCGGTTATTTTTAAATCTTGGGTTGAGGTGGTAAATTCACTCACTTGGCCTGCTGTCGCAGCAGTACCAGAAAAATTAACTAATTGGTCATTTACACGCACTTTGTAAAGCGTGTTTTCTGAAAAATCAGCGCTTAAGTTAACGTTTTTAAAATAGTCACTCGTCTCATCAGGCGCACCAGATACGCTCTCTACATTAAGTTCCACACAGCTTGAAAAATCATCACTTGATACCTGAACACTGCCTTCACAGCTCCCCGCAGTACTATTTACAGTTAACGAACTGCTCAGCATCACATCAGAAAACGTAATGCTAATGGGAGTGTCAACCAATACCGGTTTATCTGCTCCATTAGGCGTTATTTCTGTCACCGTTGCAGCGCTGGTATCAATAATTGTCGTATTAAGTAAAAAGTTGGTGCTGTCTTCACCATCACTAGCAGTCAGTGTGTAGCTTTTTGCAGAAATACTATTTACAGGCGGTGTATAGCTAAAACGCAGCGCTTGGGCATCAATAACGCTCACCTGCGCCCCTTCTAGGTCATCTGGAAACGTAATTTGTACCGTATCGCCATCGGCATCATTTACCGTCAAATTAAATTCAGCACTTAAGTTATATTGCACCTCAACGGTTACATCGTCTGCCACAGGTGGATTGTTAGGCGGCACCACAATCACCGTTTTTTGGGCGCTATTAGTTGCATCGTCGTTATCTCTAACGGTGGCTAAAAAGGTAATATTGGTATTTTGAGCAACCGTTGGAGCATTAAACGTAATGCTGGAGTCGGTTTGCGTAAATTCGACCACGGGGCCGTTTGTTTGCTGCCAGCTTAGCTCGCTAATGGTGCCATCGCTGTCCTGCGCTGTGGCTATTATTGTCACTGACTCATTTTGCATTGCCTCGTCAGGCCCAGCTAAGGTAACACTAGGTGCACTATTTAATTGCGTAATAAGTACCGTCGCACTGCTTTGTACAGTGCCCCCGGCATTGTCGGTTACAGTAACACTAAAACCAAGCGTTTCATTTTCACTTACATTTGGGGCGGTAAAGCTTAATTCACCTTCAATTTGGCTAAATTCGATGGAGGAGCCAGCAGATTGTACCCACACTATGGTGCTAATTGTGCCATCTATGTCTTGTGCATTAGCAATTAAACTCACTTGGGTATTAGCCAGTGTACTGCTTGGGCCTGTAATATTAACTGTGGGAGGGGTGTTTTGAACCGTGATAGTCCCAGAAAACACTTGCTCTGTAGTGGCGCCGTCATTATCGGTTACTAGCACCGAAAAACTAAAATCAGTGTCGCTCTCTACACTGGGGGCCGTTACTGTGAGTATGTTGCCATTGGCAGTAAAGGTAAATTCAGGCCCCGATAGCTGCTGCCATTGATAACTAGACACCTGCCCATCGCTATCGCTTGCCTGAGCCGTAATAGTAAAGGTTTGGTTAGCAACAATAACGCTGCTGCTTACATCAACACTCACAGTAGGGGCGGTATTGCCAGTTGAGCCACTATCGGTGGCGTCACTATCGCTGCCACCGCCGCCGCAACCGGCTATTAAAAGTGATAAAAAAAGTAATCCTAGCCATTTATAAACATTATTTAATACCACTTTTATGCCTCTATGATTTAGCTATACAAATTTTGGGGCACCTTAACAACGTTTAAATGAACGGTAATTTCCTCACGATCATGATACAAATGCTTAGCTTGCAACTCATAGGTTATACCGTACTTAGTAAGCTCTTCTTTGATCATCGTTAGGCATTCATAAACACTATCAAAGCGTTTTTTCATAGGCAGCTTTAAATTAAATATCAGCTCTTTAGCGTATGCGTTTACTGCCCAGTCAATCATTAGATTAGTCACTTTGGTTGGTTTTTCCACCATATCGCACACTAACCAGTTAATATTTCTTTTTTCTGGGCGGTATTTAAAGCCATCGGCTCTAAAGTGTTTAACTTGGCCTGTTTCCATCAAACTATCGTTCATTGGGCCATTATCTATTGCGCTAACAAACATGCCTCTGCGTACTAATTGATAGGTCCAACCGCCTGGGCAAGCGCCTAAATCAACCCCTCGCATGCCTGGTTGTACTCGCGCTTCTCGCTCTTTTTCAGGAATAAAAACATTAAAGGCTTCGTCAAGTTTTAACGTTGAGCGGCTCGGTCCGTCACTTGGCATACGTAAACGTAAAATGCCCATAAAAAACGGCGAATTATTATAACTATACGAATACCCTACATACGCGGCATTGTTTGCTAAAAATAGTACATGCATTACCGGGCGGTTTGCCTTTGGCTCACGTAATACCGTGTTTTGTTTTTCGAGTGCTTTTTTTAACGGCGTTGATATTTTTTTACAAAAGGTAAGCAGCTCTTTGCCTTCGTTAGTATCGGGGGTTTCTACGCGCAACTCACTACACAAAGGAAAATCCTTTGCGGCTTCTTTTAATGCAGTGACCCTATCTTCTACCGGCATATTTTCGATTAACGTGCCAGCAAACCACTGGCGCGCAAATACCATATTTTTAAAGTCGACCTTTTTGATTATTTCGTCGCTGTGTTGCGCTTCAAAACATTCATAAATCACGTAGCCGGTATTTGGTTTGGCTTTTACATAGCCGGCAAAACCTTGCTCGGCAGCATGAAACGTTATTTCAGCAGCCGCATCGTTTTCAAAACCACTACGACAATAAATCACAACACTAGACATATTAACCCTTAAACTCTTTAAAACTTAAATCGTGCAACTTGCACTAAAATAACAACCCAACCAATTATAAAACATAACCCACCTAATGGGGTTATTGGGCCTAACCACTTCATGCCGCTTAGGGCTAATAAATATAAACTGCCACTAAAAAGCAGTGTACCGGCAATAAAAAAACCTCCTGCCACGGTTAAATTAATACCCCACTTAATAAGAATCGCCACGGCTATAAGCGCTAAACCATGCACCATTTGATACTCAGCTGCGGTTTTAAATACCCCGAGTGAATACTCAGTTAAACGGCTTTTTAAACCATGCGCGGCAAACGCCCCTAACATAACCGACAGCATGCAAAAAAAGCTGCCCGTGAGTAAAAATAATTTAATCATAATTGCTCCACTCTATTGGCTATAAATTTACCTGCTTCAAGCGCTGCAGTTTCACGATTTTGCAGCTCGCTTACACCACTTTTTTTGCGTGGTTTGAGTGAATGGTCGCCATCGCTAAGCCACACATAACTTGGCTGTTTTGGCATAGAAAGTGTTTTAAGCTCTTCACGGGTGCCAAATGTATCTCGCTCGCCTTGTAAGACTAAAAACGGGCAAGGTATGTCTGCAAAATGATCGGTGCGTAGCTTATCTAGCTTACCGGGCGGATGAAACGGATAGCCAAACGCTAATACACCTACAATCGGTTGTGTAGAGCTACAAGCAAGCATAGATGCCATACGCCCGCCCATCGACTTACCGCCAATAAATAACGGTAAATTAGGTTGCGCATTTGTTAGTACTTGCTCGTAATAAGCTAACAGTTTAGGGGCTCGCTCTGGCGGTCTACGTTTTTGTGTTTGTTTAGCAATTTGCATGTATTCAAAATCAAATAGACCTACATCAATCCCCTGCGCACTAATGAGTTTAGCCATATGCTGCATAAAATCAGATTCTGATCCAGCTCCGGCACCATGCGCAAATATAAACTGTGCAATAGCCGGCTGCGTTGCGCTTTTAAACCATTCAATCATTATTAATACTCTTGTTCTTGTTCAACTAAGCTCAGCATCCAATCTTTAAACGAGACTATTTTACCCAGCTCTGTTTGCGACTCTCTAATCACTAAGTAATACGCGTTTTTACTCTCTAAGCTGTGGCTAAATGGGATCACTAAACGGCCCGCGTCAATATCGGGTTTAGCAAGCACACTATTGCCTATTGCTACGCCTTGGCCATGCACCGCGGCTTGGAGCACCATTGATGAGTGGCTAAATATAGGGCCTTGATTCACTTGTACATTACGTACACCCGCCGTTTTCATCCAGGTTTTCCAATTACGCCGCGTGGTATCATGTAACAAAGTGTGCTGGGCTAAGTCACTCGGTTGATTAAGCGGTTTATGCCCGCTTAATAACAGTGGGCTACATAACGGCACTAAATACTCGGTGTGCAATTTGTAAGTTTGAACTCCACTCCAGTGGCCTCGGCCGTAGTAAATGGCAATATCTACATCATCGGTTAACGAGTTTTCGTCTTGGTCTTGCGCTTTTATACGCACATCTATTTCAGGGTGGAGTTCGTTAAATAAACTTAATCGAGGTACCAACCACTGAATTGCAAAACTCGGGGTTAAACTTACGGTAAGCGAGCCTTTCGCACCGCGAGCAAGTAGCTTTTCGGTGGCATCTATCAGCTGGGTAAAAATCTCTTTAATATCTAAAAAGTAGCCTTGGCCTTCTTCGGTTAATAATAACGAGCGATTTTTACGTAAAAACAATTTTAAGCCTAAATGCTCTTCAAGGGTTTTAATTTGATGACTCACTGCCGCTTGCGTTACATACAGCTCTTCCGCTGCTTTAGTAAAGCTTAAATGGCGTGCCGCGGCTTCAAAAGCTTTAAGTGCGTTTAATGGGGGGACTCGTCTTGACATAGTAACCAAGCTTAGAATTAGTTTTTCTTATGCGTAAGATTATATACAGCATCGTTGTGTGTGTATATTAATGGAATAAAAAAAGCGACCTAAGTCGCTTTTTAACTATTACCTAAATAGGTGTTAAATTATAAATCGCTTGCGCTTGTATCAAGTGGTGCAAAGCTTTTAATTAAATCATCTACCGCTTTCATTTGCGATAAGTACCCTTCAAGCTTGCTAAGTGCCAATGCACATGGGCCATCACACTTTGCTTCATTAGGGTTAGGGTGCGCTTCAATAAATAAGCCCGCAATGCCCAGTGCCATGCCGCTGCGAGCAAGCTCGGCAGCTTGTGCACGGCGCCCATCAGCAGAGTCTGCTCGCCCGCCTGGGCGCTGTAGTGCATGAGTGGCATCAAAAATAACCGGTGCCATGGCTTTCATGTCATCCATACCTAGCATATCAACAACTAAGTTGTTGTAGCCAAAGCTTGAGCCGCGCTCACACAGTGCAACATTGTTGTTACCCGCTTCATTAAATTTAGTAATGATATGACGCATTTCGTGCGGTGCTAAAAACTGTGGTTTTTTCACATTAATAATGGCACCCGTTTTAGCCATAGCTACCACTAAATCGGTTTGGCGTGCTAAAAATGCAGGTAACTGAATTACATCAACCACTTCAGCAACAGGCGCTGCTTGGTGTGGTTCGTGCACGTCGGTTATAAGCGGGATATTAAAGGTATTTTTAATCTCTTCAAATATTTTTAAGCCTTCTTCCATACCTGGGCCGCGGTAAGAATTTATTGATGAGCGATTCGCTTTATCAAACGAGGCTTTAAATACATAAGGAATATTTAATTTAGACGTTACTTCTACATAGTGCTCTGCAATACGCATTGCTAAATCGCGCGACTCTAAAACATTCATACCACCAAATAATACAAATGGTTTGTCGTTTGCCAGCTCAATGTTATTAATATCAATTACTTGGTTGTTCATTTAAATTCCTTAAGGTGCAACTGCTTGCATCATTAATCCACAAATGTAGGCCATATATGTACCTACACCATACCCTAGTACAGCTAATAAAACGCCCACTGGCGCAAGCGAAGGGTGAAACGCAGAAGCCACCACAGGCGCCGACGCAGCGCCGCCAACGTTAGCTTGCGAGCCCACCGCCATATAAAATAACGGGGCTTTTATTAGTTTGGCTACAATCAGCATTAAACTTGCGTGTGTTAGCATCCAAATAGCCCCAATTAAAAATAACCCAGGGTTACTAAATATAGCGGTTACGTTCATATGTAAGCCAATTGATGCCACTAAAATATATAAAAAGCTTGAAGCAACTTTTGATGCGCCAAACGCTTCTATTTGCCTTACTTTAGTAAATGATAAACTAATACCAATCGTGGTTGAAATAACAATTAGCCAAAAGAATTTACTGTTTAAGCTGTACTCTTTAGCCCACGCATAATTGTTTGCAAAAAACGGCCCTAAAAAGTCGGCACAAAAATGAGCAAGCCCCGTTATACCAAATGCTATGGCAATAATGGTCATGTAGTCATTGAGTGTCGGCATGCGGGCATGCTCTGCATGGTATTGCTCAACACGGTTTTTTAAATCTTCTATGGCGGTTGTATCAGCCCCTGTTGCGGCATCAATTTTTTTATGGTTTGCAGCCATTAGTAATAAAACAGCCATCCAAATATTCGCCACAATCACATCAACGGTCACCATAACCGAGAATATATCGCCGCCCACTTCAAACATTTCTTTCATTGAAGCTTGGTTTGCGCCGCCGCCAATCCAGCTGCCGGCAACCGTTGTCATACCACGCCAAACAGCATCTGGGCCGTGGCCGCCTACTAAATCAGGGCTAAATACACTAACCACTAAAATAGATAAAGGCCCACCAATCACAATACCCAGCGTGCCCACTAAAAACATAATTAGCGCTTTGGGGCCTAAATTAATAATCGCTTTTAAATCAATACTAATGGTAAGTAAGATTAAACATGCTGGCAGCAAATAGCGCGAAGCAACATAGTAAACATTTGAACTATGTCCATCTACAATGCCAAACGTATTGAGTAAAGAAGGTAAAAAGTAACACAGCAATAATGCTGGTACATATTTATAAAATGCTTTTAGTTTGGGGTTTTCGCTGCTAGAGGTTTTAAAAATGAACCCTAAAATTACAGCAAGCAAACCTAGTACAACAGCATCATTAGTAATTAATGCAGTGTGAGTATCAGCCATATTTGTTCCTATTCTTAATGGTGTGTTTTATTATTATCTTCAAGTTCTTCTAGTTGATGCTGAATAATCTCGATTGCCGGATCGTCCGGGCACTCATCAATAAAAAACTGTAAATCATCGCGTGCCATTTTAGGACAATCTAACTGATTGAGTAAGTAACCTCTGTCGCGTCTCTCGTACGGATCATCGCCTAATAGCTCCATTAGCAACTCAACACATACCAGCGCGTGGCCAAATTTATTTTCGCTAATAAACGACCATTTTTGCTGCGCTAAAAACAATTTATAAACTTCATCGTTATAAATAAGCTCAAGTGGCTCTTGCTCTTGGCCATTTTCTTCATCCACATTTTCAGGAATGATGTACCAGCTTTGTTGCCCACTGCTAGGCTCAATAATGTAGCCCTCTTCATCACTTATTGCGACATGCACACTAATATCGCCCTGGTTAATACACACACTGGCATCTAATTGCGCTTGCTCAAGCAAATGGCTCAATAAAATACCTAATGTGGTTATAGAGCCGCTGCGCATAGTGAGTGTATAGCTTAAGCTATTTATTTTATGCTCCGGCACCTTTAGCCCAGAGGCGCTAAATAGCCATTTGCTATAAAAAATATCAAGAAGGGCTTCTAATCTATCGTGTGGGTCTTTTTGCTTTGCGCACATAGCAGTGATCTGCTGCTCAAAGTCAGTTAATACAGAAAAAGTTGGCGCTAAATCTATTTGAGGGTCCCATTTCGACTCTGCATTAATACACCGATAAAGTGGCGGTGGAGTAAATTCATCATATGCATCATCTAAATAAGATTCGTCGTGTTCGTCATACCCGAGGGTGGTCATCAATACTACAACATTTATTAAAAAACGAAGGCGTAGTTTACCTAATTTTACGGATAGTTACCAATACAGCGAAGCTCCCACCCGTAATTATACCCCAGAGGGTTACTTTATAGTAAAAGGAGTGGCCAGCCTGGCTGAAAAATGGTGAAGGCTATAAAGCGTGCAGAGGTGTATTAACTGTATTAACTGTTACGTAATTTCCTTAGGGGTTTAAGCTCCTTACGTATAAGTCCCTTGCCTTTAAGTATCGTGCGTGTTTAAAAAGTATATACACGCACCGACACTTAACTTGCAACAAAGTAGGTATTATAAAAGTAGCGGCGATTTTGCCGTTGCCAAATACCCTATCGCTAAAATCACAAGCGTGTTAACTACCACATACATAATTTTTGGCAGCGTATTAGTTTGTTTAGCACTAATAATACCTATCGCAATATAAATCACTACAAGCACTATTTTTTCTAATAACCATAGTTGCTCAAAGGGGTTTATTGTTGCCATGAACACCAATGTTATTGCAGAAATAAGTAATAAAGTGTCAATGCTGTGACTGCCAATAAAAACCAGTTTATTTTTGGCAAGCTTGCCACTGCCCATACGCGAAAAAGAGCGGATGTAAAATAAGATAACGCTTAGCATAGCAATTGCCATGTGTGAGTGTTTTACTGCTAAATAATCCATAAGCCTCAGTACTTTTTGTTTTGTTAAAATTAGTTAAGTGCGTTTAATACCAACCCGCTTAATTAAGTGATCTATTTTGAGGATGGAAAAACGTGTTAATAGCTAGGCAAAAAATTTGCTATTTAGTTGTTCTAAATGAGAATTTTTTAACGCTGATAGCAACACGTTTAGCCCCCTCAAAATGATTAAGTATTATTGCTGCTTGGTATAATACCAAGTACTACGCACTGCTTTGGCTATTATGCCTCACAAACTAAAAAGCACATAGTCGCAAGGCTATGTGCTTTTTAAATTTATAGTAACGATTAACGTTGTTGTCGTTGCACGTTCTCAAATGCTAGTTGTACATTTTGCGAAAAAATCTCAATTAAATTACGTTGCGTATCGGTTATATTTTTAGGGATCCCCGATATAAATAACATCGAATTGTGATTGTACTCGCTACTACAATAAGCAAATAAATAGTTATCTTTATAAATTATGCTTTTATCTTTAAGTGCTTGATGACACGCCTCTAGTTGCTCGTTTTGCAGCACCGCATCTAACTCTTTGCCTTCGCTTTGCTCAAACTCACCGGTACCAGAGCGCACAATTAGCTTATCGTTACTATTTTCTTGCGTATTTTGCGCCACTAACGTAGTGGCATACACCGCTTGATCAGCAATGCCTAATAACGAGGTAAGTTGCTGCATCACCCCTTCAATAAACTGCTCTATTGAACGTGTGGCAAATATATCGCGCGAGGCAACAATAATTTTTTCAAGCCCTTCGCGAGATTGTTCTATAGAAATAATATCGCGATACGAGCGTAAGCTCGACATAATCACAGTAAACAGCTTTTGCGCTGTCAGCTCTGTTTTCGATTTATAGTCGTTAATATCGTAATTAATAATGACTTGGCGCTCAGGCGCCTGCCCAGGCTGACCGGTTCTTAAAATAATGCGAATATGATTATTATTAGCTTCTTCGCGAATAAATTTAGCAACCTGTAACCCGGCGTCATCTGTTTCCATTACCACATCTAGCAGTACAATAGCGGCATCTGGGTGCGCATTTATTAATTCTTTTGCTTCAGCGCCCGAGTATGCGCTTAAAAATTCTAAACGTTTGTTCTGAAATTCAAAATCACTCAACGCAAGCTTTGTAACAGCATGAACTTCAGGTTCGTCATCAACGATTAATACTTTCCAAGTGCCAAGCTCTACTTCACTTTCTAACTCATCTGGCTCATCTGAAAATAAAAAATCACCCATCATATTAAAGGTTCCTTAATGCATTTATAGAACACACAATCATGGCTGTTTATTATCAAATTAAGGCCACTGTGCGAGCGTTACACGATCGTTATTTCCCAAGTCTTTTACTGTTTTAATATTTATATACGCCATTTGCTTAAACAAATGCCGAACAGCTTCACCCTGTTCAAAACCATGTTCTATTAAAAGATAGCCACTAGGGAGCAAATAGTCACGTGATTGTGTAATTATTTGTTTTATATCAGCCATTCCTGCCTCATCGGCCACTAACGCAGAAAGAGGTTCAAAGCGCACATCCCCTTCTTTTAAATGTTTATCGTCGTGTTCAATGTACGGGGGGTTGGTCACAATTAAATTAAACTGCTCATTTTTCAGCGCGCTAAACCAGTTACTTTGCTTAACTTGCACATTATTAATGGCTAAACGCTGCTGATTCCGAGTCGCTAAGGCCACCGCATCTGCTACTTTGTCGACTGCTGTAATTTGCCATGTTGGCATTTCACTACCAAGTGCAAGTGCAATAGCGCCGGTGCCAGTGCCTAAATCAAGCACTTTTGCTTGCTCAGGCACGGTAAGTGCTAAAGCTTGCTCAACGAGTGTTTCGGTATCAGGTCTAGGAATAAGCGTCGTGGCATTCACCTCGAGCGCTAAGCTCCAAAATTCGCGCTGGCCAATAATATGCGCTACGGGTTCACCATTTAAACGCCGTTCACAAAATTCATCATATTGGCGCTGTTCGTCGCTGCTAAGTAGGTTATCTGGCCAGGTAAATAAGTAACTGCGGGGTTTTTGAAGAATATGTAACAGCAGTACTTGTGCGTCTAATTTAGCGCTGTCGCTAGTTGGTGCAAGTTTAGTTGCACCAACCGCTATTGCCTGCTCAAGCGTGTGGCTCACAATTACTCATCGCCCATTGCGGCAAGTAAATCAGCTTGATGCTCTTGCATTAATGGATCGATAATTGCGCCTAAATCACCAGTTACCACTTCGTTTAAGCGATAAAGCGTTAAATTAATACGGTGATCGGTAATACGCCCTTGCGGGTAGTTGTAAGTACGAATACGCTCAGAGCGATCGCCACTGCCCACTAGGTTACGACGCTCAGAGGCCTCAGCCGCATGACGTTTTTCATCTTCGGCTTGCTGTAAACGCGCGGCAAGTACCGACATCGCTTTAGCACGGTTTTTATGTTGCGAACGCTCATCCTGACACTCAACCACAACACCCGTTGGAATATGAGTAATACGAATTGCCGAGTCGGTTTTATTTACGTGCTGACCACCGGCGCCAGAGGCTCTAAAGGTATCTACTTTTATATCGGCGGTGTTTATTTCAATGGCTTCAGCTTCAGGAATTTCGGCCATTACTGCGACCGTACACGCAGAGGTATGTACACGCCCTTGCGACTCAGTCTCTGGTACACGTTGTACACGGTGAGCGCCCGATTCAAACTTAAGCTTACCGTACACACCTTCACCGCTAATGTTTGCTATAACTTCTTTGTAGCCGCCGTGTTCACCTTCGTTGGTGCTCACCACTTCAACTTTCCATTTTTGTGTTTCGGCGTAACGGCTGTACATTCTAAATAAATCGCCTGCAAAAATAGCCGCTTCGTCACCACCGGTACCCGCACGTACTTCTAAAAATACATTGTTGTTATCTTTAGGATCTTTAGGAAGCATAAGCACTTGTAGCTCATCTTCTAATGATAAAATTTGCGCTTTAGCTTCTTTATATTCTTCTTGCGCCATTTCACGCATATCTGGGTCTGAATCTTTTAACATTTCTTCAGCAGTCGCTACATCGTCTTGCGCTTGTTGGTATGCTAAAAATGTTTTTACAATTTCTTCAAGCTCAGAGTATTCTTTTGAAAGAGCACGAAAGCGGTTTTGATCACTAATGACCGACGGATCGCTCAGTAGCGCTTGTACTTCTTCGTAGCGCTCTACTAAGGTTTCTAATTTACGATATACAGACTCTTTCATTTAACTGTTATTCCTGATCAATACCTAACATTTTTTTCAACTGAGTTAGTTGTGCCACTTCACCTTTTTTAGCCGCATCTTGAATTGCACGGGTAGGCGCGTGCATTAAGCGGTTGGTTAATTTATTGGCCAACTCTAATATAATTTTTTCTGCGTCTTTACCTGTATTTAGCTGGCTAACCGCCCGCTCAACAAGTTCTGACTTAATGGTTTGTACGTCGTTTCGGTAGTGGCGAATTAAATCAACCGAATCGAGAGAGCGAACCCACATTTCAAATTCTTTTACGCGCTCGCTTATTATTAATTGTGCTTGTTCTGCCGCCTGTTCACGCGCGGCCATATTCTCGCTTACAATGGCTTGTAAGTCATCAACGGAATATAAATAGGCTGCGTCAAGCTCGCCTACTTGGCTTTCTATATCGCGCGGTACGGCAATATCAATAAACAGCATAGGTTTATGGCGGCGCTGTTTTAGTGCTTGCTCCACCACCCCTTTACCTATTATTGGTAACGTACTGGCGGTTGAGCTAATAACAATATCGGCTTTGTGTAAACGCTCAGGTAGTTGTGCCAGCGCTATCACATCGGCCGACACTTCCTGCGCTAAACCGCGTGCACGCTCAATGGTTCTATTGGCAACCGTAATTTGTTGCGGCTCATTTTGATATAAATGTTTAGCTACAAGCTCTATTGTTTCGCCGGCACCAATTAATAACACATTGGTTTTATCAAGCTTGCCATAAATATGTTTTGCTAAATTAACCGCAGCAAACGCCACTGACACAGCACTGGCACCAATATCGGTGTCGGTACGGACCTGCTTAGCTACCGAAAAGGTTTTTTGAAACAACCTGTCAAACTTAACGCCTACAGCATCGTGTGTTTTGGCGCTATGATAAGCTTGCTTAATTTGCCCTAAAATTTGCGGCTCGCCCAATACCAATGAATCTAAGCCGCACGCAACACGCATTAAATGATTAATGGCTGCATCACCTTGGTGGCAATATATATTTTTGCTCAGTTCGTGTTCATCCAAACCATGGAAACTGGCAAGCCAGGCTAGCAGTGCTTGGGAATTTGACTGCTCAAGGCTACAATAGATTTCGGTACGGTTACAGGTAGATACAATAACGGCTTCGTTAAAGTCGGCATGACCGCTTAATTGCTGGAGCGCCTCAGACATTTGCTCAGGCGAAAAAGCCACTTTTTCACGTAATTCTACGGATGCGGTTTTGTGATTTATACCAAGTGCTATGATGGTCATATTTGCCAAATATTGCTGCGCCCTACTTTAAAGGCGGCAATTTTACCAAAAATCAGCGGAATATGGAAAGTAAGGAACAACATTTGATTAGACATTATTTAATTTTATTCACTCTTTTTTTGTTTTTAGCGGGCTGCGCCCACCAAATTGATACAAAAACAACGCTTTACGATGATTGGAAACCACGCTTAGCAGCGCAAAAAACCTGGCAAGCACAAGGTAAATTAGCGTTTATAAGCCCTGATGAGCGCCAATCTGCAAACTTAAATTGGCAACAAGACGAAAAACAAAACAACTTAGTGCTCACTACGTTTATTGGTACTCGTATATTGTCGCTTAAACAAACCCGCACAGGTGCGGTACTTGATTACGACGATAAAACATACACAGACACTAACGCCGCGTTATTATTAAAACGCTTAACCGGTTTTGACCTGCCAGTTGATAACGCCGATAACTGGTTAAAAGGCACGGTAACGTCGCAAACATTAAAAGTAGACGAACTTGGCCGTGCACAACAAGTTATTTGGTACGATAACAGCAATAAAAAGTGGCAAATAACGTATTCAAACTATAAACAGCAAGGTGGCTTTTGGGTTCCTGGCAATGTCACGCTAAAACATCAGCAAATTAAAATCAAAATTCAACTCTACAATTGGCAATTTAATTAAGTATGAATACTAAAACAGCTTTTTCGGTCATTGCACCGGCAAAACTTAACTTATTTTTACACATCAATGCGCGCCGTGATGACGGTTATCACGAACTAGAAACCTTATTTACCTTTTTAAATTTTGGCGACACACTCGACTTTTCAGTTAACGAAGCGCCCACTATTTTAATAACGGGTGATACGAAAGGCATAGCAGATTGCGATAATCTCATCTATAAAGCCGCGTTATTGCTTAAAAATCACTGTGGCATTTCATCAGGTGTAAAAATAAATCTCACTAAACGTTTACCTATGGGTGGCGGTGTAGGAGGCGGTTCATCTGATGCAGCCACCACGTTACTTGCACTTAATAAAATGTGGAATACACAACTAAATATTGATGAATTAGCAAACTTAGGCCTGCAATTAGGCGCCGACGTGCCGGTATTTATTCGTGGTAAAAGCGCCATAGCACACGGTATTGGCGAACAATTGGTTGACGTAGAGCTTGAACAAAAATGGTATTGCGTTGTGCACCCTAATCAGCATGTCAGTACCGCTAAAATATTCACTCACCCAGATTTAAAACGCGATACACCAAAAATTTCAGGTGATTGGCGAACCCATAAATTAACCAACGATTGTGAGCCTTTAGTTAAAAAGCTCTGCCCCGAGGTTGAAAAAACCCTGCAGTGGTTGCTAAAATACGCCCCGTCGAAGATGACCGGAACAGGTTCATGTTGTTTTGTCGAATTTGCTAGCCAAGTTCAAGCACAAGATGTACTTGATAACCTCCCCCATACTTGGCAGGGTTTTGCTGCTTCTAGCGCAAATGTCTCACCTGCTCATACGGAGCTTGCCGCCATATTCGATCAATGAAGTAACGTACAAGTAATCATAAGTTAACGCGTAGTGGGTTTTACCTATTTTACCCGTTAGTCCAAAAATTCAGTGCCTGAGGAACCCTACCGTGCCTGACATGAAGCTCTTCGCTGGTAACGCAACACCTGAGTTAGCTCAAAAAGTTGCAAAACGTTTGTATATTGAATTAGGCGATGCTGTTGTTGGCCGTTTTAGCGACGGTGAGATCAGTGTTCAAATAAATGAAAATGTTCGTGGCTCGGATGTTTTTATCTTGCAATCAACCTGTGCCCCTACTAACGATAACCTAATGGAACTTATCGTTATGGTTGATGCTCTACGTCGTGCATCAGCAGGTCGTATTACTGCCGTCATTCCTTATTTTGGTTATGCACGTCAAGACCGTCGAGTACGTTCTGCGCGCGTTCCAATTACCGCTAAAGTTGTTGCCGATTTCTTATCAAGTGTAGGTGTTGACCGCGTTCTTACGGTTGATTTACACGCTGAGCAAATACAAGGTTTCTTTGACGTACCAGTAGATAACGTATTTGGTAGCCCTGTATTACTTGAAGATATGGAAGAGCGTGAGTTTGAAGACGTTGTTGTAGTATCGCCAGATATTGGTGGTGTAGTACGTGCCCGTGCTATTGCAAAACTACTTCACGACACAGACCTTGCTATTATTGATAAACGTCGCCCTCAAGCAAACGTTTCTCAAGTAATGCATATTATTGGTGATGTTGAAGGCCGCGACTGTATTATCGTAGATGATATGATTGATACCGGTGGTACTTTATGTAAAGCCGCAGAAGCACTTAAAGAACACGGTGCTAAACGCGTATTTGCCTATGCAACGCACCCTATTTTATCTGGCAAAGCTGCAGAGAACATTCGTAACTCAGTAATTGATGAAGTAATTGTAACTGACTCAATTCCGTTATCTGATGAATTAAAAGCGCTTGATAAAGTAAAAGTACTGACTCTTGCTGACATGTTAGCCGAAACAATTCGTCGCATCAGCAATGAAGAATCTATTTCAGCGATGTTTGAACACTAAAATCACACATTCGTTGGAACATATAAGCGCCTTTTGGCGCTTTTTTTGTATGTGTTGTTTATTTTATCGGGGGGCGGTGTTATGATAGCGCGCCTTTTGGGTAGGGACCTTGGTCGCAAAGGCCCTAACACTTTTAATTATTGGAGACATTATGTCTAACGAAACTTATACTTACAACGCTGAACTTCGCGTAGAAACTGGTACTGGTGCGAGCCGCCGCCTACGTCGCGAAGACAAAGTACCTGCTATCCTTTACGGTGCAGATAAAGAAGCGGTATCGCTTACTCTTGCTCATAAAGACATGATCAAAGCACAAGAAAGCGAAGGTTTTTACACGCACATTCTTACGCTAAATGTTGGCGGCGAGTCTGTTGAAGCTATCTTAAAAGATATTCAACGTCACCCATTCAAGCCAAAAATCACTCACCTTGATTTCCAACGTGTAGATGCAACTCACAAATTAGTAACTAAAGTTCCTCTTCACTTCATCGGTGAAGAAGCAGTTACTAAAGCTGGCGCAACTGTTGTTCACCAGTTAACTGAAGTTGAGATTTCTTGTCTTCCTAAAGCACTTCCAGAATTCGTTGAAGTTAACGTTTCTAATTTAGTAGTTGGTGATTCAGTTCACATTTCTGACCTTGAACTTCCTTCAGGTGTTCAGTCTGTTGAACTAGGTAAAGGCGAAGGCCACGACCTGTCAGTAGTTACAATCAAAGCTAACAAAGCAGCTCCTACTGAAGAAGAAGCTTCAGACGCTGCTGAATAATATTTAAGGTCTTGCACCTTGAATTCTATTCAAATGCTTGTGGGCCTGGCTAATCCAGGCCCCGAATACGCAAACACACGCCACAATGCAGGTGCTTGGTTCATTGAAGAACTCGCAGCACGCTACAACTGCACGCTCAAACACGATCCTAAATATCACGGCCTAACTGGCAAAGTGATCATCCAAGGCCAAGAATTCAAATTATTGATCCCCACCACCTACATGAACTTAAGTGGTAAAGCGGTCGGTAGTTTAGCCAATTTTTTCAAAATCCCCGTGGAAAACATACTTGTTGCCCATGACGAAATGGATTTAGACCCAGGCGTTGCCAAACTTAAAAAAGGTGGCGGTCATGGCGGTCATAATGGCTTAAAAGACATTATTGCAAAAATGGCAAACCAAAAAGATTTTATGCGTTTACGCATAGGTATCGGTCATCCAGGGCATCGTGAAATGGTTACCGGTTGGGTGCTTGGAAAAGCAGCCAAAGAAGACCAAGAAAAAATGGATGCAGCGGTTGATGAAGCAGTTCGTTGTATGGAAATACTTGCAAAAGATGGTGTGTTAAAAGCACAAAACAGACTACATTCTTTTAAACCATAATCGTTTAAACGAATCTTAACAAGGTATCTTACTATGGGTTTTAAATGTGGCATCGTTGGCTTGCCTAATGTTGGTAAATCAACGCTTTTTAATGCACTAACTAAAGCGGGTATTGAAGCCGCTAACTTTCCTTTTTGTACCATCGAACCTAACACAGGTGTAGTACCGGTACCCGATGCTCGCTTAGACGAGCTAGCAAAAATTGTAAATCCTCAACGTATTCTACCTACCAGTATGGAATTTGTTGATATTGCTGGTTTAGTAAAAGGCGCATCAAAAGGTGAAGGTTTAGGAAACCAATTTTTAGCAAACATTCGTGAAACGGATGCAATTGGCCATGTAGTTCGCTGTTTTGAAGACGAAAACGTAATTCACGTTGCAGGTACTATTGACCCTGCTGACGATATTGACGTTATCAATACCGAATTAGTACTTGCCGATATGGACAGCGCTGATAAAGCAATTTTCCGTAACGCTAAAAAAGCGAAAGGCGGCGATAAAGACGCTAAAGAGCAAAATGCAGTACTTGAAAAAGTAAAAGTACACTTAGACGAAGGGTTAACACTTCGCTCTTTAGAGCTTACTAAAGAAGAAAAAGCAGCTATTAGCTCAATAAACTTCTTAACTATTAAGCCAACTATGTACATTGCTAACGTAGCAGAAGATGGCTTTGAAAATAACCCACACCTTGACCGTGTACGTGCTATTGCAGAGTCTGAAGATGCTGTAGTAATTCCGGTGTGTGCTGCAATCGAATCTGAGCTTTCTGAACTAGATGAAGAAGACAAGCTTGAATTTATGGCAGACCTAGGTTTAGAAGAACCAGGCCTAAACCGTGTTATTCGCGGTGGTTACGAGCTATTACATTTACAAACCTACTTCACTGCAGGTGTAAAAGAAGTACGCGCGTGGACTATTCCAGTAGGTGCAACTGCGCCGCAAGCGGCTGGTAAAATTCACACCGACTTTGAACGTGGCTTTATTCGCGCACAAACCATTGCTTATGACGACTACATTGCCTTTAATGGCGAAGGTGGCGCTAAAGAAGCCGGTAAAATGCGTCAAGAAGGTAAAGAGTACATTGTTAAAGATGGCGATGTAATGAACTTCTTGTTCAACGTATAATTACGCCTAAACAATCTGTTTATAAAAGCCCGCTTAATGCGGGTTTTTTTATGCCTTTATCTAAATAAGTTTTATCCCAAAAGACAAATGGCCTTAATTACTTTTGGCTTTTTATAGCAATTAGCATAATTAAGTGATTTATTTTGTTGATGGAAAAACCTGTTGATAGCTAGGAAAATTCGCTATTTAGTTGTTCTGAATGAGAATTTTTTAACACAGATAGCGACACGTTTAGTCCCACAAAATGATATAAGTATTATTACGGATTGGTATGATACTAACGAGCTAAGCTAAATACTTTATTTAACGTAAGAAATACGCATCAGTAATAAGCAAATTGCCCTACCAACTGCCTCCACGCGGTGATTAATATGTAATTTTTAACGCAACTAGCGCACGTTATGGCGACTTAAAATGATTACATAGCCTGGTTGTTAAGTATCATAACTTCATTCAATAGCTAAAATACTCAATAAACTCGGTTTTAATACAACTTGATCGCAAAGCGACTGCTGAAATACTCAGCAGTTTTTATATTAACGGTTTTAAGTTGTTATTACTTAGTGTACTTTGACAGTTGATTTACAGTTAAAAAAACAGCAAATTTATTAAAATTTAGCCTCTTAGCTTAATTTTCCTGCAAACAAACCCTGTTAAGTGTTTTTTTGCAAAAAAGGTGTTGACGGATTTGGGTCATATCAGCATAATACGCCCCGCACTCAGCGATGAAGTGATAACAAAAGAGATGGCTAAGTAGCTCAGCTGGTTAGAGCACATCACTCATAATGATGGGGTCACAGGTTCAAATCCCGTCTTAGCCACCATTTTTCTTTTGTTGCTCAATGAAGAGTTTAAAATAACTACCTTCCTTTGATTATTCAAAGTGAAAATGCGGGAGTGGCGGAATTGGTAGACGCGCTGGATTTAGGTTCCAGTATCTTAGGATGTGAGAGTTCAAGTCTCTCCG
>NZ_JAPCKL010000004.1:102558-185019 GCF_025942345.1 Pseudoalteromonas sp. A3
TGTTGGGATATCGCCAAGCGGTAAGGCACCAGGTTTTGATCCTGGCATTCCCAGGTTCAAATCCTGGTATCCCAGCCAATTTCTTCTACCAAAGAAATTGCTATAAAGAATGACAATATACGGGAGTAGCGGAATTGGCAGTAGTCTTGAATTAGACGCTGGATTTAGGTTCCAATACATTAACACCTGTGTATGTTAAATGCGGGAGTGGCGGAATTGGTAGACGCGCTGGATTTAGGTTCCAGTAACTTAGGTTGTGAGAGTTCAAGTCTCTCCTTCCGCACCATGTTCTCGATAAGAACTAAAATATTCAGCAAATTTAGCGTTGGGATATCGCCAAGCGGTAAGGCACCAGGTTTTGATCCTGGCATTCCCAGGTTCAAATCCTGGTATCCCAGCCAATTTCTATATTATCCTGTACTCTTCCTCATTTGCATATTTGTGTATAAACTCATTAATGTTTACTGGCTTGCTAAAATAATACCCTTGCAAATAATCACAATCCATTAGCGTTAATGTTTGTTTAAGATCGTTATCTTCTATTCCCTCTGCCACCACTTTACAATTAAGTCGCGTCGCTAAAAACAATGTCGATTCAACAATCGCGTAATCTGCTATTTGAGTCAGCATGTCTTTTATAAATGATTGATCTATTTTTATTTGGCTTATTGGTAATTCTCGCAGTAATACCAAAGAAGAAAAACCAGTACCAAAATCATCTACACTAAATTCAAACCCTCTGCTATTTAGTTTTTGCATCATTGTGCGGGCGGCTTCTAGGTTTGTCATCATGGCACATTCGGTTATTTCAAAAATAATTGCGTCGCTTAGCGTTGGGTCATGCTTTACTAGTTCTTCAACAAACTCATAAAACTCCGGGCTTTCTAAATCTTTAGTAGAAAGGTTTACATGCAACGAACCTATAAACCCAGCTGCTTTTAACTCCTTTAAGTGCTTTATTGTTTCTAGTAGCACCCATTTAGAAATATTTAATATCAACCCACTTTGCTCAGCAATGCCAATAAATACCTCTGGACTAATAAATGAGCCATCACTTTGCGGCCAGCGTATTAATGCCTCTGCACCATGGACTTCATCGGCTCTGGCATCAAAAATAGGCTGTAAATAAAGCTCAAATTCGTGGTTTTTAATAGCGTGCTTAATACGTGAGGTCATATTTGAAAGCTCATTTGCTCGAGTGCTCAGCGCCTCAAAGTAATGTACATACAGTTGCTGTGTGTCTTTAGCCTCATGCAGTGCTAAGTCTGCTTGCTTTAATAGCTCATTAGCGTGCGACGAGTGATTCGCAAAGGTTGTTATTCCCACAGTCACGTGTACACGTAAGCTATGCTCGTAAATATGAAATGGGTGTTTAGTTGATTTTTTTATGGCTTCAATACATAAATTAATTGCCTCATTGGCTGAGTTATCAACAATAAGTGCAAATTCATCGCCGCCTAAACGGTACAGCTTGGCTATTCCCACAATATTATGGCTGAGTGTTTTTGAAAAAATGCTTAACAGCATATCCCCTACTTTATTGCCGTATGAGTCATTAATCGATTTAAAGCGGTTTAAATCTATAAGCATTAAATAAAACGAAGGCTCGTACTTAACTTGTTTGTTAAGCACCTGAAAAAACTTTTTTCGATTAGGGAGGCCGGTTAAGCTGTCGTTTTCGGCAAGGGTTCGTTGACGTTTTGCAAAGCGGTCTATTTTTAAAATACTTTTATAACTAAGCTGAATAACTAAATAAACAAAAGCGCCCCCGCCAAATAAAATTAGCGATACGCTCATAGCAATAAATCCGGCAATATCGTTATTTACAAAATAATAAAGTACATACCAATAACCCACTATAAAGCTAAAAATAAGCGCCAGTAGCAAAATCCACGAAACACGGTTAGTTTTTTTACAAATTTTTATTGTTGGCACAATGCTCAGCGTTAGTAGCAAAGCGCCAACAATGAGTATAAAAATAAAAAAATTATCCACAAACACACAACTTTTAATTGGTTAGTAGTTTGAGTATGGCAAAAAAACGCAATAACGGAATAAATTAATAGTGACAACTATGCAGTTGCCCAAGTGGCATAAGAAAGGGAGTGACTGGCTGTGCATTTATTAATTTAGCCAATCACTTAAATAGATTTAATTAAGCTCCCCACTAATGGCGTATTTTAATACCCAGTTTTTTAAAGGACCGGTATTGTTAGCCATTTTTAAAAACTGGCTGCGTGCCCATTTTAGTGGCGTAATTTGGTTAGAAAAACCAAAGTAACACGCATCCATCATGCTCATCATTAATAGGTTGGCTTTACGGCGGCTTCGCTCGTATTCTTTTAGTTTTAGCGGACAACCAATATCATCAGCGTCTTCAAGTGCCTGTGCGAGTGCTACCACATCTTGAAAGCCTAAATTAACACCCTGCCCAGCCAGTGGGTTAATTGTATGAGCCGCATCGCCCACTAACACCAAACGCCCATTAGAATAATTATTTGCATGCTGACGAGTAAGCGGAAATACCGCATGGCTTTGCACCTCAAAATCCCCTGCAATAAGCGGAAACTTATTTAAAACATGCGCTTTAATTTGCTCAGCCGTTAACCCTTTAAAGTTTTGTAAGGTATTGGCACTGTCGTACCAAATTAAATTAGCGTATGGCGCCTGCATAGGTAAAAAGGCTAACGGGCCTGTAGGGGTAAATTGTTGCCACGTTTTTACTTGCTGCGGCGCATCTAGCTTTATTAGTACGCCCATGCAGTGCTGCTGATACTGCCACCCTGTTACACCAATATTTGCCTTTGCACGTAGCTGCGATTGCCCGCCATCGGCTGCAATAACTAAATCAGCAGTGTAACGGGTATCGCCATAAATAAGGGTGATTGACGTTGTATCTTGCTCAATAGCACTTAAAGGTGCTGATTGTTCAATAACCTCAATATTATAATGTGCAAACTGCTGCCAAAGGCTTGCTTGTATTAAATTGTTTTCGATTAAATGACCTAAGTGCGAAGTATTAATATCGGCGCAATCAAATAATAGGTTGTCGCCACCGCGCTCAAATGCTTCTAACTGCGTGTAAGGTGCTAATCGATTTTGCCTTAAAATAGGCATAGCCCCTAGCTCGTCCAGCAGGTTTTCTGAAAAACGGTTAATAGCCGATACCCGTATATCTACCTGATCACTTGCTAAAATGGCGTCGGCGTTAATCAGTTTTTTTTCTATTATTTGTACTGATTTTCCTTGCTGTGCAAGCTTTATGGCCATGGCCGCACCGACCATCCCAGCGCCTACAACAATCACTTTGTTTTGAGTCATGTTTTTCATCATTTGGTTAATACGTGAAACTGTTTTGATTGTACCGTAACTCGCCGCATTAGTGCGAGAGTATATAACTATCACGCTATTAAACTGCCTGTGTATTGATTTGAGATCACAAACATGAAAACTATACTTGGATCTGGGCGGGTATCCAGCTAAAATACGCGTCCTTTAAGTGAGCAACCTTGCTCCTTAATCCCGTTTTAAGCACATTTTTGTGCCACTACCGAATTGAACACGAGGCTATATTTCAATGAGCAAAAAGCTGCATATCAAAACTTGGGGTTGTCAGATGAACGAGTACGACTCTCAGAAGATGGCTGATCTTTTAGATGCAACCAACGGCTACCAGCTAACGGAAGAAGCAGCAGACGCCGACGTTATTTTACTTAACACCTGTTCAATTCGTGAAAAAGCGCAAGAAAAAGTATTTCACCAATTAGGTCGCTGGAAGTTATTAAAAGACGACAAGCCAGATTTAATTATTGGTGTAGGTGGTTGTGTTGCCTCACAAGAAGGTGACTCTATTCGCCAGCGTGCACCGTTTGTTGATGTTATTTTTGGCCCACAAACATTGCACCGTTTACCAGAAATGATTAAACAAGTGCAAGGCGACAAAGGCTCATCGGTGGTTGATATTTCGTTCCCAGAAATTGAAAAGTTTGACCGATTACCAGAGCCAAAAGCAGAAGGCCCGTCTGCATTTGTATCAATAATGGAAGGTTGTTCTAAGTACTGTACTTTTTGTGTTGTACCTTACACCCGTGGTGAAGAAGTTAGCCGCCCATTAGATGACGTATTATTAGAAGTTGCGCAACTTGCTGAGCAAGGCGTACGTGAAGTAAACCTGCTGGGTCAAAACGTAAACGCATACCGCGGTGAAACACACGATAGCGAAATTTGTTACTTCTCAGATTTAATCCGTTATGTAGCAGCGATTGATGGCATTGACCGTATTCGTTACACCACCTCGCACCCGGTAGAGTTTACGCCAGATATTATTGATGCGTACGCTGATGTACCAGAACTTGTTGATCACTTACACCTACCTGTGCAAAGTGGTTCAGACCGTATTCTTAATTTAATGAAACGCGGCCATACAGCGCTTGAGTACAAATCAACAATACGTAAGCTGCGTAAAATTCGCCCTAACTTAAGCATGTCGTCAGACTTCATTATTGGTTTCCCAGGTGAAAGCAAAACAGACTTTGAAGCCACAATGAACCTAATTAACGACATTGGCTTTGATATGAGTTTTAGCTTTATTTACAGTGCGCGTCCAGGTACGCCTGCCGCCGACTTACCTGATGACGTATCAGAGCAAGAGAAAAAAGAGCGCTTATACTTACTACAAAACCGTATTACACAAATGGCACAACAAATTAGCCGCCAAATGTTTGATACAGAGCAACGTATTTTAGTTGAGGGGCCTTCTAAAAAGAACCCAATGGAATTACGTGGCCGCACCGAAAACAACCGTGTAGTTAACTTTGTTGGCCCACACACAGTGATCGGCCAGTTTGTTGATGTACGTATTACCGAAGCGTTACCAAACTCTTTACGTGGCGATTTAATTCGTACAGAATCAGAAATGAACTTACGTCGTGATATTGCTCCTTCAGCTATTTTAACAAAAGCTGCAAGCGTTGAGCCAAAAATCGATACAACCAACGAAATTGGCGTAGCTACTTTCGTACCGTAGTTGTATAAATTCATTGCGCCAGTAACCCTTACTGGCGCACCCGAATAGGAAGTAATTTTGAGTAATCAGTTAAAAACATTAGAGATTTATTTAGAACCTGCCGACAACAAACGCCTTTCTTCTTTATGTGGCCCGTTTGACGAAAACATCAAACAAATTGAACGCCGCCTAGGTGTTGAAATAATCCACCGCGACAACTTTTTTAAAGTAACAGGTAAACTGCACTCAGGTGCCGCGGCCGTAGACATTTTAAAAAACCTTTATGTTGATACTCAACCTGTTCGTGGCGAAATTGGTGAAATAGAGCCCGACAACGTACATTTAGCCATTACCGAATCAAAAGCCCTAGAACAAGAAGTGCCGCAAAGTGCGTACGGCAAAGAAATGTTTATTAAAACCCGCCGTGGCGTAATTAAACCGCGTAACGACAACCAAGGTTTGTATGTTGCTAATATTTTGCATCACGACATTACCTTTGGGATTGGCCCTGCCGGTACAGGTAAAACATACCTAGCAGTTGCAGCCGCAGTAGATGCTCTAGAGCGCCAAGAAATACGTCGTATATTACTTACCCGCCCAGCGGTAGAAGCCGGCGAAAAACTGGGTTTTTTACCAGGCGATTTAAGCCAAAAGGTAGACCCATACCTGCGCCCTCTTTACGATGCGCTATTTGAAATGCTTGGCTTTGAAAAAGTAGAAAAACTTATTGAAAAACACATTATTGAAATTGCCCCACTTGCTTACATGCGTGGCCGTACACTAAATGATGCGTTTATTATTTTAGATGAAAGCCAAAATACCACCGCCGAGCAAATGAAAATGTTTTTAACCCGTATAGGCTTTAACTCTAAAGCAGTAATAACGGGCGATATAACACAAGTTGATTTACCACGCGGTGCGCGCTCAGGCCTTCGTCATGCAATAGAAGTACTTAGCGATGTTGAAGAAATTAGCTTTAACTTTTTCCTATCGCACGACATTGTTCGCCACCCTGTTGTTGGCCGTATTGTCGAAGCCTACGAGCGCAATGACGAAAGCGAGCGACTAAAGCGTATAGAAAAACAAAAAGCCAAAGAGCAACTTGCCGCTCAACAGCCGCCTTCTACTAAAGAGTAATACCGTGAGCACTGAATTAGATTTACAAATAGCGTGTGAGTTTGACAACCTCCCAAGCGAAGAACAATTTGCACTGTGGGCCGATAAAGCCCTGAGCAAGTTTCGTGATGAGTCTGAGCTGAGTATCGTTATAAGCGATGAAGCCCAATCACAACAATTAAACAACGACTACCGTGGTAAAAATAAACCAACCAACGTGTTGTCGTTCGAATTTGAAGCACCGCCAGGCATTGATTTGCCATTAGTAGGTGATTTAATAATTTGCCCAGCCATTGTATTGGCCGAGGCAATCGAGCAAGAAAAGTCATTTCATGACCACTTTGCCCATATGGTTATTCATGGATGCTTGCATTTACTTGGATTTGACCATATAAAGAGTGAAGACGCTTTTGAGATGGAAAGCATAGAAAAGCAATTACTTGCAGAGCTAAACATAGCTGACCCATACCGGGACGAAATTTAATTTAACGGAGCATTTAGACGCAATGAGCGACGATAACTCGCAATCTAGCCAGGGTTCTTCTGGCAAAACGTGGATGGGCCGCATAGCCCAAATGTTGCAAGGGGAACCCCAGAATAGAGAAGAGCTGGTTGAAGTAATTGCCGACGCGCAAGAGCGTGACGTAATCGACCCAGAAACCAAAGAAATGATTGAAGGTGTGCTTGGTGTATCCAAGCTTAAAGTGCGCGATATAATGATCCCGCGCTCACAAATGGTCACACTTGAGGTCGACAGCCCCCTTGAAGATTTGATCCCCATGATGGTCGACTCCACCCACTCGCGTTTTCCGGTGGTGTGTGAAGACAAAGACCACGTTGAAGGTATTTTGCTCGCAAAAGACTTGCTGCCGCTTATTTTAAATAAAGATGAGCACCTACCCTCACTGCGCGAATATTTACGCCCAGCCATGGTAGTGCCAGAAAGCAAGCGCGTAGACACCCTACTAAATGAATTTCGTCAACAACGCTACCACATGGCTATTGTCATTGACGAATACGGCGGTGTATCGGGCCTTGTCACCATTGAAGATATTCTTGAAATAATTGTCGGCGAAATCGAAGATGAACACGACGAAGAAGAAGATCAACAAGATATTCGCCAACTTGCTAAGCATGTATACGTAGTGCAAGCGCTCACCCCTGTAGATGACTTTAACGAGTACTTTAAAACAGGTTACAGCACCGATGAAGCCGATACCATTGGCGGCACGGTACTACACGCATTTGGCCATATGCCAAGTCGCGGCGAAACAATTGAAATAGACGACTATCAGTTTAAAGTAACTAATTCTGATAACCGTCGTATTTTACAACTGCAAGTCACCGTTCCTAAGGTTGATGAAAACGACAGTGAAGAAACTACTAACTAAACTCATCCTGTTAGTAAAAGATAAAAAAGCATGGCTCGCACTGGTTGCGGGCCTTATTTTAACTTTTGGCTACGCCCCTTACCAAATTTGGCCCATCGCATTTTTTAGCATTGCCGCCATTATTTTTTGTATTAACCCAAACAACACAGGTAAAACGCACGCGAAAAGCGCCGCTAAATATGGCTTTATATTTGGCTTAGGCTGGTTTGGCGCGGGTATTAGCTGGGTGCACGTATCTATTGCCACCTTTGGCGGCATGCCGCTTATAGCGTCGCTCTCGTTAATGGCTTTACTGTGCTCATATTTAGCCCTGTTTCCAGCACTCGCGTTTTGGGCTGCAACTCGCTTTGCAAGTGGCCCTAAATGCATGGGGGCACTTCTAATTGCCACTATAGCCATTAGTGAATATTTACGTGGGCACTTACTGACTGGCTTTCCGTGGCTAAGTTTTGGCTATACACAAACAGATGGCCCGCTTAGGCTGCTTGCCCCTTATATTGGCGAATTTGGCTTAACGCTTACCTGTGTTGCCATTGGTTTTGCCCTTTACAGGCTCACCCAAAAAGATTTTAAAACCCCATTAATAAGCGCAGCCGCTTTAGCGTTACTTATTATTGGTGCATTAAATACCGGTAATAATCACTACTCTGGCAAAGAAATGTCGACCTTATTGGTGCAAGGTAATATTAAACAACACCTGCGATTTGAACCCAGTGAGTTTTGGACCACCATGAGCAAGTACCAAGACCTAACACGCCCACATTGGGATGCCGACCTAGTGGTATGGCCCGAAGCCGCCGTGCCCGAAATAGAAGCCCTTGCCGACACGTACTTAGCCAATTTAGACAGCGCGGCCTCGTTTAATAAAACCGCATTAGTTACCGGTATTGTTGACTACCAGCTCGACACCAAAACCATTTACAACACCCTTATTGTGGTAGGTAATAAAGAGCACAACGACGAGCACGGCCATTACCGCTACCTAGACAAAAACCGCTACCGTAAGCACCAGTTGTTACCTATCGGCGAATTTGTACCATTTCAGGATATACTGCGCCCTATAGCGCCATTGTTTGATTTACCTATGTCATCGTTTACCCGTGGCGATAGAGTGCAAAACAACTTACGCGCCAATGGATTTAATCTGCTACCTGCGATTTGCTACGAAATAGTATTTGCCGATTTAGTGCGCGGTAATTACCAAAGCAACTCTGACTTGCTGTTTACCGTAAGTAACGATGCCTGGTTTGGCGATTCAATTGGGCCATTACAACACATGCAAATAGCCCGCATGCGCGCATTAGAATTACAACGCCCGCTGGTACGTGTTACCAACAATGGCGTAAGCGCCGTATACGACCCAATAAGCCACACTCAGCAAACCATGCCACAGTTTGAAGCCGCGACCATGAAAGCCGATATAAAGCTTATACAAGGCGACAGCGTGTACAGCCAATACGGAAACATGTTTGTATGGGGATTTGTGGTGTTGATGATGATCGGTGGAATTGGGGTTAGGTTTACAGTAAATTCAAGCAAAGGCTAAATAGTCTTCAAATGTAAAAAGGTGTGGAAATGGGATTTCGAGCACGAAATATAGGTAGTATTCAGCTTTTTAATGGTATCGATAATGAAAAGCACGCTTTTACTGTTGTTGTGGGTGATAATGGCAGTGGTAAAACAGAGCTTTTGCTGGATATCTACAGAAAGTATTATTCGAAATATGCAGAGCTATACAAACCTCAAACACAGACTGGTAAAGATAAGCTTCGCCGATTAAATGATAAAAGTGATTACGAAACTCTTAGGCTTATATTTGGGGCTGAATTCCCACAAAAAGTAATATGCGCCTCAACGAGCCAATTTGAGCGCTTCCAAAGTGACTTTAAGGCCGATGAATATGAATGGTTATCTGAAGTATATTCATATATCGGCTCTAAGCCATACATACAAGATTTAAGCCCTTCAGTGCGTATAGCATCAAATGCAATAAAACAACTACTCATACAGCAAACATTTGAACTACGCAAAGCCAATGCGCTAAAAGCATTTCTAGATGAATTTGGCTTTAGTAGCGTACTAAAGATTAAATTAACCCCAACAATCACAGAAGATGAACTTGTCACTATATCTTCTGGAGATATTAAAAATATTTCTTTAGAGGCACAACTGAAACTTCAAGCTGCAGCCTACCACTTTGAGAAAATTGAACTTTTAAATTTGCTTTCAAAACTCGAAACTGTTTATACCTCACCTGAAATTTTATTAAACCTTAGTAATCAATCTTTAAAATTAATACCGACAAGTTTAGGTTATGATATTGAATTTGATAAAAGAGAGTTGTCTGATTTAATACGTTCAGGTTTAGTCATTGTAACAGATATTGAAACAGTCAAAGATCAATCTTCAAAAACAAATTACTTATCGCCAGATGCCAAAGTCAAATCTCTATCAGCTCGAAGTTCTGGTGAGCAATGTCTTTTTTTACTATTTCTAGGAATCGTGGCTTCAATTGAAGATAACTCATTAGTATTAATTGATGAACCAGAAATAAGTTTGCACCCTTCTTGGCAAGAGCGGTTTGTAGATATTTTAAATCAATCTCTGAACACTTACTCTGGTTGTCATTTTATTATTGCGACTCACTCGCCACTGATAGTTTCAAATATATCGACAACAAACTGTGAAATTTTAAATATTCAAAAAAATAGTTTATCCGATGCATCGGAGCATTATTTACGCTCCTCAGACTATCAGCTTGTAAATGTTTTTGAATCACCAGGTCACAGTAATGAATATCTGCTTAAAATTTCTATGCATATTTACTCAAAAGTCAAAACATACAAGTTCTTTGACGAACTAGATATTAAGCATCTGCAAATGCTTAATCGTATGAAACAAAAAATGAGTCGCGATGACCCTATATTGGAACTCATTGACTCTTTGAATGAGGTATTTAAAGTTTATGGACAGTGAGTTAAAAGCAATAGAATTTACTAAAGAGCAAAAAGCCCTAATTAAAGGAGTTATGGAGTCTCCAGAATTTAATCATGTTGATTGGTCTAATGATTGCTTAGAGAGCTTAAGATCAAGCATAAGAAACCACTATCGCAATGCCCAAAATTTTTTATGCTGCTATTGTAAAAACCCTGTTAGTTTAACAAGTGCTGCTAATTGCCAAGTTGAGCATATAGCCCCAAAATCTCGATATAAAGATTTTATTTTTACTGCTAAAAACCTTTGTGTCGTATGCGCTGACTGTAATAGTGCAAAGCAAAGTTTCGATGTAATAAAGCCTTTACCTTCTAATAAGAAAAGAACTAGATATCCGACTACATCACAGTTTTTAATCGTACATCCTCATTTTGATATTTACTCTGAACACATTAGAAAATTCGGAGAAAGATTTTATTTTCCACGTACAAAAAAAGGTGAAAATACACGCACTATATGTAAGTTAGACAGAGGTATTGAAGCCCTCGGTTATTTTGATTCACCAGAATCCCTTAAAAATTTTGAACTAATCGCCCAAATAATGGATGCAACAGTAAAAAAAGATACAAACAAAAAAAATATATTAAAAAAGTTGCTGATTGAATCAATATAATACGGCGCTGCTGAAATTAACTTTTTACAGTCTCTTCTACCGTTTGAGCATTTACAACTTGATTCACACTGCCTTGAATAACCACCGTGGCTGATATTTTATCTTGAATGGCTTGCCTGTTTGGGTCCCAGTACACTTGTAAAAAGCCTAATAAACCTGTTGCAAAACCTGCGCCGTACCCGCCGTATCTGCCAAAACAATCAAGCATACCTAGTGGCTCGCCATTTAGTGAGACCACCCGAATATTACATACTTTTTTACCTGGGGTTTGTCCGCGCCATAATAACGAGAACAACGTAAAGTATACGGCAGCCCAACCAAAACCAAGGCCTAGGTCTTGAATAATGCCTTTACCCCACTGCAAAATGCTGGTGACAGGTTTGGTTTGCTCGCTTTTAGTTTCAGCTTTTTCAGTGATATTGCTTTTATGAGTTACTTCGTCCGAAATACTTTCTCGCTCTGTCTCATTATTTTTAAAATCATCTGCCGCAACGGGTTCATCATCAGGTATGGCCATTAAGTGCAATAATGTGCGCGTAACTTCAATTCCTCCTACGTTTTGCATTTCAGCAAGCGCTGGTAATTGGCCAACTAAATTAGCTCGAGCAACGCTTTGGCAAGCGTCATCGCAGTTTTTATCGTCGTCTGTTTGCGTTAAATAGGTGCGTATTATTGCTTTATCATGCTCGCTTAGCTCATCGTTTTGCTGTGTTTTTTCTATTTGAGGTGTTTGTATAACGGTATCGCCTTCAAAAAAATCAATCGCTAACGAGAGTACGGTTAATGAACTTACAAATAAAAAGCTCGCGGCAAAAAGTTTTAAGGCTCTGCGCCAAAACGACGACATTTTTGGAAGATATTGCTGCGCAGTGCCTTTATAAAAAGCCATGGCAGCCACAAAGGCAATTAAAGTGGCGCTTAACTTAGCGGCCATAAATATTAAAGTGACATCAATAGTCATCGCCAATGCACGTTTAATTGGGCTCGCTAATGGAATACCTAATAACGCTTGGTCAATTTTAAAGGCATACGGGGTGATCACGTCTTTGGTTTCAGAGTCTGATAACGCGAGTTGCTCTATCTCTTTGGTTTTCATTTTTATTTTTATGTTTTTAAAATGGGTAAGCTATTTAACTTACGCGCTTTTTATTGTTATATCAATCCGCTTAATTAAGTGATCTATTTTGCTGATTGGTATTAGCTCAAGTTAAAGCTATTGATTTACCAGCATAAAAAAAGGGCTGCATACATGCAGCCCTTAAAATACTTTATTTATAAATAATTAAGCGGCTGGGTAATCGGTATAGCCTTGCTCTGCGCCACCAAATAAGGTGTCGGGGTTGTGGCTATTTAGCGGTTTACCTTGCTCTAAACGTGCAGGTAAATCTGGGTTAGACACAAACGGGCGACCAAAGCCAATCATGTCGGCCCAGCCTTGTGTTAGGGCTTCACCGGCACGTTCTTTAGTGTACTTACCTGCATAAATTAATACGCCGCTGTATGCTTTACGAATAGCCTGTTTAAATTCAACACTCATTAAAGGGGCATCATCCCAGTCGGCTTCAGCAATGTGCATGTAGCCCACGCCAGCGTCGTTTAGTGCTTGAGCAACGGCTAAATATGTTTGCTCTGGGTTATCATCAACCGTGCCGTTAAGCGTGGTAAGTGGCGCAAGCCTTACACCTACTTTTTGACTACCAATTTCATCGCTTACTGCATTTACAACCTCTGTTAAAAAACGCAAACGATTTTGCACACTGCCGCCATATTCATCAGTACGGGCATTTGATTGCGAGTCTAAAAATTGGTTAATTAAATACCCGTTAGCAGCGTGTAGCTCTATGCCATCAAAGCCTGCGTCTACTGCATTTTTAGCCGCTTGGCGAAATTCGCCTAGTACATTTTCAATATCTTGCTTGCTCATTTCACGCGGTAACTGAGTCTCAACAAAGCCAGGCTCGCCGTTAGTATCTACAAATACTTTTACGTCTTTTGCAGCAATGGCCGATGCCGATATAGGCTGAACACCGCCCGTGTTGTCGCTGTGAGTTACGCGCCCTACATGCCAAAGCTGCGCAAACATAACGCCACCAGCATCGTGCACTTTGTTGGTTACCGTGCGCCAACCTGCTACTTGCTCGTTTGTGTAAATACCTGGTGTCCAGGCATAGCCTTTACCCAGCTCACTTATTTGTGTGCCTTCGCTTACTATTAACCCAGCACTTGCTCGCTGCGCATAATAAGTGGCCATTAAATCATTGGCAATGTCGCCAGGCTGCGTTGAGCGCGAGCGAGTCATTGGTGGCATAACAATACGGTTTTTTAAAGTTTTACCTGCAAGTTCTATGGGTGAGAAAAGTAACGTCATAATGCCTCCTAAGTTTGATGGCGCTCATAATAGCGCAGCTATATAAATTCAAAAATAGCAAAAAACACAAAATAGCTTTGTTGTATTTGCAAAAGTGTCTACTTATTCTTCTGCTGAGCATTACATACAAACCATTTAAAAAGTCATGCTAGTGCTAGAAAATTCAATTGATACAATATAACATACCAATAAATACCTATTAGTAAGTAAAATTAAATGATCAATAAACTGCCCGTCACAGTGTTATCAGGCTTTTTAGGCGCTGGTAAAACAACCGTACTTAGCCATATTCTTAATAACCGACAAGGAAAAAAAGTGGCTGTTATTGTCAACGATATGAGCGACATAAACATAGATGCAGCCACAATTAAAAACGATGTATCACTCAATCACAGCAACGAAAAACTCGTCGAAATGAGCAACGGCTGTATTTGCTGCACACTACGAGAAGATTTACTTGTTGAAGTGGGCAAACTTGCCAAAGATCGCCGTTTTGATTATCTCGTCATTGAATCAACAGGCATTTCAGAACCTCTACCGGTTGCCGAAACATTTACCTTTGCCGACGAAAACGGTGTTTCTCTTGGTGATGTTGCCACCCTCGATACCATGGTAACCGTGGTTGATGCGGTTAACTTTTTAACCGACTACGAACAAGCAAACGATTTACAAGATACTGGCGAATCGTTAGGAGAAGACGACGAGCGAAGCGTGGCCGACCTACTTGTTGATCAAGTTGAATTTGCCGATGTAATTTTAATTAGTAAAACCGACTTAGTCAGCAAAGCGCAATTAAATAAGCTCATTGCAGTTTTAAATACCCTCAACACCCAAGCTGAAATTATTCCTATCACGGCGGGGTGTGTTGATATTAATAAAGTACTTAACACCGGCTTATTTGACTTTGAACGCGCCCAACAAGCACCAGGTTGGCTTAAAGAAATACGTGGTGAACACATTCCCGAGACCGAAGAGTATGGTATTAGCAGCTTTAATTATACGGCGCGCCGCCCATTTAACCCTGAGAAGTTTTATCACTTTTTGCACAACACCGAGCAATTTGGCAAGCTCATTCGCTCTAAAGGGTATTTTTGGCTCGCAACGCGCCCTTTGTTTTGCGCGCAGTGGAGCCAAGCCGGCGGTATAGCTCATTACGGGTTTGCTGGCATGTTTTATAAAGCAATTCCTAAAAAAGACTGGCCCACAGATCCCGAGCTACTTGCTGATATAAACAGTAAATGGATAGAGCCCTTTGGTGATATGCGTCAAGAACTTGTATTTATTGGTCAGTCGTTAAATAAACAAGCCATGATTGAGGCGCTTGATGATTGCCTACTGCCAGAAGAAGCCGTGCTTAAAGGTAAGGATTTTTGGAAAACCTATAACGACCCGTTTCCTATTTGGGAGGAAGTGTAATGAATGCCCTAGCTCCAATAACGGCGCAAATAAAACCCACTGAGCAACTCCACCGAAGAGCAGCTAAAGACAATAACGCCAATATATTGCCACACATTTATGACCAAAACACTAACATCGTTATTTGGCAAAGAGACCTTGAACAAGCATTAACAAATGCCGTTAATACACTCATTAGCACTAATGCCATAAAACCACTTGAGCTTGCGGTATCACCCGATGATGCGTTTGATAAGTTAGTCACTGCACTTAAACCAAATGATAATAACCGCGATGAAACTGATGCGCTATGTAAAGACATAGCATTATTAGTTGAAATGTTTTGCTGCCTATTTGATTTAAAACGCGCCGGTTTAAGGCTAAAAATATTAGATAAACCTATGTGCCCGCGTTTTCATGTAGACAAAATTCCGTGCCGATTAGTGACTACCTACCAAGGCGTTGCAACGCAGTGGTTAAATCACAGCGATGTAGAGCGCTCAAAGCTTGGAACTGGTAATTTAGGTAAGCCCGATGAAGAGTCTGGCTTATTTAAAAGCCTAAATAATATTAATCAGCTAAATCAAGGGGATGTTGCCCTGCTTAAAGGTGAGTACTGGGATGAAAACGAAGGCGCAGGGCTTGTACACCGCTCTCCACCGGTGGCTACAAACGAGCAACGCTTGTTGCTCACCCTCGATTTTATTTAAAGTTTGTTATGGTGATAAACGCTGCACTAATGGGCGTTTATCACCCTCGCGATTACTTCGTACAACCCTTGTGTATTTACCGGTTTAGATACAAAGTCATCCATGCCTACACTTAAACAGCGCTGCTTATCATCTTCGTAGGCGTTTGCGGTAATAGCAACAATGGGCACATGTGCCTTTGTGTTTACCTCGTTAGCCCGTATTGTTTGGGTGCACTCGTAGCCATCCATATTAGGCATTTGGCAATCCATTAAAATTAAATCAAAGCGATTACCTTCAAGTACTTTTAGCGCTTCTATGCCATCGGTTGCCATCACTAAGTTTACCTTTGTAGGCTCTAGCATTTTTGCAATTACTTGGCGGTTAATGGGGTTATCTTCAACCAGTAAAAGTGTTTTATCGCTTAAATTAGGCAACGACTTCGCCTGTTTAACGGGCTCTGGTTTGTTGGACTGTGCTTTAGGTGCACTTACGTAAAATTTAAGTACGCTGCCTTTGCCTGGTTCGCTGTTGAGGGTAATTTCACCCTGCATTTTTTTAATTAACCCTTGGCTAATTGCTAAACCTAAGCCTGTGCCACCATACTTACGTGCCACACCTACATCTGCTTGTGTAAACTCACTAAATAATAACGACTGCTGATCTTTTTCAATACCAATGCCGCTATCGGCTACGCTTATTAAAAGTTGCTCGTTTTCGTAATCAAACGATAAACGCACAAAACCACGCTCGGTAAACTTATACGCATTAGATAGCAAGTTAATAATGACTTGGTTTAAACGTAGGTCGTCTACTTTTACGCAATCTGGCAGCCTGTCGCTTTGACTAACAATAAACTCGACATGATCAGAACTTACAATGGGAGAAAACAACGACTTTATATTGGCAATAAACGGCGCAAGGTTAGTCGCCCTAGGGCTAATTTCCATGGCGTTAGCTTCTATTTTAGAAAAATCTAAAATATCGTTTAAAATTTTCAGTAAATTTTGTGCGCTTTTTTGCTGCGTATTTAATAGCTCCCGCTGCTCATCGGTTAATGAATTATCGCGTAATAAAACCTCACCCATGCCTAAAATACCGTTCATAGGGGTGCGTAGCTCGTGGCTCATATTGGCTAAAAATTGCGACTTAGCAACATTGGCTAAATTAGCCCTATTTACCGCTTTTTTAAGCTCGGTGGTTTGCTCTGCCACTTTGCCCTCTAGCTGCTGATTAAATTCGCTCAGCTGGGTATTTAACCCTTGGTTTCTGATATTAGAGGCTTGTAGGTTTTCTATTGAACGCTGAAGCGCATTAGCTAGTAATTCAAATTGCTGTTGTAGCTGCAATACCTCATGCCAGCTTGAGTCTGTATTAAACTTATGTGTTTTGGTTTTACCAAAGCTTTGCATTAGCGTAGTTAGGCTAGTAATTGGCTGCACTAATAAATTAGCAAGTTGGTGTATAAAAATAACCACCATAAGCATCAATATCGCACTTAACAAAATAGTGGGTAGCCAAGCTTTTGCCACCGACATACTTAAATGCTTACGATTATAAAAGGTAATAACTTGCCAGTGGTTTTGTGGGTCAATGTACCTAGAGCTGTGGTACACCTCGTTTTTGGTTGAACGAAATAGGTTTTTATCACCTAAATTACTGGTATTAAAGCCCTCCCCGTTAAAATGGCTCAGTATTTTAAATTCATCAAGGGAGCTAAATACCACTTTTTGCTGCGCATCTAGCACCACTAAATCGCCCGTGTACTCAAATAAGTTAGGTATAAACCGCTCTAAGCGGTCTAACTTTAACGAGCCCTCTACCACACCATAAAACGTATTGTTACGGTATATAGGTGCCGACAGCGCCACTATGGCTTCGTTACCTAGGCCGCGACCTTGAAACACGCCACTGGTATAGCCCAGAGGGAACTGCTGAGCTTGGGTAAAGTATGCTCTGTCTTTAACACTACGCTGCGCAAGGCTAAGCCCCTCTATTAAATCGCTGGGCGAGCTAAGCTCTACAAAGCCATCTGGGTTTGCATACAAGCTGGTGGTAAAGCCTGGAAATAACGACATTAATCGTTTGAGCTGCACATCGCTTGCAGTGCCCGCACTTATTGCGTCGCTACTCATAACAATGGCGTTTTTATGAAATGCTAAATAATCATTTAATTGCGTGCTAATAGACTCGGCTTTTTCTTTTAGTTGAGCGTTTACTTCATACTCTAAACGCGCATGATGATCGTTTACTAAAATTACACTGGTTAGCAGTACCACTAAAATAATAATGACACTAACCACATAGCTTAAAATTTTTGCCAGGGGCCTCCCCTGATACGCACGGCTAGCGTAAGGTACAAATACACTAACTAAATCAACCACCGCCAAGCTTATTAGCGCGTTAATTAAGTACTTTGATATCGCTACTATTAGCGTTAACCAGGCCAAGCCAATAACAAATTGGCCTATAACCCATACAAAGGGTAAACCAATACATAGCCAAAATACGCTACCCAGAGGAAGAATAGGTTTAGAGCGGCGTAAGCAAAAAGCATAAAGCCAACAAAGCTCGAGTAAATACACAATACTCGGCCAACAATGGCCCCACCTATAAAGTAAAAAACCAGAAACAATGGCAAGGCTTAGGCACGCGTAACGCAGCCCAGTAAATACTAAGCTGCATAAAACAAACAATTGCCCAAACAAAAATTCGGAGCTGTCGAAAAAATACAATGGCGAGAGATTTACTAACCCGCCTAATAACCCTAATAAAACAGCGAGTGTCCACTTACTTCTTTGCGGCATTAATCAACCTTGGGGCACTTTGTTAACACTTTACATGTTAAAATTAATGTAATTTTTACATTATTACGTACAAGACAAGGGTTGTCTAGCAGCAATAAAACAGGAACAGGTAAACATTACCCCCTGTCAAAAAGCGTGTTATGTGTTTTTACACTTACTCTTTTTATGACTGCCGCTTAAATTTTACTTAACATCCTTAAGCATAGGCTTAGCATTTGCGATTGCTAAATAGGCATTAGCTAACACTTCTGGAGCTGCGCAATAATCAACAATAAGTATTACTGTTGAAACATTTAGTGACTGCAATTTATTGCCAAGCTCAGCAAATGTGAGTTTTGCTTTGGCGTTGCTAAATAAGTAATTTGATTTTTTACATAAATAGTGAATGTTTCATCTGCTAGTGCAGTAAACGGCAATAATAAAAACAGTGTGAATGTAAAAATGAGGTAGAGCGGTAATAGTGGAAAATCGATACTCGTAATATTAAATATTTAACGGTGTCACTAAGGAATAATTTAAAAGGAATGTATTTTCACCCAAATGAGGAATTTGGGTGGCAGTCTTACCAGCCACATCTCGGCACACACGTCACAAACTGTGGCTGCTCCCTTCCGGGCCTGACCAGGTTCGCCTGCTAGAGTTGCGAGAGGACCAATAAGACTACCATTGAGGGCCTTGGTTGGCGCGGGAAGGATTATCTCTACTTTTGGTGTGTTATTCAAGGGATAATCAAAAAAGAAAGTGCGATTGCATGCTTCATATACAATCGCGGTTAAAAACAGCCTTTAATGCCTATTAATTACGCTCTAACTCGGCTTTAATTTTACGCAGTGCTGCTTTTACTTTTTTCATGTTTTCTGGGCCCATACGTAACAGCTGTTTTTGTGCAGCCGGTAATTGCTCCCATTCAGAAAACGCATACTGATAAGTAACCGAGTCACGCAGTAGCGGTAACTCGCCTTCTGGCTCCGGTGTATCAAGTAATAACTCAATAGCATCTTCTAGCGTTTGATTAAATTCATCATCGCCGTAACCAATTTCACTGTACGCGTTGTTGATTAATGGCTTGTATTGCTCGTACATACGCACAGCTTGGGCGGCGCTCAAGCTCGTAAATACTTTTACATACGGTGTATAGCGCTCGTAGCTGTTAGGGTCAATTGTTAAAATATCCCCTTCGTTTACGCTAAATTCTTCTTCAGGTTTAACCACTGGCGTGTGCTTTTTAGCAATTTTGCCTTTGGCTATGTTGTCTATAAATACGACGCCACGGCGAATTACATCGTCGGTTACCATTAGGCTCATTACCGAATCGCTTAAGTATTCATCCATTTTGGCAACCACTACGGTATCGCTTTCATCAAGCGTTGGTAATGGCTCTACAACCGGCTCTGGCTCAGCTGGGCGCTGAGCAGGCACGCTTAGCTCAGCTGGCTTTTCAGGCTTAACTGATGGCGCATCTACCACAGGGTCGTTTTCTGGCTTTAACTCCATCACTGGCTGTTCTTTTGGTGTTTGCTCTACCTCTGTGCGAGTTTCTGGCTCGTCAGTGGGCGATAGCAGGACGAACGCAGCGGCACACACTAAAATAATTAAAATAATAACGGCGAATAAAAAATTGTTTTTAGGCGGACGTTTTTGAACATCTGACGCTTCTGGTTTATCTGACATACAAACTCCATAAATTTAAATGCATATTACTCAGAGTACGCTGAGTGGAAAAAATTCACTATCGGTAATCACTATTACTTAAATATAGGCTTTACAACATAAACCTACACTTACTAATTAGAACAACGAGCCATAGTAACTCAGTTATTCTTTGATTCTTCTAGCTTAAAGACTTAAAGTTGATAAATAAAGAAAAGACGTTAAGCAGTTCAAAAACCACTATGAAAATCCAGCAAGTTGACCCACATAAACCTAAAATAGCCCTATTACTTACAGGTGGTGGCGCTCGCGCTGCTTATCAAGTGGGCGTGCTTAAAGCGCTTGCTCATAGTATGCCTCGCACCGCGCCTTTGCCATTTAGAATTATTAACGGCACTTCTGCAGGCGCGATTAATTCTGCAGCTTTGGCCTGTTATGCCTCGTGTGCACATTTGGCCGTGCGTAAGCTTGAGTCTGTTTGGAAAAACTTTTCAACATCTATGGTCTACAAAAGCGACTTTTTAAGTGTATTTGGCCATATTGCGCGCAATATTTTAACCAGTTTTCAGTCTGAGCACATAAACCACCCACCCGGCAGTTTGCTGAATAACCGCCCTTTGCGCGGTTTATTAAACGAAATTTTAGACCTGCACCGCATTGAACGTAATTTACATCGCAATTATTTAGAAGCGATTTCTATTACCGCTTCAAGCTATACAACCGGTGACTCTGTTGCGTTTTTTCAGTCAAATACACAAACACCTTGGCAGCGTGCCAAGCGCGAAGGTCGCCCTATGCGCATTAACGTTGAGCATTTAATGGCCTCAAGCGCCATTCCTATGGTGTTTCCAAGTGTTAATGTATTTAACCACTATTTTGGCGATGGCTCTATTCACCAGCTTTCACCGCTTAGCCCGTCTATTCATTTAGGGGCTGAAAAAATATTTATTATAGGGGTAGACCAACCAAAAGAGTCGCATCCGGCGGGCTACTCGCCCCACTACCCTGGGCTTTCTGCGGTTGCAGGGCATTTACTCGATAGTGTATTTAGCGACACCATGCAAGCCGACCTTGAGCGCCTTGAGCGTGTAAATCGCACTTTAGGGCTGCTTCCGGCGCGCGACAAACACCAAGAGCTGAAACAAATAGAGACGTGTATTATTAATCCATCAAAAAACTTTAACGATATTGCCGCGCAATACTACAGCGATATGCCGTGGGCAATTAAGTTGCTGCTACGCACAATTGGGGTAAAAAAGCACTCGCAATCGAGTTTAACCAGCTATTTATTGTTTGAAAAACGCTACACTCAGCACCTAATTCAAATTGGCTATGAAGATGGCATGAAAAAACTACCCGAAATACGCCAATTTTTAGAGCTCGATTAACTAATGTTGGCCTTTGCTAATTAAAACTTGTTCTATGGGCTATTTAATCGCAGAGCAAGCTTTAAAACCAACTGAGCTGGACAACTACCTGTGTTATTTTAATAACTTGCATCTATGTCAGTAAAAAAATGCTTTTTATTCAAGCCCATCGAGTAGGTAATGCTCTACTCGCTCTACCCGCCTAGGCTTACCTTGCAATACCAATACATCGTTTGCGCACAATGTGGTGCTGGTTGATGGGTCGTCTATTTCTTGCCCCTCTCGGCGCAAAGCTTTTACAGTCACGCGGCGTTTAGATAAGTTAAGCTCGTCTATTGTTTTATCCACCGCATAGGCTTGATCTGGCAACGCGACTACGTGTAGATATTCTAAGCGCTCAGAGGAGGTTTCTTCGTTATCTTTAAAGTAACCGGCGTAAAAACTTTGCATAAGCGGGTAGCGATTACGGCGCTCTTTACTAACACGGCGCACAATACGTGTCATCGGTACACCCGACATCGACAACACATGCGAAACCAACATTAAGCTTGCCTCTAACGACTCAGGCACCACCTCAGTAACCCCCAACTCTTTTAAGTTGTTTAATTGGCTGTCGTCGCGGGTTCTTATTAGTATTTTAACGTTGGGTGCAAGCTGCTTTATCGCGTCTATTACCACGTGGGCATGCTCAAGCTCTGTAAAGGTAATAATCACTAGGCGTGCTCGCTCTACCCCTGCGCACTTTAAAATATCTTTTTGTTTTACATAGCCAAATATTACTGGCTCACCTGCGGCTTTGCCCTCTTGTACTAAAATAGGGTTACTTTCTATAGCAACGTAATCTATGGCTTCGGGTTTTAAAAATCGCGCTATAGTTTGTCCTACGCGTGAAAAGCCACAAATAACCACGTGATCGTTATATAAGGTGCTACTTTTAGGCTCGCTCTCCCTCGCCATACTGGGGTGATCTAAAATACCTAATTGCTTTAAAATTAGTGGGGTTTTATCAATTAAAAACGGGGTTAGCGCCATCGAAAGCACCCCTAAGGCAATTAAAAACGACGCTTGCTCTGAATTGAGCAACTCATGCTGACCTGCCAGAGCAATAAGCACAAACCCAAATTCTCCCATTTGCCACAGCATAACGCCGCAGGCTAGCGAGTCTTGATTGCGCTCATGCATTAATCGGGCACTTAATGCCAGCACGGTAATTTTTAATATTAACAAGCCAAATAACGCGCCAATAATTACAAAACCATGCGAAAGCACAAATAAAATATCGAGCTGCATCCCCACAGTTACAAAAAACAGCCCCATTAAAATATCGCGAAATGGCCTAATATCAGCCTCGAGTTGATGGCGGTAATGGCTCTCTCCTAGCATCATGCCAGCTAAAAATGCCCCAAGCGCCATTGATAAACCAAACATGTAAGTTAAAAAGCCGGCAAATAACGCCACCAAAATTGTGGTAAGTACAAACAGCTCATCGGTTCGTACCTGCGCTATTTCTTTAAATACTTTAGGCAGCACCCATTTACCAATCGCCCACAGTAATAAGCACACAAACGCGCCTTTTGTAAGCGCAAATGCCAGCGCCCAACTAATACTTTGCGAATCGCTTGAGGCAAACAGTGGCAAAATAATAAGTAGGGGCACAACGGCAATATCTTGAAACAGTAATACGCCCACCGCCAGTTGCCCACGGCGCTGGTTTAGTTCGCCAGTTTCTTTTAATAGCTTAACCACCACCGCGGTTGAAGAAAGCGCCATAATTGTGCCAATGGTAAAGCTAGTGAGTAAGCTAAAATTTAAGCAATATAAAATAATAATGAAGAGCAAGCTGGTAACACCAACTTGTAACGAGCCCAGTCCAAACACAATATTGCGCATGGCCATTAGCCGCGATATAGAAAACTCGAGCCCTAAACTAAACAGTAAAAATACGATGCCCAGCTCAGCAATAAACTCAATTTCGTGAGATTGCGCAAGCCAACCAATGCCATGGCTGCCAGCTAAAACGCCTGTTGCTAAATACGCCAAAATAGGCGGCAAGCCAATGCGCTTAAAAAACCATACAAAAAGCACCGCCGCCACTAACAAGCCAAAAATTTGAGCGTTTATACTTTGCAAATTCGGCCTCCAGCGTCAATTAAACTACGGAATGAACTTTAAATATAGCAACCATATGTTTATCAAGCAATTTTAAAATATGGCATAAAAATAGCTTAGTTATTGCAAAGTAACACCCTGGGGGAAGATTTTAATGGAAAATGTCCATATTTTGACACAACGCGTGTCTGGGCGCGGCGATTTTTTGCCGTTTTCGGCAGAGCAAACACACACAAACGAAACAGCGGCAACGCACGATTTAGTTACCGAGCTACAAACAAGCCTAGTAATAGAAGATATATTGGCTATTTATGCAAAATTTGCCAAACAGCTACTTAACTTTTCAGGGCTGCAGTTTCAATCAACGCTCGGCACTGCACAAACCTCAGATAGCAACACGAACACTAGCCCGTACTCTTACGATTTAGCTATTGGTCGCGAGCACTTAGGACAGCTAATTTACTTTAGCCAATACCCTATTAGTAAAGCGATTGAAAACAAATTACGTGCCCTGCACAGCGCCCTTGTGTACCCACTGCGTAACGCAATGATGTACAGCCGAGTGTTAAAACTTGCCACAAAAGATGCGCTTACCGGGTTAAATAACCGTAGCCAATTTAATGACATGTTATCGCAAAAGCTCGAAAATTGCCGCCGTTACCAGCGTCCTTTTAGTTTAATGCTGCTTGATTTAGATAACTTTAAGCAAGTAAACGACAACTATGGTCATAAAGTAGGTGACGATGTTTTAAAAGAGTTTTCGCAGGTACTTTGTAGCAGTATACGCGGCACCGACTCTGTATTTAGATTTGGTGGCGATGAGTTTTCGCTGATTATTGAAGACCCCGAGTTTACAACAAACAAAGTGGTTGCTGAGCGCATTATGCACTTAGTCAGAAACTCAAGTTTAATGTCTAAATATAAAGTAACCACCAGCATTGGCTTTACCCTAGCCAATAGCCAAGATTGCGAAACAGAAATATTTGCTAGAGCCGATAAAGGCTTATATAAGGCAAAAGCCTCTGGGCGCAACTGTGCAAAAGCATATTAGTATTTGTATAACTCTATTATTTATAAAAGCTTAGCCTCCCCCGCTAAGCTTTTTTATTATAAATTAATTATTTATTAGCCAGTAATTTATAAACAAACAAGGCTGCACAAAAGCCAAAAAAGAAGCCGCTCACTAAATTAAGCAATGCTGTTATGATTGCAAGCGGGGTAAATAACACTAAAACCAATGGTAAACTTACCCCTAAAATAAAAAATAACCCGCCTTTACCTAACCAGTAGGCAAGCAGTAATACCGCCGATATCACCCCGCCCACAACGGCATAACCTAATGTAATAATATTAAGCTCTAGTAATACATTGGCTATAACAGCTACTAACGCTGTTATTAACATACCCATTGGCGCTTTGCTAACTAGCGATAAGCCTACATGTGGCTGATCTTTCATTTATTTACACTCCCAAAAAATGCCGTTTTCGTCTTGGTGTTTTTCACTTACAAAATAACCAACAACTTGCACAAGCTCGTCGTTATAAAATATTAAAGGCACGCGCTCCCTTAACCACGGGGCTACTTTTGCATCTTTAAACCAGTGTTTAAGCGTATTGCTGCCTGGCTTTTTTAACGGCTTTATACGCGCACTATTACAATTAAAGCGCACGGTGACTTGCTCGCTTGGTAAAGGGGCACGTAGGCCTTTACCTTGTTGCTTTATTAATACACGCCCATCATTAAGCGCAAGCTCATTGCTCGTTAGCGCTTCATCGGTTAACAGCGTGTGTGGTGTAACAAAATACAAACGCCCTTGATGGCGTCGTATTTGCCCCTCGCTTAAATCAACCTGCATTTGCGCATCAGCCTGCGCATTTATGGCTTGGTTAATTATTTGCAAAAGCTGCTTTTGAGAGGGCATTACTTGGGTAAATAAGCTAAGCCATGCACGAACCACATTGGTTATGCGCACGTCGCTGTAGGTGGTTAGTTGGCTAACGCTCAGTGCTTGATGGACGTTTACGCTTTGTTTTAAATCAAGCTCAGTGTACTCATCAAGTAGCGCTTGTTGTTGCTGTAGTAACTCAATGCTGCGCCCAGCACAGTGTTCAAAACCTTTAAAACGCTTTGCAAGTAAAGGCACTACACGCGCACGTAAAAAGTTACGATCGAAACGCTCATCGGTATTTGAGTCATCAGTTATGTGCGTAATATTAAACTCTGTGGCAAAGTGCTCTATATCACTGCGCGTTATGTTTAAAAGCGGTCTGTAGCATATTCGCCCGCTTTGTAGTTCACGCATTTTTTGCATTGCGCCTAACCCTTTTAAGCCAGATCCGCGCTTTAACCGCAGTAAAAACGTTTCTATTTGATCGTTTAAATGCTGACCCAGCAAAATAACACTGCCCGCGGGGCTTAGTTCATCAAGTGCTTTGTAACGCGCCTCACGTGCCTGCGCTTCAAGGCTTGTTCGTGTTTGCGGGTTTATTGTTACCTGCGCGGCATTAAACGGTACATTTAGCTCAGCGCACAAGTTTTGGCAAAAGCGCTGCCAGTCATTCGCGTATTGGCTTAAACCATGATTAACATAAATCGCGTTTACGTTTAGCTTTGGTTGCGCTTGTTTTAATAAGTGCATTACATGAAGCAATACCACCGAATCCACGCCACCCGAAAGCGCCACCGTAAAGTTATACTGCTGGTGCTTAAAAAAGTGCTCAAGGGCGTGTTTAACGTGCTGATAAATAGGTGATGCTTGCATGGATACGCTATAAATTTAATGTTTGCAGTATTTTAAAACAAAAAAGCCGCATAAGCGGCCTTTTTTAACAATAAATGTGTTGGTTAGCTAATTAGCAGTAACCAAACGACATTAAACGTTTGTAGCGTTGATCTAGCATGTCTTCAAGCGATAGCGCTTGTAAGTCAGCAAGGTCACGTTTTAAACGTGTTTTTAAGTTACGTGCCATTGCATCGTAATTGCGGTGTGCGCCGCCTAAAGGCTCTTCAACTAAGTTATTAATTAAATCGAGCTCTTTAACACGCTCTGCAGTTACACCCATTGCCTCTGCGGCAAGTGGTGCTTTATCGGCGCTTTTCCATAAAATTGAAGCACAGCCTTCTGGCGAAATTACTGAGTACGTGCTGTATTGCAACATGTTAACTCTGTCGCCAACACCAATGGCTAATGCACCACCAGAGCCGCCTTCGCCAATAACCGTACAAATTGTGGGTACTTTAAGTGCCGCCATTACTTTTAGGTTACGTGCAATTGCCTCAGACTGACCGCGCTCTTCAGCGCCCACACCTGGGTATGCCCCTGGGGTGTCGATAAAGGTCATGATTGGCATTTTAAAACGCTCGGCCATTTCCATTAAACGTAGCGCTTTGCGGTAGCCTTCTGGTTTTGGCATACCAAAGTTACGTTTAATTTTTTCAGCTGTATCGCGCCCTTTTTGCTGACCAATCACCATTACTGGTTCGCCATCTAAACGTGCAACACCGCCTAAAATAGCCGGATCGTTAGCAAAAGTACGATCGCCTGCAAACTCGTCAAATTCCGTGAAAATGCGCTCGATATAATCTCGAGTGTAAGGACGCAACGGATGACGCGCTAACTGCGATACTTGCCAAGCGCCTAAATTTGAGAATATTTCCTCTTTTTGCTTAGCGCTTTTTTCTTTTAATTTGCTGACTTCCTCTTCTAACTCAAGGTCTAATTCGCCAGCGCGGCTTATGCTTTGTAATTCTTCAATTTTTGCTTCTAATTCTGCAATCGGAAGCTCAAAATCAAGATAATTGAGGCTCATGCTCTAAACTACCTAATCAGTTAAATTCTAGTTCTACATCTTGTGCCGCCATGAGTGATAACTTATGAATTAAGTCGTCGCTCGGCGTAACACACCATTCGATCCCTAGGGTTAATTGAGCCAACGCATCGGGGCGCTGGTAATAAACCTTGATCGGACACGTTCCCATTTTATAAGGTTCGAGTACTTTTTGTAATTTATCGAAGAAACCTGCCTCGATTTGCACCATGTTCAGCGTCATTTTAATCGCTTTAATGCGTTTTTCACGCGCTTGAGCAATGGTGTTTATTTCTCTGGCGGTCATTGTAATGCCACCGGAGAAGTTATCAAAGCTGACCTGTCCAGATATTACCAAGATATTGTTTACTTGAAGCATTTCTTGGTACATTTCGAACTGTTCAGGAAACAAGCGTACATCAATACGGGCGCTCTTGTCATCTAAAGTTATTAAGCCCCAACGATTTCCTTTTTTATTAATTAAGGTCCGCGCTGAAATAACTAAACCCGCCGCCGTAGAGAGTACATCACGATTTGTTGGCTGTAAATCCACCAGCTTGCCGCTGGTGTAATGTCTAAGTTCACGACGATACTGATTTATCGGATGCCCTGTTAAATAAAGGCCTAGCGTGTCTTTTTCGCCATCAAGCCATTGGTTATCGGTAAGCGGTGTGGCTTTAATAAAGGCTTGCTCAACTTCATCAGGCTCAGTGGCCAGTAAGCCAAATAAATCGCTTTGCCCAAGTTGCTCAGCTTTGTTGTGCTGATCGGCAGCGCGCATGGCATCTTTTAAACTTGCCAGTAATGTTGCACGCCCTGCTTGGGTTTTCTCTGGCCCGAGTTGATCAAGTGCACCGGCGTAAATTAATTTTTCGGTCACACGTTTATTTAAGCGTTTTAAATCTACACGGGCACAAAAATCAAATAAATCTTTAAATGGGCCGCCTTTTGCGCGCGCTTCTAAAATAGCCTCTACCGGCGCTTCACCTACACCTTTAATAGCACCAATACCGTAAACAATTTCACCTTGCAGGTTTACCGTAAATTTAAATTCTCCGGCATTTACATCAGGCGGTAATAAGGTGAGCTTCATGTTTTCACATTCATCCACCAAGATTACTATTTTGTCGGTGTTATCCATATCGGCCGACATTACCGCAGCCATAAACTCTGCCGGATGGTGCGTTTTCATCCACAGCGTTTGGTACGAAACCAGTGCATACGCTGCCGAGTGAGATTTATTAAAACCATAACCTGCGAATTTTTCTACCAGGTCGAAAATTTTAATCGCCAGTTCGCCGTCTATACCATTATTGCGTGCGCCTTCTTCAAAGGTTGAACGCTGTTTGGCCATTTCTTCGGGTTTTTTCTTACCCATTGCACGACGTAGCATGTCGGCGCCACCAAGCGTATAGCCTGCTAGTACTTGGGCAATTTGCATTACTTGTTCTTGGTACAAAATAATGCCGTAAGTAGGCTCAAGTATGGGCTTTAAGCTTTCGTGTTGGTATTGGGCATCTGGGTATGAAATTTCTTCTCGCCCAAGCTTACGGTCGATGAAGTTATCTACCATGCCTGATTGCAGTGGGCCTGGGCGGAACAAGGCTACCAATGCAATCATATCTTCAAAGCAATCGGGCTTTAATCGACGTACGAGGTCTTTCATGCCGCGCGATTCTAGCTGGAATACCGCGGTTGTTTCGGCGCGAAGTAATAGCTCTATACTTTTTTTATCATCCAGTGGAATGGTATTTATATCAACGGGCGCTTTGCCTTCGCGCTTCATGCGCTCGTTGGTCATATCCACAGCCCACTGCAAAATCGTCAAGGTACGTAAGCCCAAGAAATCGAACTTAACTAGGCCTGCGGTTTCTACATCGTTTTTATCAAACTGTGTTACCGGAAACTTACCTTCGTCATCGCAATAAAGTGCAGCAAAGTCGGTAATGGTCGTCGGCGATATTACAACACCACCGGCGTGTTTACCGGCATTACGTGTACACCCTTCGAGGATGCGACACATATCGATTAAATCTTTTACCTCTGAGTCGCCATCGTAGGCTTCTTGTAAACGCGGCTCTACCTCAAAGGCTTTGGCAAGCGTCATCCCGGGATCCCCTGGGATCAGCTTAGAAATTCGATCGACAAACCCATAAGGGTGGCCAAGTACACGGCCTACATCGCGTATTACCGCTTTTGCAGCCATGGTACCAAAGGTAATAATTTGTGATACCGCGTCCCGCCCATACAATGCCGATACATGGTCAATTACCTCATCACGCCTGTCCATACAAAAATCGACATCGAAATCGGGCATTGATACACGTTCAGGGTTTAAGAATCGCTCAAAGAGTAGGTCAAATTCAAGCGGATCAAGGTCGGTAATTTTTAGGGCATATGCCACTAATGAACCCGCACCCGAACCACGCCCTGGCCCCACTGGAATATTGTTATCTTTACTCCACTGAATAAACTCCATTACGATTAAGAAGTAGCCTGGAAAACCCATTTGGTTAATTACGCCAAGCTCTACTTTTAAGCGCTCGTCGTATTCGCCTCGTTTTTCTTGTCGCTCTTGTTCATCGGGGAATAAAAACTGTAGTCGCTCTTCAAGGCCGTCTTCTGAAACTTTAACTAAAAAGTCTTCAATTTTTAACGAGCCTGTTGGGTAATCAGGCAAAAAGTAAGTGCCTAGTTGCACCGTTACGTTACAGCGTTTGGCTATTTCTACCGTATTTTGCAGCGCTTCAGGAATATCGCTAAATAGCTCGGCCATTTGCTCAGGCGTTTTTAGGTATTGCTCTTGTGAGAATCGTTTAGGCCGGCGTTTATCATCAAGGGTGTAACCGTCAAAAATAGCCACACGAATTTCGTGCGCTTCAAAATTTTCGGGCTTTAAAAAAACCACTTCGTTTGTGGCAACAACGGGCAGCTGCTCTTTTGCTGCAAGCTCTACCGCCATATGCAGGTAGTCTTCTTCAAGCGGACGGTCGGTGCGAATAAGCTCTAAATAGTAATGATCGCTAAAATGCTGCTTATAAAAGCTCACTACAGATTCAATAACGCCTGGGTTATTTTTTAATAAGGCTTTACCTAAGTCACCATCTTTTGCGCCTGAGAGAATAATAAGCCCTTCTTTGTGCTTAACTAGCCATTCTCGGTCAATCACTGGGCGATGAAATATATGCCCGCGTTGGTAAGCTTCAGATATTAATAAGGTAATATTTTTATAACCGTCGTTGTTTTTAGCTAGCAACGTAATACGGCTTGGCTCATCTGGAAACTCTGGGCTGCGCAACCAAAAATCGGCTCCCACTATGGGTTTAATACCGGCACTGTGAGTTGCGCCATAAAAACGCACTAAACCACAAAAGTTCATTTGATCGGTAATTGCCAGCGCGGGCATTTCAAGCTCTTGCGCTTTAGCAACAATAGGCTTGGTTTTAGCTAAGCCATCGACCATCGAAAAGTCTGAGTGAACCCGTAAATGTACAAAATCTGGAGCAGCCATTATTTATGCCTCGCCCTTTGCTTGCATTAGCACACGTTGTACCGGCTTAAAACTTTTACGGTGCTCTTCAATAGCGCCGTATTGCTCAAGCGCTGCAAAATGTGCTTTAGTTGGATACCCTTTGTGCCCTGCAAACCCGTATTGCGGGTAGCGTGTATCAAGCTCAAGCATTTCATCATCACGCGCTACTTTGGCTAAAATAGAGGCTGCTGAAATTTCAGCCACTAAACTGTCGCCTTTAACAACTGCTTGAGCCGGCATAGCTAATTTAGGTAAGCGGTTACCATCTACAAATACAAACTCTGGTTGCGTACTTAACCCCTCAACTGCACGCGTCATTGCAAGCATAGTTGCATGCAAAATGTTTAATTCGTCAATTTCTGTTGGGCTACAACGACCAATGGCATAACACAGCGCTTTTTGTTTTATTTCTATAGCCAGTGCTTGGCGCTTTTTGTCGGTTAGCTTTTTAGAGTCAGCTAAACCTGCAATAGGATTCGCTGGGTCAAGTATTACCGCAGCGGTAACAACATCGCCGACAAGCGGGCCACGCCCTACTTCATCTACACCGGCAATTAAGGTTACGTTGGGTCGTTCAATTTGCATTTATTAACTCCGCCACAGCCTTGGCTGCTTGTTTGCTGGCATTTAATCTAATTTTTTCGTGGATGGCTAAAAAGCGTGCTTTTAGTTCTTTATTATCGGTATTTAGCATAGGCGTAAGTGCGCCCGTTAAATTAGCCACGTTACATTCACTTTGTAAAAACTCCGGCACTAGCTCTTCATCGGCTAATAAGTTTGGCAGTGAAAAATATTTAATGTTAAAGGTAAACAAGGTTTTAAAAATCCAATAGCTCATTGGCTTAATTTTATAACCCACCACCATAGGCTTTTTATACAGCATGCCTTCAAGCGTTGCTGTGCCTGATGCCATTAAAATGGCATCGGCTGCTTGCATGGCTAGTTTTGACTGACCATCGAGTAGGTTTACATTTAAATTTGGTGCAGTGGCATTTAAAATTTCACTAAATTGCGCTTTGCGTTTTTCGTTAACCAACGGCACCACTATTTTAAGGTCTGGGTTTTGCGCTTGTAACTGCGCAGCTGTATTTATATAGGTTTCGCTGAGCAAGCCTACTTCTGAGCCACGGCTACCTGGCAGTAAAGCCAGTACTTTGTCGTCGGTATTTAGGCCAAGTTCTTGGCGGGCTTGGCTATCGTCGTGCTCAAGCGCTATATCGTCAGCTAAGGTGTGCCCTACAAATGTACACGGTACTTGGTGCTTATCGTAAAATTCTTTTTCAAACGGCAGCAAAGCAAGCACTAAATTTGTGGCAGCACTAATGGTATGAATGCGTTTTTCGCGCCATGCCCAAACCGAGGGGCTTACGTATTGAATGGTTTTAATACCGGCATCTTTTAAAGGCTTTTCTACGCGTAGGTTAAAATCGGGCGCATCAATACCGATAAATACATCGGGTGGGTTATCTTTAAAGTGCTGTACCAGCTGCTTACGTATTTTAAGTAAACGCGGCAAACGCCCTAATACTTCAACCAGTCCCATTACCGAGAGCTCGTCCATGTCGTAAAGCGTTTTACAGCCTTGCGCCTGCATTTTTGGCCCTGCAATGCCTTCAAAAATGGCATCTGGAAAGTGCGTTTTGAGTGCTTTAATTAAGCCTTCGCCTAAAATATCGCCCGACAGCTCACCTGCCACAATACCAATACGTAGTTGTTTTTTCTCTTTATTCATTCGACTTTATTTATCAGGCGTTCATAGCGGTTAGTTTACCGTGTTTTAATGTTTGGTTAAACGCTTTAAATTAACGATTATTTGTAACTAATTTAGTACCAAACGATTGTTTGTATTTCATACTGATGTAGCATGGTGAATATATATTAACTTTTTCTAATATGTTTATTGACAAAAATTGTGCAAACGTAAATAATATTCCAAACTTTCAGTAATTACTGAAAGCTCATTAACTTCAACTTTGCCAATTATTAATTGCCTTGTTAACCCGTCACCCTCAAGGAGCCAAAAATGATAGATGAAACCTTTGTGGATCTATCGCGATTGCAGTTTGCTGTTACCGCACTCTTCCATTTCTTATTCGTACCTTTAACCATAGGTATGACCTGGATTTTAGTTATTATGGAATCAGTTTATGTTATGACCGGTCGCGAAATTTATCGTGATATGACTAAATTTTGGGGAAAATTGTTTGGTATTAACTTTGCCATTGGGGTGGCAACGGGCCTGACCATGGAGTTTGAGTTTGGTACTAACTGGTCTTATTACTCGCATTACGTAGGCGATGTATTTGGCGCCCCGCTCGCTATTGAAGGCTTAATGGCGTTCTTTTTAGAGTCGACCTTTGTGGGTATGTTCTTTTTAGGCTGGGATAGGTTAACTAAGCGCCAACATTTGGGCGCTACATTTTTAATGGCGCTAGGTACTAATATGTCGGCGCTGTGGATTTTGATTGCTAATGGTTGGATGCAAAATCCGGTAGGGGCAGAATTTAACTATCAAACTATGCGTATGGAAATGATCAGCTTTGCAGAGCTTGTATTTAACCCTGTGGCGCAGGTTAAGTTTATTCATACGGTATCGGCAGGTTACGTAGCCGCTTCTATGTTTGTACTGGGCATTAGTAGCTGGTACATATTAAAAGGCCGTGATTTAGCCTTTGCTAAGCGCTCGTTCTCGGTGGCATCGGGCTTTGGTTTAGCATCCATATTGTGTGTCATTTTATTAGGTGACGAATCAGGCTACGAAGTAGGCGAAGTTCAAAAAGTAAAACTTGCCACCATAGAAGCTGAGTGGCATACCGAAGAAGCACCCGCTGCGTTTACCGCGCTTGGTTTTCCTGACTCAGATGAGCAGGTAACGCATGCAGCAGTAAAAATACCTTACGCACTGGGTATTATTGCTACCCGCTCTTTAGATGAGCAAGTTATTGGTATTTCTGATTTAGAGAAAAAACACGAGGTACGCATTCGTAACGGCATGATAGCGTACGAATACCTCCAAAAGCTAAGAAATGGCGATGACAGCGAAGAAAACATAGCTAAATTTGATTCTCTTAAAGCCGATTTAGGTTATGGCTTGCTGCTAAAACGCTATACCCCCAATGTGGTAGATGCCACAGAAGAGCACATTCAAATGGCAGTTAAAGACTCGTTCCCTAAAGTGGGGCCTATGTTTTGGTCATTTAGGATAATGGTGGCCTGTGGTGTAGCTATGCTGGCCGTGTTTGTATTGGCATTTTATTACAACGCACACCGTATTATTGAGCAAAAACGTTGGCTACTGTGGGCTGCAGTATTAAGTATTCCGCTACCATGGATTGCAATAGAATTTGGTTGGATCGTTGCTGAATATGGTCGCCAGCCTTGGGCTATATCAGAAATATTACCGACCTTTTTAGCGACCTCGTCACTGACGGTAAACGATATTTTAATTAGCTTAACTGGGTTTATTATTTTTTACACTGGCCTTGCTATTGTAGAAGGTTGGTTAATGGTGCGCTTTATTAAACAAGGCCCAAGCTCGTTACATACAGGTAAGTATCACTTTGAGTTACCAAACAAAGCAGATAAAGACGCAGGAGAGCAATTATGATTTTTGATTATGAAACATTAAAAATGCTGTGGTGGTTGCTCATTGGCGTACTGCTAATAGGCTTTGCAATTACCGATGGCATGGATATGGGCGTAGCGATGCTGCTTCGCCTAGTTGGTAAAACAGATTCAGAGCGCCGCACGGTAATTAACACCATTGGCGCCCACTGGGACGGTAACCAAGTATGGTTTATTACCGCAGGCGGCGCTTTATTTGCAGCGTGGCCTATGGTGTATGCCGCTGCATTTTCGGGCTTTTACTTTGCCATGATGCTGGTATTGTTTGCGTTATTTTTTAGGCCTTTAGGTTTTGATTACCGCTCAAAAATAGACTCTAAACGCTGGCGTAATAACTGGGATTGGGGCTTATTTGCAGGCAGCGCCATTCCGGCTTTAGTATTTGGTGTGGCATTTGGTAACTTATTTTTAGGTGTACCATTTAACATTGATAACTTACTGCGTGTAAGTTACCAAGGCTCGTTTTTTGGCTTACTCAACCCATTTGGCCTACTGGCAGGTTTAATTAGTATCACTATGTTAATTGCCCATGCAGGCATGTGGCTACAACTGCGCACAGCAGATGCCGTTGCAGAACGCTCAGCGCAATATGGCCGCTACGCATTAGTGGTATTTATTGTACTGTTTGCGGCTGCGGGTTTTTGGGTAGCAAACATAAATGGCTACCAAATTGTTTCTATGCCTGATACGCAAAGCCACGCAGATCCGTTGGCAAAAGTTGTAAGCACAGCGCAAGGTGCGTGGCTTAATAATTACAGCGAGCGCCCATGGACAATGACCTTCCCTATTTTAGGCTTTGTTATGGCACTCAGTGCTTTACTGTTCTCTAAACTAAACAAGCCAGCGCTAGGGCTTATTTCAACCAGCATTATGTTAATTGGCGTTATTATGACGGCGGGTGTGTCGCTGTTCCCATTTATTATGCCATCTGTTAATAACCCAGATATTAGCTTAACTATTTGGGATGCGGTGTCGAGCCACAGAACGCTTAATATTATGTTTGTTGCTGTTGTTATATTTATTCCGTTAATTTTGGCCTACACCACCTGGTGTTACGTAAAAATGTGGCGCAGAGTAACGGTAGACGAAATTGAAAACAACACGCACGGTAGCTACTAAGGAGACTAAATTATGTGGTATTTCGCTTGGATTTTAGGTGTACTTTTAGCCTGTACCTTAGGTGTTATAAATGTAATGTGGTACGAGTTTCATCAAAATAAAAACAGCATAGCTGATGATGAACAACCGATGCACGATTTACTAAACGAAGCTAACAACACAAAAGATGACGACTAATCCCCGACCAAATCGCGCGCAGCAGCAATCTCTGCGCGCTTTTTTAAAACGGCAAAGTAAGCCTGCGGGTGCATGGTTAAAGTTAAGTATTGCACTGGGCACATTTAACGCTATTTTAATGATTGCAGGCGCCTATTTACTGGCACAAACTATTCATAACGTAATGTTTGAAGGCGCAAGCCTTAGTCAAGTAACCCACTTTCTTTGGCCACTTGCGGGTATTATTTTACTCAGAGCCCTGTTTTTAGCTATCAGTGAAAGGCTCAGTGCTTATGCGGCACTTAAAATAAAGTCGGCTATGCGCCAAACCTTATTAACCAAATTAACGCAACTTGGCCCAAGTTATATTGAACAACACGGCCAAGGAGCCACGCTCAACACCGTGCACGATGGCGTTGAAGCACTGCACGACTACTACGCTAAATACTTGCCAGGCGTTGCTTATAGCGCGCTTATTCCGCTGGCAATATTGGTGGTTATTTTTCCAACCGACTATAAAGCAGGCTTAATATTTTTATTAACCGCTCCGCTTATTCCGTTTTTTATGATTTTGGTGGGCTCAAAGGCCGAGGCGTTAAATCAAAAAAGATGGCAGCAACTGGCCGTACTAGGTAATTACTTTTTTGACCGCGTACAAGGTTTAACACAACTTAAATTATTTAACGCAACGCAAAAAGAGCTTAAACAAATAGCAAAAATTTCTGATGACTTTAGGCACGCTACACTCGGTGTTTTAAAAATTGCCTTTTTATCATCATTTGCGCTGGAATTTTTAGCCACAATTAGTGTGGCACTGGTAGCGGTAATCATTGGTTTTAGACTGTTTTTTGGCACGCTTGATTTTGCAACCGGCTTTGTTGTTTTACTACTTGCCCCAGAATTTTACTTACCACTGCGCCAATTAGGCAGCCACTACCATGCCCGTTTGCAAGGTATAAGCGCTGCGGCCGATATGGTCACTATTTTAAATGCCCCACTTCCTGAGCAATCACAGCAACATGAAACAAAGTTTGAGGAGCATATAAGCTCAATAAACATAAACAACTTAAACTTTACCTACCCAAACAGTAACGAAGGCATAAAAAATATAAACCTTACGCTACCCGCTAAAGGGCTAGTGGCAGTAGTAGGTGCTAGTGGCTCAGGTAAAAGTACTTTATTTGATTGTTTATTAGGGTTTCATCCGCAGGTGATTGAACAAATAAGCATTAATAATAAATCACTTGATGCTACAAGCATTAGCACATTACAAAACGCAATTGCGTGGATCCCACAAACCCCAACGCTTTTTTATCAAAGCATTAGCGATAACATAAAAATAGCCAAGCCAGCCGCTACGCAACTAGAGCTTGAGCAAGCCGCACACCAAGCGGGCGCCTTAGATTTTATAAACACGTTAGAGAATGGGTTCGACACCCTGATAGGTGAGCAAGGTGAAGGGCTCTCTGGCGGTCAAAAGCAGCGTATAGCCCTTGCACGGGCGTTTTTAAAACAAGCGCCTATTTTAGTGCTTGACGAACCGACAGCCCACCTTGATAGCCAAACCGAGCAGCTTATTCAGCAGGCTATAAATAATTACGCTAAAAACCACTTAGTGTTGGTCATTGCCCACCGGCTAAATACAGTCAAAAACGCAAGCAATATCCTTGTTATGCAAAATGGCGAAATAGCACAGCAAGGTACTTACAGCCAACTTGAGCAACAACAAGGCGCATTTAAATCACTCCTTAATTTACAAGCACAAGGAGCAAACAATGACTAATTTTATTAGGCTATTAAAGCTTTGCCGCCCGCATTATAAAGCCATGCTACTGGGTACTTTTTTAGCAACGCTAACGGTACTTGCAAACGTGGGCTTATTAGCTATATCGGGGTGGTTTTTAGCCTCAATGGCGGCAGCGGGTATCGCAGGCGTACAAATGAATTACTTTACACCTGCAGGAACCATTCGATTTTTAGCGATTGTACGAACTGCATCACGCTATGGTGAGCGCTTAGTAACACATAACGCGACGTTTTTATTACTTAGTGAAATACGCGTTAATATGTTTGCCACGCTAAGTAAGCTAAACAATGTAGATTTAGCAATGAGCCGCAGCGCCGATTTAGTTAACCGCTTACAAAATGATGTGGATGCGCTTGATAAGTTTTACTTAAACATATTACTACCTATGCTGGTAGCGCTGTTGAGTGTGCCCATAATTATGGTGTTTATGGCGGCTTATAACGCCAATGTTGCGCTTATTTGTTTTACTGGCATTTTATTAATTGGTGTTGTTTTACCTGCGCTGTTAAGTGCTAAATTAAATAAAAATAGCCATAAAGAAACACAGCTCAGTGCACAACTTAGAGCAGAACTTTCTGACACCCTAACCGGCCTTAGAGAGCTGAGTATTTATCAGGCACGTGCTGGGCAAATTTCAAAATGTAATGAACTAAACGAGCAATATAACCAACAACTTTATAGTCGCCATAAAGCACTCGCAAATAGCGACGGTTTAAGTTTGCTGGTTGTGCAGCTAGCTATGCTTGGCGCCATAGTTACTATTGTGCCTCTGGTTTACAGCGGCGCAATGGTAAATGTAGAGCTTGCTATGTTAAGCCTATTTGTATTAGCAAGCTTTGAAACTGTATTACTGTTGCCTAATGCATTTATAGAGCTGCCCACTGTACTCAAAGCCGCTGAGCGACTATTTACACTGGAAGATAAAGTCACAGCGCAAGAAGCTAATAGCGCTGAGTTAGTTGAGATGCAGTTTGATAAAAACAATACAACTTTGGCGCTTAATAACATTGGCTATAAATACCAGGAGCACAGTGCTTTAGCTAATATCAGCTTTACCCTTAAAGCACAGCAAAAAGTAGCGATTGTAGGCAGAAGCGGCAGTGGTAAAAGCACCTTGGTTAATTTACTCACCGGGTTATGGCCTGTGCAGCAAGGCAGTATTAGGCTAAGCGATGAAAATAACGCAGAAGAACTCCACGCACTAAGCAGCAACACCCGCGCAAGCATTATTAATATACTCGCGCAGCAGCATCATATTTTTGATGGCACATTAAGTGAAAACTTACGCTATGCAAAGCCAAGCGCCACAAAAGAAGAAATGCTTGAAGCCATTAACCTTGCACAGCTAAAACCTTGGTTTAATGAGCTACAAGATGGTTTAAAAACCCGTTTAGGCACAGGTGGGAGAAGTGTTTCTCAAGGCCAATCAAGGCGCATAGCCATTGCGCAAGCTTTATTACAAAACCCTGCCATTTTAGTCCTTGATGAGCCTACAGAAGGGCTTGATAACCAATCTAAGCAAACGGTAATGAACGCTATTATGCAGGTAATGAGTAACGCAAGCGTACTTACCATTACCCACGACCCAGCTCTTTTAGCGCAAATGGATAATATTATTTGGCTAGAAAATGGCAGCCTTGTAGCGCAAGGCACTCATAAAGAGCTTAGCGAAACATATACCGATTATGTTGCCTTAACTACTCGGTTTTAACTTGAACTCTGGTTAAGAGATTTACTAACCAACCGAATATTAATGAAACTTAATTCTGTTTTTCTCTAGCTAGAAATTTTAAGTGGAAACAAGGCGAATTTACGCGTCAATAGCTAGCCTATTGCAAGAAAATTAAACGCAGTTAGCGCTAAAAATAGCTGCTTGAGATAGATATATTATCCAGAAACCAAGTTAATCATTTAATACGCTGATTGATACATCTATAACGCCGACTTTAGGGTCGGCAATTTTTTTAAACATACCTAACGATAAATCAATAACCCGCCCTTTAACGTACGGGCCTCTATCGTTTATTCTCACGATCACCGATTTGTTATTTGCCAAGTTTGTAACCTTCACTTTTGTACCAAAGGGTAATTCTAAATGCGCAGCAGTGGATGCATTTTGGCTAAATGTTTCGCCGTTTGCTGTTGTGCGACCATGGTATTTATTAGCGTAATAAGAGGCTTTACCTAACTGAGCACGCTCGCCATTAGCAGAGGTAACTAGAGGTTGGCTGCTACACGCAGCTAAAATTGATAAAAAACTGAGGGTAAAAATTAACTTAGTAAAAGACATAGATGCGCTTTAATTATAAAAATTCGCGCAAAGGTTAACCTTACGTGGCTGAGTGTGTACTGAATTAAAATATTTTATAGGCAATAAAAAACCACCGGCGATTACTCTTAGGTGGTTTTTTTAAAAGCATAAAGCGCTTATCTTACGATACCGCGCTCAGAGCTTTTCACAAAATCAATCATGGTTTGTACTGCAGGATACTTAGCGGCATCTTCACTTAGTGAGGCAATTGCTTCGTCCACACTTAAGCTCTTACGATAAAACGCTTTATAAGCACGGCGTACGGCCATAATTTCGTCGCTTTCAAAGCCACGACGCTTCATACCTTCTTTATTGGTCGCAGCAGGGCCTGCTGGCATACCAATGGTGGTTACAAATGGCGGTACGTCTTTATTAACACCTGAGTACATGCCAATAAATGCGTGATCACCAATTTTACAAAATTGATGCACACCTGAGTTACCACCTAAAATAACCCAATCGCCTACATGCACGTGGCCTGCAACGCTTGCGTTATTAGCAAATATAACGTTATTACCAATTACGGCATCGTGAGCAACGTGGGTATACGCCATAAATAAGTTATTGCTACCAATTTTAGTAACACCTTGGTCTTGAATAGTACCACGGTGAATGGTTGCACACTCACGTATAACGTTGTTATCGCCCATAATAAGAGTGGTTGGTTCGTTGTTGTATTTTTTGTCTTGGCAGGCTTCGCCTACTGACGCAAATTGAAAAATATGATTGCCAGAGCCAATAGTAGATGGCCCTTTAATAACAACGTGAGACTCAATAATACAGTCATCACCGATCACAACATCATTGCCAATATAGCTATATGGACCAACTGAGACATTGTTGCCTAGTTTAGCGCCAGGTTCGATTATTGCTGTAGAATGGATCACTATTAAAACTCTCTTCTCGCACACATAATTTCGGCACTACATACAACCTTGCCGTCGACTCTTGCTTCAGCGGCAAATTTCCATATATTGCGACGCTCTTTTAAAAACTCTACATGCAAATGCAGTGTATCGCCCGGTATAACTGGCTGTTTAAAACGTGCGTTATCGACTGCAGCAAACAAGTAAAGCTCGTTATCGCTACGGTTTTCTACTGTTTTAAATCCTAATAAACCGGTGGCTTGCGCCATGGCTTCTAATATTAGCACACCAGGGAAAATTGGCTGATTTGGAAAGTGGCCAGTAAAAATAGGCTCGTTAACCGATACATTTTTAATCGCATGCAGTGACTCGCCAGGCGTAAAGTCAATTACACGATCAATTAAAAGCATCGGGTAGCGGTGTGGTAATAAACTTAAAATTTCTTGAATATCAAGGCTATTTAATTCGTTTGCCAAAATAGCATCCTTATTAGTGTTCAACGTTATGACTTAGCCAATGCTTCAAGCGCTTTGAGACGTGATTTCATGTCTGAAAGATTACGCAAGTGGGCAATTGATTTACGCCATTCTTTATTAGTTGTATGGGGCATACCAGATGAGTAAATACCCGGCTCGGTGATCGATTTAGTCACCATACTCATGCCGGTAATTATAACACCATCACATACTGACATGTGACCATTAATTGCGGTCATGCCACCTATTTGGCAGTTTTTACCAATGGTTACACTACCTGCTAGTACAGTACAGCCTGCAATTGCAGTACCCGAGTTAACTTCAACGTTGTGTGCTATTTGACATTGGTTATCGATGATCACATTACTATGAATAATCGTGTTATCGAGTGCGCCACGGTCAATTGTTGTGCTTGCGCCCACTTCAACCTTGTCGCCGATAATCACAGAGCCTAGCTGAGGAATTTTAACCCACTGCCCGCGCTCGTTTGCATAGCCAAATCCGTCACTGCCAACCACACTGTTTGCTTGAAATAAACAATCAGCGCCAATTTCAACATCGTGATAAATAGTCACACTCGGCCAAAGCTTTGTGCCAGAACCTATTTTAACACGTTCACCGATGAAACTGTTCGGACCAATTTGTGCGTTATCACCAATCACTGCACCGGCTTCTATAACTACATTTGCGCCAATGGCAGCACTTGCACTTACCGTTGCACTTGGGTGAATAGTCGCACTAGCGTGAATACCTTGCTGCGCCGCTTGCGGGGTTGTATCCATAAATTGTGCAAGCTTTGCGTAGCTCACATACGGATTTCCAACAATGATTTTTGCGCCACTAAAATACGGTGCATCGGCTTCGCTAAGAATAACAGCACTGGCTTGTGTGGTTTCAAGCTGCGTACGATATTTTGAGTTCGCTAAAAATGCAATATGCCCAGAACGGGCATTTGCAAGTGTAGCTATTTTTGTAATTTCTAAAGCGCCATCACCTTGAAGTTCGGCGCCTAGAAGTTCCGCAATGTGCGAAAGCGTATAATTTTGCATAGAGTGATTATTTCTTACTAACTGCTGATACAACTTTGCTTGAAAGATCAGTTACTTCTTTAGGGTTAAAGTAAATAGTAGTGTCTTTAACTTTAACTTCATCGAAGTCGCCATCTTTAGCAATTTCTTCAATTGTTTTAATAATTAAACCCTGAACTTTAGCAAGCTCTTGGTTTTGACGTGCTTTGATTTCTTGCTCTAAAGGACGACCTTTTTCAGCAAGGTTTTGTTGCATGCCTTGAATTTTATCACGTAGTGCATCTTTTTGAGCTTGGCTCATTGTAGTGCTTTCACGCTTAAATTTTTCTGCTTCAAAGCGAATGTCGCCTTGTAGTTTTTCAAGCTCTTGACGACGCTCAGCAAACTCAGTTTGTAAAGACTGCTCAATTTTAGCCATTTGAGGAATTTGCTTGTAGATCTCTTGCATATCAACAATGCCTACTTTGTGGGCAAATGCACTTGCAGAGGTGCCCATCATCAATGTTGCTAACACGGCTACTGCTGTTGATTTAAATAATTTTTTCACAAAAAACTCCTTTAGAAAGTGTTACTAATATTAAAGCTGATGGTCTTTGTATCGTCATCTTCTTCTTTTTGCAATGGATACGCAAAACTAATCAGCATTGGACCCATTGGAGAGATCCATTGTAAAGATAAACCGGTTGATACCCTAAAGCGCATTGGATCAGAGTAATCATCTAACTTAGCACGCTCATCTGGCGCTAAGTTTTGGAAACGGTCAACGTTAAATTCAGTATCCCATACGTTGGCAGCATCTACAAAGAAACTGGTACGTACAGAGCTGGTGTTTTCTTCATCTAAGAACGGCGTAGGTACAATTAGCTCCATACCTGCAACCGCTTTTGCATTACCACCAATACGCCCTTGTGGTACTAAGATATCAAACTCATCAGAGCCACCAATGCTACCTGTTGTAGTACCATCAGCACCTGGCGTACCAGGGATTGATAAAGGAACACGTGATACCGCACGCGGTAATATTGTATTACGGTCAAAGCCACGTAGTTCCATTTCTGTTATACGGAAGTACTCTTGGAATGGCAGTGTTTGCTCATAACCGTTTGTTGAGCCATAACCATTACCGTAACCTAGCGCTGCACGTGTTGAGAACACCCAACGGTGGTCATTCGATATTGGCCAGTAAAAACGCGAATCGTAGTTCAGTTTAAAATACTGAAGATCAGAGTTAGGCGTTGTGGCTGTTAAATTTAATGTTTGGCGCGAACCCGCTGTTGGGAATAAACCACGGTTAACTGTGATACGCGACCAACCAACACTTAGCTCATATTTAGTAAAGTCAAAGCCAGCATCTGGGTTTTCTTCATCTAAGAAGGTTTCGCGTAGTACGCGAGTTTGTTCGTACTCGGCAATTTCTGAAAGTTCTTCTTGAATCCAACGTACGCCAAAGTTAACACGGTTAACCGCATCAATTGGGAAACCAATATTAGTACCAATACCGTAACTTGTTGATTTATAATCTACCAAGCTAAACTTACTGGCATCGTAGTTGTTGTAAAAAATACTGCTGCCTTGCGATACACCATCTGGCGTAAAGTAAGGGTCGGTGTACGACAAGCTAATGCTTTCAGAACCAGTAGAGGTATTTAAGTTTAAGCCTATTTGATTGCCCGTACCTAAAAAGTTAGATTCGGTCACACCAATATTAAACTGAAGCCCTGCGTATGAGCCATACGCTAAGCCCGCGTTAAAGCTACCTGCCGATTGCTCTTTTACTGTAAAGTCTACGTCTACTTGGTCATCTACACCCGGTACTGGTACTACATTAAAGTCAACAGTTTCCATGTACGGTAAACGTTGAATTTGCAGCTTTGAGCGCTCAAGGTTTTGATTAGATAACCAGGCACCTTCAAGTTGTGTCATTTCGCGACGAAGTACTTCATCAGCGGTATTTTGGTTACCACCTACAATAATACGACGTACGTACACACGCTTGCCCGGATTTACCGACAGCGTAAGTTGCACTTCTTGTTTTTCATCATCAATTTCTGGAATTGTGCGTACTTCGGCATTGGCATAACCAAAGCGCGCTAAGTAACTTTTGATAAATTCTTCAGATGAGGTCACCACTGAGCCATTGTAAAGCTCGCCGGCGCGAAGCGGGATAACGCTTTTGATTAGCTCTTCTCGGCCAAGTAAATCACCGATAAAGTCAAAACCTTTAACTGTGTACTTAACACCTTCTGTTAAGTTAGCAGTTACATACACAGATTCGCGCTCAGGACTTACTGATACTTGCGTAGAATCTATATTAAAACGTAAGTAACCGCGGTCTAAGTAAAAGCTGCGAATTTTTTCTAAATCGCCTTCAATGGTTTGTTTTTGGTAACGGTCGCTACCCATAAACTGCCACCACGGTAAATCTTGTTGAGATTCAGCAAGCTTTAAAAGCTCTTCGTTAGAGAATAATTCGTTACCCACTAAGTTGATTTGACGAATAGAGGCGGCTTCGCCTTCGTCAAATTCTAGCTTAAGCTTTACACGGTTACGTGGCAGCTTAGTTACGCTAATATCAACGGTGGCATTGTATTTACCAATACTGTGGAAAAACTCAACCAACCCTTTTTCGATATTATCGATAACGGTTTTATCAAGCGGTTCACCTTGGCGAATATCTTGCTGATCGAGTGATTCGTTAAGCTGCTCGTCTTTTATATCTTTATTGCCTTCAAACTCAATAAAGCTAATAGTAGGACGCTCAGTCACTTTAAAAATAACGTTATTACCATCGCGTAACGCTTTGATGTTGTCAAAGTGACCTGAGCGATAAAGTGACTTTATTGTTTTTGAAATCGTATAGTCATCAACGTTATCGCCCACATTGATAGGAACATGCGTTAGTGCTGCACCAAGTGCTACACGTTGCAAACCTTCAATTTTTAAATCTTCAACAATAAAGGAGTTTTGGCCCAGGGCTGCAAAACTTGCACCCAATAAACTTGAAACTGCCAAATGTTTTTTTATAGCCATTTTATTATCTTTATCCTTTACAACTGTATTACCGCTTAACATCAAAACTAATAATTAGTGATGCTTACAATCGTGTTCTAATTAGTAATTGTCACGCTGTAACTACAAACGCGATACATCATTGAACAAAGCGAAACATGTTAAAAATATGAGCAGCAAGGCGCCCACTTTAAAACCAAATTCTTGTGTCTTTTCAGAGACCGGCTTTTTACGGAAAAGTTCAATTATGTAATACATTAAGTGTCCACCATCAAGCACTGGCAGAGGTAATAAATTAAATACACCCAAGTTAACGCTTATTAGCGCTAAAAAGCTTAAAAAGGCGACTAGCCCGTAGCTTACGCTAGTTCCTGCACCAACTGCAATGCCCACAGGGCCACTTAAATTTTTAACCGAAACCTGACCTGTAATTAAATTACCAATCATGTCAAAGCTAAGCGTTATAAGGCGCCAGGTCTCTTGGGTACCACGAGCAATACTATCAAGCGGACCAAAGCTTCGGGTTTCAACATAGCCCTCAGGCCAAGGTTGAACAACCGGCGCAACACCTAAAAAACCTTGTTCAATACCGTGCTCATTAATGCGCGATTTAGGCGTTACTGTTACGCTATTTATACTATCTTGTCTTTTTACACTAAATTGTAAAGATTTGTTAGCCGATTGCGTAATAAGATTAACTAATTGCTGCCAATCGCTTATTGTTTCACCATTTACAGCGATAATCGTATCGTTAACCTGCAAATTAGCCAGTTCGGCTGCTGAATTTTTAGTAATAGCCGCAATGGTTAATGTGGCTTGGGGTCTAAACGGTACAATACCCAACGAACTCAGTGGCGGCACGTCTTGTTGATCGAGCTTCCAACCCTCTACGTTAAGCATTTTTGTTTGCTCTTGGTAGTTTTGGTTACGCACTACTACGGGCACGCTTTGCTCACCTAAGCTCGACATAAGTGCAAAAGTTGCATCTTGCCAGGTGGCAATCGTGTCATCACCAATTTTAATAATTTGTTCAGAGGGCATAATGCCCGCCTGCTCTGCTCTGCTACCTTCAGTAATACTACCCACTACAGGTTTTACCGATTGCACGCCCACCATGTACATAGCCGCCAACGCCACAATAGCAAATAAAAAATTAGCCAGCGGGCCGGCTGCCACTATGGCTATACGGGCCTGAACCGATTTAGCGTTAAATGACAAATGGCGCTCATTTTCTGGCACTTCATCCACGCGTTCATCAAGCATTTTAACGTAGCCACCCAGCGGAATAGCAGCAATTACGTATTCTGTATTGTATTTATCGCGCCACTTTAAAAGCGGTTTACCAAAACCAATCGAAAAGCGCAGCACTTTAACACCCATTTTACGGGCCACCCAAAAGTGCCCATATTCATGAATAGCAACTAAAATGCCCAGCGCTAAAATAAACGAGCCAAGATTCCAAAAAAAATCTAACATATTAATGAGTCACTTTTGTTATTAGGTCCGCTGCACGTTGGCGGGCTTGTTGGTCACACGCTAATATTTCATCTAGGCTTTGTACGTTAGTGAATGTGGCCGCATCAAGCGTTTGTGCATTAATTTTATAAATGTCAGTAAAGCCAATTTGGCCTTTTAAAAATGCCGCAACCGCTATTTCGTTTGCTGCATTTACCGTTGTGGTTGCGCCTTGCCCTGCGCTGCACGCATCAATAGCAAGTTGTAAATTTGGATAACGCGCAAAATCAGGTTTTGTGAACGAAAAATCACAAATATCCGAAAAGTTGAGTGGTTTTACACCGGCGTTAATTCGATCTGGGTAAGCGAGTGCGTGTGCAATAGGTGTGCGCATATCGGGGTTACCCATTTGCGCTAAAATGGAGCCATCATGGTATTGCACCATAGAATGAATAATACTTTGCGGGTGGATCACCACATCAATGTCGCTGGTGTCACAATTAAACAGCCATTTAGCTTCAATAAATTCAAGCCCTTTGTTCATCATGGTGGCTGAATCTACCGATATTTTTTGCCCCATAGACCAATTAGGGTGAGCGACGGCTTCACTTACTGTTACTTCTTTTAAGGTATTTATATCGCGCGTTAAAAATGGCCCACCAGAGCCGGTAAGCAATATTTTACTTACGCCATGCTCTTGTAAATTTTGATCTGCATTTGCGTTTTGAAGTGAATGAGGTAAGCACTGAAAAATAGCGTTATGCTCGCTATCAATAGGTAACAACGTGGCTTTATGCTGTTTTACTTTATCAATAAACAACTGCCCCGACATAACCAACGATTCTTTATTGGCAAGCAGTACTTTTTTACCTGCTTCAACGGCGCTTAGTGTGGGCAGTAAGCCGGCAGCGCCAACAATAGCTGACATGACTGTATCGACATCGGGATGCGCACATAAATCGCTCATAGCCTGCTGTGAATGCATTACTAAGGTTTGGCATGGCGTATTATTTAAATACGATGATAATTGCTCTGCAGCGCTTTGTGTGGCCATAACCGCATATAACGGTTCGTGCTCAATACATAGCTCAGCCATTTTTTTTGCATTGTGGCCTGCAGTGAGGGCAAACACGTTAAATAGCGCTTTATTTCGCGCTATAACATCTAATGTACTTAACCCAATTGAACCTGTAGCGCCTAAAATAACAAGTTGCTGCTGTTGGCTCATAAACTCAAGGTCCATGCATAGCACATTACAAACATTGGGGCTGCTGCAGTTAAGCTGTCAATTCTATCTAAAATACCGCCGTGGCCGGGTAAACAGCGACCACTGTCTTTTAGGCCGGCTTCACGTTTAAACATGCTTTCGAGTAAATCACCGACAGCCGAAAACAAAGCTATAAAGGCGGTCATTACGGCATAAATAGGCCATACAGCAAAATCCACACCGGTAAAATGACAAAAAGCTAAAACAAATATAATTGATGCAACCACACCGCCTGCTAGGCCTTCGATGGTTTTATTTGGGCTCACCTTTGGCATGAGCTTGTGCTTACCAAAACTTTTGCCTGTAAAATAAGCCCCTACATCTGCACTCCATACAATACCAAGTACCACTAAAATCAGTACCGAGCCAAAGTGCGTAGATTCAGCATATTGCGCGCTACGTAAGGTATTGAGTGCAAGCCAAAGTGGAATTAAAGTAAGCAGCCCGGCAATGCCGCGCATTACCAAGCCTTCGTTCCATGCTTTGGCCATGGCTGGGTAGCGCCAAATTAAATAACTGGCCACAATCCACCAAGCAAACGAGAGCGTAAATAAGTAATTTGCATCCCCGACCAGCTGGCCGTTTTGCCATAGTGATTCAATCGGCCAATGTAAATTTAGCAGCGCCAATAACGCGCCAATTAACACCACAAACGCACCACGTTTTAATTTTGTGCATAGGCCCATAAAAGCAGACCACTCCCACGCGCCAAGTAAAACAATAATACCGGCAAAATAACTAAACAATGTTAGTGGAGTATAAAAAACCAAGGCTAGCGCTAACGGCGCTAATACAACCGAGGTTAAAATTCGTTGTTTTAACAAAATAGTGACCCTTATTCTATTTTAGGTATGCGCGAGTAATTGTTTTATTTGTTCACCCGTACAACCAAAACGTCGCTCTCTGGCAACGTAACACGCAATGGCCTCAGCAAATGCTGCTTCGTTAAAATCAGGCCAAAGAGTTTCGGTAAAGTAAAGTTCCGCATAAGCAGCTTGCCATAGTAAAAAATTACTAATACGAACATCACCACCCGTGCGAATTAGTAAATCCGGCTCCGCTTGGTCTGCCATGCTCATATGCTGTGCTAAGCGCTCTTCTGTAACATCCTCTGCCTTGAGTCGTCCGCTAGCAACTTGTAGTGCAAGTTGCTTAGCGGCATTTGCCATATCCCATCTACCGCCATAATTAGCGGCCACGTTTAAATGCAAGCCAGTGTTATCTGCTGTTAGCTCATGCGCAGCATATACTTTGCTACGTAAACTTTCAGAGAATCGTGATAAATCTCCAATAATGGTCAGTTTTACATTATTTTTATGAAGCTTTTTAACTTCCTTTGTTAAAACAAACAAAAAAAGCTCCATTAACGTATTTACTTCGTCCTCGGGGCGGCGCCAGTTTTCACTACTAAAAGCAAATAAGGTTAACGATTGTATCCCTAATTTAGTACAAAACTGAACAGATTGACGAACTGCGTCCACGCCTTTTTTATGCCCGAACACACGAGGTCTATTTCTAGCTTGCGCCCAACGCCCGTTACCATCCATGATGATGGCAACATGTTTAGGTAAACATTGCTGTGAAATTGTATCAGCGTCTAGAACCATAAATATTGAGTATTCCATAAAAAAACGCCGCCTAGTATACCCTAGACGGCGTTTCAAAACTAATATATTTCATAACCTGCATTGAGGTTATTTAGCTGTTTAGATTTCCATCAACTCAGCTTCTTTCGCTGTTAGTTGTGCATCCATTTCTTTGATAAATTTATCTGTAAGCTTTTGAATTGTATCTTCTGCTTGACGCGCTTCATCTTCAGAAATTTCTTTATCTTTTAATAAAGATTTTACATCGCCATTAGCGTCACGACGAATGTTACGCACAGCCACACGGCCGCTTTCTACTTCGCCACGTACAATTTTAATTAAATCTTTACGACGCTCTTCTGTAAGCGGAGGAAGTGGTACGCGAATTACTGTACCAGCAGACATAGGGTTTAAACCTAAGTCAGACGCCATAATTGCTTTTTCTACAGCTTGCGCTAAAGACTTGTCGAATACGCCGATAGCAAGCGTACGAGAGTCTTCAATCGTTACATTAGCCACTTGGTTAAGCGGTGTATCAGCACCGTAGTACGATACCATAATGCCGTCTAAAATTGCTGGGTGAGCACGACCTGTACGAATTTTTGATAGTTGACTACCTAGTGCTGCTACACTTTTTTGCATGCGCTCTTGCGCATCTTTTTGAATATCGTTAATCACGGTTTAATCCTAATTATTTGATTACTTCATCTGAGGCTTGTGAAGAGATAAGTGTGCCTTCTTCTTCACCCATAATTACGCGTTTTAAGGCGCCTGATTTATTCATGTTAAATACGCTCAATGGCATATTATGATCGCGAGCGAGTGTAAACGCCGCTAAATCCATTACTTTTAGTTCTTTATCAATAATTTCATTGTAGCTTAAGTGACGGTAAAGCGTGGCTTCTGGGTTTTTAACCGGATCATCACTAAATACGCCATCAACTTTAGTCGCTTTAATTACAGTGTCGGCTTCAATTTCAATACCGCGTAAACACGCAGCAGAATCGGTAGTGAAGAACGGGTTACCCGTACCTGCTGCAAAAATAACAACGCGGCCAGATTTTAATAAGCTAATTGCCTCAGCCCAGTTGTATGCATCACATACACCGTTTAGAGGGATTGCCGACATTAAACGACAATTAACAAATGCACGGTGTAGTGCATCACGCATTGCAAGGCCGTTCATTACGGTTGCAAGCATACCCATGTGGTCACCAACTACGCGGTTCATGCCAGCTTCTGCTAGTGATCCGCCACGTAAAAAGTTACCACCGCCGATAACCAAACCCACTTCTACGTCGAGTTCTACCAGCTCTTTAATTTCTTGGGCCATACGATCTAGCACTTTTGGGTCGATGCCGAAGCCTTCGTCTCCCATTAAAGCTTCACCACTTAATTTGAGAAGAACACGTCTAAAAATAGGTTTACGATTGATAGTCATAGTATTGGGGCCAACTTTTTATTAAATTATGGGTAAAAAATAACCGCGCTTATGATAAACATAAAAGCGCGGTTATTTTAAAGAATTTCTAAGCGTGACGCAAAAGCAAATAGTACTTTAATGGCATCTAATTTCCTTATGCATCACAAATAGTTAATCTTACTCGCCTTTTGCAGCTGCAATTTGAGCAGCAACTTCAGCAGCAAAATCTTCTTCTTTCTTCTCGATACCTGCACCAACTTCCATACGTACAAAGCCAGTAACTGTTGCGTTTTTCTCTTTAAGAATTTCGCCAACAGATTTTTTCGGTTCCATGATGAAAGCTTGACCAGTAAGAGAAACCTCACCAGTAAATTTCTTCATACGACCAACAACCATCTTCTCAGCGATTTCAGCAGGCTTGCCTTCGTTCATCGCGATGTCGATTTGTACTTGCTTTTCTTTTTCAACAACATCAGCAGGTACGTCATCTGGAGTTAGGTAGTCTGGGTTTGAAGCAGCAACGTGCATTGCAACGTGCTTAAGTGTTTCTTCATCAGCAACACCTGCAACAACAACACCAATACGCTCGCCGTGACGGTACTCAACTAGTTGTTCACCAGTGATGTACTGAAGACGACGTACATTGATGTTTTCACCAATTTTAGTTACTAGCTCAACACGGTCTTCTTCGAACTTAGCTTGTAAGTCTTCGATAGATGTAGTGTCAGCGATAGCAGCATCTGCAACTTTGTTAGCAAATGCTAGGAAGCTTGCATCTTTTGCTACGAAGTCAGTTTGACAGTTAACTTCTACAAGTACTGCAACACCCGCGTTTTGCTTGATGATGATAGTACCTTCAGCAGCAATATTACCTGCTTTTTTAGCAGCCTTTGCAGCACCGCTCTTACGCATGTTTTCAATCGCTAACTCGATGTCACCATCAGTCTCAGTTAACGCTTTTTTACAATCCATCATGCCAGCGCCAGTACGCTCGCGTAATTCTTTAACTAGGGCAGTAGTTACAGCCATTAGTAAATCCTCAAATCTGAAATCAGGTATTAGATAAGCGGGTAAACCGCTCTACAAGAATAGCAAGTCTTCACCTTAAAAAGATGAAGACTTGATGACAGCTAATTACTCAGCTTCTACAAAGTCGTCTTTCTCAGCTTGAGCAACGATGTTGTTCTCACGACCTTCAGTGATAGCAGCTGCAACAGAGCTAGTGTAAAGGTTGATTGCACGGATAGCATCATCGTTACCAGGTACGATGTAATCAACACCGTCTGGGTTAGAGTTAGTATCAACGATTGCAACAACTGGAATACCTAGGTTGTTTGCTTCACGGATAGCAATGTGCTCGTGATCAGCATCGATAACGAAGATAGCGTCTGGAAGGCCACCCATGTTTTTGATACCGCCAAGGCTCTTTTCAAGCTTTTCCATTTCGCGAGTAAGCATTAACGCTTCTTTCTTAGTTAACTTCTCGAAAGTACCGTCTTGGCTTTGAGCTTCAAGGTCTTTAAGACGCTTGATTGACTGACGAACTGTTTTCCAGTTAGTTAACATACCACCTAACCAGCGGTGGTTAACGAAGAACTGGTCGCTTTGTAAAGCAGCTTCTTTAACTGCTTCGCTTGCTGCGCGCTTAGTACCAACGAAAAGAACTTTACCTTTGTTTGCAGCAGCACTTGATAAAAACTTAAGTGCGTCGTTGAACATTGGTACTGTTTGCTCAAGGTTGATGATATGTACACGGTTACGTGCGCCGAAGATGAAAGGCTTCATCTTAGGGTTCCAGTAACGTGCTTGGTGACCAAAGTGAACACCAGCTTGAAGCATATCGCGCATTGAAACGTTTGCCATTTTGTAAATCCTCTATGTAGTTTAGGGTTAGGCCTCCACATATCCCATAGCACCAACACCGAAGTATTTAAACTTCAAATGCACCCAAGTGTATGTGACGATACGTGTGTGTGTTAAAATAAAATTGTGTTTGCCTTAAATACAAAAAATCATTTAAGAATTTATTTGTAAAAAGACGGCGCGCTTTATACCATATTAAAATTAAATACTCAACGTCGCGTGCAAAATTTGTGCGACGATAAATGTTAAAAAACGCAACTTTGGAGCCTCAATGAGCGCTGTGATCAAGACCCCTGAAGAAATTGAAAAAATGCGTGTAGCCGGGCGTTTAGCGGCAGACGTACTTGAAATGATTGAACCACATGTAGTGCCAGGTGTTACTACTGATGAGCTAAATACAATTTGTCATGATTATATTGTAAATGTGCAAGATGCTATCCCTGCGCCACTAAATTACCACGGTTTTCCTAAGTCGGTATGTACCTCTGTAAATCATGTAATTTGCCACGGTATTCCAAATGACAAACCGCTAAAAGATGGCGATAGTGTCAACATTGATGTAACTGTAATTAAAGATGGTTACCACGGCGACACCTCAAAGATGTTTCATGTAGGTACGCCTAACATTCAAGGTAAACGCCTTGCACAAGTAACGCAAGAAAGCTTATACCTTGCCATTAAAATGGTAAAACCAGGTGTGCGTTTAGGCGATATTGGTGAAGCAATTCAAAAATACGCAGAGAGCTTTAACTACTCAATTGTACGTGAATACTGCGGCCACGGTATTGGTAGCGAATTTCATGAAGAGCCTCAAGTAATGCACTACGGTAAAACGGGTACTGGCGAAACACTTAAAGCCGGTATGTGTTTAACAATAGAGCCAATGGTTAACGCAGGTAAGCGCCAGTGTAAACTTTTAAAAGATGAGTGGACTGTAGTTACACGCGACCGTAGTTTGTCTGCACAGTGGGAACACACCCTATTAGTGACTGAAAATGGTGTTGAAATTTTAACGCTGCGATCAGATGATACTATCGACAGGATTATCGAACACTAATAAAAACCGAGCCACTTGATAAAAGTATTTAACCTCTAATCGGGTTAATACATTTAATAACATACTGAATTATATGTAATATTTAATTTATTTTTCCCAAGCCGGGGATTTTCAGTGAAAACAAATCGAATTGACGCGCCAAATAGCGAGCCTATTTGCAAGTGGATTCAACACTGTTAACACTAAAAATAGCCGCTTGGGATAGACTTATTACTTCACGTTCAGGTTATTTATCAATGCTAACGGTTCAATAAGGAGCCAGCCCACGTGGCATTACCCAACAAAGTAAAAAAGTTACTTAGCGATGCTGAGCAACTGAGCGATTATCGCGATTGTTCTAGCTATTTTTATAAGTGGTTACATAACGAATTTTCTAAGCAACCAGTTGGTAATTTAATTAATGCCCGGGCTGAGTTTATAGACCGCCTGCTAATTAAACTGTTTTATGTTTACGATTTAGCTCACGAGCCTGATCTTGCCCTTATTGCCGTGGGCGGGTATGGCCGTGGCGAGCTACACCCCTACTCCGACATTGACTTTTTATTGCTTGTTACGCAGCCGCCTAGCGAGCAAATATGCGAAAAAATAGGCCAGTTTGTTACCATGCTATGGGATCTCAATTTAGAGATAGGCCACAGTGTGCGTACCATTGAACAAGCCATAGAGCAAAAACGTGAAGACGTTACCTTTGCCACCAGCTTGCTCGAAAGCAGGCTCATTTTTGGTAATCACATTGAGTTTGAAAAACTCAAAACGCATATTATAGAAACCCCGGTTTGGCGCTCAGGTGAATTTTTTGTAGCCAAAGTGCAAGAGCAAAACCTACGCCATAAAAAGTGCCACGGTACTGCTTACAACCTAGAGCCAAACATAAAAGAAAACCCCGGTGGCCTTCGCGATTTACAAACCATTATTTGGGTTGCTAAAAAGCACTTTAGAGCCGAAACCCTACAAGAGCTAATTAGCCACGGCTACTTAACGCATGAAGAGTTTCAGGAGCTTTCGGAGTGCCTAGAAAACCTTTGGAATATTCGCTTTGCACTGCATTTAGCCGCTGGGCGCTCAGAAAACCGTTTGTTGTTTGACCATCAACCACACACAGCTGAAATACTTGGCTTTGGTAGCGATGGTAAAGCCTCGGTTGAGCGCATGATGAAACGCTTATTTAGAATTATGAGCCGCGTACGCGAGCTTAACCAAATGCTGCTATCGTACTTTGAAGAAAGTATTATGCCAGAAAGCAGCGAAGCGCCAGTGATTGAGTTAGACAAAGACTTTGAACGCGTTGGGCACCAAATTAGGGTTAAAAACCCATCGGTATTTTTTAGACGCGATCAACTTTTTGTTTTGTTTGAGCATATTGCCGACAACCCCGAAATTACCCATATTTACCCAAGTACTATTCGTACCATTAGGCAAGTACGCAGGCGCCTATTAGGTGACTTACAAGATTACGCAGCGTGTCGCGAGGCATTTATGCGTATAATAAAACACCCTAACGGCATGGGCCGCGCATTCACGCTCATGCACAAACACGGCATGTTGGCCGCGTATTTACCACAATGGCGTAATATATTTGGGCAAATGCAATTTGACTTATTTCATGCCTACACAGTAGATGAGCACACCCATAAATTAATCAATAATATTTACCAATATTTTGATAAATCTAAAGTGAGTGAGTTTCCTATTTGTAGTGAAATAGTAACCCGAATGGATAAGCCTGAGCTGCTTTATTTAGCGGGTATTTTTCATGATATTGCTAAAGGGCGTGGCGGCGATCACTCAGAGCTAGGCTCAGTGGATGCCATTGCTTTTTCTAAATTACATGGCTTCCCATCATCTGATGGCAAGCTTATATCGTGGCTAGTTGGTAACCATTTACTTATGTCGGTTACTGCGCAGCGTAAAGACATAAATGACCCAGGTGTTATTAAAGACTTTGCCTCACGCGTAAAAACAGAGCGCCAACTCGATTACCTCTATTGTTTAACCGTTGCCGATATACGCGCAACCAACGACAACTTATGGAATGATTGGAAAAACACTCTACTACGCGAGTTATACTTGCATACTCAGCGCGCATTACGCCTAGGGCTTGAAAACCCAATGGATCAACGCGACCAAATACGCGATAAAAAACACCAAGCTAAACAGCGCTTACTTAATTTGGGCTACCTAGAAAACCAAATTGATTTAATTTGGAGCCGCTTTAAAGCCAATTACTTTACTGCCTTTAGCGAGCAGCAAATATCATGGCAAACCGAGCACCTATTAAAATGCGCAGACTTAAGCCTACCAAGTGTTATTGTTTCTGATAAAGCAATGCATGGTGGCACGCAAGTGTTTGCTTATAGCCCATATTCTGGGCCGTTATTCGCTCGCTTAGTTAGCGTAATTGGTTCTAAAAAGGCGCAAATACAACACGCTCAAGTGCTTACTACCAAAGATGGCTACGCCCTATTTAACTTTGTAATACTTGAAGTGAGCGGCGACCCTATTGCAAGTAGCCGTGCTCAGTCAATTAAACGTGGGCTTGAGCAAGCACTTAGCGAACCACGTAAAAAAATACGCTTTAAAAAGAATCGTTCACAACGATTTAAAGACTTTAATATTAAACCTAAAATAGTGCTGCGCCCTCATGCACGTAAAGATCGCAGCCTAATAGAAATTCAAGCTGTTGATATACCCGGTTTACTTACTAAAATTGCCGAAGTTTTCCAAGCGCATTTATTACACATTCACGCAGCCCGTATTACAACGGTAGGTGAACGTGCAGAGGATTTCTTTGTCGTATCAAATAACGAATACCAAGCGCTGACTGATGAAGAGCAAGCCAAAATTCATCAGGCATTACGTAAAAAATTCAACGCCGAAACAGAATAAGGACACACCATGTCAGATTTAAAAACCATGATAGAAAACGCCTGGGATAACCGCGATAGCATTAGCCCAAGCAGTGTATCTAGCGATGTAAAACAAGCGATTATTGACGCACTAGAGCTTCTTGATAGCGGCGCTGCACGCGTTGCTGAAAAAATATCAGGCGAATGGGTCGTACACCAATGGCTTAAAAAAGCCGTTTTATTATCGTTCCGTATTCGCGATAACCAACCAATGAACGACGGCGTAAACCAGTTTTACGATAAAGTACCGCTTAAATTTAGCGACTACACACCGGAGCAGTTTCAGCAAGGTGGCATGCGCGTAGTACCAAATGCTGTAGCACGTAAAGGCAGCTTTGTAGGTAAAAACGTCGTACTTATGCCATCGTATGTGAACATTGGCGCCTACGTTGATGAAGGCACTATGGTTGATACATGGGCAACTGTTGGCTCGTGTGCACAAATTGGTAAGAACGTACACTTATCGGGCGGCGTGGGCATAGGCGGCGTTTTAGAGCCACTACAAGCTAACCCTACCATCATTGAAGACAACTGCTTTATTGGCGCACGCTCTGAAATTGTTGAAGGCGTAGTAGTAGAGGAAGGCGCTGTTATTTCAATGGGCGTTTACATTAGCCAAAGCACTCGTATTTACGACCGTGAAACCGGCGAAATTCACTACGGCCGCGTACCAGCAGGCGCTGTAGTTGTGCCAGGTGCATTACCATCAAAAGATGGCACTCACAGCCTATACGCTGCAATTATCGTTAAAAAAGTTGATCAACAAACACGCGAAAAAGTAGGCATCAACGCCCTACTACGCTCAATTGATGATTAAAATAAGCGATAAGCCTTTAGCTGTAAGCCCTAAGCTGATTGGTGTTAAACGTAGGTTGGGTTGAGTGAAACGAAACCCAACGATACATTAAAGTTTAGTGTTTTAGCTAAATTTAGAAAGCTCTAAGCCCTTTGGGTTTAGAGCTTTTTTGTTTAGATTAGAGTTTATCTCTTAAATAGCTAAACCGTTGGGTTTCTCTGTGCTCAACTCAACCTTAATTCAAAGCAATATACGTATACAAAACAAACGACTGAATTAGCCAACACACCCAAGATATAATAAGGTAGTAAAGCATACTTGAAAGTTAGCAATTAATATTAAGGATTAATATGACAAAAACTGCTTTACGCTCAACTATTTTGCTACCGGTATTTTTGCCCGCGGTATTTATTATTCTGCTTTTGGTCATTGGTACAAGTAGCAACCCTGAACTGGCAGGGCAAGCATTCAGTGTCGCCCTCAAGTGGATAACAGAAACCTTTGGCTGGTTTTATATGTTATCAGTTGCCATCTTCTTAGTTTTCATAGTTTGTGTTGCCGCCTCCAGCTGGGGAAATATCAAGCTGGGTCCTGATCATGCGCAACCCCAATACAGCTTTGGTGAATGGTTTGCCATGCTATTTTCGGCCGGTTACGGAGTCGCATTACTTTATTTTGGTGTAGCAGAACCCGTGCTCCATTATGCATCTCCGCCGGCAGGCGCCGCAGAAACCGTTAATGCCGCTAAGCAGGCTATGCAAATTGCATTTTTTCATTGGGGTTTTCATATATGGGCAATTTATGGGATTGTTGGTTTAGTACTTGCTTACTTTGCATTTCGCCACGGTCTTCCGCTGTCTATTCGCTCAGCCTTGTATCCACTTATTGGTGATAAAATATATGGCCCTATTGGGCACACTGTTGATGTGTTTGCCATATTAGGCACGCTATTTGGTATTGCCACAACGTTAGGGCTTTCGGTTACTCAAATTAATGCCGGGCTGCACTACTTATGGCCAAGCATCCCTATTAATACCACGGTACAAATTACCGCTATTGTTATTATTACCGCAGCGGCAACGTTTTCTGTGGTGGCAGGTATGGATAAAGGTGTGAAGCGTTTATCTATAATAAACATGACACTCGCCGTATCATTAATGGCCTTTGTGTTTTTTATTGGTCCGACTATTCATATTCTTGAATCGTTTTTACAAAATACCGGCAGCTACCTCAGCGGTATTGTTGAGCGTACTTTTAATTTACAAGCCTATAGCCGTAGTGATTGGATTGGTAACTGGACTCTATTTATATTTGGCTGGACTATAGCGTGGGCACCCTTTGTTGGTATGTTTATCGCTAAAATTAGCCGCGGCAGAACCATTAGGCAATTTGTTGTTGGCGTGATGCTAGTTCCGACTATTTTTACCTTTTTATGGTTTTCTGTATTTGGCGATACCGCGCTAAATTTAATAATGAATGAAGGGTTTAATACTTTAATAACCGATGTTCAAGCAAACCATGCCGTTGCGCTATTTCAATTATTTGAAGTGCTACCGTTATCGTTTATTATTTCGCTACTAACGGTTATCTTAATTATTACCTTTTTTGTAACCTCATCTGACTCGGGCTCTTTAGTTATTGACTCCCTCGCCTCTGGCGGGAGTATTGATACGCCAGCATGGCAACGGGTGTTTTGGGCTGTGCTTGAGGGCGCTGTGGCTGCTGTTTTATTAGTAGCAGGTGGGCTAAGTGCACTGCAAACTATGACAATAGCCAGTGCCCTACCCTTTGCAATTATAATGCTTATTGCAACCGCGGGACTTTGGCGCGCACTTACCATTGAAGGCCATCGCGATACGAGCTTACAAGCACATGCGCTCAATAGCCGTAATGTTAACCTATCTCATTGGAAGCGCCGGTTAGCCGCTATGGTTAATTATCCGAATAAGGAAAAAGTGCATACCTTCATTAGTAGTGTGGTGGTACAAGCAATGCAAGCTGTTCAAGCAGAATTAAAAGCGCGCCAGTGGCATGCCGAGGTAGGTTTTGATACTGACTTAGGCCGCGCCCATTTAACCGTACTACGCCATGAACATGTTGATTTTGTATATGATATTCGCCTTACTGAGCACCCAATGCCAAGCTTTGCCTACACAGAGCTAAAACCGGATGCTGATAACTCCGAGATGTATTACAAGGCAGATGTTTTCTTGCGCCGCGGTGGATTATCTTACGATGTGTATGGCTACAGTGAAGATGATATTGTGAAGGACATTCTTGATCAATTTGAGAATTACTTACACTTTTTAGGTAACAGCCCAGGGGAACTTCCGTGGGATATGGCCGAACACGATGACATGTTAAATAGCGACAAACCTTAAATAAGCGCTTTATTTAACTGCGCAATTTTGATGCAATAAAAAAGGCACTTAAAAGTGCCTTTTTAATCTGCTCAATTAATTTTTTAATTATAGCGCGTTAAATACGTCGTCTGTTTTAGCTGCGCAAATAAAATCGTTTTTGTGTAGGCCTTTAATTGAATGGCTCCACCACGTTACGGTTACTTTGCCCCACTCGGTTAATAAACCAGGGTGATGGCCTTCATCTTCTGCCATATCACCTACTTTATTGGTAAACGCCATAGCTTGCTTAAAGTTTTTAAACTTATAAACACGCTCAAGTTGCATAATGCCGTCGCGTACCTCTGGTACCCAGTCTGGAATTTTTGTAATAAGTTGGGCAAGCTCTTCCTCAGATACTTTTGGCGCATCTACGTGACAGGCTTCGCATTTTTGTTCACTTAATGAAGACATTTTAAATCCTTACTTTAGCGTTTCTTTTTAAATTAAAGTTAACCGGCTAATTTTTCTTTAGGTGGAAATTTTGGGTCGTGCAAACCAAGCGCTTTAGCTTGCTCAACCAAAGTCATAATATCCATTTGCGATATATCAAACAGATCATGAATCGAATTTATGGTGTAGTACTGAGGTTGCATAATATCAATGCGGTACGGCGTACGCAGCACATCAATTACGCTCATAGGCGTTATCTCTGGTGTATCTGAATACACGTACTGGGTTTCACCCGGGCTTGATAATATACCACCGCCATATATACGCAGGCCGTTTTCGGTTTGCATTAAACCAAACTCAACCGTAAACCAATACATACGTGCAAGGTATACACGATCTTTTTTCTGCGCTGCATACCCTAATTGGCCGTATTTGTGTGTGAATTCGGCAAAGTCAGGGTTTGTTAGCATAGCGCAGTGGCCAAATATTTCATGGAAAATGTCAGGCTCTTGCAGGTAGTCAAACTCTTCTCGACTACGAATAAACGTCGCTACCGGAAATTGTTTGTTTGCCAATAACCTAAAAAATTCATCAAAATCGATAAGCGCAGGTACAGGCGCTACTTGCCAACCGGTGGTGGCAAGAAGCACTTCGTTAAGCTCGCTTAACTGCGGAATACGATCGTGTGGTAGGTTTATTTTTTTAAGCCCATCCATGTACTCATCACAAGCTTTGCCTTCTATGCACGCAAGTTGGCGCGTAACAAGCTCAGACCAAATTTTATTTTCTTCTTCGCTCCAATGAATAACACCGTTTTCATCGGGTGTTTTAGAGGTGTATTTACTTGCTTTAGCCATAATAACCTTCTTGGGGTTAAGCCCTAAATGTGTGTCAGTGTGATACTCAAGATTACTGAATATCTAATGCAGCCATACTATGCAAAAGTGAAGAAAAGTTTAATAGTTAGACGGATATCTACATTTAGCACGACCCCCTAAAGTGTATAGTTAAAATTACACCACCGGCATTAATATTATACAACCACTAAATTAAAGGCGTTAAGGGTAAATTAAACTGTACACAAATAAATACACCTAACAAATTAATGTAAAAGCTTGGTTTAAGTCGTCAATAATATCGTTAACATCTTCAAGCCCTACAGAGAGTCTTATTAAGCCATCACTTATGCCTGCGGCTGCTCGCTCCTCGGGTGTGTAAGGGGAATGCGTCATTGATGCGGGGTGCTGAATAAGCGTTTCGGCATCACCTAAACTTACAGCAAGTGTGCAAAGCTTCATGCTATCTATAAACTGCGCTCCTTGAGCAAGGCTGCCTTTAATTTCAAATGCAATAACGCCGCCTGCGGCTTTCATTTGCTTGCCTATATATTTGTTGCCAGGGTGCGATTTAAGCCCAGGGTAATAAACAATATTAACCTGTGGGTGCGCCTCTAAATATTCGGCAACCGTTTGCGCGCTTTGGCAATGGCGCTCCATGCGTATAGCTAAAGTTTTTAATCCGCGATTAATAAGCCATGCGTCGTGCGGGCTTATGGTGGCACCAATATCTTTAAGTACCGTCATTTTTATTAAGGTAATGTGCTCATGCGTTCCACACACAAGCCCCGCTACTACATCGCCATGGCCGTTTAAGTACTTAGTGGCACTGTGCACAATAATATCTATGCCGTACTGCTTAGGTGATTGCAGCAGTGGCGTTAAAAAGGTGTTGTCGACCACACTAATTAAATTATGTTGCTTAGCGAGCGCGCCAATTAAGGCTAAATCAATGACTGCCATTGTGGGGTTGATTGGCGTTTCTACAAATATCATTTTTGAATTAGGTTTTATAGCAGCGCGAAGCTCGCCCTCGTTGGTCATATCAACAAAAGTTACTTCAATTCCCCAGCGCGGTAACATGTGAGCAAAAAACGCAAAAGTACATCCATACAATGCACTTGATGCAATTAAATGATCGCCCTGCGATAAAAAGCTTAATACCGACGCCGATACAGCACCCATACCTGTGGCGGTAGCAGCAGCAGCTTCGCAGCCCTCTAACTGTGCTACTTTTTGCTCAAGTTCGGTGGTGGTTGGGTTACCTAGGCGGGTGTAAATATAACCGGGCTCATCGCCTGCAAAACGCGCGGCACCTTGTGCTGCATTTTCAAAATGAAAGGTAGAGGTTTGATACAAAGGCGACGTGAGTGCGCCATGCGGATCATTTGCTTTTTGCGGGCCATGAATACATTGGGTATTAATATGCTGCTTGCTCATTGTGTGCTCTCGTTTTTATTATGTGTGTCAATTACATAAATAAAACGCACCGCAGTTTAAATCACAAGCATGCCGGATGCTCAGATGGCTATTTGTGCAAAAACCGCTCAGCGCGGTTTTGTACACAAATATTGCCACTGCTACTTTAGGTCGTTGGCTCGGCCTTTTTACGGCTCATGATTTTGCTGGCAATACTTTGCACTGTGCCTTTTAACAAGCTGCGTTTGTTTTCAAGCCGTGGTAATGGGCGGCTAAGCTCCATTGCTTTGTAACCAATACGTGCTGTAAAAATACCGGCGCTTACACCTTGCGCTGCACGCCCCGAAAGCTTACCTAAAAGCTCAGCACTGAGTGCTGTGGCTGCTAAATCAGATACAAGCTCAGCACTGGCTACAAACATCACTTGTTTTATAAGCATACGGTAGAGCTTAATGCGGCTTGCGTAACCAAAACCAATGCCATAAATTTTACCAATTTGCTCTATTAACTTAGTACCGCGCCAAAGCACCGCCATCATATCCACCAGCGCAAGGGGGCTTAGGGCAACGAGCAGCGCTGACTCTGTCGCAAAGCGGTTTATAAGCTTTTTAGCTTGCGTGTCTTGCGTTATAAGCAAGCTATTTGCGTAAAGGGTCATTATTTCTTTATCGCTATGGTGGGTAGCCACTTGGTTTTTAAACGCTTCGAAGTTGTCTAGTTGTTGGTGCTTATTTAGTTTTTCAAGCCAAGGTAATGCGCCACCTACTTGCTCACTATTTAAGAGTCTGTCGGCTTCTTGGCGATGTAATTGATTACGCTTTAAACTGCGCAGCATTCTGTATTCGCGCCATAGCATGCGCCCAATTAGCAACACACCGCTTACCACCGCCGTTAAATACACGCCGCCTAAAATGACCGACTGCTGAAACGCAAACACTAACGAATACGCAAATTCTAAAAGCACTAACACTAAAAAGCTTACAGCAAACACCCCTTTAAGCGTTTGCCATTTAGACTTTTTATATACCGGCTCTAGGTCTATTTCATCATCAAGAATTTCATCTTCAGGCTCTTCAATGTATTCACTTTGACCCTGGGTAATTATTTTTGCAGGAGCAAGCGTCGCCTCAACCTGCTCATCAGCTTGGCTATCAATTCGCCTACCTGCTTGAAAAGTTTGCTGTGTGTCGTTCATGATAATTTATCTCCTAACAAGTACTGCATCACATGATCAAGGCGAATATGCTTAAGTTGCTTATCGGGGTTTGGCATAGGCGCAAACGATAAAAACTCAAAGCCCTGCGCTGGCCACTCATTTTTATTAAGCATGCGCTTTGGTGGCTGTGGGGGTAAATAAGTAAGCCAATCTTGCTCGTTTAATGGTTTACCATAAATACAATCAAGCGTTTGGCCTTTATCGGCCACTTGGCGCGGCTGCGTTGCTGCAATTGACGACATTGCCATGGTTTCTATTTGTACGCCATCAAACTTTAAGTGATTACTTTGCTCATGCACGAGCGAATCAAGTAGCAGTGCTAAATCTTTATGGTGCTTTGCACTTATGTGATCTGACTTATTGGCAGCAAACAGTATTTTATCTATGTTGGGTTTAAATAAACGCTTAAAAAAGCCCGACTCGCCATAATTAAAATGCGCGAGTAATTGGTTTATTACACTACTTTGCTCTTGGAGTGTTTCGTGGCCTTCGTTTAAAGCGCTGAGTACGTCTACCAACACAATTTGGCGGTCAAAGTGTTTAAAGTGCTCATTATAAAATGGCTTAACCACCTCTTTTACATAGGCGTTAAAGCGCTTAATTAAATGCGCTAAGTTAGAGCCTGGCACTACCTCATCACTTTTTATATGCTGCGCATTTACCGGAAAAAACAACAAAAGCGGCGCACCTTGTAAGTCGCCAGGCATTAGCATGCGCCCAGGTTGTAACATGGCGAGCTTAGTATCTTTTTTAAGGCCCACCAGCATACTTTGATAAAGCGCTGCAATGTGTGCAAGTAAGCCTTCATCTACAGGCGCATTTAAATCAAGCTGTTCAAGCGCGTTCAAAAATTCAGCAGAGGTATTCACACGCGGGTGCTGTAGTAACAGCGGGTATTGTTGCTCGCACCACTGACTATAGCTTTGCTCAAGCATAGGTAAATCAAGTAGCCATTCACCTGGGTAGTCAATAATATCTAAATACAGCGTAGATTGCGGCGAAAAATGCCCACGTAAGCCTGAGGCACTTTGGTATTTAATAGCCAAGCGCAGGGTGTTAATACGCTCGGTTGATGCAGGCCATGTAGGCTCCCCATCGCTTGGGAGTAATGCGTTAAGTGCTCGTGGGTAGTCAAACGTAGGCACCTTTAACGCCTCTTGCGGCACCACTTTAGTGGCTATGTGGCGGTGCTCTCGCATTACATCAAAAAACGGTAAGTTTTTATCATCGCTTTGTGTTGTAAGGTGCTTAACAAGTGCGGTAATAAACGCGGTTTTACCACTGCCACTTAGGCCGGTTACAGCCAATTTTACGTGTTGATCTAAACTGCGATGAAGGGCTTTTTGGGCTGAACCTTTAATACTTTTAAAGGTTTTTTTGGCAAATGAAGTGCTACTCATAATGGGCTAGCACTTCATTGATGCTGTTAATCACCGAACAAAGTGCTATTAAATCCTTTAAAGTTTGTTGATTTCACGGCTAACCGTAAACTCGCTTGAAGTAACATGGCGCTCCATATCTTGAAGACGCGAATCTATTCGCGTTAAACGCTCTTTTAAGTCTTGCAATGCGCGGCGCGGTGGCTCGCCTTTTTGCCATACTTTAAATTTAACTTCTAGCGGATCGTCAGTTTTAGTTGAGCTACTAGTATGTATAGTTGTGGGGTCTTTTTTATCTAAAATAAACCACGCTGCAATATACGCTACCACAAATAATGGGCCACCCGTTAGCAGTACCGCACTAACAAAAATAATGCGAACTAACCATAACTCCATATTAAAGTAGTCACTTAATCCCGCACATACACCGGCGATTTTACCGCGCTGTGGGTCTCTTAATAATTCGCGTTTGGCACTCATACTTTGCGTCTCCATTGTGGTGACTCTTGATCGAGTAATGCTTCAAGGGTTTCTACTCTATCAGCCATTTTTTCGGCCTTGTGGGCAAGTTCCAATAACTGGCGATGTTCATGCTCACTTAACCCTTGGCTCACTTGCTTTTTGCTACGGTAGTGCAAAATTAACCACAGTGGCGCAACAAAAATCATGAACAAGATAAATGGTGCAATTAGTATCTCTGGATCAAACATAATCCTCTCCTGACAATCCGTAATCGATGTTTAAGCAGTGGGGCACTTTAAGTACCCCTTTATAAGTTATTTATCAGCTAGCTTCTTTTTAAGTTCGGCAAGCTCATCATCTATCTTTTCATTTTTTTGTAGGTCGGCAATTTCATCTGCAAGCGACTTTTTACCTAAATCGTAAGACTCTATTTGAGATTCTAGTCCATCAATTTTAGTTTCGTAGCGCTCAAAGCGATTAAGTGCGTCTTCTACTTTAGAGCTATCAAGGGCTTTTTTCACTTCAAGGCGCGACTCAGCCGAACGTTGACGTAAAATAATTGCCTTTTGACGTGCTTTAGCATCGGCTAGCTTTTCTTGTAGAGTGGTGACTTCTTGCTGAAGTTTCTCAATATGAGACTCTACATGCTCAAGCTCAGACTCTACTGCTGCAACTGCTTCTGCCGATTTTTGCTTTTCAAGTAATGCTGAACGCGCTAAATCGTCGCGGTCTTTACTTAGTGCAAGCTCTGCTTTGTCTTGCCAATCGCTTACTTGTGCTTTTAGTGTGTCTACACGACGTACTAATTCTTTTTTCTCAGCCAGTGTTTTAGCTGACGTAGAGCGCACCTCTACTAATGTGTCTTCCATCTCTTGGATAATAAGACGAACCATTTTTTCTGGGTCTTCTGCTTTATCTAAAATGGCATTGATATTAGAATTAACAATGTCTGCAAAACGCGAAAAAATTCCCATAACATTTACCTCTGTAATATAAACTTAGTTGGTCTGCTGTAACTAGTATCAATATGCTTGCCAACTTTTTAAAATCTAAAATACACTTTATTTTCATTAAGTTAAACTAAGTATACAAATTCCTTTAGTTATCCCTGATTATGAAATACACTAACTGTTAGCAAAAATGACCAAGAGTTAGGAAAAATGAGCCAATATCGCCAACAGGATAATTTACTCGGCCAATCTGATAGCTTTTTAGCTGTACTTGATCAGGTATCGCAGTTAGCTAATTTAGATAAGCCAGTGCTTATTATTGGCGAGCGAGGAACCGGTAAAGAGCTTATAGCCGCCCGTTTACATTTTTTATCAAAGCGTTGGGATCAAAACTACGTAAAGCTTAACTGTGCAGCCCTTAACGAAAACCTCCTCGAAAGCGAATTATTTGGTCATGAAAGCGGTGCTTTTACCGGGGCAAGTAAACGTCACGAAGGTCGCTTTGAGCGCGCTAACAGCGGTACCTTATTTTTAGATGAGCTGGCTAATACATCGGCCATGGTACAAGAAAAGCTTCTGCGCGTTATAGAATACGGTGAATTTGAGCGGGTTGGTGGTAAACACACCGTAAAGGTAGATACTCGTTTAGTGTGTGCCACCAACGAAGATTTACCCCACCTTGCTGAGCAGGGCGAATTTAGAAGTGACTTACTTGACCGCTTAGCCTTTGATGTAATTACCCTGCCACCACTGCGCGAACGTCAAGACGATATTATGCTACTCGCTGAGCAATTTGCCATGAATATGGCACGCGATTTAGAGTGGGAGTTATTTAGTGGCTTTACCCGCAGCGCCACCGAAACCCTGCTAAATTACGATTGGCCGGGTAATATACGCGAGCTTAAAAATGTAGTTGAGCGAAGCTTGTATCGTCATGGCAATGAACATATCCCCGTTCACCAGATTATTTTAGACCCGTTTGAAAGCCGTTTTAGACCCAAAGCACGCATTAAAGCTCCTATTGCAACACCGGTTGCCCCAGCTGAGCCTACAACACTAGCCACACCTGTTAGCGAGCTTAGTAACGAGCTTAGCGCCCCAATTGAATTTCCGTGTAGCTTAAAAGAGCGCTCTAACGAATTTGAAATAAATATGATTAATAAAGCCCTTGAGCATAGCCAATTTAATCAAAAGAAAACTGCAGAAGTACTCGGTTTAACGTATCATCAATTACGTGGTTATCTTAAAAAATACAATTTATTAGAAGATAAATAGTTAGAGGTTATGCGAGTGCATAAAATACTACTTGTTTTACTAGCCAGCACCTTAACAGGCTGCTTTGATAGTAAAGAAGAAATTATAGAAGAGAAAAACCAAGGCCTCGTTTATTGCGCCGAAGCGAACCCTGTGTCGTTTAATCCGCAAGTAACAACCACTGGCTCAACTATTGATATTATTGCTAATCAGTTATTTGACCGTTTAATTAGTATTGACCCCGTTACTGCAGATTTTAAAAGTGAGCTGGCAACCGATTGGAAAATTAGCAACGATGGAAAGTCGGTTACCTTTACGCTGCGTAAAGGCGTGAAATTTCATTCTACCTCGTACTTTACCCCTACTCGCGATTTTAACGCTGATGATGTTATTTTTACCTTTAGCCGATTATTTGACGTGTACAACCCGTACCATTTTGTAGGCGATGCAAACTACCCGTATTTTCAAAGTGTGGGGCTCGATCAGCTTATTCGTAAAATTGTACGCGTGTCTGACTATCAAGTGCGCTTTGAGCTATTTCACCCAGAAAGCAGTTTTTTAACGAACATGGCCACCGACTTTGCCGTGGTGCTGTCGCAAGAATACGCAATGCAATTAAAAGCGCGAGATCAAACTAATTTATTTGATCAGTACCCTATTGGCACAGGCCCCTACATATACAAAGAGTACCGACGCGATCACTTAGTGCGCTTTTACCGCAACCCCCTATATTGGAAGCACGATGTTGCCCTTGAACAGCTGGTTTACGACATTACGACAAACGGCACTACGCGCATAGCAAAAATGCTCACTAAAGAGTGCGATGTAACCGCCCATCCAAGTAGCGCACAACTGAGTATTTTAGCGCAACGAGACGATATAAACGTTGAAAAAGAAACCAATTTAAATATTGGTTATTGGGCCTTTAATACTGAGCGAGCCCCTTTTGATGACATTAGAGTGCGCAGAGCCCTTGCGCATGCAATTGATATAGACAAAATAATGCAAGCCGTTTATTACGGTAATGGTATACGCGCGCAATCTATTTTACCGCCGACTTCGTGGGGCTTTGAACCACAAGAAAACATGCCTATGTTTGACCCTGAGCTGGCTAAAAAACTACTCATAGAAGCGGGGTTACCGAATGGCTTTGATATGACCATTTGGGCAATGCCGGTGAGTCGAATATACAACCCTAATGCCCGCAAAATGGCTGAGCTGATGCAAAGCGATTTACGCAAAATAGGTGTTAATGTGAGTATTGTTGAGTACGAGTGGAATACTTTTATTCAGCGTATAGGTGAGCACCGCCATGATAGCGTATTACTCGGCTGGGCTGCCGATACCCCCGATCCAGATAACTTTTTTAGCCCATTGCTAAGCTGCACTGCCACTTTTAGCGGTAAAAACCCAGCCAATTGGTGTAACCCGCAGTTTGACTTATTGCTTACCCAAGCGCTCGACACCACCGATTTAAGCTTACGCAAACAGTATTACGATCAGGTTCAAGCGCTCATTGTAGATCAGCTCCCGCTGGTCCCTATTGCTCATGGTATGCGTTTTCAAGCAAATAGTGCCGATGTAGAAGGGATAACCCTTGGCCCATTTGGGGCGATTTCACTCGCAAATGCGAGGAAAAAATAATGATACTAGATTATATATTACGCCGCCTTGGCTTGTTTTTATTCATGATTTTAATGCTAAGCATATTTACCTTTTCGCTTAGCTACTTGTTCCCAGGGGATCCGCTCAGCAACCTAAGTGGCATTCCTACCGGTAATTTTTCTCAGCACAGTGAGCTTGAAGATAAATACATGTATGACAGCAACTACGTTATGCAGTATTTAGCGTTTTTAGGGCGTATATTCCAAGGTGACTGGGGCGTGTCGTTTGCCTCGGGAGATAACGTTTTTCAGCACATTTTAGATTTAATTCCAGCAACTTTAGAGCTGTGTGTTTATGCGCTTATTGTATCGGTTGTGGTAGGTGTACCAGCGGGCATTTTGGCCTCAGCGTACACACGCCGTTGGCCAGATAAATTAATTAGCTCTACCACCATGATTGGTTACTCTATTCCGGTTTTTTGGTTAGCGCTGTTACTTATTATGATTTTTTCGCTCAAACTGGGCTGGTTTCCTATGTCGGGTAGAATGGGGTTACTATTTGAAATACCGCCTAATACCGGGTTTATATTAATCGATATTATGCTCGCAGGCTTCCCCTACAAAGGTGAAGCATTTATAGATGCACTGCATCACTTAACACTGCCAACCATAGTACTGGCCATGTTTCCTACCACTGTTTTAGTGCGCTTTACCCGCGACTCTATGCTTAAAGTAATGGATCAAAGCTTTATAAAAACAGCCAGGGCAAAAGGCCTTAATCGCCGCCAATTAATCATGCATCATGCGCTGCGCAATGCGCTATTGCCGGTAATAAAACAAATAGGACTGCAATTTAGTACGCTTATTACGCTTGCCATGATAACCGAAGTTATTTTTTCTTGGCCTGGTATTGGCCGTTGGCTAATCGATAGTATTTACCAACGAGACTACCCTGCTATTCAAGGCGGTTTAATGGCGGTGTCTATGTTTGTTATTATTGCCACTATTGTTGCCGAGCTTACATATACTCTGTTCGACCCAATTTCGCGGAATCAGGCACATGGTAAAGTTTAAATTATTTTCTGAAGAGTCGAATAAATCGCCGCTGGCGCGTTTTTGGCGCAAATTTAAAAACAATCACCCCGCCTTGGTGGGGTTATGGATTTTTATGGCGTTTGCGCTATTGGCCGCCAGTGCGCCCTTTTTAGCGCCGTATGGGGTTAACCAGCAACATAGCGATGCTTTACTTATACCGCCATCATGGCGTGAAATGGGCGATGTGCGCTTTATTTTAGGCACCGATGATTTAGGACGCGATGTACTATCGCGCTTGATGAATGGCGCAACTTACACGTTTGGCTTATCGGTGGTGGCTGCCTTTATTACTACCATTATTGGTGTGCTTGTTGGCACTTTTGCCGGCATTAGCCGCGGCCTGCGCTCAAGCTTTTTAAATCACTTGCTTGATATCACGCTCTCTATTCCGTCTTTGCTATTAGCGATTATTATTATCGCAGTGCTTGGGCCGGGCTTAATGAATACAGTGTGGGCCATTATACTGGCGTTATTACCGCAATTTATTCACTCTATTCGTAATTTAATTGTTGATGAGCTAAGCAAAGACTACATTACCGCTTTTAGGCTTGATGGTGCCTCTAACTGGCATATTTTGTCGCGGGGTATTTTTCCTAATATTTATGAGCACATTGTAGTTATTTTTACCACCGCGCTTTCTACTGCTATTTTAGATATTGCTGCCTTAGGCTTTTTAAAACTTGGTGCGCAGCCCCCTACAACCGAATGGGGCGCCATACTGGCTGAGAATTTAGGCCTTATATATTTAGCACCTTGGACCGTTGCGCTACCGGGTGTATTATTATTTTTAGCGGTTTTGTCTACCAATTTAGTAGGTGATGGCCTACGAAAAGTGCTTAAAGCACGTAAGGCTGATTAAATGCAATTACTCGACGTTAGAAATTTAACCATAGAGCTGCGTACCTCTGAAACGGTGATTCGCGCTGTAGATAGAGTCAGCTTTAGCCTAAAAGAAGGTGAAGTACATGGCTTGGTGGGTGAGTCGGGCTCTGGTAAAAGCTTAATAGCCAAAGCCATTGTTGGGGTACTTAACGAACGCTGGCATATAACAGCCGATAGAATGCATTGGCGCGGTGTTGATTTAATGCGCTTAACCCCAGAGCAACGCAGAAAAACAGTCAGCCAAGACATTGCGATGATTTACCAAGACCCTAGCCGCTGCCTTGACCCGACCGCTAAAATATTTGACCAAATAGCCGAAACACTGCCTGAAACATCCACTAAAGGCTTTTTTTTAAAGCGCAATAGAGAACGTAAAGACCGCGTAAAAGCACTTATCCATAAAGTGGGTATTAAAAACCACGACGCTGTGCTTGATAGTTACCCGCACGAGCTATCAGAAGGCGTGTGCCAAAAGGTCATGATTGCCATGGCCATAGCGCGCACTCCTAAGCTACTAATTGCTGATGAGCCGACTACAGCGCTTGAAAGCACCACTCGTGCACAGGTATTTAGGTTGCTAAAAAGCTTAAATCAATTAAAAAATATGTCTATTTTGATGATTTCTCATGAGCTTGAAGAAATAGCCGACTGGTCGCACGGTATTCATGTTTTATATTGTGGGCAAATGGTTGAAGCCGGCCCAACGCAACGTATTTTTCGCCAGCCTCGCCACCCTTACACGCAAGCGTTATTAAAAAGCTTACCCAATTATGAGCAAGGCTTAGCACACAAAGAACCCTTTTATGCACTTAAAGGCACTATCCCTACTTTGCAACATTTACCTATAGGTTGCCGATTAGGCCCACGCTGCCCTCAAGCACAAAAAGAATGTGTAATTACCCCTGCACTTACTAAGCACCATGGGCACAGCTATGCGTGTCATTTTCCGCTTATTAAGGAGATGAAGTAATGCAACCGGTATTAAAAGTACAAGCGCTTTGTAAAACCTTTAACATACGTGCTGGTTTATTTAGCCGCAAAAAATTTGAGGTACTAAAAAATATCTCTTTTTGTGTGGGCAAAGGCGAAACAATCGCAGTAATCGGTGAAACCGGTGCGGGTAAAAGTACACTCGCTAAATTACTCGCAGGGGCCGATAGCGCTGACAGTGGGCAAATTTTATTAGAAAGTAACATTATTGAAGATGACGGCGTGCGCGATGATCAATGTCGACATATCCGCATGATATTCCAAGACTCCGCTGCCTCGCTCAATCCGGGTCTCACCATAGGTGATATGCTAGATGATTGCTTGCAGTATAATACCGATTCAGACCAACTGGCTCGCCAAGAAAAAATAGATGCCACGCTTTCTAAAGTGGGGCTGCTAATCGATCATCAACATTATTACCCTCACATGTTTAGTGTAGGCCAATTGCAGCGTGTAGCGTTGGCGCGGGCGCTCATTTTAGACCCTAAAGTGGTGGTGCTTGATGAAGCGCTGTCGGCTTTAGATCCCTCCGTTCGTGCGCAAACAGTTAACTTATTACTTAAGCTGCAAAAAGAAACCGGTTTAACTTATGTACTCATTACGCACCATTTAAGTTTAGTGCGCCATATCAGCGATCAACTAGTGGTGCTTGAAAAAGGTGAGGTAGTAGAATATGGGCGTACCGAAGAGGTGTTTCAAAATCCGCAATCAAAAGTAACACAGCGCCTAATATGCTGTTAATTCTAAGCTTATATTTATAAAACAATACTGCCTAATCATTTTACTAAGCACATTGAAGTTATAAAAAAGGCGCGTTACTTATAAAGTAACGCGCCTTTTTTAATGTATCGCGATTATTCTGCTGCTTGCTCTACCACAGGTAGATTTAGCTCAGCTTTAGCCTTTAAAGACTCAATAAACGCTAAGTAGTTTTTGTTAGCTTGCGCCATAGTAATGTTTTGCTGTACTTGCGGGTCGATATTTGCGGTTACTTGCGCATCGCTTACCGATTTAAGTGCAACAATTGCCGCATCGCCGTTGTTTAAATCAACCACATCTGTGCTTGGTGCATCATTAGGACGAGGCATTTTAAACGCTTGCGTTACAATAGCAGGCGAAACCGTGTAGCTTTGACGCGTTAAGCTCGCTTCTTCACGTACCGTTAGGTTTTGCTCACTGGCCACATCGCTTAGCGTTTTACCTGCTTGGACTTGTGCAAATAACTCACGTGCTTTTTCTTTAGCAAGTGTTGATGCTTTTTCATTAACTAAACGTGTTTTGATTTGCTCACTCACTTGCGCAAGCGGTTTAGTTGCAGATGGCTCGTATTTATTTACACGTACTACAATAACGTGCTCATCACCTAGCTCAATCACTTCTGAGTTTACTTTATCTTCAAGTAATTCTACTGAGAACAACTGTGAAATTACCGCAGGCGTATTAAGTGGCTCTGGCAATGCATTACGTGCAACAAGTGGCGTGGTTTTAACTTCAACGTCTGCCACTTCTGCTGCATCGTCTAAACGGTCAGAAATTTCAAATGCTAAGGCACCCATTTCTGTTTGCTTTTCGTAAAACGCATCTACTTTTTCAGTTTGCTCAAGCTCTGCACGTAAGTCGGCTTTTACGTCGTCATACGCTTTTACTTGCTCTGACTGTAAGTCAGTAAGTTTAATGATGTGATAACCAAACTCTGACGCTACAACTTCTGAAATATCACCTTTGTTTTGAAGCGCAAATGCAGCATCTTCAAAAGCAGGGTCCATTACATCGCGTTCAATCCACTCTAGGTCGCCGCCCATTTCGCCACTCACAACATCATCAGATGATGACTCTGCAAGCTGTGCAAAATCAGCACCTTGCTCTAACTGCTCATGTAATGCGTTGGCTTTTTCAAGCGCGGCATCATCATCTTCGCTGTTATCAATTAATATGTGCGATACACGGCGTTTTTCAGGCTCGATGTATTGTGCTTTATTTTGCTCATAATACGCTTTTACGTCGTCTTCTGTTACCGACTCTACGGTGATATCTTGTGCTTTAAGCTCAATGTAATCAACCGATACACGCTCTGGCGATAAAAATTGTGATGCGTTTAGCTCGTAGTAATCAGCAATTTCTTGCTCAGATACGTCTACGTTTGCTTGTAACGCTTCTTTGCTTAACACAAGGTAGTCTATGCTACGCGTTTGCTGCTGTAGGGCTGCAGCGCGTTTAAGCTCGTTTTCAAGTGCAAACTCAGTACCAGCAACCGCTGACACTAATTGGCTGCGAGTCATGTCTTTACGTAAGTACTCACGAAAAGCATCTGGTTGAAAGTTCATTTGACGAATTACTTGTAGGTAACGGTCGTTATTAAATTTTTCACCAATTTGAAAGTACGGTAGTTCTAAAATTGTTTTACGTACGCTGTCGTCGCTTACGCGAAGGCCTAAATCTGCCGCTAATTGTGATTGCAATTCTTGTTGTACTAAGCGGTCAATTACACCTTGACGAATTTGCGCCATGTAATTTGGATCTGCACTGATTTGTGCAAAGTATTCGCCAAATTGTTGCTCTAAACGGCTACGTTCGTTTTGATAAGCACGATTAAATTCGGTTTGGCTAATTTTAATTCCATTTACTTCAGCAACGGGTTGTTCTGGGGTTTGACCTAAGTAACTACCGATCCCTGCTAAGGCAAAAGATAAAATCACCGCGCCTAAAATTATTTTGGCTACAGGACCCTGTGAGCCCTCTCTGATTTTCTCAAGCATTTGTTTATCTCTTATTGATCAAGGTATTTTACCTTGTCATATGTAAAAAAAGCGTATCTTACCAGATACGCTTTTTCACTTGAAGTAACTGGCGGTGAAGTTACTTAATTCATCGATTAGGATAATTAAGTTTATATACACTCGCCATAACTAATCTGTATTTAAACAGTGATTAGTTTACTGCGTCTTTCAGCGCTTTACCGGCTTTGAAAGAAGGAATATTTGCCGCAGCGATTTGGATAGTTTCACCAGTTTGTGGGTTACGGCCTGAACGAGCAGCACGCTCGCGTACTGAGAAAGTACCAAAACCTACAAGTGCAACTGAATCGCCATCTTTAAGCGCTCCAGATACAGACTCGATGAATGAATCTAGTGCACGACCTGCAGCCGCTTTAGAAATGTCAGCGTCAGCTGCGATTTGATCGATTAATTGAGATTTATTCACAATATCATCCTCTTTCATTGTTATTATCAAGAGCGATTGTTTTTAAACTAACATCACTTTTTTGAAAATTTTAGAGCAAACTTTTAATGCTCACATGATTATATTTTTCTTAAGCCTAGGCCCCATAAGGGCTAGGCTCGAAAACCAGTGCTTAACTTATCATACCGATTAGATTTGAAAAGCCCTTTAAAGCACTTTTTTTGGGTTTTTTATTGGTTTTTCGGTGTTTCGACTGAAAAACTCTCAACAGGATGCACTAAAGCTAACTTTAATACTTCATCAATCCACGTAACTGGGTGAACATCTAAGCCTGCCAGTACGTTATCTGGGATCTCTTTTAAGTCACGTTCGTTAATTTTAGGAATGATGACTGTTTTAATTCCACCACGGTGTGCAGCAAGTAGTTTCTCTTTTAAACCACCAATAGGCAGTACTTCACCGCGCAGTGTTATTTCACCTGTCATTGCTACATCGGCTTTAACGGGGTTACCTGTTAAGCTCGATACTAAACCCGTTACCATTGCTGCACCGGCGCTTGGGCCATCTTTAGGGGTCGCGCCCTCTGGTACATGCACATGAATGTCGCGTTTTTCGTAAAAATCGTTATTAATACGGAACGTATCAGCACGATTACGAACCACCGTCATGGCCGCTTGTATCGACTCTTGCATTACATCGCCCAGTGAGCCTGTGTAGCTTAGCTTGCCTTTACCTGGCACAGCCGCACATTCAATGGTCAGTAAATCGCCGCCTACTTCGGTCCACGCCAAGCCTGTTACCTGACCAATGCGATCGCCGTCTTCAGCTTTACCGTAGTCGTAGCGCTGTACACCTAAAAACTCTTCTAGGTTATCTTGATTGATAGTGACTGTTTCAGTCTCTTTATCAAGTAAGATATTTTTAACGGCTTTACGACAAAGTTTAGATACTTCGCGCTCTAAATTACGTACGCCCGCTTCACGCGTGTAGTAACGAATAATGCCAATAATTGCACTGTCTTCTATTACTAGCTCAGAAGGTTTTAAACCATTGCGTTTAACTTGCTTAGTAATTAAGTGCTCTTTTGCAATGTTTAGCTTTTCATCTTCGGTGTAACCCGATAAGCGAATAACTTCCATTCTGTCCAATAATGGACCAGGGATATTAAAGCTGTTTGATGTTGCTACAAACATTACATCCGATAAATCGTAATCAACTTCTAAGTAGTGATCAGCAAAGTGGCTGTTTTGCTCCGGATCGAGCACCTCTAATAGTGCTGAAGCTGGGTCGCCGCGCATATCTGATGACATTTTGTCGATTTCATCTAACAAGAATAATGGGTTTTTAACGCCCACTTTTGTCATGTTTTGAATCAGCTTACCTGGCATAGAGCCAATGTAAGTACGACGATGACCACGAATTTCAGCTTCGTCGCGTACGCCACCTAATGCCATACGAACATATTTACGACCCGTAGAGCGTGCAATAGACTGCCCTAATGACGTTTTACCTACACCCGGTGGTCCTACTAAACATAAAATAGGCCCTTTAAGCTTATTGGTACGTTGTTGCACCGCGAGGTATTCAATTATGCGTTCTTTAACTTTATCTAAGCCATGGTGATCGCTATCAAGAATTTTTTGCGCGCCTGCTAAGTCTTTTTTCACTTTAGAGCGCTTTTTCCATGGTACGTTAATTAACGTATCAATGTATGAACGCACTACAGTGGCCTCTGCAGACATTGGCGACATCATTTTAAGCTTATTAAGCTCAGCTGATGCTTTTTCTTTCGCTTCTTCTGGCATACCTGATTCTTCAATACGCTTTTTAAGCGCTTCAAATTCGTCAGGTACATCATCAAGCTCACCAAGTTCTTTTTGAATGGCTTTCATTTGCTCGTTGAGGTAGTACTCGCGCTGAGACTTTTCCATCTGCTTTTTCACGCGGGTACGAATTTTTTTCTCAACTTGCAATAAGTCTATTTCACCTTCCATCAGTGCCATTAGGTATTCTAAGCGCTCTGTAACGCTTGAAATCTCTAACACTTTTTGTTTTTCAGGCACTTTTAATGGCATATGCGCTGCCATTGTATCGGCAAGGCGTGCTGGCTCATCAATACCTGAAACAGAGGTTAATACCTCAGGTGGAATTTTTTTATTAAGTTTTACATAGCCTTCAAACTGGCTAACAGCGCTGCGGATGAAAATATCTTGTTCTTGCTCATCCACTGAATCAGATTCGATGAACTGAGCATTCGCTACAAAAAACTCATCGTTATCTACAAATTCTTCAATTTGTGCGCGCTGCGTACCTTCAACTAAAACTTTAACTGTACCGTCTGGTAACTTTAATAACTGAAGTACAGTAGCAATAGTACCGATACGGTAAATATCGTCTTGCTCAGGTTCGTCTACAGTTGCATCTTTTTGTGCAACCAAGAAAATTTGTTTGTCTTTATCCATTGCCGCTTCGAGGCATTTTATTGATTTTTCACGGCCTACAAAAAGCGGGATCACCATGTGCGGATATACCACAACATCGCGCAGTGCTAACACTGGGATTTCGACTCGATCGGTTCTCTCAAGCGTCATTATAGTTTCTCTTCGCACTTCATTTATTTAAAAGATTACTCAAGTATATGGGGATAATCTAATTAAAGTTCAACAATTTTCCCCAACTCGTTCAAATTAATTATAAAAAAAGGAGCCTAAGGCTCCTTTTTTATACAAATAGCTTAAAAACTACTCTGATGCAGCTTTATCTTGATTATTGTTTTCATAGATCAAGATTGGGTCAGATTCACCTTTAATCACGGTTTCATCTATAACCACTTTGCTTACATCATCCATTGATGGCAGCTCATACATAGTATCAAGCAGTACGCCTTCAACAATTGAGCGAAGTCCGCGAGCACCTGTTTTACGCTCCATTGCTTTGTGAGCAATAGCGCTTAGTGCATCATCACGGAACTCTAATTCAACGTCTTCCATACCAAACAATACAGAGAACTGTTTAGTAATGGCGTTTTTAGGTTCACTTAATATTTGTACAAGTGCCGCTTCATCAAGCTCAGTTAATGTAGCAACAACAGGTAAACGACCAATAAACTCAGGAATTAAGCCGTACTTAACTAAATCTTCTGGCTCTACGTCTTTAAATGTTTCGCTTAAAGAGCGGCTCGACGCTGACTCTTTAACGTTAACACCAAAGCCAATTCCGGTATTTTTATGGCTACGCTGTTCGATTACTTTATCTAGGCCTGCAAAGGCACCACCACAGATAAATAAAATCTTAGAGGTATCAACCTGTAAAAACTCTTGCTGCGGGTGCTTACGACCACCTTGTGGTGGTACTGAGGCAACCGTGCCTTCAATTAGTTTAAGCAGCGCTTGTTGTACGCCCTCACCCGACACGTCGCGTGTAATAGATGGGTTATCTGATTTACGTGAAATTTTGTCAATTTCATCAATGTAAACAATACCACGTTGCGCTTTTTCTACGTCGTAGTCACATTTTTGTAGCAGTTTTTGAATGATGTTTTCTACATCTTCACCTACATAACCGGCTTCGGTTAGTGTAGTTGCATCTGCCATAGTAAACGGTACATCAAGTAAACGCGCAAGTGTTTCTGCCAGTAATGTTTTACCACTACCTGTAGGGCCAATAAGCAAAATGTTACTTTTACCTAGTTCTACTTCTTGCTTTGTAGATTGGTTGCGTAGGCGCTTGTAGTGATTGTATACCGCTACAGACAATACTTTTTTAGCATGGTCTTGACCAATTACGTAGTCATCTAAGTGATTACGAATTTCTTTTGGCACAGGTAGTTTATCAGACGAATTATGCTTAGGAGCAATGTCTTTGATTTCTTCCCTGATAATATCGTTACACAGCTCTACACATTCATCACAAATGTATACTGAAGGACCTGCAATTAATTTACGCACTTCGTGTTGGCTTTTGCCACAAAAAGAGCAGTATAACAATTTATTACTTTTGTCGCCGTCTGTAGGAGTGTCAGACATTCAGCTACCTCTTTTATACGTTGGCTGCCAAATAAGGTTGGCAACTATTTCAAATTCGCTTTTAACTATACCAAAATTTACTGGTTTTCGCATAGTAACTCAAAGTGGCAAGCAATTATTTGCTTGCCTACACGCTTACTTGCTTTCGCGATTTGTAAACACTGAGTCAACCAGGCCGTAATCTACAGCTTGTGATGCACTCATAAAGTTATCACGGTCAGTATCGCGTGAAATAACATCTAATGGCTGGCCTGTATGCTCTGCCATTAAGCGGTTAAGTTTGTCTTTAATAGACAGAATTTCTTTTGCGTGTATTTCAAAGTCAGATGCTTGACCTTGGAAACCACCTAACGGTTGGTGAATCATTACACGTGAGTTTGGTAAACAAAAACGCTTACCTTTAGCGCCAGCAGTAAGCAAAAATGCGCCCATGCTTGCCGCTTGGCCAACACAAATAGTACTTACATCTGGTTTGATGAAGTTCATTGTATCGTAAATTGCCATACCAGCGGTTACCGAACCACCTGGTGAATTAATATATAAAAAGATATCTTTTTCAGGGTTCTCTGATTCTAAAAATAGCATTTGCGCTAAAATTAGGTTTGCCATGTTGTCTTCAACTTGGCCCGTTAAAAAGATAATTCGCTCTTTTAATAGACGCGAATAAATGTCATACGAGCGCTCACCTTTAGCTGTTTGTTCAACAACCATAGGGACTAATGCATTTAGGGGATCTGTCATACCAGTGTTCATACTTTTTTAATTCCTTATGCGCTTATGCTTTTTCTTACTAAAGGAAGCATAGTTATCATTTTTCGCAAATTATGGGGCACAAACTAAAATGGCCCGGGCACACTGCATAAACAGAGTAACACGAGCCATTTAATCGTTAGCGAGCGCTTAAGTCAATGACTTATTAAGCACCTTGCTGAGGATTCATGATGTCATCAAATGCTTTTTCAACGTCAGACACGTTTGCTTTAGCTAAAATAGCTTCAACAGCTTGCTCTTCCATTGCAACATTACGCATTTGCTGCATAAGTTGATCATTTGCTTTGTAGTATTCTACTACTTCAGTTGGATCTTCGTAAGCAGATGCAACTGTAGCAATTAATGCTTCAACTTTTTCATCATCAACTTTGATATCGTTTGCTTTGATCACTTCACCTAGTAATAGGCCAGTTTTAACGCGAGTTACAGCTTGCTCGTGGAACAATTCAGCTGGAAGCTCAGGCATGTTTTTAGCGTCGCCACCAAAACGTTGAGCTGCTTGCTGACGTAATGCGTCAACTTCTTGATCAATAAGTGCTTTAGGCACTTCGATTTCGTTGTTTTCTAAAAGACCTTTAATCGCTTGGTCTTTCACGTTAGCTTTAACCGCTTGGTCTAGCTCACGTGTCATGTTCTTTTTAACTTCTTCTTTAAGCGCGTCTACGCCGCCTTCGGTAACACCGAACTTAGTTGCAAACTCTTCGCTTAATTCAGGTAGCTCTTGCGCTTCAACTTTTTTCACTGTGATAGTGAATTGAGCCGCTTTACCTTTCAGGTTTTCAGCGTGGTAATCTTCAGGGAAAGTTACATCAGCAACTACTTCTTCGCCTGCTTTTTTACCAACGATGTTGTCTTCAAAACCTGGGATCATACGACCTTGGCCAAGCTCAAGTGGGAAGTCTTCAGCTTTGCCGCCTTCAAACTCTTCACCGTCGATAGTACCTACGAAATCAACTGTTACACGGTCGTTTTCGCCAGCAGCTGCGTCAACATCAGCCCAAGAAGCGTGTTGCTTACGAAGTGTTTCTAGCATGTTTGCTAAATCTTCGTCAGTTACTGTTACTGCTGGTTTTTCTACTGCAATTTTGTCTAAACCTTGAACTTCAACTTCAGGGTATACTTCAAACGTTGCTGTAAACTCTAAATCTTTACCTGCTTCAAGTGATTTAGGTGCAAATGATGGTGCGCCAGCAGGGTTAATTTTTTCAGCAACAATTGCTTCAATGTAGTTACGCTGCATTACTTCGCCAGCTACTTCTTGACGAACCGCAGGTCCAAAACGCTTGTTAATTACTGAAACTGGTACTTTACCAGCACGGAAGCCATCGATACGCTGCGTTTTTGACAGTTGTTGTAAGCGTTTTTTTACTTCGGTCTCAACGTTCTCTGCAGGAACGGTGATGGTCAGACGGCGCTCAAGGCCTTGAGTCGTCTCAACAGAAACTTGCATGATTTACCTCAATATTCAATTTTGGCGACTGTTCGCCTTCCTTACAAACAAAGTAATCTTCATGAGTCTTGATAAATTTTAAAGCGATTTTTCACTAAAAAGCATCCGTCACTACCATGAGATCCCATTGCTGCTCTGCCCTTCGGGCACTATGTTAAACAATAGACGCGGCATTATAACCTAATAATTATGATAGTCGAGTGTAGGGGGCAATTATTTGGACTAGTTTAGCTACGATCGAGACCAACTGCGTAAAAAACAGACTAACTGGTACGTTAAAGCGATATTTTAGTAGGAAGTAAATAGAAGTTATTGTTGAGTGATTACTCGTTTACTTTCTTTAAGGTTAAGAAAGTGGTCGGCGATGCAGGATTTGAACCTGCGACCCCTTGGACCCAAACCAAGTGCGCTACCAAACTGCGCTAATCGCCGATAATCGTGTTGAATACTTAAATGTTGAATTTAAGACTACTTATGAGAAAGTGGTCGGCGATGCAGGATTTGAACCTGCGACCCCTTGGACCCAAACCAAGTGCGCTACCAAACTGCGCTAATCGCCGATAC